>JAUSFL010000045.1 GCA_030649735.1 Candidatus Iainarchaeum sp. | reverse complement strand
AGGAACAGGACTGTTTGCGTTTCTGGAACAGGGCTTGAGCAGAAGTTCTGGTGGAATCCAACCCCAATAATCCAATCAATTGAAGGCAATGAAAAAAGCGCAGAATCAGAATGCATTAAATAAAGACAACATTTTAATACTAAAAAGTCTTAATTTAATCTGTTTTTTAACCTACAGAATTGATTCTAATGGGACTTCAAGACATTTATTACGGGATTATAGACTGGCTTGACGACAGGGGAATTCCGCATTTTGTTTTCCTTCTGCTCATTTTAGTCATTCTTGTCCTGATTGCTTTCTTTGTGGTAATGCCTGCACTGTCGCCTGAAATGTACGAAGTCAAAATTACAGTGAAGACGGAAAACAATCTTTTGGTTCCGGGACAGCCAGTTCAGTTAATGATTGGAAGCCAGTCTTTAACAAGCGAAACCAATGCAAGCGGCGCCTTAAAATCATTCAGCGTAAAGCCCAATGAAAAAATACAGGTGAGTGTTTCAAGGAACGGCTTTGACAATTTTTCCAAGCAATTCATTGCGGACAAGAAAAGCAAAATGATTGAAATTGTCCTGTCAAAGCCAAAAATCCCCGAATTGACGAAAATAAACCTGATGATTGCAAAAGAGAACAACGAATCGCTTTCAGGGACTGAAGTCTCAATAAAGCTAAGCTGCTCGAATTCCACAGTTGTTCCAAGCCCTTCGACAATGACCACAGACCAAGGCCAAGTTTCAATCAACGTGCCCGCAGGCTGCGGAGTCATGAAGGCTGACGTGAGCGCGAAAAACTTTCAAAGCGTGAACGGCTATACTTTAAGGACTGGCGAGTCAATAATCAATCTTTCAGAAATTGAAGTGCCTAAAGGAAAAGTCATTGTGAAAGTTCTTGACGCTGAAGGACTGGTAATCAAGGAAAAATTCACAATTGTATTGCATGATTCTGAAAACACTGAAAGGGGAAGCAAGGACGCTGTTGACGGAATTGCAGAATTTGGCAATGTTGAAAAAACAGAATATTATGCGACAGTCACTGACTCTAGCGGAAGGTTTGAAAGCGCAAGGACTGACTCAAAAAAGCTTGTTGGAGAATACATCAGCCTTAACGCCACGACAAAAAGGCAGACAAAAGGCTTTGTCCAAATAAGCGTGATTGACGCGGCATCAAACTTGCGGGTTTCAAGCGCAAGCGTGAAAATAACATCAAAGAACGGCATTGTTGCGGCAAAATTCACTACAGACAATAATTCTGACAAGAATGTGGCATTGTTTGAGTATGGAACTTTCACAATTCAAGTCGGCCAGGAAGACTACCTTGCCTTCGAGCAAGACTTTAATTTTTCAAGCCAGCAAACCAATGCTTTCACTGCGCGACTGGAAAAATGCCTTGATTCGGCAAGCAATTGCGGAAAGCTAGAGGCAACAGTGCTTGATGAAGACTCTCTTCCGGTCGAAAATGCTGAAGTTTCAATCTATAATGCAGACACGCAGCTTTTGGCGCCGCAAAACCCTGCAGTCACTGACGTTAATGGAGTTGCAAAATTCTCGAACTTAAAGCGGGGAAAGTATTTTTTGCGCGCTTTCAAATACCCTGCTGAAAAAAAGGATTCTTCAAACCCATTCAGCATTGAGCCAAAAATTCCCGCAAAGCAAACAGTCCGGATGGAAATCGGGGAAGGAATACTGAAAGTAATTGTAAAAGACGAGGAAGGATTGCCAATCGCGAACGCGCGCGTTGAATTCAAGACAGAGTCAGGAAAGGAATGCCCAAAGCCTGATGGAACTGCCTGCGCTTTGGAAACAAGCCCTGAAACTGGAAGCGCTGACTTTGCTTTCAAGGCAGACAAGAAAGTCTACGCCACAGTTAGCGCTGAAGGATATTCAAGCCTTGTTTCAAGCTATTACCAGATTCTGAAAAGCCAGACAATAACAATCAACGCAGTCTTGAAGAAGACAATTCCAGGCGGCAATCCCCAGTTTGACATTGTAGGAATTTACGGGCTTGATGGAGCGACAAGAAAGAACGAATTAAAGGCCGGGGAAAGGTATGTTGTCAGATTAAAGCTTGACATTCCAGCAAGCCTGAATCCCCAAACAGCGGGCTTTTTCATAATGACCGGCGGAAAGGAAAAGGGAAGCATTCTGGAAAACGACCCGGTCTATCAAAGGAATATTTTCTCTCCGGAAATCACTGCACTCAAGGGCACTACATGGAATCCGGACAATGGCTCTGACATTGACTCAAGCCCTGACTCTTTGACAAATTCAGACTTCAAATGGGTTAACGCGACATTTACAAGCCCTAAATCAAACACCACTTACTTAATTGACGCTGAAATCAAAGTGCGCAATGACATTACTCCAGGCACTGCATTGCTTTTCAATTACCGCGCGTGGGTTGGAAAAGACAATGGAGAAATCATCAGGACTCCGGAAGACCAAAGGCTTGGGACTGCGCTGGAGTCAGGCAGCGTGCAATCTCTTTATGCATTGACCAAAGAACAGCCGTTCTATGAGGGAAAGCCGGCATTATGCGATGATGAAAGCGGGTTCTGCTTTTACAACGACAGGGTTTATGACGAGTCAGAAAGACTCAACATTACAGGGCCTTACAATTTGAAGGTTTTCCAGGCTTACACAATGAGCTTTGAAATATCAAACATTTCCCAGACAGTTTACGGGACAGAAAACAACGCGCGCTTCCAGTTCGTGAATTCTGAAGATGAAGGAAGCACTACAAGCGATGTCTTGCAAATTTTGGAATACACTTTCACTAACGCGAACGGGATTCCAGTCTCAAACTCCGGCTTTAACGCATTCAAGATTCCGGAAATTCAAATCCAGGACATGCGTGAAAACAAAAGCGTGAAAATGCTCTTGCGCTTCCAGCCTAAAAAAACAGGCAGTTCAAGCTTTGTTGTAAAATTGATTGCGAGAGATGCAGTGGTATTTACTAAGGAAATTTCATTCAGCGTCAAATCAGAGAACCAGCTTTCCCTGGAAATAATTCCTGACTTTTTCGGGGCTTTCACAACCAATGACTTTAACGCAATAGTTAAAGACAACAAGGGCTTCGTGCTGGAAAACGCGACAGTCAAGGCAACCAAAATAGCGCCTGACAGGACTGAAACCCTCATAGGAAGCAAAAAAACCAGCAGGCTTGGAATTGCGTCATTCACTATTCCATCAAGCAGCCCTGGAACAATAATCAGGATTGAGGCAGAAAAGGAAGACTTTGCAGGCGCTGTTGAAGAAATAAAAATCGACGAGAACATTTTAGAGTTTGACCCGGACTCGCTATTGGCAAGCTTGAATTTGAAAAACCGCACAAGCAAGGAAGTTACAACAATAGCAAACAACAAAGTGCCAATTGAATTATACCTTTCGAACGCGCGCATTACCGGCCGCTTTGGCGGATTCCTGGATGAAGACTTGATGAACAATTACCTTGCCCAATTGATTGGAAATTATTACATAGACCCTAACTCAACCAAAAGCCTCACAATGAAGGCCGCGGTTTCTCCAAGCGCGATCCTTGAAGACGAAAAAGAAGTCAACGGGCAATTGCATTTGGAGTTCTCCAATGATTCCTTGGGAAAAACCTGGGCTTTCAACCTTCCATTCAAGGCAAACATTTCAGTCGGGCCAAGCGTTGACGACACTGGCTGCATTAACATCAGCCTGAAAGACTGGCAGTCAATGACACAAGAGAACCTGACGACCAAGGAATTCACTATTTTGAACAATTGCCAAGTCGAAGGAAGCAATATTCCAGTGCAGTACTTGAAAGCAAGGCTTACTTGGATAGGAAACCCCATTGGAAACGTGCAAGTCACTGTAACAGACCCAAATACAGGGGCTTCTGCCTCTGAAATTTTGAGGGATGGCGAGTGGATTACGCTATTTGACACTTTACGGCCAAGCGAAGAGGCAGAATATTACTCAATGATCAGCTTTGCCCCAACCCAAGGCCATTTGAACGAAGAAGCAAAATTCAAAGTGGAATTTGACGCTTCAACTCCCACAACTTCAGGAATGAAAAGCGTCGGGGCAAGCAATCCAATCAACGCAAACATTCTAGTGACCACTTTAACTGAATGCGTGCAATTCGAGCCAGGAAGCGACACTGGAGTAAGGATTGCAAAAGGCGAGGATGAAAAAACATTCACGATAGACACTTCAAAATGCGGAGAAAGCACTAAAGTGCAGTTCAGATTCTGCCAAAATGACGCAAAAAACGTTAATTGCCGCGGCGGAACAAAAGAAGGCGGCATTGAAGTAAGCCCTTGGAGCACTACCGCAGTAATCAACACAAGCAAGGAAATCACTGTCAGAAGGCAAAGCATGCCTGGATATTACGGAATAACAGTTGAAGCCAAAGTTCCTGGAAGAAGCTGGCAAAAACTCATTGACTTCCCGGTAATTGTAGAGCCTAAAGAAACAAAGGCATTCTACATGGACAAGTACAATTTCATAATGCTGGGCCAAGGAGCCAAAGACTCCACAACATTATACAACAGGCTTTTGGAAGAGTCAGTCAAAGTGAAAGCAAACATGTGCGCTTGGGGCGAAGCCTCAACAGACCCTAATTATTTAGGGTATGGGGCAATTGGCGCCGGAGTGGGGCTTATTGCAGGATCAATGATGTTCATTTCAACAGCAGCAACCGCGGCTGCCGCTACAACGGCGGCAGCAGGCTGGGCAACATTTGCAGTGGGCCTGGTAACAGTCTGCTGGATTTGCATTATAGCCGTAGTTATTATCGCAATAGTAATTGCAATTCTTATGGCTTTTGGGTTTGGCGGGACAGACTGCGCAGACACTTTCCAAACAAACAGCCTGAATGATTACATCATCAATCTTTCTGGAACAATGGACAAGACTTATGACCGTTATTTGCCGCCAGACGCCCAAGAAATAATTACAACAAACGACAAAATCAAGGCATCCTGGAATTTTGACATCAGGGATACAACTGACGGAGTTCAAAGCGTCGGAGTTGTCCTGGAAAATGAAGGAATCGTGAAGCCAGACCCAATTTATGAAATTTTGACAGTCAAGGCCACTGAACACATTCACGGCGATGCCACGCATAAAGGAAAAGCAAGTGTAAACTGCGGCGCAGACGGCGATTTTGGAAATTACTACATTAAGTGCGAAGAAACCACAACCATCAGGTCTGAAAGCTTCCACATCATGGTGAAAACTCAAGAGACAAGGCAGCAATTGCCAAAAATACAGTTTGACACTTTAGACTGCTCAAGCACTAGCCTGCTTGGAAGGACTGGAGACGGCAGCCTGCCTAAAGTAAAGCTTGACTGGAGCTGGACTGATGGTTCTGGAATAAATTATGACACCTGCGATGCAGAAAACCCTAACGGAGTTTACTGCGACGCCACGCAATTGTCAATTGCATTAAGCAAAAGAATAAAACTCCTGGATGACTTTTACAGGGCAAACAATTACTTCGAAAACATATGCCCTGAAACCAATATAGACCAGTCAACACAGCAAACCGCCAGCTATGACGGGAATTCCATGGCAAGCAGGATAATAGACGCAAACAGCGTTTACATCAAGTCAATAATAAAACAGCAGACGACATACAATTCAACAAACCAAAGCAATGACGTTGTGGTAAAAACCACTATCAAGAATGGAACATTGACTGCGGCAACAGTGCAGTTGAATTCTCAAGTGCGCCTCATGAATGGAAGCGCCACAAGCGCAACATGCACTTACTTGCCAACAACCATGCAGCCAAATTCAGAAATCACTTTAGACTGCCCATTATCGCTTTCACCGGCAGGCTACGCAGTTGTATCCAATCTTACAGACGCTGGAAGCGGAGTCAAAGTTGACACCAACAATGTCTTTCTCGCAATGTTTATTCTTGAAAGAATCGCAGAATACAATGACTTCATCAACCAAACAGACTGCGAAATGCTAAGGACAACAGACTTTTCCGGCGGAAAAAGCATTATCATGCGCTTTATTGACACTGCCGGCGGCTTTAACGCAGGAGTCAATCCAACAACAGCAATAACCGACAAGGTTTCGCTGGAAAAAATGTTCAGCTTTGACGCATTGCTCATGAGGGACGCTTACACGATGGACTTCAGGAAAGACTTTGTGGACTATTATGTCAGGGAAAGCCTGGCTGATGCGCCGCAATTCTTCAAGGATGACGCGCAAGGATTCAAGAAATACTTCCTTGACGCAAACAGGCTGAAATTCACAAACAAGTATTTTGATTCAGACAAGCTTGGAAGCGCCGGAAGATACAAAGTGAACATTGCGGCAGTATACAATGACGACTGGAGGCTGTTTGACGGAAACAACAGCCCAAAAGCAGCAATGGCGATAACATTCTACTTAATCAAGGAGCCGACTCCAAACTCGCCATTCTACAGCATGCCATTGAATGGAAACATTGGCTTGGAAGGCAGTTCTTACAACAGGCAAGGGTATGGAGTGAAGTTTGTAAACCAGGATGAAGTCATAGTGATTGACAATTCCCTAACTTCCGCAAAAACCTCGCCAGATGCGGGAAGCAATTCTTTGGGAACAGTCAACACAAGGTTTGAAGACAATTTGCAAAACTTGAACAACGACATTACAAGGAAAGGAAATTTACTAAGCATTCAAACAAGCTCAAACACTGAAAAAAGCATGGAGTTCTCGCCAAACCTGGCGACTCCAACAATGATGAAGATTACGGCAAAAGAAAAAAGCACAGAGCCTTTCGGGGCTTTCTACACTTTAATGCAAGGAAACACTCCGCAAGTTGTAGGCAATTCCTTAGCGCTGTGGAGCGCTGGAGGAAACTGCTATGACTTCAGCGGACTGCCTCTAATACAGGCTTTTGACGAAAAGCCAGACAGGAAAGCAAACGCGCTTGACAATGTCGCAAACTGGGAAACCCTTTACACAGTGGATTGGCAAAAAATTGAGTTAAGCGGCGACAATTACTTGAGGACAATCTTTTACACTCCAAAAAGCAGCCAGTATTCGCTAAGAACAATGCAGCCAACAAGCGGCTTTTCATTATACACTCCGGATTCTGACGGAAGCGTTGTTGCATTGAATGGAATTTCAACAATGGAAAAAAACAACATAAACAACAGCATTGCTACAGTCGAGGATGTTTTCGAGCTTGTAAAGCAAGGCAAGGTTTGCGTGACAAACACTGGAGTTCGGACAAGGTTCTGGTGGAATCCAAAAACTATTTTTGAACAGGCAGGAAGCAAGAGAAGCATTTCCGGACTGAGCAAAAGCCTGGTTGCAGGCCAAAACTGCATTGGCTAAGGCAGTAATGCTTTTTAAGCCTAAAACACTTCTACTTCTTTGGTTTTCCAAAAATGCTAGAGCCAATAATCCTGGGTTTTTTCGAAGAAATGTATTTTGTAATCCAAGTTTTCATAATGATTTCAATAATAAGCTTTATCCTGAACCACTTGGGCAAAGGACTGCTTTCAATAATCCTGATTATAGTGATGTTTTACGTGGTTTTCATACTGATTCCAGCAATCTCAATAGGCGCCTTCATGATTTACACGCTGTTAATGGCCGGAGTCTCAACACTATTCGTTGACTTTTTCTTCATAACCGCGGGCCAGCCAGGCCAGCAGCAACAGCAAGGGGAAGAACGGCCTGATGTTTTAGGCACTGACGTCAAGGAAAGGCAAAAGCAATTGCAGCACGCCCACCACGCAAGCCATCAGGCAATCGGAATGCTTCAAGGACTGCTAAAGAGAGGCCGTTAATGAACTCCAAAGGAAATGTCATAATTTTCATTCTCATTGCATTTGCGGCAGTTTTGCTATTGCCGCCTTTGATAATTACAGTGTTTCCAGCGGCAAAGTACTTGTTCGCGTTGATAATGGTTTTCATAATCTGGTCCACAGTTAGGGGCTATTTGGGCGACGGAATCCTGACTTACTTGTTCACTGGAATCTTGATTTACTTTCTCGTGATAAAATGGCTTACAGTCACTAGTTCATTGTTTGTTTTCCAAATCCTTTTAGGAGTCGGGTTTGGAAGCGTAATAATGTGGGGTGTTGGAACCAGGTTTCGCTAAGCAAGGGCTGGCAATTGGGAAAGGTTTAAACACTCAAAAGAATAAACATAATTATGGTGTTGCATTTGTTTGGAGCAATTTTGGACATTTGGGGAAACATTTGGATTGCCTTGGCAATCTTCACTTTCGTGTGGATTTTCTCCTGGGCAAAAAACAATCTTGGCAGCGCAAAGCTCGCGATAGTCTTCGCAATAGTCATTTCCTACATTACATTCTACACTAACCCGGACTTGATTTGGATTGGAGTGGCATTGTTCATTTTCGCGACTTTTGGGAAGGAAATTTTCGAAAAACTTCCGACAATAAACAAATGAGGCTTTTGGAATGATGGACTCTTTCAACCTGCTTGTTGGAATATTGCTGGTTTTCCTGGCTTTCCAAATGCAGCAAACATGGATTGTTTTTGTAATAATTGCGGTGCTTTTAATCACCATGAGGTCGCTGGTTAGCTCAATAATCCTCATAGCAGTCGCTGTTTTTTTGTTCATGAGCTCTAGCGGAAGCCTAAAAGAGTATTTTCTCCCAATCCTCATAATACTAATTGCTGTCGCAGTGCTTTCTTCCTTGAAAAAAAAGCCGCAGGCCCAAGACCCTTACGGCCTTGGAATGGGCGGCCAAGACATGTACGGAGGCCTGGAAGGCCTTGGCGGCGAAGGCGGAATGGGCGGTTATTGAATGCTTGATTCTGAATTGCAAAACTTTCTCCTGATTGGATTCTTTCTCATAATAATTCTCGCATACTTCATGAACAGCTTCCAGTTCGTGCTTTTCGTGCTGTTTGCAGGATTAGGCGCTGCTTTCCTTCTTTCAGGCTGGGCATTGCCTGGAATAATTTGCGCTCTCGCTGCCGGAGTGCTTTTTTTGCATTTTTTCTGGCAGGGGACAAAAAAGCATGCTGAAAAAGGCGGGCACAGCTTACGCAAAGGATTGGAAAACGAATGGAAAAAAGTCGAAGCCGCAAAAATGAAAGGCGATATTGGAATAAAGTTTTGGGAAGAAAACCTGAAAGTTGCGGGCAAGAAAAGCGCCGAGGCATTGCTTGCAAAAGACGGGGAAAAACTATCCAATCCTTACCCGATTTCCCGGACTGCAAAAGGAATCAAAAATTTCATTGACGGGTTTAACAAAATTTTCAAAAAAGATGATAAAAAATAATTATTTCTTCTTCCCTTCAAGCCTGAGCAGAACATCCCTGTCTGTTTCAAGGATTTTTTTCATCAAGTCCACTAGAGCGTTGGTTCCAGCCTTTAATTCCTTGATGTCTGTAGAGATTGTGTCAATCCTTGACTGCAAGCCCGCGGCTCCTTCAAAATTGCCTGAATTTCCCAACGGCGCTGAAGTGTTGATGCTGTCAACGCGTTCCTTCAAGTCATCAACTTTAGAGCCAAGCTCAGAAATTGCGTTATGCACGCTTGCATTGTCCAATGCATTATCATGCTCTGGAAAAACAATTGGCCCTGGCCTTTCAACAGGGTTTGGCTCTGTTGGATTTTCTTCAATTGGCTTTTTTGGAGTTTGAGGCCTTTTTGGGGCGGGCTGTTCAACATTAGGGCCGTGCGCCTGCCTTAAAACATCCTGGATTTCAGGATCGCTCAAGCCAATGTCCTTTAAGGTTTCCTTGATGATGTCGTCATTCAGGCCTGATTCAATCATGTTTTTTACTGTTCCTAAAACAACAGAGCTGTCAACCATTCGAAAAACCGTCTCCTTTTTTAACAAAAAACTAATTAATAATAGGAGAACCCATATTTAAATATTCTTTAGAAGGAAAAAGTGGTTTTGAACATGGTTGAAATGTTCCGCATTGGCTCCGGGCCTTGGGAAAAGCTTTTTGAAGGAAGTTTCCAGAAATTCCAAGTCCAGCTTTACAGCAATCCAGAAAGCATCATAATGGTCGCAATCTTTGACGTTGAAAACGGGCAAGTGAAAGGCCTGATTTCAGAATTCTACAAAATATACCTTGCTTCAGGAAGCGTTGAGACTTTTTCAGAAACACTGCCGCGCGAGCTCCTAGTATTGACAAAGCACGATTCCAAAAGAACCTTGAAGTTTTTGGCAGTCGGCAGCGGAACAAGCTATGCGGACTGGAAGGAAGATTCAGTAATGCTTGACACTGACTCGCTACTCTTAAAGCTCAAAACCAGCAGTGAAATGATAAAAGACGTTTCAAAAGCATACGACTTGAAGCTTACAGAACTTAAGGAAACTCCAGCAGACATTAAAGAAGAATTTTTCACTTATCCTTTGCTTTTGCCAAGCCTTGCAACAAACTACCACTCTGGCGCCTCAAGCTCAATGTCTTCAAGCGCGCAAGCAACAATGCAGGAAAACGCGGGAACAAGAATTGTTGCGGGAGAAGTCACTTTAGGAGTCACCAGGGAAGGGCAGGCAGTTGAAGAGCCATTAAGCCTCCTTTTAAGGAGCGCAATCTTTGACGGGACTGAAACAAACCGTAATCACACAATGCAAGTATTGATTGAAGGCGCGCTTCTTTCCAACGTGCCTTCAGTGATTTTTGACTGGAATGAAAACTTTGAAGGCATTGGCTTTGCAAGCACTGAAAAGCAAAAACTTAAGGAATTCAAGCTTGAAATAGAGCCAATCGGATTTCCCGCAAGAAAATTCAACCCATGCACTGAAGTGCAGGCCAATGTTTCTGCAATAAGCCCTGAAGGGCTTTTGGAATTGTTCGGAATTAATTCAAGCCTTCCGCCCGGAAAAATAATAATTTTGACAATGTCCCAAGCAAACGCAGGCTCAATGCAAGAAATCAGCGAAGCAGTCAAAAAAATGGAGTTCTCGACTGAAATCACGGCCTACCAAAAAATGAAGGCAATCCGCACTCTAAACTTGATTCAATTAAGGTATCCAAAGTTTTTTGACGGAAAAAACAACATGGAAGAAATCTCGAAAAACTGGGTCCGCGCAATCGGAAGGGCAAGCATTATCAGCATTGCAGGGCTTGACATGAGGCAGGCAATGCTCTTGATTGAAGCCATTGTCAAGGAAATGCTCTTGTTCTACAAGGAAAAAGGGACATCCAAGCAGCCAAAGTCAATGATTTTCATTCCGGAAATACAAAAGCTCTCGCAATTTTACAAAACAGGCTCTTTCAAGAGCCTTGCGAATTCACTGAAAGAATTAAAGGATTACGGAGTCGGTTTCGCTGTTTCAGTAACCAGGGAAATAGACTTGGATGACGAATTGATGAAAAACATCGAGTCAGAATTCGGAATCATCATGCAAAACGACGTTGGAATGAAATTGTCCAACAGAAAGCAATACCGCGTTCTATTCCGCCCGACAATTTCGGAATTCCGAACTGGCAAGTGAAAAAATGCCAAGCAGACAGTATAACAAGCTTTTTGGGTTAAAAAAGCTCAAAAAAATAGCCCAAAGCGTTCCGCAGGCAAGCGTGACTCCATTCAAGGTTTACTCGCGGCCAGAGCAATTCAGGCTTTCGCATTCTTTAGAACAGCCCCGCCTGCTTGCAAGGACTGATGAAAAAGGAAGGCAATACAAAAGACTAAGATGGGAAGAAATGCCAAGAGGAGATGCAGTAACAAAAAACCGGAGCGAAAGCGAAATTCACAAATGGCTGAATTCTTTTCAATACAACCAGGACCCTTTGGATAGCTTTTCCGGCAGAAATAGAATGCTGCTTTTTGGTTCCAGAAAGCGATTTATAGTGCATCCGACAAGAGAGCGCAGCAAAATCGCAGTTACTGGCGCAGTAAGGATTGAAAAAGGAATTATTGAAATATGGATTAACGAAAATCCTTCCGCGCAAGAAAAAATTCACAGGCGTTTGTTCAGCCAAAAGTCAATACTCAGTGACATTGGCAATTTGGACAAGCTAAACCCAAGAGTTGAAAAAAACAAATTGCCGGCCAATGTGATTGCTTTCCTAAAATCAGGAGTTAAAACAGGCCAAATAAAGCTTGGCAGGAAATTGACTGAATTGTCATTCCTTAGCTGGAAAGAAGCCGCTTCAATGCCTGAATTCTTTGACTTGATAGAAAAAAGGCAGGATTCAATCAAAAAAACAAGAGGGAGTTAAAGATGGCAGTAACCGCAATCTTCAAATGCCAAAAATGCGGCAATGAATTCAACGCAACGCACGGAGACCTAAAGCAGGCAGTGCTTTACAGGTGCGAAAAATGCGATTACATCCAGTTGATTCCAAGAGACAGCCCGGCAGTTATCGGCTGCCCGCAGTGCGGCGGAAAATTCAAGCAAGGCCTTTTGCCAATGTGCCCAAAATGCAAGTCAAGAAAAGTTGTGGAAAAAGAAGTCTTAAGCTATAAGGATTAGATTAGCGGTTATCTGCAGATTTTCATTTTTTCTTCAAGGCTTCCTGGATTTTCCTTTCAATCAAAGCGTCAACCTGTTTTACGCTTACAAACTCTAAAGGATTTATTGCGTCAATCACGTATTTTAATTCCTTAAAGTCCTCGGACTTTGCATAATTCAATTTCACCTGCTCTAAAGCATCCCTTACTTCAATCATGCTGTGGCCTAGGCGGGTCAATTCAGTGCTGGTGTTTTCCAAGTCCTGCTTTAAGGCCTGCGTGTCCTTTGCCGAAGCCCCGCCTTCATCCGAAGGCTTCCTGTTCTGGAGTTCCTCGATTTTCTTGTTCAAAACCAGAAGGTTTCTTCCCAAAATCTTCTCGTTCCTTACCACATACTGCATTTTCTGGCTCAAGAGCAAAATTGAAGAATTCAATGCCTTTACGTCAGCCGCGAGGTCTTTTAAAAAAACCTGTCCAGAACTAGAGCCTGAAGACACAGAACTGCCTGAAGCAATTTGCGAACTGCCACTTGACTGTTCTTGAGCCCTTTGGGGCCTTTGATGAACCATTGAATTCACTTAAAAATTCTTCTTATTAGAATAGGAACAGGGGCTTTAAAAATTATGCGTCTTGGCGCTGGAAAAATTGAGGGAATTCTGCTTGATGCAGACTATAAGGACACTGAAAACGCTTCAGTAATAAGGCTTTTTTTAAGGACTGAAAGCGGGATAAAACATTTTGAATTCCCAAGCTTCAAGCCATACTTTTACATACTGACTGACGGCTCATTGACTGAAAAAAAGCTTTTGGAAATTGAGTTCGGGGAAAAGGCGGCAAAAATCCTGGCTGCAGAAAGAATGGAATTCGAGAATGCAGAGAACGCCTTCAAAATTTATTTTAGCAAAGTCTCGGACTTGATGGCTTGCCGCGAAGAAATAAAGCACGTCAAAGGAGTCTTGGAAAAAAGAGAGTATGACATTCCCTTCTCAAAAAGGTTTTTGATAAACAACGCGCTCCAGCCAATGAACATGATTGAAATAGAACTCGACAAGGAAGGAAACGCAACAAGCGCCAAGGCAAAAGAACTGCAGAAAAGCAAGTTCAAGATTTACAGCATTGACATTGAAACATACTCTCCGGGAAAATTCTCAAGCGCGAAAAAAGACCCGATAATGATGATTTCAGTCGCTGGCAAGGACTACTCAAAGGTCTTTTCCTACAAGAAAAAGCTCGCAAAGCTGGAGTTCTGCAAAATAATGCAGAACGAAAAGGCAATGCTTGAAGCATTCGTGCAGGAATTAAAGCTCCTGGAGCCAGACATCATAGTCACTTACAATGGAGACCAGTTTGACTTTCCATACATTAAGGAAAGGTGCAAAATCAACGGGGTTGATTTCAAAATCAATTCCGACAAAACAGAGCCTTCGGCTTCGCGCAAAGGAATGGACACCGCATTCAGGCTCAAGGGAGTACAGCACCTTGACGCTTACCAAATGGTCGCTTTTCTCACGCGCTTTCAAGTAATCAACCTCATAAAGTACGACTTGGAGTCAGTCAGCGCAGCGCTTCTTGGAAAGCCAAAGGACAAATTTGATTTCAAAAACATTCAAGAAGTCTGGGAAGGCGAGAAAGGAATTGAAGCCCTTGCAAAATACAATCTTGAAGACTCGCAAGCCGCTTTTGAAATAGTGCAAAAATACCTTCCATTAAGCATTGAAGTCTGCAGGCTTGGAAGATTGACGCTTTATGACGCCTCGCGCATTACTGGCGGAATGCTGGTTGAGCAATTGCTCATCATCAAAAGCTTTGAGCAAAATCTTATTGTTCCAAGCAAGCCGCATGAAAGCACTGTCACTGAAAGAATGAGCCAGGAAGTTGAAGGCGCTTTTGTGCGCGAGCCGACTCACGGACTGCACGAAAACATTGCAGTCATTGACTTCCGAAGCTTTCACCCTACAATAATCATCACGCACAATGTTTCTCCGGAAACAATAGACTGCGAGCACAAGGAATGCGCTTCAGGAAAGAATGTTTCTCCAACAGGCCATTACTTTTGCGAAAAAAATCAAGGCTTTATACCGCGCAACTTGGCAGAGGTTCTAAAGCAAAGGTTTGCTTTCAAGAACGAGTTCAAGAAAGCAAAAAAAAGCGATGAGAATTACGATTTGCTTTTTGCAAAGCAATGGGCCTTCAAAATCGTGCTGAATTCCTTCTTTGGATACTTGGGGTATCCAAGAAGCCGCTGGTACTGCAGGGAATGCGGAAATTCAATACTTGCATGGACAAGGCATTACATAAAGCAGACAATGCATCGCGCAGAGCAGGACGGGTTTGAAGTGATTTACGGAGACACTGACTCCGCAATGCTCAAGCTAGGCAAGAAAACGCGCGAGGATTTGGAAAAATTTGTTGAAAAAGTGAACAAAGAAGTTCCAAAGCCAATGGAACTGGAGCTGGAGAATTTTTACAAGCGCGGAATTTTTGTGATGCAAAAGTCAGGCAACAAGGCTGCAAAAAAGCGCTATGCGCTGATTGATTACAAGGACAATTTGAAAATTGTCGGCTTTGAGTACGTGCGCAGGGATTGGTCAAATATTGCGAAGCAAACGCAAAAGGAAGTCATTGAAGCAGTTTTGAAGGAAGGAAATCCTGAAAAGGCCGCGCAAATAGTGAAGAAAAGAATTACAGATTTGAAGGAAGGAAAAGTCCCGAAAAAAGAGCTTGTGGTTTTTTCTGAAATCCAAAAGCCTTTGGAAAAATACGACATTATCAACCCTCAAGTCTCCGCAGCATTGAAGGCAAGAAAGAAAGGCGTGAAAATTGAGGTCGGAACAATTGTAGGCTACATTATTACTCGAAGCGGAAAAAGCATTTCAGAAAAGGCAGAGCTCGAAGAGTTTGTGCAGGAAGGAAACTACGACGCAGACTACTACATAATGAATCAGGTTCTTCCTGCAGTAGAGCGGATAATGCAAGAGCTAGGCTACACTGTAGAAGACCTAAAGCACGGCGGCAAGCAAACAAAGCTGTTCTGACAGGCCGCAAGTCCAGGAAAAGAATTAAAACTTGAAAAAACTAATTGAAGCATGAAGCTCGCGCTTTTGGTTTTCCTGCTTTTCTTTGCCGGGTTTTCAGCAGCTGTTTCAATAACAGCAGTCCAGCCCTCAAATTTGCAATTGATTGAAGCAGGCCTTGGAAAAGGAAGCGAATATTACATTGACAGAACTTATGCAATAACTTCAGAAATTCCTTACTTTCTTGAAAATCACAAGGCAATCAAAACTCCAGCAGATCCTGCAACAACAAGCGCTGTCAGCTTTAACGTGAACGCGCCAGTGAGGGTTTTTTTGGCTTGGGACACTAGGGAGGCTTTTTTTACTGGGTGGGAAAGCACTAACGCAATAATTAATGTCACAGATGCTGGCGCTTCAAACAGCGGGCAAATGACATTGATGTTCAAGGACTTTCCTGCAGGAACTGTTTCAATACCAAAAAAAAGCATTAAAATAAACTATTTCATTTTTGTCGTTGACAAAACACAATTGATTTCAGACTCCGAACTATACAAAATGGTTTCAGACTCTTTAATGTCTAGAATTCCAAACCCCGCTCCAAATTACGGCTATCCAAACGCGCTAATGCTTTACGGCCTGGAAAGGACTTGGAAAAACACTGGCGACCAAAAATACTTCAATTACATAAGAAATTGGATTGATCCAGAAATCTACACAAGCCCAATAATAACAGGCACTGCAGTATTGCACGTAAACATGGATGCAATAATTCTGCCAATACTGTTTCTTTTTGAAGAAACCCATGAAAGCAAGTATTTGGACGCTGCAAAACAAATTGCAGAAAATTACATTTGGGCAATGCCCAAAACAAGAGATGGCGGAGTCCAGCACGTTCCTGGAGAATTATGGGGCGACACAATGTTCATGATCGGGCCTCCAATGGGCAGGCTTGGAAAAGACACTGGAGAACAAAGGTATTTTGACGAAGGCGCAAACCAGTTCATAATCCACGCAAACAGGCTTCAAGACCCAAGCTCGGGATTATTGTATCATGGCTGGAAAGACTCCGACAGTTCAAACTATCCAATCAAGTGGGGCAGGGCCAATGGCTGGTATTTTATGGGATTGATTGAATTCTTGGATTATCTTCCAGCAAGCCATCCAAAACGGGCGCAATTGCTGCAAATTTTAAGAAAGCAGGCTGACGGGCTTAAAAGTTTTCAAGACCCAAAAACAGGATTGTGGTTTCAAATAATTGACCAACCAAGCCTGCAAGGAAACTGGATAGAAACATCAGCAAGCGCAATGTTTGTTTACGGCTTGAAAAAATCAATTGAAAGAGGATACTTGCCTTCTTCAGTATTTTCGCAAACAATGCAAAATGGATGGAAAGGGCTTGGGGGAAAAGCATACGTTAACTCAAGCAACCTGCTTGTAATAACCGACATTTGCGTCGGAACAAGCGTTGGTTCCACCGCAGATTTTTATTTGACCAGGCCAAAAGCAGAAAATGACGCTCATGGAGTTGGCGCTTTCATTCTTGCAAGCAATCGAATAACCGCACTGCCCCAAACTGCAGAAAACTGCAGCAGCCTTGCAAATGGGGCTTCTTGCGGCGCTGGAAAAAAATGCGATATTCAAAAGCAATGCATTATTGTCCCAACAAGCGCCTGTCCTGACGCAAAAAAAGACGGAACAATCAACATCCTGGACCTCACCAGGATAGTGAAAGCAATCAATGAAAATGATTTGGCTTTTAACATCGCAGGCGACAGCGCAGTCGACATTGCAGACTTGCAGGCAGCAGCAGACAAAATCGGGACAAACTGCTAGCCATTTTAAAACCACTTGAATAATTCCATAGGGAAAAGTATAAATCTTGAAAGAAACTAATTGAAAAAGAATGAAATTACAAATATTGCTTTTGGCTTTTCTTCTGGTTTTGCCCGTCACGTTCGGCGTTACTGTAAGCATCAATTTTGCAAGCCCAACGCACAATTTTAAGGGAGTCGGATGGAATGTTAATTCAACAAACTTCCAAAACTGGACAGACTATAGAATCAGGCCTCTTCTTGACAGTACGCACATGCAATTCGCAAGAGTCCTTGGCTGGAGTCCTTCATGGTATGCGCCTTCAGAAATGCAAAGAACTTATGAAGCCACAGACATGCAAGGACTGTATGGCTTTTTACAGTATGCTAAAGAAAATAATATTACAGTACAACTTGCAAATTTTGATACCGGCGGAAACTATTTGAACTCTGCCGTAAGCGGAACAAATTATTGGACCTGCCAAAACACTGCGGCATGGCCTGTCACAAACTGTTATCCAGACCAATACTTCTGGCTTTCAGAGATAAGCCACAATGACCCCACAAACTTACAAAACAGGTTTTGCCACAGAAGCTACACTGGCGACCCAGGAATCTG
>JAUSFL010000043.1 GCA_030649735.1 Candidatus Iainarchaeum sp. | reverse complement strand
TTTTTCGCGATTTTCCACAAGAAATTGAAGTATTGCCTAAAGCTTTCCGCGATTTTCTCATTATTGATTGCGAAAACAAATGGCTTTTCTTCCCACAAGAAAACATACACTGAATTTTCCACAATGTCGATTGCGGCCGGGCTTAGGAATTCTTCAGGCAAATATCGCACGCTGGCAAACTTTTCTTTTGCCCTGTCTTTTCCGAAAGTTTTCCTGACTGATTCTCCAAGGATTATTTTGAGCCTTTGCCTTTTGGCAGAACTTTTTACATTCATTTTTGAAATGAAATCCCTCAATTGCTTTGAGTTCTCTTGCATTTCAGAAAAGCCCAAGATTTGAATCTCGCCATTTTCCGGGCATTCGTCTATAATTTTTCTGAAAGCTGTCTTGAATCCATCAAAGTTCTCGAAAACTCCCGCGCTTGTTTTAGGCGTTTTCTTATTTTGGATTACTGAGAGTTTTTGAGCCAGTGCGCTTGCTTTTTTTCTGCGCTCTTCTTCCTTCTCGACAAGGACTTTTGGATTGGCCGCCTGAAACACTTTTCCTTCCTTGCGCATCATGTAGCTTGCGAGGCCTTTTGAAATCAGCGAGCTTATTGAATCATAAACTCTCGAGTTTGCAATTCCGGTCTCCTTGATTATGGGCCCTGTTGTTGACTCTCCGCGGCGCAGTAGAAAAACGTAAATTTTCGCCTCGTTCTCCGAAAGCCCCAATTCCTTCAATTCCTCGAATTCCATGCAAGTAAATAATTGGCAATTCTATTTAAGCATATTCTCCCAAACAGGAGAAATTAACACTAACAACTTCCTTGCCCACAATTATTTCATGCGCAAGAAACTTCCAATCCCGAGGATAACTCGGGCTTTCATGAAAGACATTGAAAGCAATGCAGCCAAAGGCGTTTACAGGATTTCCTCAAACCGTATTTCAATTGACGTTTTTCCTTTTGTGTTTCCCCCAGAATCTTCCTTTTCCAACAGTTCAAGGTCGCTCTTTTTAACAATCAGAAACCTTTCAGGAAAAACTGTCCTGGACATTGGGACTGGAACCGGAATTCTTGCAATCAAAGCAGCGCTTGCAGGGGCAAGGCTTGTTGAAGCAGTGGACATTAGCGCTGAAGCAGTGAAATGCGCGAGGCATAATGTGAAGCTGAATGGGCTTTCGAAAAAAATAAGAGTTTTCCAAAGCGACTTGTTCTCTAAAGTCCCAAAATCCAGAAAGTACGACTTGATTATTGCCAACCCGCCGATTGTGGATTATTCCGGCGGTGACTCCCGCTTTTTTTCATTGCTTGACCCAAATTTTTCATTTCATGATCGGCTTTTCTCAAATGCCTGCAAATACCTTGTGCCGGAAGGCAGCATGCTTTTGTGCCATGCGAACCTGCAGAAAAAGAGCAGTTTCAAAAGATTGGAAAGGCTTGCATTGCAGAATTGCTGGAATTTCAAAATAGTTGAAAGGCAAGACTCGCTCGGTTTTGAGTGGAGAATTTATAATTTCTTTCAGGCACTAAAAGTAAAGGCTGGTTTGAATGATTGAAATTATTTTATGGATTCTGGCAATCAGCGCCTTTACATTGTTTGGCGCGTGGTATGCGAGAAAGTTTGAGAAGCCTGACGCGCTTATTGGAATTTATGTCGCCTTTGTTGTCTTCAGCAATATTGCTGCAGTGAAAATTGCGGAATTCAACTTGGGCTTTGCTTCTTTTTTTGCGCCTGCAGCATCTTTAGTTTTTTCAGTCACTTTCCTCTTGACTGACATTGTCAATGAAAAGTTTGGAAGGAAAGAAACCCAAAAAATGATTTTGATAGCCTTTTTGGCAAATGCTGGTGTTGCATTGTTTTCATACATTGCGCTTGCCTTGCCTTCAGCGCCTTTCTGGCAAGGCCAGGATTCTTTGGCAATGATTTTGGGAATTGTCCCAAGGATTTTGATAGCGAGCTGGGCCGCGTTCCTAATCAGCGAAAACTTTGACGCTTTTATTTTTGCATGGTTCAAGAAGCGCACTAAAGGCAGGCATTTGTGGGCAAGGAATGTCTTTTCCTCGATTCCTGCAATGCTTTTGGATTCAGTGATTTTTTGCACGCTTGCGTTTTACGGGGTTGTTCCAGACTTGCTTGCGTTGATCATTGGTTTGACAGTAATTAAGTGGCTTGTTGGAATAGTGAATGTTCCATTCATGTACTTGAGCCGTTGGATAATGTTCAAGAAATAGATTCTTTCAAAAAAGCAGTTTTGTCAAGTACGGCAATGCAATTATGACTCCAATAGTGCTTCCAATGTTTGTGAAAGAAGCCACAATGAGCAAGTGCGTGACATTGTTTTTTTGAAAGTCCTTGTAAGAGTCTAATTTGTTCAATGTTTCAAAGTCTTTCACTTTCGGCTTCCTGAATTTTGCTTCCGCGATTGCTGCAAACCAGCCTGAAGCAAGCGCTGGGTGCAGTGTAGTGAAAGGAGCCGCAACAAAAGCAATCAAGGCGCTTAGTGGATGCGCTCGTGCAATCAATGCCCCGGCTGCTGAAAGCACTCCAGTAATCAAAAACCAGTATGCGAAGACTTCAAGGCTTCCAGCCCATCCTTTAGTGTAAAAGCCCCAGGCCAAGAACGCAATGAACAATGCCGGAATCCCGTACTTTATTATTTCAAAAATCCAGTTTCTTTTTTCAGGAATTTTCTCGAGCTCTGCAACGCTTTGCTTTCCCTTGCTTAAGTTCTCTTTGATTCCGTCAACATGGCCTGCGCCAACCACTGCAACTATTTTTTTGCAATCGCAGGCGAGAATTTTTTGCGCAATGTAAAAGTCCCTTTCATCAACAAGCACTTCCTTTATGCTTGGCGCTTCCTTTGACAATTCTTTGATTAATTCGGTCATTATGTCTTTTTGTTTCATTTCTTCGACTTTTTCCTTGGTGATTTGAATTGCTTCTCCGCCTGCAAAAAGCCCCATTACTATTCCGCCGCCTAGCTTTAGTTTTTCTTTAAGGCTTGTCTTGTTGAAAGCGCGTTTTAGAGTGACTTTGACATTCCTGTCCAATAATGCGATTCTTGCGTTTTGCGCTTCAGCAAGCTCTATTGCCTTCAGCATTTCACTGCCCGGCCTTACTCCCAAGTCTTCGCCGATTTTGCGCTGCATGTTTGCAAGCATTAAATTCAGCAGGAACAAGTAGGCCTGGCCTTTGTTCAATAAATCCATCACGTTTTGCTCTTTCCATTGTTCGCCTTGCTTTAACTGCGCAAACCTTTGGTCATCGAGCTCTACTCCGACGACTTCCGGCTTTTCGTCATTAATCACTTGCTCCACGAGCTTTACGCTTTCAGAGCTCACGTGCGCTGTGCCGACAAGGATTATTTCCTTTCCTTCCAAGAAAACGCGCTCTATCATACTTCCAAACCAAGCTCTCTAGCTTATGAAATATGGAAACTAATAAAAAGTGGGTTAATTTTGTTAGGAAAATTCCTTTTTTAGAATAAGAATTCCATTGCCGGCTGGAGAAAGAATTTGAAAAAAGCCAAACCTGAAAGAATAATCAAAACCTTGATTGGCGGGGAATTTGAGATTATCGAATAGGTTGTTCTTTTGCTTTCTTCCTTTTGCTTTGCGACAAGCGGTTTTGTAATTCCTTTTTTCAATAATGGATTGTATTTTGTCCTGAACTGCATTATTGAAAGCTGCTTTCCTATTGTGAAGACATTGTGCTTTATTTTCTTGCTTAACTCTCCAAGGCATAGCTTGCCTTCAGAAAGCTCTATTGCTATTTGCTTTTGCAGCGGCGAAAGCCTTGAGAAAACTCTTTTGCCGATTAGGCGGGCGGTTTTTTTCTCTTTTTTCTTTAAATTGCTTTCCACTTTCAGCACGCTCTTTCCAAGAATACAGAAACTAATTAATGAAATAACCGTGCTGAGTTAACTTATTAAATCTTTTTTTCATATTTAAAGTTTTGTATTGAATGCTTGACTAAACCTTAAAGTATTTAAAATGCAGAAGCTGTAAGATATGGATTAACTTAATTTCTTAGGGGGAGTTTTAACATGGGGGAGCACAACTATACGGCTAAATCTACTTTTTTGGGGGGAGGAATAATTTCCAAACTTCCGTTGCTGTTTCTCTTGACACTCTTCATGGCCGTTCCGGCATTCGCTACACATTCTTCAACAGTGGACTTGCAGCCTGAATGGTCTCCTGCCGGGGAAAATGTAAATTATACTGTAAC
>JAUSFL010000037.1 GCA_030649735.1 Candidatus Iainarchaeum sp. | reverse complement strand
CTGCTGGTTTTGCTTTTTTCCGCAAACATTTACAGGCTTGACTTTTTTTCGGCAAAGCCTTCTGCCAATGCAAAAAAAAGCAAGTGAATCTTGCACGGGAGGAATTTCTTTCCAAAATTTTTCATTGGCAGTTTGCTCTGTAAATGCAGCTGCTTGCCCCAACAAGGTTTGTTTCTTCACAGCTTAATTCTGAAGGGCCGCCCCAAGCGTCTCTTCCCCCAGTGTTTTTGCAATTGAATTCCAGGCCAGTGCAGGACTTTCCAATGCTTTGGCAGGCCTTGCTTCCGTTGTCAAAAATTTTCCTTGGAGGATTTCCCGTTTCTTCTGTTATCAAAACACTGTTGCCGTCAACAATAAATTCATAATAATCTTCAATCTTTTGTCTATTGCTTTCAAAAGAGGCGTA
The DNA here is from genome assembly GCA_030649735.1 of Candidatus Iainarchaeum sp. GTDB lineage: Archaea > Iainarchaeota > Iainarchaeia > Iainarchaeales > UBA10191 > UBA10191. Next base: position 5,099 of record JAUSFL010000037.1, on the reverse strand, counting down.
AACTCGGAATTTTCCTGTTTTTGATGCAGTATAAGCGCCAAGCAAGTTCCATTTTTCCGCAAGGCCAAGGCTTGAATTTGCCTGAATTGTGATCGATTCATTTTGCGTTAATGTTTTTTCGTCAATCCAGTTGCTTCCGTTCCAGAATTGGACTTTAAGCGATAGATTCCCTTGGGCTTGAAGGCTTGAATCATTCCTTATTTCAGAATTGACTTTTCCGAATTTAATCGAATCTTTGATCACTGTTTCATTCTGGGCTTTGTCTGTAGCAATAATCTCGAATTGGTTAATTCCATTGCTTAGCTCAAACTCCGCAATGTATTCGTTTCCAAGATTAGAGAATGAGCTTGTTTTGCCCCAAGCAACTAATAGAGGAGTTGTTATTTCCCGCTTAATCAACTGATCACTTTCATTAGAGCTGCTGAGTTGGCCAACAGTGCTTGTGCCTCCTTCATAAAGCAAATAACTGCTTTCCAGCGAGTTAAGAATTTGCCTTGCTCGTGAACCATTGGCATCGACCATGCTAACCTTTGCATTTGCTGGATTTGACAGGTTGATGTCATGTTTTCTAATTATTAAATCATAACTTGTCGGGTTTTTGTCCTGGATTAAAATCTTGGCACTGCCTTGGCCAATCCGAATTATGTTGTCCCAGTTACTCCATTCTTCATGCGTTAACTGTGTTAGTTCTCTGAATTGATTATTTGCAAGCGCGCCGAAGAATATTCTATAATCTGCTTTTTCCGAGATTTTCTTAAACGCAAAATAGATTGTCCCGTCATCGGCTATGTCAAAATCTTCGGCAATAATGTTCGGAAATGCCTGGACTTGCGATTTTGTTCTTGCCTGCAAATCGTAAGCGAGATAATTTAATGAATATTTGACGTTGTAATTGTTCAATGTCGGGTCGTCCCATTCCCTACTTAGGAAAAACAAGTGGATTTTTCCGTTCCTCTCTCGTGCAGAAGGCAAAAATAATAATTTTATTTCATTGGCGGCTGTTTGGGCCAGAACTTCAGGGCTTTCCAGCGCATTCCCTTGAGAGTCTATTTTGGAAATCATTATTTTTTGCTTGGCATATCCTCCGCCGTTTGGCTGCGTACTCCATAAAAACCCGTCAAATTCAGTCCACAGGAGGTAAAAATTGTTTTGCCCGTCTGGAAAAACATGCAAATTTCTTATTTGTTCTATCTCATCAGATGATTTGCATTCCTCTTCCACCTCGTCGTAATGGCTCTGGAGATAGCTTGGCTGGCATTTTATTGAATCCAAGCAGTGGTCTTTTTGAAAAAGATCCTTGATTTTTATCCAATCGTCGCCTATTTTCTTTGCGAAATTGATTCCAGAAACCCCGCACCAGCCGCTATTTGTGCTGTATTCTGCGAATGAATAAATATTTCCTTGAGCGTCTTTCAAAAGCTGTGGATTTGTCTCATAAAGGAAAAGCATGTTTCCAACATCCCGATTCTTTTCTCTTGCAATTTCTTCAAGTTTTTTCGGCCCGTCAATAATCGTTTGCTCCGGGGCTGTATTGTCGAATCTTTTGTTTTTTGTTTGAACATTTAAGTAATATTTTGTGCCCCACATTCCGCCATAACTGTCAATTTTGACGTAATTTAGGAGAAAATTGTAGTCTGGCAATTGCATTATATTTGAATGAGTATATGTAATTCCCCCGCTCCACCAGCCAGTCGGAAGGTCTGAATCTAATATTAATTCTCTTTCGCTTAGGAAATCAGCAAGCCCTTCATTGGAGTTTAATGTTATCCTTGCCTTATTTCCGATTGTTTCTTTTTTGACAATTTGAATTTGCGGCGCTGTTCTGTCCACTGTAAAGCTTGCTTGGCCTTTTAATGTTTTGCCGGCAAAATCAATGCCTTCAACATTCACTTTGAAAATCCCGTCAGCCATTCCCGAATATGTAAAACTCCATGCATAATCCCCATTTTGGGCTAATGATAGTGGCTCTGTTGAAGAATCTGGCTTGGCTATTGACGCATTGATTGAACTTAAAGGAACCAGGGAAGAAATCCGCGCTCTTTCTTTTCCATTGGTTATTTGCTTGTCAAGCGCTATTTTAATGCTTGATTGCACTATCCAGAAAGGGACGAGAATTGCTTTTGAATTTTCTGGGGTTATTCCTATCCTGTACTTATAAGTGCCTTCTTTCAGTTCTTTTGTCTTGACATGAAGCTCAAGGGCTATTGCTCTTTGGGAATTTGCGGGAACAGTTACATTTCTTGGGTAGACAAAATAAAATTCTCCGTTCCCAACTGAAGTGATATTAATGGAAAAGCTTTTGGAATTGTAGCCTTTGTTTATTATTATCAAACTTTCGCTCTTAACCCATTCATTATTTCTTTGGTCTACAAGCCCGAAATCAAGAACCGGCTTGTCCACAAAATAATTCGTGTCATAATTCACTGCATTCAGCGCGTTTAGCCTTACTGCCGCTGAAGCCTGCTCGGTTTCTGGGGAAGCGTCAGGATCAACGCCAGTGCTTATGATTATTTTTTTCACTTCAGCGGGCGTCAGGGATTTTTGCTTTTGAAGAATCAATGCCGCAACTCCGGCAACATGCGGGGTTGCCATGCTTGTGCCACTGGCTCTAATATATCCTGGCGCGCATTCGTCGCCTGTCAAATCAGTTCCTGAAGCCTTTGCAGAGCAAATGTATTCTCCAGGCGCTAAAATGTCTGGCTTCATTAAAGCTTTCTTGTATGCTATTGCAGGCGGTCTTGAGCTGAATCCTGAAACAAAGGGAGAATATTTTGATTCAGAGCCAACAGTAATTACGTCATTCATGCACCCTGGCCTTCCAATTGTTCTCTCCCCGGGCCCTGTATTTCCTGCTGCAACTGGAATGTAAATTCCTTGGTTTATTGCGTTTTGTACTGCAGTTTCCATTGCGTCTTATTGATTGCAGTCGACTTCTGCTCCAAAGCTGAAATTCATGACATCGGCTCTGTCTGAAAAATCCCCGTCATTATTGGGATCAATTGCAAATTCTATTCCTTGGATAATCCAATCATCAAAGCCTCCAAGTTGGTCCAATGCTTTGACTGCAATTATTTTTGTATCTGGCGCGATTCCTTTAAGCTTGCCTTCTGGAGTTCCCCTTCCTGCAATAATCCCTGCAACGTGGGTTCCGTGGCCGACCCGATCATTCGCAATCTGGTCATCGTCGCCATCTCCATAACCATTATAGTCTGCGGAGCACAGGCTTGGTGAACAGGAATAATTGTTGCAGCAGAATTTTGCAGGCACAAAATCTGCTTCTGCAATTACTGCAGAATTTAAGCCTGGGTGGGTTTTGTCAATTCCAGTGTCAATTATTGCTACTTTAATTCCTTTGCCGGTTATGTTGTTTCCTTGGCTATCTTTCAACTGCCAAGTTTTGTCTGCATTGATGAATTTTGCGCTTTCGTCAAGCATTGTTTTCTCGAAGTAATTTTTGCTTATTTTTTTAATCATGCCTGTTTTGAAGGCCTGTTCCTTAAACAACGCTTCCTGAGCTTGAGGAATCTCCACTACTATTGCATTTAGTACCTTGTTAAAGCTGTTGGTTATTTTCAACCCTGGCAATTTTTGCTTTAGATTTTCGACCAACAAGGTTTGCATCTCGGCAATTTTTGCTTTCTGCAGTGCTATGGAAGAATTAATGCTTTGTATGCTGTATCCTCTGGTTTTGAGCTCTGAAGTCTTTTCTAAAAGCGGGCTTTCATTTAATTGAACAATGAAGCCGTTATAGGTTAATTTTGAATTAGGGACTGCTTGATTGCCATAGTTGTCCTTAAGGCTGGAATCTGCTTTTAATGATTCAAGAAGGCTGGCATCAGAAAGACTTTGATTTGCTGTTAAGCTTGAGTTATTTTTTTGGAAGTCTATTGTATTTGGCAAGCTGCTTTCTTGGGAAAAGCTGGCTGTACTTAATTTTGTTAGGTTCACTTTCTCTCCAATAGTGTAATTGTCTTTTTCTGTTTGGGCGCTGACTATAATATTTTGGATTGCGTTTTGGCAATTTCCATTGCAGCATCTTGCAGTGTCGCTTGCTGGAATCCAGGTTCCGTTACAGCTTTCAGTTTCCTGGCAGGTGTTTCCGTTTTGTTCGCTGCAGGTTCTTAATGAATTGCAGTCGCTGTTTGTGACGCATTGGTTTGTTCCACTGCCTTCGACTTGGATGCATTGCTGGCTTTGGCATTCTGAATGGTGTTGTGTTGTTGGGCAGTCCTGCTGGCAGCAGATTTGCTGGCTGTTGAATTGTATGCTGTTGTTTTGAGCTTCTTTCTCATCAGTGTATTGTTTTCCGTTGTTTCCAATGTATGTTCTTTGTGTTCCTTGCCCGTCAGTGCCTGTTCTTATTGTCATTTCTATGTAGTATCCTTTGTTTTCGTCTACTTCTGCGAGTTGTTTTCCTACGGGATAGTCGAATTCTTTTGTTGTTGTAGTGTATGTTCCTTTTTGTCCGGCGTTGGATAATCCTGCTATTAAGTGGACTCCGTAATCGCAGAAATCAGTGTCTCTAAGTTGTCCCCAGCCGTAGTCTTTTGCGAAAGCCCGTATGAGGATTGGGTATGAAGCGTCATTTCTTTGGTTGCATTCTGGACTTCCAATGGTTCTGAAACCCCACGTTGGTTCTACAGCATCAAATGTGAATGTCATTGAGTTTGTGTTGAATTCTGGCGGCTTGTGTAATAGAATGCTTGCTAATTGTGGGTTGTTGTTGCAGAATTGTTCTGGAACACAGTCTTGCGGGCAGGATTCTGGTGTTTCGCCATTATTGCAAGTCCCGTCGCCGCAGTACTCTGTTTGCTGGCAGTCTTGCGGGCAGTATGTTGGAAGGATTGGGTTGTCTTCGATTCCTTGTTCGCAGACATTGTCACCGCATTGTGGCGGCTGGATTATGCAGCCTGAGAATGCAATTAATGTCGCGATTAGCAATAGAAAGACAGTCGCTGTTTTGCAGTTCATCAGTATGTTCAAGCCGGTTTCATATATTTATTCCTTTTGAGCTTAAATTTCAGCAATTCTTTTAAAACCCAATTTCCTAAACTGTAAAGGCAGTTGATGTTTCTTGAAGATTAAGGGATTGCAGGTCG
>JAUSFL010000022.1 GCA_030649735.1 Candidatus Iainarchaeum sp. | reverse complement strand
CCAGTAAAATTAAGGCTTGTCCAAGCATTAGCCCAAGAATTTCCAGTAGTGTTGTTTCCAGTCGGTGAAACATACCAGCTGGTGGAAAACGCAAAACTGGCAAAAAACAAGAAAGCAAAAAAAACAAGCAATAATTTGGCTTTCACGCTAGAGAAAAAGAAGTTTCAGTATTTAATTTTTGCCAAAAAAAAGCTTGTTTTCGAATAATTAGCAAGTTTGGCCAAAGTTCATTGAGACAGCCTGCAAGTCGCTGATGTTGACTCCATTATTCCCCAAAACATCGGCAGGATCTCCCGTGCCATTGCCGATTCGCAATGCAACAAAAACAAGGTCAAATAAATTTACTTTCTTGTCTCCGGTAAGGTCAAAACAGGCCGCAATCACGGCATGAGTGCAGTTTGCATTGCAAGTTCCCACATTGTTGCAAATATCAACAGTCAAAGAATTCAAATCATCACAATGTGCATTAACAGAGCAAACAGGAACGATGCAAACCCCACTGCAGGAAATTTGCGGCAAAGTACAATTTACTTGAGGATTCTCATTCAAAGTTATTACTAAACGCGGCCTTGTGGCAGGGTCGGCAGCAAATGACGAATAAAATATCACATGGCTAGTGAATTTCGGGTTGAGAGTGTTAGAGTAATCCCCAAAATTGTCAGGCGAAGAAAGATTATCAACATCCATGAAAAAGCCGTTGTTTTGCGCTCCATCAACAATGGCCTGGATTGCGGGCGTAACGTCTGTCGAGTAGCTCATTGCGTTTGAGACAAATGAAATCCACCCCGCAATTGGGCCTTCGACACTAGTTATGTCCCCTATTTTACCGTACGTTTTGCCGTCAACAATGAGTTTTGTTGGCAGAGTGCTCCAAGGCGTTGAATTATATCCCCCGCTGCCATTTGGAACTTCATAACGGTTCAAAAATGATGCGCCATTCCAGTTTGATTCTACAGTTCCCCCATTAATGTCTTTTAAGTATGCGCAAGTGGGCGGGTCAGCGTATCCTTGAGGGTTTAGGATTGTTTTTATGGGAACCATTTCACGGCCTTTGGGAATCGATCCTCCATCGCTTGCGCCTGAAGGATTATTTGCGTTAAATCCAAAATATGCGCTCTTGATTTTTTTGCCAGTGAGTTCTGCCGGAATATTGAACCTGAAAACAATTGAGCCATGATGGTAACTGTTGGCCCACACAGAGTCAAAAGAACTCGTAATTGTTGTTGTGCCATTAAAATAAGTCCACGTGCCTTTTCTTATTGATACTGCGCCAAAGTAATTTCCCCTAGTTGTATTTGATAATGTGTCTTTTCCCCAATACAATCCTTGCACGCAAACGCCATCAGGCCCTATTGAGTAAGAACTGACATCAGGCGTTCCTGCATAAAGATTGTAAACTTTGCCAGACTGTTGCGGGATAGGAATGCGAGAGCAAAACGCAGTGCAAGTTCCCGCATTATTGCAAGAGTCTGTTGTGCTAGAATTTGAGTCATCGCATTGAGAATTGGAAGAGCAAACTGGAGCAATGCAAGAGCCATTGCACGAAATTTGGGGTAAAGTGCAGGCTGGCGGCGGAATGATTCCTGAAAGATTTTGATGCCAGTTTTCAGGAAGCTCCAGCTCGTACATTTCCAGATTTCCCGAAAACATCCAATTGCCGCCCCAAAAAACTTTTGTTCCTGAAGGATCCAAGTTTGCAAAAGCTTCTGCAAAGTATTGCTTATTGCAGCTTGCATCAGAGTCAGCGTTTGTTTGGGCATAAGTTTGGCCAAGCCGCCAAATTCTGGGCATTTGATCTGCTGGAACTTTCACGCCGTTGATTTGAGCAGGCTTTATTTCAACCATGAACAATTGCTGGCTGCCCCAAGTGTTGTACTCAGTAAGGCAATTGTAGGTTGAAAATAACGCCCAGCCTTTCATGCTTGGATTGTACATTCTTGCAATGTGCTGGTCTGTATTCCAGCCGCCTAATTCTGTCATGTGCATTATTTTCATTTTTTCCCCGGTTTCAGGATATTCTGCAAAATACCAGTCTGCGCTATTGCCTGTAGAAGCCCTTACGATTTTAACTAATTTTCCATTGTAATCGTAATTCCATCCTGAATGGCTTCCCACGTAATTGAGCCAGCGTATGGGCTCTGTCATTCCTGCTTCCAAATCGCTAATCCTGTAATATCTTGCGCCTCCAATGCTTCCGGGAGTGCCGTCGTAATAAGTGTAAACGCTTCCAGTCACATAAAGCCATTTTCCGTCAGGCGAAACATCAGCGCCTGTTTTAACCATGCTAGTTACTCCCAAATGCGTTGTTATTTTTCCTGGAAGAATTCGCTTGTTAAGCTTGTCAAAAACTATAATGCTGATTCCTGACGGAGCATTATTGTCAGCCATTACAAAAGCCCTGTATTTTCCGTCTGTTGAAAAATCTCCGTAAGTGTCTTCGCCAAGCTGTCCTGGAAAAGTGAAAACAATTTGCTCTGAAGCAGACCCTAACAGAACATCTTGCTGGTAGAGCTTGCTGCCAATATTGTAATAAATTATTGTCTGGGTTCCTGGAATTCCAGTCAAGTCCCAGCGAATTCCATGAACTTCCCCAATGTTGTTTCCTGCAGTGGCTTGCTTTGTTTTAATCCTGTTCAATCTAGCATTGTCTGAAAGCCTGTACAAATTAGACAACGCAGTTGTTGCAAAAACAACAGCATACTCGCCAGTAATGTTGACATTAGTGTAAGTTGAATATCCATTGTAAAATCCAGTTCCGGGCCATGTTGGATTGTAATAGCTTGGGTTTAATGCATTGTCATCAGCAAAAGCGTCAGTGACTCTTGCGGTTCGATTGCCAGTTTGCGCGTGAATCCAAGAAACTCCCTTTGCAGGCAAAATGCCTGAAGGCTCTGGAAAAATCAAGTGCTGGCTTACAGGCGGATAAGAGCCGCCGCTAACCCGCTCAATCAAGTAATTGCTTGGCGCAATTGCAGAAAATGCAAAACCTGCAAAAAGCAAGGCCACAAAAAATAAAAAACAAAGTTTCATTTGATATAAAAAAGAATAATCTAATATTTAAGCATTTCAACAAGTCTGCCCGAACTGTCCAGCAACAGCCTGCAAGTCGCTGATGTTGACTCCGTCATTGTCTTTAACATCCGCAGGGTCTCCAGTAGCATTTCCAATCCTTAAGGCAACAAAAACCAAGTCAAACAAGTCAATTTTTCCATCGCTTGTAAGGTCAAAACAAGTTCTTGCCGAAGTGTGCGTGCAGCTGGCAGTGCAAGTGCCTGAATTATTACAAGAGTCTATTGTTGAAGGATTATGGTCATCACATTCTGCACTACTAGAGCACACTGGAGTAACGCAAATTCCCCCGCAAAGAATCTGCGGCAGATTGCACGACGGCAGTTCTCCAGCAAACTCAAAAGCGCCAATAGCCCAAACGCCAGCCGTCGGGCGAGGATTGCCGTCAAAGTCGTCATTGAAGTAAGCGCTCAAGTTCTGGCCAGCATTAATTGCAGAAGAGCCAGAGAGCAACCTGAAATTTCCCGCAGCAGCATTAACAAAACCAGGATTTCCAAGCAAACTATTAGCATCCTGAAGCGAATCGCTCTTCCAATCTAGGAAATTAGTCGAATCAACATAGTCAAGCATCCATTTATTGGCTGTGCCGCTGGTGTCCGCTGAATACAAGTTATTATTCATCACAATATTGACATCGCCAGTGCTGACCCCGCCATACAAGTAATAACTTGCCGCAGGCATATCAGCGAAAATGTTATTTTTGGCGGTGAACTGCATGCCAATCTCTTGCGATACATTCAGCCAATGAATCCCAAACAGGCAGTTACGAACAGTATTATTGTAAATTTGTATATCGCTTTTACCTTTGAGATAAAAAGCCACGCCATCATAGCCAGTCGCGCCAGGCCCGCAGTTTTGAATAAGATTATTATAAACTTTCCAGCCCGCAGATCTTTTACTATAATCAGTTGCATTGGACAAAGCCTGCGCGATTGCCCAATGATAATTTGCGCTGTCATTATCATTTAAATTAAAAATGCGATTATTTCTGACAGTGACATTAGTGATGGGTGAAAGCGATCCGCCAACGAGAATTCCATCCCCGGCCCAATCATGAATGTAATTATTCTGAAACAACGCGCCAGCCAAGCCTTGCCCGCCCAAAGCATGCCTGTCGGAGCGCGTCCAACCATAAATGTTGTCAAGGTCCTCGCCAGAATAAATTTCAATTCCATCAAAAACCCAATTAGTGTGCGCTATGCCCGGCTCTGCGGTTGGGTAAGTCCCAGTTGGCACGCGATGAATATTGCTGTCGAGAATTTGAATATCATCAGTAGAATATGCTTGGGCATAAATTCCAGTTTTACCGCCAAAGGCAAGCTCGCTGTCTTCAATAATCCAGTGCCGAGCGCCATTTCCTGCAGCAGCGCCAACGCGGGAAAGCTGGATTATTCCACGCGAGCTTGAAGCGCCGAATAATCTCAGGTTTTTCAGATAAATGTAATCATACCCATTGCCTGCAATATTATCAGCCCAGTTATAGTAGATATCTTCAATGCTCAACCCATAAGGATTGACATATAAAACATCTGGAGTGGGTAATGTATCAACGTAAAAACTGCCATCTATTTGAATACATTCATCCTTCGATGTGGCTATTTTCAACAGCTTTGGAGTTCCAGTTGGATCGCCCTGCCAAGCCAAAGGAGCATTAAAGGAGATATTTGCGGAAAAAGTGTTATCATTATTGTCCAAAAAATTGGCTGAGGCCATTTTGCGGGCTCCAATAATCACGCCTTGCGGATGAATTCCATCATTGCCATTAATTGTAATATAATTACCCGCTGATCCATTAGCGCCAATAACCAAACCTTTCAGCATATTATCGGGGTAGATAAAAGTTCCGCTAACGACAAGAGTATCGCCAGCACTTACTCCGCCCTCGCCCCAAATTAATTGATCAAAACCACCCCAAGCATTAGCATAAGAACTGCCGTTGTGCGTTCCTTGAGCAGTCGGGCTCACAAACCAATCTTGCGCAAAAGCAAAGCTAGAAAAAATCAGAAGTGCAAATAAAAAAAGCAATAATTTAACTCTCACGCAAAAGAAAAAGAAGTTTCAGTATTTATTAATTGCCAAAAAAGAACAGGTTTTTGAAGGATCAGCAAGTTTGGCCAAAATGAGCCGCAACTTCCTGCAAATCACTAATGTCCACGCCGTTATTCCCAACAACATCTGCAAGATCGCCCCTTGGATTGCCAAAGCGGGAAATCACAAACACTAAATCCAAAATGTCAATTTTTCCGTCCTTTTTCAAGTCAAGGCATGCCGGAGCATTTGAAGACTCAAAAGCGCCAATGTCCCAAGCAGTTCCTTGAGGCCTTGAAGTTCCGGAAAAATCGTTCGCGAAAGCGCCTGAAAAGCTAACGCCCTTGTCAATTGCAGGACTTGATTGCTCTAATACAAAATCGGCAGGGTTTTGCGGGCTTGAAATATTGAATTTAGGGCTTGCAAAGATTGAATTTACGGTAAAATTGATTCCTTCAGAGACAGCAAAATTGGAATAATCTACTGCAGGAGAGTAAAGATTGTTGGAAACAATCAAACCAGGATTTGGGTTTACTTGGGCAATTATTTTCAAGTAATTAAGCCTTGGGCTTACTATGATGTTGTTATAGATTTTCCCGCTGAATGGTAAGGCCGGAATTATCCTGATTCCAATCCCGCCCGGGTTGTAAATTACATTATTGTAAATTTCCGTGTAGTCTGGATTGTTGCTGCTTATTCCGCTTCCAGTCCAAGTTGATTCATACCCTAGTCCAGTGTTCATTATGATGTTGTTGTAAATTTTAAAGCCAGTTCTCTTGCCCGCAGTCGCGTTCGAGCCGCCGGAAATTACTATTCCAGAGCCGCCAGTTCCATTCTCTCCGCCAAAGACTCTCGCATTTTTTATGAAATTGTTCCGCACTGTCATGTTTTTCATTGTGAAAGTGTCAGACCAAAAGCTGATTGCCTCTCCAGTGTTCCAGATTTCATTGCCTTGAATTAAATGGTTTTCGCCATTCTGGATTCCAATCGCGTGGCAGTCAAAAGTGTTTGATGGGCAAATTGAGCCATCGCAATCATAGCAGACGTCGTGGATTTTGTTGTTTTCCACAGTAAGGTTGTAAACCATTCCTGGAGTGTGCGCGTAAATTGCGCCGTGCGTTTCTCCAAAATTGCTGATTTCTGAATTCTTGATTGTCCAGTAATTGTCGCCGGCATAAAGGTTCAAGGCCTCATTATAGTATTTTATCACGCAATTGTCAAACACAATGTGCGTTGAAGGCCCAAGATATTCATCATCATCTGGCTTGTATTTTTGGATTGCAGCCCCCAAAAAATTGCATTTGTAAAACTTTATGTAATTCTTTCCCGCAAAATTGATTCCATAGCCCAAGGCCCAATGCTGCGCAAAAATTTTTCCTGAAGGACTTCCACCATTAATTGTTTTCACGAAAGTAGTGCCTGTTGAAGATTCAAAAAAAGAAGCCGCATTGTTTCCAACCCAAGTCTTGCCGGGCATTTTCTTGAACTTTACCGCGGTTGTTCCATTGTATTCGACGTATTCGCCCTTTCCGAGAGTTGTAAAGTCTTTAGTTGAGTAAACTCCATTAGGGTCTGGGCCTTGCCATTGCGGGCCATTGGAGTTTTTTACGCGGTCGTCATAAATGCCCCACAAGAACCCTGTTTCCCCATTAGGGCAGTCCATCCTGATTGTAATTGGGCTTGATTCTGAAGTTCCAGAAAAAGGAATTTTGATTATTCCTTCTTCATATCTTACTTGAGAAACTGTCCTGATTTGGACTCCGCAAATAAATAAAGTGTCGCCGGCATTGATGCCTGAATTGCCCCAAACAACATTTTCAAGCCCGCTCCACGCATTTTCAAAAGAAGAGCCATTATTCAAGCCGTAAGTATCAATTGGAGGCCTGACATACCATTCTGCTGCAAAAGCAGTGCTTGAAAAAAGCAGTAATGCAAAGCAAACAACCAATAGTTTTAATCCCACATTAGAAAAGAAGAAGCTTTAGTATTTAATTTTTTAGACAATAAGGGCAAGGATTTTAGAAATCCTCTGGCCTTACTGTCTTTCTGCCGTTTGCTTTCGCGCGCGCGACTGCCTTTTGAATGACTGCGTCAACGTGAGCGCTTAAGGCGTCAGGAGTGTCGCTTGAACAGTTCATGTCAGCCTTTGAAATCGCTTCTTTTACTTTGCTTGTTACAACCAATAATTCTGCCATTTTAATTACCTCCAAAAAATGTGAAGAATAGCAATCAAAAAAGGCAGAAGAAATTAAAAATAGTGGTTTTTTCTGCATTCAGGAAGCACAAAAAAGAGTTAGGCACTACGTTTTTTGAAGCCACAGAAAAGAATAAAAAGGAACAATGGTTTTGGGGGTGGTTGGCTTTTTATTTTAATCGCCGCAGTAATAACATACCAAAAAACAATGCCGATTCGGCATTTTTAAGGTGGGGTTTTGAATGGTTGAAGAAGAAATTGAAGAAAACAGTACTAATACGGTGAGCGAAGAAGAAATTTCAGTCGAAGAATTAGAGGCTGAAGAGTCAGGAATAGAGCTTCCATTCCCTCGCGCCACAATAACAAACAAGCTCAGAAAGCACTTGGACAAAGGAAAGCAAATCAAAGGCCAGGTAAAAGTCGAATTAAACCTTTGGCTTGGAAAAATGATTGAAAGAGTGGCCACAAAAATGAACCAAAACCCATACAGTTATGTTGACGGTTCAATGTTTAGGGAAGCAGTCGAAGCCTACGAAAACATCCAAGACATTGAAAAAGAAAAAGAAAGAATCATCAAACAGCTCGAAAGCATCAAGGCAGCATGCGATGTTCTAATTAATGAAGTTGACAGAAAATTCGTAAAGTGAAAGCGCCAGGCGCTTTTGCTTTTTTTCTAATTTTTATTCCCTAATTCAGCAAGTCTGCCCGCTCATTCACAAATGTTTTTTCTGTGCCCCACTTCAGCAATTATTATGTCTTTTTCCTTGATTGAATAAAGCACGCGGAATTTTCCAATATGCAGGCTTCGCTTATTCTTCAAAATATTGCCCAAAGGCTTTCCAAGCTCTGGGTTTTCCCGCAATTCGGAAATCTTTTTCGAAAGTTGGATTTTCAAAGAATTATCCAATTTCTTTATTTGCCTAACCGCACAAGTAGAATAAAAAATATTCTGAGCCATGTTTCAAAGGCCTAATTCTTTCAACAAAGCAGAATGTGAAATTGTCTTCCCCGCACTGTGCTCTTTCTCAGCCCGTGAAATTGATTTAAGATCTTCAATCAAAATAGCATCATTTACTTTTTCCTCAAACGCCTTCCTCGCAACCTCGCTCCACTTGAATTCAGAATGCCTCCGCATTTTCTTATGCAATTCTTCAGGAATGCTCAAAGTCATATTAGCCATTAAACCACCACTATTTGTAATATGTGCTAACACACATTTAAAAAACAAAGGGATAATTAGCAACTCTAGCAAATTTGGAAAGAAGGAATTCTTTCACTCTACAGTGACTGATTTTGCCAAATTGCGTGGCTTGTCAATGCTCAGGCCTTTCAAGTCCGCAATTTTGTAAGCCAAAAGCTGCAATGGCAGCACATTAATTATTGGAGAAAGCTCTTCAATTGTTTTTGGAACCAGAACCAAAAAATTTGAAAGAGACTTTATTGAACTGTTTTCCTCGTCAGTTATTGTAATAATCCTGCCGCCGCGGGCCTTGATTTCCTGCATGTTACTGGTGATTTTGTCAAAAGTTGAAGCGCTTTGCGTTGCAACAAACACGACAGGCATTTCATCATCGACCAAGGCTATCGGCCCGTGCTTCATTTCAGCCGCGGGATATCCTTCAGCATGAATGTAAGAGATTTCCTTTAATTTCAGGGCGCCTTCCAAGGCCACTGGAAAATTCACTCCCCTGCCGAGATAAAGAAAGTTTTTTGAACTGTAAAATTCTTTGGCAATCCCGCCAATTTGCCCTTCAGCACTTGTCAAGAATTCCTTGATTTTTGAAGGAATCATTGAAAGCTCTCTCATCAATTCTGGACTGTCTTTAATTCCCTTTTCATGCCTTAAAAACAATGCAAACAATGCCAAAGCAACCACTTGGGTCGTGAATGCCTTGGTGCTTGCAACCCCAATCTCTGGCCCGGCATGAAGGAAAATTCCAGAATCTACTTCGCGGGCAATTGTGGAACCGACAACATTCACTATTCCGGCAGTCTGCGCATTTTTTGATTTTGCCTGCCGCAATGCAGCCAGAGTATCTGCTGTTTCTCCGGATTGTGAAATGGCCATTACCAAATCTGTTTCAGAAATTAACGGATCCCTGTAGCGGAATTCAGAGGCATAATCTGCCTCTACAGGAATTTGCGCTATTTTTTCAATCAGGTATTTGCCAATCAGGGCAGAATGCCAGCTTGTTCCGCAGGCAGTCAAGATTATTCTTTTGGTTTTATTCACGTCTATTTTCAAGCTTAATTTTGGAACAGCGCCATTAATTCTGCCGCGCAAGGCATTCTGGACTGCTTCAGGCTGTTCCATTATTTCCTTGAGCATGAAGTGCTTGAAATTTTTCTTTTCGATTTCTTCAAGGCTCCATTTTATTTCTTGGATTTGGTTTTTGACGCGCTCTCCATTGATTTTTGTTATAAAACAGCCGTCTTTTGAAAGCACTGCGACCTCGTCATCATTTAAGTAAATCACTTTTCTCGTGTGGTTTATTATTGCGGTTGCATCAGACGCAAGTATTATTTCATTGTTTCCAATGCCGATTATTAATGACGCGCCTTTTTTTGCGGCAATTATTCTTGGCCCGCCAAACTTGTCAGTTCCCAATACAGCAAGCCCGAAAGTGCCTTCAACCAAAGACAGGGCTTTTTTCACCGAGTGCTCCAAGGGATTGCCTTGCTTTTGGAATTTTTCAATCAAGTGCGCTATGATTTCGGAATCTGTTTGCGAAACAATCCTGTGGCCTTCAGAAATCAGGACTTCTTTCAAGGAAGCGTAATTTTCGATTATTCCATTATGAACTATTGCGATTTTTCCAGAACAGTCCAAGTGCGGGTGTGCGTTGATTTCGTCAGGAATTCCATGCGTTGCCCAGCGAGTGTGCGCTATTCCCAAAGTGCCTTCAATTTTTGAATAATCAAGCATACTTTCCAGCTCTTGAATCCTGCCTTTCTTTTTTGCAGTAAAAATTCCTTCACTGTTCAAGACGCTGATGCCTGAACTGTCATAACCGCGGTATTCAAGCTTTTTCAAAGCTTCAATAATCAATGGGGCCGCTTGTTTTTCCCCAACATATCCCACAATTCCGCACATTAATGTTCCACAAACACATTCTTTGCAGGCCTTTATATTCAACTTGTGGTATATAATTGAAAATTAAGAAAAAGAGTCAAATTTTTTGGAGCTCTTCACGAAGCTTTTTGGCCCGTGCTTGGAATTCTTCATTCTTTACAAGGCCTTTGGAGAAGCTTTCGTTAAGCATTGCAAGCTGTTTTGTCAGGTCTTGCATTTTTTGCTCGCTGTTTTTTGAGACAACCTGCAATTCTTCGGTTTTTGAAACAAGCGCGAGCGCTGTTGGCTGTTTTGTTTCCTTGAGGACAAAGCCAGTTTCCTCAATTTTTGCTGGTTTTTCTTTTATTACTGGCGTTGGGACTGCGGCCGGCTTTTCTTGAACTTGGGCCCGGGCCTGCTGCAGCTGTGCTGCGGCAAGCTTTGCTTTCAACACTTCGGTTTTTTTCAACTCTTCTTCCGCAATCTTTCTAAGCAATGCCTGCCTTTTGATTTTTTTCACTTGCAATGTTTTTTGCTTGGTTTTAGAGCTTGCCTTGGAAATTTTCTTTTCGACTTCCCTTCCAATCTCGTCTTCAAGGTCGTCCATTCTTCTTTTTAATTTCCTGTCAACGTCATCCTCGACTTCAGAAAGCTTTCTTGACATTCTGCGCTCTATTGTTTCCTCTGTTTCCATGAGCCTTCTTGAGACTCTCTTGTCGACTTCTTCCTCGACTTCGGCAAGCTTCTTTCCAACCCTTCCCTCGATTTCCTCGCCGACTTCCAAAAGCTTTTTCTCAAGGCTTTTTTCCACTTCCTTGCCTATTTCAGTCATGCGTTCTTCAAACTCGACTGGCTCAAAGCGCTTCCAGACTTCAATTGACTTTGTGCTGCCTGCAGTTGAAGAGTCGGCGTATTTTGAAGTGTCCACTGCCTGTTCTTTTTCAGAAAACGCTTCATCAAACTTTGAGGCTGTTTCTGGAGTGATGTATTCAATTCCTTTTTCCTGGGTTTTTGACTGCGCGTAATTTCCTGAATCCAGCGGCTTGCCTTGCTTGTCTTCAGTTTGGCCTTCGGCTTTTTGCTGCCGGTTGTCCAAAGTCCATTCCAGCTTTTTCCATTCTTTGGTTTGCTTTATTTCAGCCTGCTTTTTTTCAGACACGAACAAGCCCTTAAAGCCTGCCGCAAGCTTTCCTAACGACTTTTTTTCGCCTTCAGATTCTTCGCTTTCCACCCTGATTGCCTTTTTTCCAGAAAATTTCGCTGCCGCAAAGCCCGAAAAGAAATAAGCAATGACTGCAAGGACTGCAATGACCAATGCCCCAAGAATTCCAAAAATCCTGAATGCAATGAGCGGCAATGCGGCGCTGAAAATTACTAGCGCTGTTCTCTTAATTAATTCTTTTCTTTCCTGGCTTGAAGAAAGAATTCTTTTAGGGCGCATTACTGAATTATACTGGGAATTTGCGACAAAGCCAACCAGAATGCAAAGTATTATGACCAGAATAATGTCCAATGGCGCTTTCGCTGCAGACTCTCCAAAAACATAGCTTACTGAATTTGAGACTCCCGCGCTGTTGAATATTGAAAACAATCCCGAGCTTACAGCAAAGCTTTTCACTACTTCAAAGTTTTTCTTCGCGATTTTTGCAGAGTAAGTTCCCGCTTCCGTGGGCTTAAAGCTTACTGTTCCTTCCGCGTCTGGAGAATACGCGTCTTCCTTTCCTGAAGGCGATATAATTAAGGCTTCAATCGCGGTTATTTGCCCAAGCTTTGGATGGAATAATTTTATTTCTTGGGTTTCTCCCAAGCTAATGTTTGAGCGCAAGTCGGTATAAAGCAAATTGCTTTTGGCGTCTAGCGGGTCTGTGCTGTCGTAAAGCACTTCCTGCCCGTCAGAGACATTGTCTCCGTCAGTGTCTGGATTGCGCGGGTCTGTTTTTAATTTTATTTCCCTCTCGTCACTCAATCCGTCTCCGTCAGTGTCAATGAAGCATCCATTGTCAACTGCGCCATCGCAGTCATCATCCAATGAATTGCCGCAGATTTCAGCGCTTGGAGTCACTCCTCCCTCGCAAACTGAATTCCACGCGCCATTAAGGCATTTTTGCGTTCCAACCTTGCAGACTCCCCTGTTATTGCTGCATGTTTGAGTGTCCGCTTCCTTGCAAGGGCAGCCTTCATCAATCAATCCGTTGTTGTTGTCGTCTTTTCCATTGCCGCAAAGTTCAACCCCAATGTTCAGGCCATTTAAAGTGCTTAACAGGTTGTACCACCTGATTCCCAAATCGTAAATGATTGCCTGCTCTGAAGCGTCAACCAATTCAATTTTTGAATAAAGGACTATTTGGTCAGTGAAAGGGCCTAAAGTCCCGACATACTCTCCATTGGAGTTTTTTGAAAGATCCAAAAACTCGCTGAAAGAGTCGGTGTTGATGCTGTAAATGAGCTTGATTGTTTTCACTGGATATGCTTCTTGAATCACTGCCTTTATTTCAAGGTAAAAGCTTTCATTGTCGTCCGCAATCTTTGGCTTTATGTCTGCGCTTTTAATGCTTGACTGCACTCCAGCGCCCAAGAGAATGTCTTTTTCCATGTCTGACTGAATGTTAAAGAGAAACCTGTGCTGGGGGTATTCAGTCGTGTCAAAAATGAAGTAATAGCTTCCTTCAAGCTGCGTGAATGTTTTTGAATCGTCAAAAACGAATGTTTTTTCAGGAATCGTGAAGTTTGCGCCGTTATTGTCAACAACCCTTGAGGAAACAGTGAGATTGACGTTTTTCACAGGGGTTTTCAGGACAGCGTCCTTTACATTGAATTTTACAGCGTATTCGTCAAGTATTGAAAAAGTGCCGGCGTAATTTCCAACATTGCTAAAAGAGTCATGCGCTGTGATAGCATAGTCTATTTTTGCGCCTTTTGGAAAGCTTCCTAAAACAGCGCTCCAAGAACTGCTGCTTCCTTTAGCCATTGGCAATGTTTGCTCGTTTTTTCCGTCAACAGTGAATGTTATTGAAGCGTCATTCACGCCTGAAGAGTCAATGATTTTGGCAATCAAGGTTATTGGAACTTGGGGAAGTAAAGTGTCTGGATGCCCGCTTATTTGCGGAAGGTCTGAAGCCATGAAAGACTCCGAGGCAGTTCCGATATTTCCCGCGCGGTCTCCGGCAGTTACAGTGTAATTGACAAGAGTTCCTTCTTTTATGTCAGCCAGCGGGATTGTTGCAATTCCCAGCTTTGTCTTTGAATTGTATTTCATGCTTATTGTTTTTTGCCCGCTTGACGAATTATAGGCCAGCCTGACGTACACTAGCGGGTTTGCGTCTGAAACGCTTGCTTCAATGCTTAAGCCCGCGGCCACCCAGGACGGCTGTTTAGTGAATGAAACAAGCGGCGGGGTTTTGTCAACAATTATTCTGGCAAAAACATGGTCTACTACATCATTTAAAGGCTTGACTGGCCTGTTGTCTCCTAATCCAACCATGCTTCCGGTTTGGTCAAAAAACTGGTAGTATGCCTGAAGGTCGTACGAGCCTTCGGTCGTGAAATTTGGCTTTACTGTAACATTCAATGTCTGGCCTGAAGCATTGGTTATCCAAAAATGGTCGTCATCAAACTTTGCCAAGTACTCGTGCTGCCAGTCGCTTCCAGAAAAAGCGACAAAGTCGACATTGTTTGACTTCAAGTCAAGAATGTAAAAGTCAACTCTGTCAATTATTAAATCGTCATCGCGCAAGTTTGAAAAGCCAAACTTGAGCGTGATGTTTTGCGGGTCTTTAATGTAA
The DNA here is from genome assembly GCA_030649735.1 of Candidatus Iainarchaeum sp. GTDB lineage: Archaea > Iainarchaeota > Iainarchaeia > Iainarchaeales > UBA10191 > UBA10191. The sequence continues at coordinate 5,145 of JAUSFL010000022.1, read as the reverse complement.
TAATCTGTCTGGGCAATGTTTATGTCAATGTTTGAAGAAAGCGCGACCGCGTTTTGCAAAAGCAAAGCTAAAGCAAAAGCCCAAAATAGTGTCCTGAAATGCATGCTTTTCGCTTAATACTAGCGGTTTTGCATATTTAAACCTAACTTGCATGCGGCAAAAGATTTTGGAAAAAAAGGAAAAAAAAGAAGCGAGAAAACTCACTTCTTTCTGTGCGAAAAATGCTGTGCTTCTTGGGCTTGCTTTGTCCTGTTCTTCTTGAATGCAAGGAAAGCCACGACTGCAAGCAAGGCAATAATTGCAATGCTTTCAATCATTATTATGTTGTTTTGCTCCTGTTCTTTTAATGGAATCTGGGTTTTTGAAGGCGCTTGCGCTTGTCCTGCGGCAACAGCATTCACTTTGACATTGAATTCTGAAGGAGTCTTCAAGAATTGCGTTCCTGAAAGCTTTTGGAAAGCATAGCTTCCAATGATTGATGATGTCTTGACTTGCGCGGTTGCTTTCAAAGTGATTGTTAAAGTCTGGCTTGTGGCGTTTGTGATGAAAAAACGGTCGTCCTCGAATTTTGCGTCAAAGGAATGCAGCCAGCCATTTTGTTCCCAGCCGACAACCTGCAATCCAGCGGTTTTCAAGCCAAGCAAGTGAACGTCCATCCTGTCGATTGTATTGTCGCCTGCAGGCATTGGATTGTTCAATGTGAAAACAAGCTGGAAAGTGTCCCCTGGGCCTGCGTAAAAAGTGTCTGCCTTCAAATCCAATGAAATTTCGGCAGGGCTTTGCGCGCTTGCGAAAAAGCCGGCAAGCAAAAAAAACAATAATACCATGATATTTCTTTTCAAATAATTCACCACCCAATTTTATTAATGTAATTTTTCATTTTCTTTTTGCAAGGTCATTCCATAACAGCCACAGGTTGTTTATCCTGAAGTAATGCATTGTCTGCAGGCTGTAATCTTTAGTGTCAAGCTTTATTCCGCAAGTGTCGTCAGTTTTGGCATTCCACCACCGGATTCTTGAAGCCGAAATCAAGTCATAAATGTTCTGGAATTCTTCAGGCTTTGCGGAATATCCTGAAGTCCCGTAATTCAATTTTTTTCTCAAAAGCTCTAGGAAGTAAACCTGCCCTGAAGTCATGCTTGGGCTTTCAGTCAAGTTTGTTGCAATAAGGTAGGTTGCCAATGCGGGATATTGCGTTACAATGGTGTCCGCAAGCTCGTTCGCCAGGCTTGGCCTTATTTCCAGTTCTTTTCCGACAACATTAAAGTCGTAAGAGGCTTCCAAGTTTGACGGTTCAATGAAAATTGCGGTTATTGGCTCGTTCGTCAAGTATTCCGGAAAAGAGCAAAGGACAGTGCTTAATGCTTTTGGAGCGCAAGCGCCGGCAGTGCAGCAGCCTGAAGATTGGTTAATCCAGCTTGAGCAGTCATTCGCGTTAATGTCGCACTGTACACCGCCCAATTGAGGGCAGGTTTTTTCAACGCAAGTTCCCAAGCAGCAATTGTCAGTGTCAGTTGCCGCCACAACGCTTACAGAGCAATTTTGGCTTCCGGAACAAATCCTGCCGCCTTTTGCAGAACAGGTCTGCGGTTGTTCAGTAGAGCTTGAAATTGTGAAGCTTACGCTTGCTGTTGCGGAATTATTGTCCGAATCGTCAGTTGCAATGGCGTAAAAAACATGGCTGCCTGCAGAAAGTCCAGTGAAAGTATGCGTTGTTTCCAAATTCTTGTTTATCCAGGTTGTTCCATTAGAGCTTACCCAATAATTTGCTATGACTCCGCCGCCAACATCTTCAGCACTGTATGAAAGCAGCACAGAAGTCGTTCCAGTGGCAAATGTCTGACCCGCAGTTGGCGCAGTAATTGTGACTATTGGGCTTTCATTGTCAAAGCCTTGGCCAATGACAATAAGCCCTGTTTCTCCAACCACAGTGACTGCTGCAAAAAAGCACAATAGCGCGAAAGCGCAAAGCATTGCAATTGTTTTTTTCTGCATTTTCCAAGACCTCTTTTTCCTTCAATTCTCCAATCATCCAATCCTGTTCAAGTCAGCCCACATTTGGTTATTGTCCCAGTCCACTATTGTGGATATTTTTGTCCAAGCATTGGTGTCTGGACTGTAATTGTATAATGAAAACCTGTTGGCGTCTTTAATTGTGCAGGCAGGCCAGCAAGGCAATGCTTGCTTGTTGAAGTCCACTTTGAAAGTTGCCGCTTGCGTCAAATTCAAGTCGCCGTTCACGTTTTCCAAATTGAATGCCTGCAGCATTCTTCCATTCATGAATGAAGGAGGAGTGTCATTAGTGTCAATGATTATGTTAGTGTCTGTTGCATTGCCTAATGCATTTGCCGGGAACCTAAAATCAATGTTCCTGTCGCCAATTGCCTTCTGCAATGTTCTTCCAGTGATTGGAATTCTGAAAGGGCTTTCAAAGTTGAATTCGCATTGCTTTGGAGCGCTTAATACTCTGGAGCCAGTCTGTGATTCTAATTCCAGCTGGAACCACCACATTCCATTATAATTTCCCTTGTAAGGGTCAAAGCGAGTCCTGGAAGGATCTGTTATTACAGCCCCTGAAGCTGGAGCGCAGCCATTAATGCAGGCATATCCTGTCAGTCCTCCGGCATTGCATGAGAAATTATCCAATGGACAGTTTTCTCCAATCGCACAGACTCCATCGCCGCATATTAAAGTAGTCTGGGATGCTGGAATTCCCCCAGAGCCAGTTGTAGTTGGGCTTATGCAGCCGCCGGCGCAAATTCCGTTAGCAAATCCTTGCGCAATGCAGTACCTGTTGTCGAACGGGCAGTACTCATCAATTGTTGCGCCGCCTGAAGCATTCTGGAAACTTGAATTTCCCGCGCCATTAGGCCTTGCATTAATTGTTTCACAAAACCCGTCACCGCAAGGGCTTGAAGTGTTCTTTACAGCCGCAACAGTCAAAGTGTACATTGGAATGTAATATCCGCTGCCGCCGCCTGAAGTTCCAGAACCGCCGCCGCTTGTTGTAGTGGTTGTCGGCCTGCAGCCTGCAATGCATGCATAGCCAGTTCCGCAAACGCTAGAGTCTGCATTGCAGTGCTCGTCATTTTCACAAATTCCATTTCCGCAAACGCTTGGAGTCGACCTGCAGCCGTAATTGCACACTTGCCCGCTGGAGCAGTAGGTGTTGTCCCTAGGGCAGAATTCATTCAAGTCGCAGTATCCTTCTCCGCAAAATCCCTGGCTTGTTGAAGAATACTTGAAAGCATCCCAAATAGGGCTTGAGAACGTGCTTGTTGATGTTGGCACGCAGCCGTCAATGCAGGCATAGTTAGTGCCGAACTTGGCTTGGCATTGCGAGTCAAGCGATGGATTGTTCATTCCAGGACCGCATTCTGAAGGCGATGGATTGAAGGTAATGCTTGTCACGTAATTGCAGCCATTAGTGCAAATTTGTCCCATCGGGCAGCTCATTGAGTCTGTGGGGCAGTTTTCTCCAATAGAGCATTTTCCATCGCCGCAGCTTGAAAAGTTAATGTCCCTGAAGTTTAGCGAAGTGCTTGTTGAAGTGCCGCTTTCAAACACTAGCTTCCTGCTTTCAAAAGTGGGGCTTGTTGAGGCATAAACCCTGTACTTGTAGACTCCTTCGGCAGTGCTGCTTGCGGCCCAATTAATGTTCAAGTTCAAGTCGCTAATGCTTGCAGCATCCTGTATTCCACTGCAGAAATCTCCCAAGTCAATAGTGTCCGGCAGTTTTTTCACTAAAATATTTATTCTCCTTAACGGGCTTTCGTCAATGCTTGCAGTGCTTCTTGAAAAGAATTCTAAAGCGTAATTTCCATCCTGAGCAAACAGTAAGTTCTTGTCTGCTCCAAGCAGTTTCCAGCTTTTTCCACTAGCATTCAAGTCTCCGCTGCCTGAAGCCGGCGAGAATTGCTCTGCGGAATTTCCGTCAGTGTCAACCCTATAGTAAGTTCCCTGGCAGGCGCTGGAAATGCTGGTTTCGCCAGCAATGAAATCGCTTGAAAAATTCTTCAATATCAAAGAATCAGTGCTTGTGCCCATGGCAGTATTCCTGTAAAGCCTTATTTTGAACCTGATGTACTGTCCTGAAACTCCAGGCAAGTCTCCATTTGCCAAATTAGTGTATTCTGAACCGTATGTTCCGTTAAGCCCTGCCTGGCTGTCTGAGGCAATGTAGCTTATTCCATAACCCAAGTAATTTGAGTTCAATGTAGTGGTTTCATAACCATTGATCATTGAGAAAATTCCTGCAGAATACCTGGTCCATTTAGTGTTCGGGAGGCCTGAATTCAAAGTCACATAAACGCTTCCGGCAGAATATGATGAAGGAAGTATGAAACGCATATTCACGCTGTCATAATACATTGGCCCGCTGCCTGTAGGGCTTTCATAAAGCACTTGGTGAGTTTCGCTTCCTGAAGGCGCGCTTGCTATTGCTTGAATGTTAGCTTGATTGAATGGCTGCCCTAAAGTGCTTGGCATGCTTTCTCCGCCAGTGCAAATCAATTTTGCATTTACATCAACGTCAGACCATGCAGACTGCCACTGGTTAGTGTCATTTGAAAAGAATCCTTTAACGTCCCTCACTTCAGTCCTTACAAAAAAGTCTTTTGACGCATTGCAGGCAGTCCATTGTCCCAAAATGCAAGTTTGCGTTCCTACTTTTCCTTGAGTGTTGGTGCAAGACTGCGTTTCAACTGCATTGCAAGCGCTCCAGTTATTGTTGCTGCAGACCTGTGTTCCAATTCCGCAAGCAAGTGCCGGAGGCGTTGGAATTTCGGCAGCTGTTCCGCATTGCCTGTTCTGGCCAGTTGAGCAAACTATTGTAATGCAAGTTCCATTAGAGCTCATTTCTTTTCCCGCAGGGCAAGCGCAAGTTTCAGGCCCAGTGCAATTGTCTTCTCCAACAGTTCTTGTAACTATTCCGCCGCTTGCCGCACAATTTGCCCTCTTTTGGGCTGACAATTGGGTTACGAAATTGACTATTTTTCCAATTACGGCATTCTTGTCGCCATTGTAAAGTATTGAATCTCCGCCAGTCTGGCTTGCCATTGTGTCAAACAATTCAACGGCATCGTATTTTGAAGGAGTGCCGTAGAATTTCTTGCTTGTCAATTCAGTCAATGGCTGCATTCCAAA
>JAUSFL010000021.1 GCA_030649735.1 Candidatus Iainarchaeum sp. | reverse complement strand
CAGGCTCTCCAATGCCTAAGGAAATAATGCTCTTGTCTTCTTCAGCCATTTTAATGATTGCGGGAAAATTGCTTTTCGGAAGCTCGCGAATCCTCTTGCTTAAGCCGCTGAATGCCATGCTAAAATTAGCGCTTTTGGGTTTATAATTGTTTTTTATTTTTTGCGCATGGCTAAGCGAGTGCAAACTGCAGCAGTTTAATATTTTGAATTTTATACTTCTTCAATTTCTTTTATGTGCCCCAGGAGTTCGCCAAGTCTTGCTGCTGATGGCTGTGTGCTGTATTTTATTGCCTTGCTTTTTTCCCTGATTTTGCGCAAGAGCTCTTTTGCCATTATTTCGCTGCAACTGCAGCTTGACTCTCCGGAAAACCCGAGTATCATTTGCGGTGTTAGTTTTATTGCATTCATTTTCTCGCCTCCTAAACCTATTTCTTTTTTGAAGTATTAAATGATTGTTTACTCCCTTTGTGGGTAATTCCTAATGCTATGCAGTATACTGGAATCTCTTCTTCTGCATCAAGGTCCAAAAGGCAGGCCATTGCGTTCCTTTCAAAGCCAGTTATTGCGCAAGAGCCAATTCCTTGTTCTGTTGCTTTAAGGCATATGTTTTGGCCAATGTGGCCTGTTTCCAAGAGTGCTATCATTAGCGCGATTGTTCCGTACTTGACTTCGATTCGGCTCATTGTTGGTGAAAGAACAATGACTCCCGCGGGGTTTTCAAGCTGGTTGAACATTATTTTATTGGTCTCTTTTGAGGTGTCTTCTTCAAGCAAGAGCTCAAGCCTGTTTTCTTTTACGTTATAATGGTATATTCCTTTGTTCAAGCCTTCAATGTTGAATGCCAACAGGTATGCTTCAATTGGGTATCTTCCGCCGCCTGAAGGATACATTCTTCTCGGGAATGAAGTGTTTTTCAGTTTTGGCTTTTCTGCGCAAGACCAGTAAATGATGTCTGAAATTGCCTTGAAGCTTATTGGCTTTTTGGAGAATTTTCTCGCGCTTTCTCTTTTGAGCAATAGCAAGTCCAGGCTTGTTTTTCCGCTGTTTGTTTGCAACTGCAAGCTTTTGAAGCGCGGGTATTCTTTGTAGAATATTTTCAGCCATGATTCCGGAAGCTTGTCCACTGTAGTGTTGGCTAATGGAACGTCCAGTATTGGAACTGCTTTTTTCAGGTATTCTTTTGACGCTTGTAGCATTTTTTCACCTCACAGGAATGGCGCGGGAATTTCATTGACTTTCCAGCCTTTAAGCAATTCTTCCAGTCTTTTGCTGTAATGGTATGGGTTGTTTTCGTTCAAGTGCATTGGATGCAGTTCTGGCGCTATTGTCCTTACCACGTGAAATCCTGCATTTTTGACTGCTGGAAGAGTTATGTCAATCAGGTATGATTCAATGTTTTTTTGCTTGAGCATTTTTGCGGCAAGGGCAAGCTTTGAATTTTCCTGTGTTGACAGGTCGTTCATTTTTGAAAGTTTCACGCTTTTTTTTGCGTAAATCAAGAAGTCGATGTTTTTCAGCATTTTTCTGTCAAACCAGTATAGTCCCCTGTCTTGCAGGTCTATTATTTGGCTCGGCCTTGTTATTCTTGTCTTTCTTGTGTAGTAAATGCTTCTTATCCAGAACCTGCTGTGGAGTGCTTCATAAATTGCGCCTGTAACTGCTTTTGATGGGTTTAAGTCTGCTTTTGTTCCTGCAGAAACCGCGGGCCCCAGGCCTGAATCGTCTGTTATTACTGCCATTATTGATGGAATTCCGATGTCTGTGGTGAAATCCCACACGAATAGCTTTAGCGAGTATCTTGCAAGATATTTTTCTATTTCTGCAAAGAATTTAGTGTCTAGAATGATTCTTGGAACTTCTCTTTTTGCAAGCCATGAAAGCATGTTGGAATCTCTTTCAACGCATTCCATCAATCCTCGGTATGCTGCGTCTTCAAAGCTGTCGCCGCAAGCTGTTCCAGTGGTTATTGGGTTCCTGATCAATGGGTCTGACCCGAATTCCTTCGTGGTCGGCAGGAAAACAAGCTGGTATGGCAGGAATGCCGGGCTGTTGTCAAGAATGTTTTTTCCCAAAACCCATTTCATCCTGTCTTTTCTCAAGACTTCCTCGTATTCTTTTCTCGGAACTGGCAAGTACTTGTCTGGAAAGTTCAGGCATTCTGCAGGATTAATGGCTTGCTTTTTGAGCTGGGAAAGCTCTTCAAAACTGGCATTTATTGTTTTGGCAGTTCTTGGCATTATTAGCGAAAGCCTTTCGAAGCATTCTCCGATTGCCTTGATTTTGGCTCTTTCTGCATCCAGGTCAACTGAGCTGCCGTGCAGGTTCTCGTTAGCATCAAACCCGTGTTGCGCGTAATACTGCTCAAAACGCGGTTCGTCGTTGAAACTATGGCATTTTCCAAAGCGTTCTACAATTCCCGCGCTTAGCATTTTTTTGATTTTTTGCGAGTTTTCATCTTGGCTTGCCAGGAACTCTGTGTAAAGCACAGGATAGCTGAATATTGCCGGTGCCCTGCTTATCCAGTTGCTTAGCGCTTTTACTTTCTCCAAAGGCTGTTTTGCTTTCTTTTTCATTTGTTCACACCTTACTTATTTTCCGCAGGCCATATATTTATAAATTATTTACTCCTATTGTAGGTAGTAGTTGGTGGTTTGTTGGAGTTTGACAAAATACTTTCGGATGCCGGGCTTAACAATTGGGAGTCTAGAGTGTATGTTGCGCTGCTGCACCTTGGCAGCACTACAACAGGCCCCCTAGTGAAAAAGTGTGGAGTTCCGCAATCAAAAATTTATGTTGTCCTTGACTCCTTGAGGGCAAAAGGGTTTGCCAATTATGTGATTAAAGGAAAAACCAAATATTTTCAGGCTTCAGACCCTCAAATGCTGCTTTCGGCAATCAAGGACAAGCAAAGGGAAATTGAGGAAGCAGTGCCTAAAATGAGGCAGATAATGGTTTTTTCGGAAAACCGCCAGGCTGTGGAAGTGTATGAAGGAATGAATTCCATAAAGAGCCTTTTTGTCAATTTGATAGAGAATTCAAAAGAAGGCGACGAATGGCTTGGCTTTTCAATTGCCGAAGAAAACAAGTTTGAAGAAGTCATAGAATTCTGGAACAAGATCGGCACATTGAGGTATTACAAGAAGCTCGGCGTGAAGCTCATGGATAATGTGAAATCAATGCAAATTTATACTGGAATTTACAAGGACAGGTGGAAGGACATCAGGAAGTTCGTCAGGTTTTCAAAAATCATTTTTCCAGCAACAACAGTCTTGTTTGCCAAAAAAATAATAATTCTTGATTTTATTTCAGAGTCAAAGACTGCAGTGGTCATTTCAAGCGACGGCCTTTTCGAGCATTACAGGAAATTCTACCTTCAAGAGTGGGAAAGAGCAAAGCCGGTTTGAAAGCTGGCTTATTGCATGGAATATTTGCTGTTTTTTAAAACTATTAGTTGCTTTCAACCAATAACACGTTTTCTGCAAGCACTGAAAGGTGGGATTCTCCTTTTATTTTCCTGAAGCTTTTTTCCTGCGTTAAGTCAGTGACAAAAACCGCCTTTACCATCAGGAATTTTCTTCTGTCTCTTTGGAAAGAGTCAGTAATTAATCCAATTGCCTTGCTTTTGCCGTCTCTTGAAAAGTCGCAGACAATCCAAGCGCCGTTTTTTAGTTCCCAAGGCTTTGGCTTTCTGGCCTGAAAATCTCCTGCTTTAAGCTTTAGTGCGAAAGAGAGTGTTTCATTAATTTTTTGCTGCCTTTCCATTCTTTCGCGAAGCAGTTTCCGATTCACAATGGGTTTGAGCAGTCTTTGGCTTTCAATTTTCTTTTTGATTAAAAACAGGGCTGGTTTTTTTCTAATCATTAAAATCGCGCGTTATTTGATGATTCTTGCGTCAACAATCGTGCATTCCTTGTCATTGCACATTACCGGGTTCAAGTCAAGCTCTTTGATGCGTTCTGAAACAAGCATTTCTGAAGTCTTCAAAACAATGGCTTTCAAAATTTCCTTGTTTATTGGCTTGCTTCCCCGAAAGCCTTCAAGGAGTTTTTTGCCCTTGATTTCTGAAAGCATTTCTTCAAAGTCTTGCTCGGTTATTGGGCAGATTCTCATTGAATAGTCCTTGTAGACTTCAACTGCGGTTCCGCCAATTCCTAGAATTACTGCGTGCCCGAATTGCTCGTCTTTTTTTCCGCCAACAATCAATTCAATTCCCTTGCTCATTTTTTGCAAAAGCACGCCTTCAATTTTGGCTTTTTTATCGAATTTTTTGGCGTTTTCTTCAATTTCTTCAAATGCCTTGGAAACTTCTTTTTCTCCACTAACTCCAACCTTGACGCAGCCTGCTTCAGTCTTGTGAAGTATTTGCTGGCTTATGATCTTCAAAACAAGCGGATAGCCAAGCTTTTTTCCAGCATCCACTGCCTGCTTTGGTGTTTTTGCAATTGCAAACTCTGCCACAGGCAGCCTGTGCTTTTTGCATGTTTTCAGGCTTTGCTCAATGTCCATTATCATAAAATCATTAAATTTGACGCAGTTCAGGTTTTTAATTCTTGCACTGTCGCGACAAACTCGTCAACCAAGTCGTCAAGGAAGCTTTTCCTGTAAGTTATGAGCATTTCAGTAATGTTTTCCGGCTTTTCAAGAATATAGTGTATTTGCTTGCTTTTGCGCGTTTTTTGCGAAACTCCTGCCCTGACTATTTTGTCAAGCAGCCTGGACGTAGTGCTGTAAGGGGTTTGGGTTTTTCGCGCAAGGCTTTGAATGGTGTTTTTTCTTCCGGAAAGCATTGCCATTAGGATGTGGCGGGTTTTTTCCTGCCTTAAGAAAGGCATTATTTGCTCTTCGCCTTCAATGCGCTTTGACTGCATTACAAAAAATCTTTTAGTGTTTTCAACGCGTTCGCTTTTAATGAGTGATTTTTTTCCCAAATAATCCAAGTGGTACTGGAGGGCTCCAGTGGCCATGTTCACGCGCCTTTGAAGCTCTCGAAAGTGCAGGCCGGGGCTTTTGCGGATTTCATTGTAAAGCCTGCTTCTGGTGTCAAGCTGTAATGCTTCGTGTTCTTCGGCTATTTTAAAACACCTCATTTCCTGAAAAGGCCCCATGCAATGAATACAAGGACTGTCAATTCAAGCAGGTTTTCAATGGGGTCGTAAAGCAATTGTCCAGGAATGTAATAGCGGTCAATGAGCTTTAATGCCCATTCTAGGACCAGAATTCCAAAAGCCAGTGTTATCAGCAGAAATTTTGCGGACTGGTTTTTCCTGAAGGCCAGTACTGAAATTGACACTATTACCAATCCTACAATTAGGGCAATTGATATAGTGAATTTGTCCACTGACTGCAGGAGAATTTTAATGGCCCCCGAATTATAGTCTGAAGATGTTTTTTCAATAATTGCAAAATAGCTCACTCCAATGGCAATTATCGCGATTGCCGCAAAAACAGCCAGGATTATTTTTTTTTCGCTAATGCAGAATGCATTGTTTGGCGTGCAGATTTTCTTATCCTTCAAAGCAAAAGCCTCCTTAGTAAAGCGCTTTAAAAATCAGGTAATTTGGGGTTTTAAAACCTTCATTAAAAAGCCTTGTTTTTTTCAAGAATGATTCTGGAAAGGCAATTTTTTTGCTTTATTGATTTTTTTGGTTTGTGAGGGAAGACAAGCCCTTGAAAGGGCCTGCCTTTTTTTTGGAGTACTAAAAGGAGTTTTGGTGAGCATTTTTCAATGTTCGAAATACTCTTCTCTTTGGGTTTATAAAGCCTTTTTGGTGCATTTTGAGTTGATGCTAGTGCATTATTGAGAAAAAAGCTGGATTATTCACGAATTGCTTTAATAAATTTGTTGCAGTTTAATCTATTACCTAATTTTTGAAAAAAAGGTTGTTTTAATTGAAGCAGGATTTGAAGTTCAAGTGCCTTGGCGCCGGAAGAGAGGTTGGAAGAAGCTCTTTGCTTTTGGACTTTGGCGACAGGGTATTGCTTGATGACGGAGTAAAATTGACTCCCGAAGGGGTTGAATATCCCTTAAAGCCTGAAACAAACTTGGATGCCGTGGTGATAAGCCATGCGCATTTGGACCATTCAGGAAACCTTCCATCGCTTTTTTTGGACAATCACGCGCTTTCTTTCATGACTTCGCCGACTTTGGAAATTTCAAAGCTTTTGTGGTTTGACAGCCTGAAAATTGCAGGCCTTGAAGGATTTGACTCCGGGTATTCAAAGCCTGAAATCCAAAAGACTGAAAGATTTGCTTTTGAACTAGGCTACAAAAAGCACGTGAACATCACTGAAAAAACCGCGATGGAATTTTATGACGCCGGCCACATTGTCGGAAGCGCCTTGACAAAACTTTACCTTCCAAATGGAAAAACACTGCTTTACACCGGGGACTTTAATGCCGCTGAAACAAGATTGCACCACAAGGCAGACTTGAAGTGCGGCAAAGTGGATTACTTGATTATGGAAAGCACTTACGGCGATAGAAACCACCCGCCAAGAAAAGAGACTGAAAAGGCCTTTGCAGAATCAGTCATTGACACTTTAGATCGCGGAGGCCATGCCTTGGTGAGCGCTTTTGCGGTTGGGCGTTCGCAAGAATTGATTGATGTCTTGGAAGAGTACAAGCTTAATGTGCCAGTATACTTGGATGGCATGGGCCAAAAGGCAGCGAAAATAATGCTTAACAACCCGTCATACTTCAAGAACCCAAAATTCCTCAAGCGCGCCTTAATGAAAGCCCATTGGGTGAAAGGCGAGCAAATGAGAAAAAAAGCCTTGAAAGAGCCTTGCGTCATTGTGACAACTTCCGGAATGCTGCAAGGCGGCCCAATACAATACTACATTAAAAAACTTTACGATGATTCTGACTCAAAAATTTTCCTAACAGGATTCCAGGTTGAAAAAACTCCTGGAAGAATCTTGATGGACACTGGAAAAATCGACATTGACGGCTCTTTAGTGGACGTGAAAATGAAGGTTGAAAAATACGATTTTTCAGCGCATTCAGACCATGACTCGTTAATGTACGCTGTGGACAAGCTTTCTCCGGAAAAGATTGTTTTAGTTCACGGAGACTCTCAAGTAATTGATGTTTTCAAGCAAGAACTGCATGGCAAAGGCTTTGATGTTGTAGCGCCAAGGACCGGCGAAGAATTAACCTTATAATTCTGTTTTTTCCTAAACTCTTTATGAAAAAATTCTGCCCGCATTGCGGCAAAGACGCTGACAAGCTGATTAATGCATTGTGCAAGGACTGCTTTTTGGAAAAGCAAGTTCTTGGAGAGCTTCCTAAAGAAATTGCTTTCGAAAAATGCAAGCACTGCAGTAAAATAAAGTCTAAAACCCGCTGGGTAGAGGAAAGTTCGGAAGTCTTGCAGGAAATTGTCTTGCAAAATTTCAAGAACAGGCTTTTCGGGCCGGATTTTAAAACCAAGCTTGACTTGTTTGAAAAGCCTGAAGGCTTCAAGGCAGCATTAAAAGTTGAAGGCAAAGTTCAAGGCATTAAAATCAATAATTCTTTCGAGTCCTTGCTCAAGCAAAAGACTGTTCTTTGCGACCCGTGCATGAAAATAAGCAGCAATTATTTCGAGGCAACAATTCAGGCCCGCTATTCCAAAAAGCTAAGCCAGCAGGAAATTGACGGCTTGATTAAAGAGTCTGACGAGTTCATGGCAAAGCTGAAAAAAACAGATTCTCTAGCGCAAATCGCGAAAATAGTTACTTTAAAGAACGGCGCTGACTTTGTTGTCGGAAGCAGGACTGCGGCAAAAAAGCTCGCCGAGCATTTGGCAAAAAAAACAGGGCAAAAAGTGATTGTTTCAACAACGCTTGCCGGAATTGACAGGAACGGGCATAACTGGAGCCGCTTCACTTATTGCGTCAGGCTTTGAAAATTCAGCTTTCGAACTCTTTCAAGACTTTGATTATTTCTTCCAATGGCTTTTGCGTAACCAGTAATGGAATTTTTTCCGCTTCCGCAATCTTCACTGCCAAGTGGTCGACTTTGTTTGCTTCGGGCCCGTGCAATACTACAACGCTTGGCCGCATTTCAGTGGAAAACCTTCCGACCTTTACTGCAATCATTGGACTGCGCCCGCTTTCGACTTTTGTGAAAATTAAGGCGCGTTCTGGAGTTTTTCCGAATAATTGAATGTAGTCATTGACTGGCACGTCAAGAATTGCTTTCAAGGAATCAATTATTGTATAGCCAAAAATTTGCATTTCCTTTATTTTTGCGGGGTTTGCAATGCATTCTGCTTCGATTTTTTGCGCGAACTCTTTTGCGGGCATTGAAGCGAAAAACTCGTGAGTGTTGAACAATTCTTCCTTTGGCTTGAAGTCGCGCTCTAATTGCTTGACTATTTTGCCGCCGTGCTTTTTGTCAATTTCAATCAGGTTTTCAACAAGCCTGCTTACAACGCCAATTCCAGGAGATTTCCTTCGGCCGCCTTCATAGTCTGAAATTGTCGAGGAAGAAACTTTCAAAAAGTCCGCAAGCTCTGTTTGCGAAATTCCAAAAATTTCACGCCATTTTTTCATCGAACTGCCTGGCTCTTTGCTCATGCAGATTTCGCCGGCAATTATAGTGTCTAGCTTTTCAACCATAAAAAACACTTCAAGAATCAGAAGTATTTCAGGCAAAACCCAAATAAAAACCTTTCGACAACTGCCTTAAGTGCCCTTGACGATTTTCGACAGTCTTTTTGGCCTTATTTTTTAAGAGAAACAAAAAGCACCCAAGCTAGGAATAAAGCAACACTTATTTTTTGCAAAATCGGGCTTTGAACGCCCAAGTACGCAATGTCCGCAATCAATGCAAGAAAGCTGACTGCAAACAAAAGCCTGTCTTTCCTGTTTTGCTTTGAAAAAAACAAGGCGGCAATTCCTGCAAGGAAAAAGAACAGCCCTGCAGCAATATTATGCATTGGCTCTTGGTTCATTGGAAAAATTCCAATTCCAGCAAGCGCCAAAGAAGCCAAAATTCCCGCAATTGCAATTGCTTTTTGCTCTTTCCAAAATCTCGCAAAAAACACTGCAAAGCAAATGCCCGCAATCACCAGGCCGGAATTAAACCAGAAAGCACTTGCGGCTCCAATGCCAAGCTCGCTTAAAAACTGGCCTGCAAAATCATAGTTTGGAAAATTCAACACGGCAATTGCAGTGAAAGCCAAGAAAGCAATAATTCCTAAAATTCCAAGCAGTCCTGAAAGCCTTTGCAATTGCATTACAAAAACCCCGCGGTCTTAAATCAAAACTTTTCCGTTCTTTTCAACAAGCTTTTTGTCAAAATACACGCGGCCGTTCTTGCGCAAGTTCTTGATCATGTCCCAGTGCACAATGCTCTTGTTTTTTCCCTTGCATTCCTTGTAGCTTTCCCCAAGCGCAAGGTGGATTGTTCCGCCGATTTTTTCATCAAACAAAATGTCTTTGGAGAATTCCTTAATGCCGTAATTGAGTCCAATTCCGAATTCTCCCAAAAACTTTGCGCCCTTGTCGCTTTTGAGCACTTTTTCCAAAAACTTCTGGTTTTTTTCAGCCTTTGCTGAAACCACTTTTCCCTTGCTGAATTCCAAGGAAACTCCATCAACTTCATTGTCCAAGTACACTGCGGGAAACTCGTAATAGATTTTTCCTTCCGCAGAATTCTCAACCACTGAGTTGAAGACTTCGCCTGACGGAATATTGCAGATTTTGTCCAAATCAGAAACTGCATTCCTTTCCTTGATTGAAAACTCCAAGTCAGTTTCTTTTCCAACAATCCTTACCTTGTCAGTCTTATTTTCTAACTTGATGAGCTTGTCGAATTTTGGTTTCAGTTTTGAAAAGTCAAAGTTTGTTGCGGAAAAAACCAAATCCTCGTATTCGCGCAAAGACATGCCCGCGTCCTGCGCAAAACCGCTGCTTGGAAAAGACACAATGCACCAGTTTGTCTTATTGACCCTCCACTCGTCAATTCTCTTCAATGCCTTTTGGCGAATGTTGATTCTTTCAGTCGGGATTCTCGCAAGTTCTTTTCGGTTAGTGTCTGACTGGATGTAAATTATTGCTTTTGTCTGCTTCATTTCTTGATAAGCGAGCTTTGGGAACCATTTGAGCTGAAAGTCTTTCGCGTTCTTGTAATAAATGTAGCTTTGGTTTTCAAGCCCGATTTTCACTGAAGGAAAAGCGCCTTTCTTTATTGCTTTTTCAAACAATGCAAGAACCAATGCCTGGCTTTCTGGAGCCCCGACAATCTGCACGTAATCCTTTTTTCCAATCTTGCAGGCCTTGCTCACTACGATTTCAGCCAATTCTTCAATTCTAGAATCCATTGATTTCGCCTAATTACTTTTTTCCCTTAACCAGCAGGAAAATCAAGTGCAGCCAGCTGAAAGCAATCAAAATTAATGGAATTAAAAAGTATGCCGAGAGCGGGTTGTAAAAATTGACTGCATAATCCTGGCTTGCGTGAAGCGCGGTCGCGATTGTCGCCTGTGGGCTTGTCGGGTTAATGAAAACCCCGACAGAATTCAAAGGAAACAATGGAGAAAGAAACACTACAATTAGCAGGACGCTTAACGCAGTCAAGGCAAGCCCGACCTTGTTTCTTTCCAGGTAATAGTTTCCTAACCCAGGAATTACAATGTTTGCGCCGATTGCAATAAACGCGTTCTTTCTAGAATGCCTTGGGAGCTCTTGCGCCTTGCGCAAGTCTTTCAATAAATTTCCGCTGATTCTTTCCCCTTTAGAGACTGGCTTTATTTCCAAGGAATAAATTGCGTTAGTTTTTGAAGGCTTTTTCTTCTTCTGCATTTTCAAGACCACTCTTCAAATAATGCGTTGATTGTTTAAATAGTTTTTCCAAAAAAAGCCCCTGGAGAGACTTGAACTCTCGACCAACAGTTTACGAAACTGCTGCGCTACCACTGCGCTACAGGGGCCTGCTAGAGAATTAGTGAATGCCGGCTTTAAAAAAACAATCAGGTTTTTTGCTTCATTTGAGGTTTATTCTTTTCATTTCTTGGACGAGAAAAGGCATTGCTCTTTCAGCGTCCATGTTTCTTGCCCTTGCAATGGATTTTCTTAATTCCTGAATTTTTTTGTCAAGGTTTTTAGCTTGCGTTTGTTTGTCTGCAACCAACAAGCTTTCAAGCCGGGTAGTGGCTTTTGTGATTTTTACTTCCGCGGTTTTCAATGCCCTTTGAAGGCTTGAATCAGGCAGTCTTTCCCTTGCCAGTTCAACAAACATTTTGATTCTTTCATTCCTGCCTTTAATGCCGCGCCTGTCAAGCTCTTGCTCTATTGATTGCTCGATGCTTCCTGGAATAATGCCGCTATTGATTGCTCTTGGCTCTTTTGACTGATTGCTTTTTTTTAATGGCCTGGCTCTTTCCAGAATTCCTTCAGCAATCATTTTGCCCCTTATGACTTCCATGTAACCTACTGAGCTGCCTGGCAATTCCCGCGCAATTTCCTTTAGTTTTTTTCTTGCCTTAAGCCCGTAAAATAATGCTTTTCTTATTCGCGCATTCTTAGAGTTTAAGTCAGTGGCTTGGTAAACTGGCTTTTTCAATTTGAAAGGTTTTCCGTATTTTACCATTGCGAGCGCCAATTTTAGAATTTTTCCAGACCCAACTGCAATTTCCAAAGCAGTTCCGGCAGTTTTTCTGCTTTCACGCGCTTTTGCTCCAAGGAATCCCTGTCGCGCAAAGTCACAGTGCCGTCTTTCATTGTGTCATAATCGACTGTAATCGCGTAAGGCACTCCGATTTCGTCAATGCGCGCGTAGCGCTTTCCAATGCTTCCTTTCTCGTCAAACACCAGGTCAAAGCCGTGGCTTTCAAGCTCTTTGAAAATTTCCCGTCCTTTTTCCAAAAGCCCGTCTTTTTTCACTAAAGGAAAAATTCCCGCAAAGTATGGCGCAATGCGCGGCGCAAGTGAAAGATAAATTCTTTCTTCAGGCCCGCGCTTTTCCTTCCTGAAAGCCAGGTCCAGCAATACCCAGACTGGCCTGTCAATTCCGTCAGATAATTCAAAAATGTGCGGAATGAAAGACTCTGAATCCCCCTCTTCCTTGACGCTTAATTCTTTCTTGCTTTCTTTCGCGTGGCCTTTCAAGTCATAGTCTGTCCTGTTGTTGCATGCTGTTAATTCAATCCAGCCTAGAGATGTCAAAACCTCAAAGTCAAATGCTTCGGCAGCATAGAATGCCTTTTCGTCATCGGCCAGTTTTCGAAAGCGCATTTTTTCTTTTGGAACCCCGAGCTTTTCCCAAAGCATTTGCCATTTTGCCAAATAGTAAGCAATCATTTTCGAGCTGACTTGTTTTTTCTCAACAGCGTCTTTTGCCTTGATTGGAGTAATGCCGGCTTTTTCTGAAAGCATCAGGTTGATTTCATTATTTTCTATTGTTGAAAACTTTTCAAAGTCATTTGCTTTTTTAGGGTTGAAGAAGATTTCCAATTCCATTTGGCCGAACTCGCGCGCCCTAAGCAGAGTGTTTCGCGGCGCGATTTCATTCCTGAAAGAACAGCCTGCCTGCGCAATTCCTAAAGGCAGGGTTTGGCGCGAAGTCTTGTAAATTCTTTCAAAATCCAAAAAAATGCTTTGGCAGGTTTCAGGACGCAAATAGCACGGAATGTCCCCGGTCGCTCCAATGTCTACTTTCATCATCATGTTGAATTTTCTGACTTCAGTGAATTCTTTAGACTTGCATTTTGGGCATTCAACCTCGTGGTGCTTTATGAGCTTTGAAAGCTCTTCAATGCTCATGCTTTCAGGGACAATTTCCTTGATTTTTTCAGCAATCAATTGGTCAGCGCGGTGGAGCGCTTTGCATTTTTTGCACTGCACTATCGGGTCATTAAAGTTTGTCAAATGGCCCGAGGCCTTAAAGACTGCCTCTGGCAGTATTTGAGCCCCGTAAATTTCAACAAATCCTTCCTTTTGGACGAATTCTTTCCTCCAAAACTCGATTATTTTTCTCCTGATTGCCTCGCCGACTGGCCCGAATTCCCAAAACCCGCTTGGAGAGTTCGAGTAAATTTCCGCGGCCGGGTAAAAAATGCTTCTTCTCAACGCAATGTTGGTAATGTCTTCAGAATCTGCCATAGTATAATTTATTTGAATGAAAGTTTTTTTAAGCCTGAAGCCCTTTTTGGAGGCTTGATTGAATAAACCTGCCCGCGCCTTTTATTATCGGGTTTTTGGCATGGTTTTTTGACTCTTCAAGCATTTCCGCAAGAGTGCGCAATGTTTGCTTTCTTTCTTCCCAGTATGTTTGCTGCTTTTCCAGGCGATAGCTTTGCTTGCTTTGTTTTCGCAATTCCATAAGGTTTTCTAGGCTGAACTTATAGCCCCTGTTTTTCTTTCCTTCAATCGCCATGCTTGCAAAAATCTCCAATTGCTTTGCATCGCTGATAAGCCCTGAATAAACAGCGTTTCCAATGACAGTCAATGCGTCAAAATACCTGTCTCTTTTGGATGCCTTGAATTGCGAGAATGTTGTTTTCTCCAAGTCAACAAACCTGATCTGCCTGCCGTCAACCATTATGTTCTTGAACTTCAAGTCATGATGGGTTATTCCTTTAGAGTGCATTTCATTGATTTTTCTCGCAAGTTCTTCAATTATCCTGTTTTTGTCCTCTGCCTGAAGGCTTGCAAAATTAATTGCCGATAAAGGCATTCCCTTGACTATTTGCATGTGAATTTCTCCAGGCCCGTTTGGGATTTTTTCCTTGAATGCTATTGCTTTCGGGAAAGTGCCGGGAAGAATGCGCGATGCCCTTTCAATTTTCCTGAATTCCAATTCTGAAGAGACTGGCTTTGGCTTTACGACTAGTTCTGCAGATTCTGGCCCGCGAGAAACCACTATTTTATGGATTCTTTGAAAGCCTCCGTTTGTTTTCTCGCGCTCTTGGGATCCCCTGAATGGAAGCTCTTCTTTTCTGGCTGTGACTTTTCCAGTCCAGCGCGTAATCCAAGGGCGCTTCATTGTTTCAGGATCAGGCACATAGCCTACTTTTAAATCCTTGATTTGGAAAGTCCTTGCATTCCCCCGCCTTCGCATGCGTGCCGGTTTTGGAATCATTTGTTAAATAACTGGTTTCTTGCTTTAAAAATACTTTCTATCCCATTTAATTAAGTGTTTCAAAAATGGCAGAACTTGATTCTTTGAGAAATCAATTGATAAAAAGCGCGAAAGAAAGCGTCCGCGTTGAATTGTCAAGCATTGACATTAACGTAGTCAAGTCAGTGAATCTTCTGGAAGACTTGGACAGGATTTTTAACCTCATGGCAGAGCACTGCATTGAATGGTACTCAACGCACTTTCCAGAATTAAAGGAAAGCGTGACAGACAACGAAGTATTGCTGAAATTGATTGCAGAGCTTGGAAGCAGGGAAAACTTTGAGGAAGAAAGCATTATTGGAATATTGAAAGACGATGAGTTGGCGAAAGAAATTTCCAAAACAGCAGGAGAGTCAATGGGCGCCTTGCTTTCAGAAAAAGACCTGAAGCAAATTAGCGAGCTTGCAGTGAACGCGTTAAAAATCAAGGCCCAAAGGAATGAACTGGAAGTTTTTGTTTCTGAAACCACTGCAAAAATCGCGCCAAACTTTTCAGAGCTTGCCGGAGGCCTTTTGGCGGCAAGGCTTATTTCAAAAGCAGGCTCGTTAAAGCAGCTTGCAATAATGCCTTCAAGCAAAATCCAATTGCTGGGCGCGGAAAAGGCATTGTTCAGGCACTTGCGCAGCAAGGGAAAGGCATTGCCTCCAAAGTACGGCCTGATTTTCCAGCATTCTTTAATACAGCAATTGAAGCCTTGGCAGCAAGGCGCAATGGCGCGTTCTCTGGCTGGAAAAATTTCCATAGCCGCAAGAAAGGACTTTTTCAAAAGCAGTGATAAAACAAGCCCTGGATTGAATGATGAGTTAAAGGCAAGGTTTGATTTTTTAGTGAAAAAACAAAAGAAAGAGAGAAATCCAGCATTAAAGGACAAGTATTCTCGCGAAAACCCAATGCTTCCAAAAAAATTCCTGCCCCGAGAAGGCTTTGAAAGAAAGTCTTTCAGCAAATTCCTCCCGCGCGACCGCGACAGCAGCAATGCAAGGCCATTCAGGCCTCGCGGGGATTTCAGGCCCCGGGGAGAATTCCAGCCTAGAGGCGATTTCAAGCCAAGGGGAGAATTCAATCCTCGCGGAGATTCAAATCCAAGAACTGAATTTAATTCAAAAGGAGATTTCAAGCCTCGCGGCGACTTCAAGTCCAGAAGCGACTTTAAGCCTCGCGGAGAATTCCATCCAAGAACTGAATTCAAGCCTCGCACTGATTTCAAGCCGCGGGAAGAATCCAAGCCGCAGGAAACTTTCAAGCCAAGGGAAGGCCTTTCTAAAATGGAGCACTTCAACAAGCCAAATGTTGACTTTCGCAAAGTAAAGCAGTCAAAAGACTTCAGGAAAAATGCCTTCAAAAAGCCGGGAAAATTAAGGTTTGTGAAAACCAAAAAGTGATTTTTCTTGGAAAAATCCAAAATAATCCTGAAAACCAAGCGGTTGAATTTAAGGCCTTTGCAAAAAGGCGACGAAGAAACAATATTTCCTTTTGCAAACAATCCTAAAATTGCAAAGTTTTTGACTTATGACACTCCAGTGACTTTGGAAAAAGAAGCCAAATATGTCGCAGAGCGCGAGAAGCGCTTTGGAAGGAAAGGATTCTATTTCATTGCGTTCGAGAAAAAAACCAAAGACTTTGTCGGGCTTATAGACTTGCACTGCTATCATGACCAGTACAAGCGCGCTGAAGTTGGATTGTGGGTTCAGGAAGGAAAATGGCGCAAGGGCTTTGGGAAAGAAATTGCGCGCGCAATCATTGATTTTGGCTTCAAGAAATTAAAACTCAACAGGATTGAATACTGCACTTTTGTGGGAAACACGCCTTCTGAAAGCCTGATAAGAAAGCTTGGCGGAAAGCTTGAAGGAACCAGAAGAGACTACTTTGTCAAGAATGGAAAAAAAATCAGCGACAAAATATATTCAATACTTCGCAACGAATGGGTTGGAAAGAAAAAGAGGAAAGCAAAATGAAAAAAGTTGTTTTGAAGACTGAACGGCTTGTTTTGAGGCCTTTGAGAAAAGGGGATGAAAAAATTCTTTTTGAAAATACTAATGCGAAGATAACCCGTTTTTTGCCTTTTGATTACACTGATTTAAAAAAATGCAGAAAAACTGTTGAAAGGAGCATGAAGTCTTTCGGGAAAAGTGGATTTGCTTTCCTCGCTTTCTCCAAAAACAGCGAGTTTGTGGGTCAAGTGAACCTTCATGATTTTTCAGAAAGGTTCCGGAGAGCTGCTATTGGAATATGGGTTACAGAGGCAGTACAGCGCGAGGGATTTGGAAGAGAATTGTGCGTGGCAATTTTGGATTTTGGGTTCAATTGCTTGAAACTAAATAGGATTGAATACAAGATTTTCACAAAAAACAAAGTTTCGGAAAAATTAATCCAGAAAATTGGGGGAAAATTTGAGGGAATCTCCAGAAAGAGTATATGCAAGTACGGCAAGTTTTTTGATGAAAAAATTTATTCAATACTTGCAAGCGAGTGGAAGAGAAAGAAGTGATTTTTCATGCGGGAAATTTTCGAGAATGTTTTCTCTGACGGGCAATTCATTTACACGAAAAACTTGCTGCCTGGAGAAAAAGTTTACGGCGAAAAGCTGGTTTTTGAAAGCAGGATTGAATTCAGGCGGTGGGACGCTTTTCGCTCAAAGCTCGGAGCAGGCCTTAAGAATGGCTTGAAAGAACTTCCAATAAAGAAGGGCTCGAAAGTATTGTATTTGGGCGCTGCCGAAGGGACTACTGTCTCGCACATTTCAGACATCATTGAAAACGAAGGGCTTTTGGTCGGCGTTGACTTGAGCGCTGTTTCAATGAGAAGGTTTGTGCAATTGTGCGAAAAACGCGCCAATATTGTTCCATTGCTTGCTGACGCTTTGCAAGTTGAAAATTATCCTGAAGAAATCAGGCAATTGAGTTTTGACGTGCTGTTCCAGGACGTGAGCCAGAAAAACCAGGCGGAAATTTTCCTGAAAAACGCGCAATTCCTAAAAGAGCAAGGTTTTGGATTGCTTTCAGTGAAAGCAAGGAGCATTAGCGCTTCAGAGCAGGCTTCAATTATTTTCGCTAGTGAAGCAAGCAAGCTTAAGAAAAACTTTGAAATTTTGCAGACAGTGCGCCTGGAGCCTTTTGAAACAGACCACGCGTTGATTTTGTGCAGGAAAAAGAAGGGCGCTTGAATTGAACAAGGAATTTTCAAGGCAATTAATGCATTTGGCTTTTGGAATCTTTTTCATTGCAGAAATTTTGCTTTTTGGAATTGCAGCTTCTTTAATGACTGCAATTGCACTGTTGGTTTTTGGAGTTATTTTGTCGCTTTTGATTTCTGAAGGAATTTCAATCCCTTTATTGCACAAGGCAGTAAAGCATGTTGAGCGGGAAAGCGAGCAAAGCATGCCTGGAAAGGCTGCATTGGTTTTTGTACTGGCAGTAATTGTCACAATCATTGTTTTTGTGCTTCAAGGAAGGGCTATTGTGCTTGGCGCGTTGATTGTCCTGGTTTTTGGCGATTCTTTTTCCGCAATTGTTGGAAAAAAATTCGGCAAAACCAAAATTTTCGGCAAGCGGACTTTAGAGGGAACAATTGCGGGAATCATTGCCGCTTCAATTCCGCTGGCTTTCTTGTTTCACCCAGTGCTTGCGTTTTTGGCTGCCTTGGCCGGAATGCTTGCAGAATACCTGCCTTTTGACGACAATTTCACTGTTCCATTGGCTGCAGGATTGGTTTTAATTATTTTGTAGTATTATCCTTAATTGATTGTAACAAGGGTCCGTAGCCTAACCTGGATATGGCACTTCCCTCCTAAGGAAGAGGTTGAGGGTTCAAATCCCTCCGGGCCCGCTATGCCCTTTCATGGGCAGCGCCAAAGAACGTCGCGCTGCTTTCAGCAGCGCATAAATTCAGCTTGTCCTTGTGATTTTTATCGGCGTTATATTGTCTATTAGTATTTGGTCTCCCCCGGGATTCAATGGATCATCATAGCTCACTGTAATGACGCAGTTTTTTGGATCGCCTATTGCGGCGTCTGCTGGAATATGGACTTTGAATGTTATTATTTTCTTGCTTTGCGGGGCAATGTTTGAGAGTTCATCAATTTCAAGAATGTCTTCGCTGGTTAAGTAAGTGTTCAGGCAGGACCCTGGCACATTGACTTTTACTTTAGTCAATGGAACTTCAGAATTGTTTTCAATGGTGAGCAATGTTGTCTTAATGTCGTCTCCAGCCATGCTGAATGATGACTGGCTTATTGTCGGGACTTTAATGGAAGTGTTGATTTGTGAGACTATCATGTCAAATTTTATTGTTTCATTCCAGGACTCGCTTGCCAGTGTTATTGTTCCAAGCACTGGAAGAGTCTTGCTTCCTGTCGGAAAGTTCACTGTTGACGGCGGAATTGTTATTGTGACATTTTCTTTTGCAGTGCTGCTTTTCTTCAATTCAGTAATCTCCGGATAGAAATCAAACCATTTTTGAACTTCGCTTTTTGGATTTTCGCCGGCATTCTCGATTGTTACGCTAAATTCTATTTTTCCTTGAAGGTCGAATGATTCGCGGTTTTGGATTGAAATTTCCTTTGCTGGCGAGGAGGGGCTTCCATTGGCTTTGACTGTGCCAAACTTTAATGTAGTGGGGCTTACTATAATGGTCATTTTTGGAACAATGGACAGTGGCCTGACTGCTGGATTGCTCTGCACGCCTTTAACCCTGAGCTTTAATTCAATCGAGTCGCCATTAGTCCTGTCAGTTACTTTATACCCTGTTGAAACAACTATTTTCAATCCGGCAGAAACATTCTGCGAGCCTTTAGGCACTCTTATTAGCGCATTGTCTGGAATTACAGTGAGTTTTGCGTCTTCTGGAGAGTCTTTCGCTATTTCAACATCAATGTCGCTGCTTCCCGAGTTGGAAAGGTAGATTGTTGCAAGATTGTCTTTTCCTGCAAAAATTTTGCCTTGGGAGTCATTGAGTTTCAATTCAATCCTGTCTATTTTGACGTCAATGTCTTTCTCAAGCTGTATTTTGACTGGCTGTTTTTTTGAATCTACTATTATAGTGTCAGAGTATTGCTTGAAACCGTCTGCAAATACTTCAATGTCGTAGGTTCCTTCCTTAAGGCTTAATGACTGGCTGGCTTTTGTTATTTTTTGAATTTCCTTCCCGTTTTGGCTAATGCTTCCGGAAATTCCTGAAACCGCAAGCTTGTCCATTCCGGAAATATTGACTTGCACGTTCTGGTAGCTTCCGACAAAAAACCAGTAAGCGCCGTAAGCTATTGCAATCAATATTATTGCAAGAATTATTTTTCCAAAATAAGGCTTGACTGCCTCTAATGGAGAGGGCTTTTTTTCCTCGAACATTTCTCCAGAGTAAACTGGCTTGTTGAAGTCTGAATCACCCATCAATAGTCACTTTTGCGTTTTTTAATTAGTGAAGGTTTTTGTTATTTAAAAATGTTAGTGGAAATGCCTGCATTATGTTTTTATTCTGAGGAAGCGTTCATAATTTATGAAAATCGCTTTGATTGCCGACTCGGAGCAGGAATTGGATTTGTTTCCTGACTTGACTGCGGCTTTGGAGGACGAGATGAAAGACTTGGAAGTCAAGGAATTCTTTGTGCCTTCAATGCTTGACATTCCTGCAAAATGCCTTGAGGTTGAAAAATTCGACTTGATTTTTGCAATGCACTTGTACAATGAGGAAGACTTTGAAAAAGACTTCAGGATTAAGCTCTTGCTTGAAAAGCTTGTGGACTTTGAGCTTGAACACAAGGGATGCAGGGTCTTGAAGGCGGTTGAGCCTTTAGGATTGGAGGACGCGTTGACTGAAGAAGACATTGAGGCAGTCAAGGCCGCGTTTGTTGAAAAATGGAAGGCAGTCATTTCTGGAATGCTTTTTGACCAAGAGGCATTCAGGCCAAGCCCTGAAGAATCCGAAGGCGACGAAGGCTCTGACGAAGACGATTCTGAAGAAGACAGCGGTGAAGAGGAAGAAGAGCCGGTCAGAAAAAAGTCAAGAAAATAGTTTCTCATAATTTTTGCAAAAACAGCCGGGCTAATTTTACTTGCCTGTTTTTCTTGAATGCCCAGCTTGCCTTTTTTTTATTTTGTCATGGACTGTGTAATGCTGCAGTATTGCCTTGTGGTGCTCGAATTTTTCCTTCAAAGAGCGAAGCTCTGACTCTTTCTCGTCAACGAGCTTTTTGAAATGCTCCAAGTACTCGCTCTTTTGCCTTAACTCCAATTCAATGCCTTTGTTTTTTTTCACGAACTCGTCCTGCAATTGCTTTTGCAATTGCATTTTGTGCTCTTGCAGCCCCAAAAGCTCTTTGGAGTAAGTTTGCCTTAAAGTCGTTGTTTCATGCTCCAGGTCTAAAGCGAATTTTTTTGCTGCGTCGCGCTCTTTCTTCAAGACAGTTATTGTTTCAAGGCCTTTGCTCATGAATTTTGAAAGCAATTCGTCATTCTCGCGGATTTTCTGCTCTAGCACTGACTGGTTCTTTTGTATTTTTTCGACAATCCCGCGGTTTTCAATGGAAATTTTTTGCACTTCACTGCTTGAAACTTCCAGATTGCGCGCAGTCTGGTTTAATGTTTCCTCAAAGTCAGCGCTTGTTTCTTCCTCAAGCCTTGCCAAAAGGCCCTTGGCCATTAAAGAACCGTATTTTTTTTTCAATTCTTCAAGCTCCAAGTCCTTGGTTTTCAAGAGCGCAAGCACGTTCTGGCCTTGCTTGCTTCCGGAAAACTGGAGTTTTTCAGTCTGCAATGCCACAGTGTTTTTTTCAACAAAGTAGTTCAGCCCCAAAAGCGCTTTTTTCGCTTTTTCCTCTATCGCGTTGTAAATTTCAGGAATTTCAGAATTTTCGGTAATTTGGTCAAAAGCGCTGGTGCGCGAGAGCTTTTCTTTCTCGAACTGCATGTTTCTTTTCAAAAACACTGAAAGGTTTTCGAATTCCAATTCTTGCTTTTCAACACTAATGTCTTTTCCTTCGGCTTTTGCGCTAGCGTCAATTACTGCAAGCATTTTTTGGATTTCTTCGGCTCTTCCAATGAATTCTTCAAGTTCCTTGACCAAGAACTGCCTTGACTGCTTTAATGACTCTTTTTCCTTCATTGAATTGTGAAAGTCCTCGATTTTTGAGGAGATTGAATTCAAGCTTTCAAAAACTGCCATTATTTCACTCTTTACTGCATTTTAGGCAACCACCCAATTTATATTTTTCGTTTCCCTTCTGAAAAGCATGCGATTTTTTGACGACAACGGCCTGGTTATTGCAAATGGCTGTTCCATAGTTATTGATTCTTCAAGGACGCCAAAGGCTGATTTTGCAGTCATTACTCACGCGCATTCAGACCACCTTTTTTCAAAAAAAGAGTATTCTGGCAAGGTTTTGGCGACTCCGGAGACCAAGGCGTTGATTAATGGGCGGCTTAATGAGGACTGCTTGATTGGAAAATGCTTTTCAGAAAAGCATTCTTTTGAAAGCTTTGACATTTCCTTGGAGAATTCAGGGCATATTTTAGGAAGCTCGCAAGTGGTTTTGGAAGGCGAAAAGCGCGTTGTTGTAACTTCTGACTTTCAATTGCAGGATTCTTTATTGCTTCCAAGGGCTGAAGTGCAAAAGGCGGATGTCTTGATTATTGAATCCACTTTTGGAAAGCCAAGCTTTCAATTTCCTGAAAGGCAGGAGGTTTACGAAGACATTGGAAAATGGGTTGAAGAAAACTCGCGTTCTGGAAAGTTTTCACTGCTTTCAGGCTATGCTTTGGGAAAGGCGCAAGAGCTTTCAAAAATAGTGAACGAGTTCTCGAATGAAGTTCCTGCAGTGCATGAGAAAGTCTTTGAATTCAACAAAATTTACGAAAGCAACGGGTGCAAAATCGGGGATTTTGAAAAATTGAACGGAAACTTGAAGGACTTTAATGTCGCAATAATCCCGCCAAGCCTTGTAAGCAAGGACTTGGTTAACGCGCTGCAGATTTCGCTTGGAAAAAAAGTGGTTTCTGGAATTGCAACTGGCTGGGGCTTTTATGGAAAAAAATTCAACAAGACTTTTCCATTAAGCGATCACGCTGACTTCCGGCAGTTAATGCATTACGTGGAAGAGTCAGGCGCGAAAAAAGTGATTACAATGCACGGGTTTTCGCAAGAGTTCGCAAGGCACTTGAACAGGAAGCTTGGAATCAATGCCGCGCCATTGTGCGGCAAGGGGCAAAAGAGCATTCAGGAATTCTGCGAGTGAACTTTAATTCCGCCCATTGTTTCCGCGAAAGGTTTATAAAACTGGAAATACTTGTTCTAAAGCAATATTCAGGCATTTTTTAGAGTTGAAATTGAATGGACTTTGTCGGGGCTTTGAAGGACTTTTATTATTCCTTGGAAGACAGGTATTATTCTGCCTTGGACTGGATTGAGGCCAAAGGCGTTCCAATATACAAGGTAATTGACCCGATTGATGAAGTCATTCCAAGCTTTGCAGTCTTTTGCCTTGTGATTTTGCTTTTGTTTTTGGGAATTTTCTGGCTTTTGTTCTTTTCATCGCCGCAGTATTCAATAACCGTGAAAGTGCTGGAGCTTTCCTCAAAAAACCCTGTTTCTGGAGTCAGGGTGGATTATAATTATGGCATTGAAGGCGCTGCGGCAATGCTTTCAGGCAATTCAGTTACTGGCCCTGACGGAACTTTCACTATTGAAAAGCTTTCAGGAAACCTGAATTTTGCGTTTTTTGTCAAAAAGGAAGGCTTTTTGGATTACAAAAGCCCAAGCCCTGAAAAAATCACGATTGACACAAGCACTATAATATTAAAGCTTGAAAAAAAACAGGTTATTTTGCCCCTTGCTGAAAAGAAAATCATTGTGAGAGATGCCTCGCTTCCAAGAAAGCCAAGAATTGACAATCAAAAAATCGAAGCAAGCTTTTCCTGCTCTAGCGGAAAATCCATTCTTTCAAAAACCAAGGACGCTTTAAGCACCACAGACATTGTCGTGACTCCAACAGAGCTTAATGGCTGTGGAGCCATTGAAGCAAGCGTTGAAATCCTGGGTTATTTGCCAGTGACAAAGCCGCTGGTTGATGACTTGACTTTTTTTGACATGAATCCAGAACCTCCGCAGAAAGGAAAACTCAAGGTTTTTGTAAGGGACAAGGCAACCAATGCATTGCTTGGAAATTTTGCGCTCACACTATATAAGAATGACAGGACAACTCCAAAGCAGACTGGAAGGACTGACGAGGCTGGAAGCTTTGTTTTTGAAGAAACTCCGGGAAACTACTTTGTTTCAGCTGCTGACGACATTAATAGGGCTTTTGACTCGAACGAAACTTCATTGATTGCGGTTGAAGTCGGAAAAACCGCGGAAGCCACTATTTTGCTTTCCAGAATTCCGCCATCTGATGAAAAAAACCTGAAAATCCAGGTTTTGGACGCGAACAATCTATTGCCTCTTTCAGGCGCTTCAGTTTATTATTCGCTGGCAGGCTCATTTCAGGCTTCCCCAATGATAACAAATGAAGAGGGAAAAGTGGTTATTGGCGGCGCAAGGAATGGAAAATTATACTACGCACGGATTAGCCTGGCCGGCTTTGTTTCAAAAACACTGCAGGTTTTGCCAAGAAGCCCTACTGACGCGAATTTTACAAGAGTCCTGCTTTTCAAGGCGACAGAAACTCCAAGAAATTATGGAAACATCCATGTTTTTGTTAAAAGCGAGGTTGAAAGAAACGGCACGCAAGGGCTTGTTTCAGACGCGTTGGTAAAATTGTACAACACTTCAGCAGATGGCGGAATGTTTGTTCCATGGATCAGCAGGACTGACGACAAAGGGTTCACTAATTTTGGGAACGAGAATTTTGAAAGCGGCGATTACATTGCGTACGCTGAAAAAACTTACACTTTAAACAGCCAGTCTGTTGACGCCAACGGGCTTGCAGGCCCTGACGGGCTGGAGCTTGGCCAAGTTTTGGACTTGAATGTGACTTTAAGCCTGGGAATCGCAAACTTGAAAGTCAAGGTCGTTGACAAGGCAGGCGTTCCAGTAAGCGACGCTAATGTTTTCTTTTATGAGTCAATAAGCGCTGACACTTTTGACGTTAATGCAAAATTCACTGCAAGAACAAATGCTGCCGGAGAGACCACGACTCCAGCATACTTCAGGGTTGACAAGAAAGTCAAGATTTTGGTTACCAAAGGCAATTTTTTGCCTTACACTCAAATAGTCAGCAGGCTTTACAGGAGCGATGCTGCGCATCCGACTCTGGTGAATGTTGTTTTGCAGAATCCTGCAGACAATCCAGAATTCAACATCACTTTAAGGAGGGAATTATTCCCTGAAGGATGCGTCATAGTCTCTGGGGACACAAAGCCGGCTCAAATTGCAGTAAACCAGGAAAAAGTTTACGGCCTGATTTTTGACATTGTGGTTCCAGAATCAGCAGGCCAAAGCAATGTCACTGCCCATTTCAGGAGCGGCCTTAATTCAATTCCAAATGCGACCGGATTGAACATGGACATTAAAAGCGGCCTGCCTCCAAACTATTTTCCAGTCCTTTCAGCAAACTATCCAGACCAGAATGGCACTGTTGATGGAATACTTTATTTTGCAAAGCAAGTGAATTTTTCAACAGGCAATTTGGCCACTGGCTCGACTTCAATTTGCGTTAATGTGCGCGTCAAAAAGCTTCAAAACCCAAGCCAGCCAGCCGCCAAAATAAGGCTTGATTTTTACTACAATGCAAAGTCGGACTCAAAGAATCTCCAGGAAAGAAGCGATTACTTTACTTTAGGCGAATTGTTTTGCAGGACAGACTGCCCGAAGTTTGAGTACGAGCTTGCAGTCTGCAGGGCTTCGCCTAGCGGCGATGGCACTTGCGAGCCGGATTCAACAGCGTACTTGACTCCAAAAAGCAATGACGCGTTTGACCTGAACTACAACCAGAATTACAATTTTCTTTACAAGATAACAAACCGAAGTGGCCGAAACTTGAGTTCGCCGCCGGACATTGACGCAAACTTTACAACAGACAACCAGGCACTGGATTTTGGCACTCCGCCAGAAAAGACTTTTGCGGAAAACATTGTGCCGAACAGTCTGGGCGGCCTTTCAGTGCTGGCAAATGAAACATCAACCCCGCAATTAAGCGTTCAAATCAAAGGCGTCTCGAAAACAAACACAAAGCTTTTGCTTGTCTTGAAGCCATTGGATGAAACAATGTCTGACACTAACACTTTCGTTTACTTTGACATTAACGCAAGCAGGTATTCAGTGTCAGTGCCTGCTTTTTTGACTGCAAGCGCAGCTAACCAGCAATTTCAAATCATTGTTTCAGACGCCATAACCGGCAGCAGGGTCCAAAACGCTTCCATTAAAATGAAAGTCGCTGACAATCCAATACTGAATTCTTTTGGGGATAATGACCCAAACATGCCACAGCCTAAAACAGACTCTACTGGCGTTGCTTCAATAACTTTGTCTAATGGGTATGATACTGGCAAGTTTTTGGTTGTTCAAGTTGATCAAATGCCAGGCTATGAGGCAAGTGCAATCTATAACATTCAATTCTCTAATGTTCCAGGCCTATTGGCTGACGAGCTTTCCTGCGTGCAATTCATTGAGAATTCAAACCCTTGCTCTTTTGACGCCTCAAAAATGTGCCTTGACTCCAAAACAGGCAAAACTGGAACTTTCAAAGTGAAAAACAACAATTGCGCTTCAAGCATAATTCTACAATTAAGGAACGGGTTTGATGCAGGCAATGGCGAGAGAGTCAGGCTTTCAATAACCCCCGCGGCAAATCCAACAAATCCCACAATAAGCGTTGGAACAATTGCTGTTGATGCCAGCAGCAGCATAATTACAGTAAGCCTTGATGGAAGAATTCCTGACGGAATTTCAGGCCAGTTTCCAATCTATCCAGAAATCAAGTATGCGGCAAACGGGGCTTGGAAGCAAGGCAGGGAATTTATCGTTTATGCCGATTATCCGCAATACCCTAACACTTGCTTTGCCGCTGGAAAGACAGACTTTGACCTTTCAACAGCAACTGACGATGAAAACGCAGTTGACAATTACTGTTATATAAGCCCCAATACAGACCCTAATGTTCCCGTATTTTCAATTTCCGAAGACCCGAAACTCCTTGCGTTCATTGGCTCGTTGGGTGACGCTGCAGGAATTCCAGTAACATTCGATTGGCACATAAGGGCCGATGTTCTGGAATACACTAAAGTTCCTGCAAGAACTTTTGCCCCTGGACGATATTATTTCAGCGTGAAAGCAGAATCAGCGACAAACAATTTTGAGACTTTTGATGACTATATTACTGCGCCATTGCCAACGGATCCAGACCCGCACATTTATGAAAGAGTAACTGCAGTGAATGAAATCAAGTTCAAAACTTACGTGAGCGATGATGTAAACATTGCATTGGTGACTGATCCAGCAATCAAGATAAAATTCAAGGATGGAACTGAAAAAACAATAAATTGCATTACTGAATCAGTTGGAATTCCTCCAGTGACTCGCTGCAAGATGGATAAGGAAGTTAAAAATCCTTGCACTCAGTCGGACGGGCGGCAAGTTATTGCAGGAAGCTGTACGTTAGGCTCTTTTGACTTGGATCTTTCAGGGCTTTCAGCACTTGACAAAAACTCAATCGATACAATCACTGCAAAAATAATGAATCCTCACAGTGACTCTTACGTTTATTATGATATTAACGGGCTTATTGCGCAAGGCTCATATGTTAGTGAATGGAATCATTTTAGCATTGACTTCCCAAATGGGTCTCCTCAAGGGCAGGCAATTCCAGGCAGGCAATTGCAGACTACCTTGGGTGAAATGGCTTATGGCATTGAAAGCATTAAAAATTTCCCCGGCTCTCCTTATGCCGGCGGCGCAATAATGGACGTGAATTTCACAGTGATTGCAAGCGACCCTAAAGTTGACACTTGGATTAGGGGAAATGACGCTGGCGACAAGCTTTACGCCTTTGCCTCATATTATGGCGCTGCAAGAAGCCTGCAAATAATAGGCACTGCGCCAAACCAGGCGCAGAGAATTCCTTTGACACTGCACAATGTCTCATGGACTGGGGAAGGATATTCAGTGCTTTCAGTGGATGATTATGTCTTGAAGAGGAATGGAAGGGATTAATGGTGCTTTTATGAATTCCAAAAAATTTTCGATTTTCTTTTTCGCGCTGTTTTTTGCGGCGTTTGCGCTTGCTGCAACTTCAGACTCTTCGCAAGTCAACGGAGACCTGATTTTAAGCATTGAAAAAACACAATACACTGCTGGAGAAACCATCAATGCAGAAATTACTGTATTGAGCATGGAAAATTTTCCAATAGCCGAAGCCAAAGTCGTTGTGGAATTGGCAAAGGGCGGACAGCCTTACTACCCAAGCACTTTAAGCGCAGACAATATTTTCTTCGAACAAAGCTTTGATGGAATAAACCTGCGCGCCGCAGAAAGCAAAAAAATCAATTTTTCATACAAGCTTCCAGAAAACTTGAGTGCCGGAGACTACAGGATTGACGCATACTTCAGGACTGAAAGAAGCGCAATTGTTGGACTGGCCCACATTTTCCTCGGCGCAAAAGCCAAGCAGTTCACAGTGAAAAACTCCGCGAAAAGCCAAGGGTTTCCCGAAGCAAAAATCCTGCGCGCCACGACAGAATTCAAGGACTCGGAAAATATTCTGACTGTTGAAGGGCCAAATCCTTCCGGAAATCCAGAACCGGCAGGAATAGGGCCTATAGGGCCTCCGACAAAGCCAGGAGCCGCAATCAATGGAAAAGTGTTTGTCCAAAACACTACAGGCCAGGCATTAAGCAATGTTGAAGTCACTGCCTCATTATGCGTTTGGGATGACACTTTCTGCAGTTCTTTCCTTTCACAAGGCAAGGCAGTAATTGGCTCAATCAATGCAAACTCAACCGCAGAAGCGGACATTACACTGCAGGCGCCTTCAAGGCCTGACGCTTACTCAATAAGGCTTGAAGTGAAAAAAGCGGACGGGCAATTGATTTCATTGTACAGGAATAGGGCAGTTGTTGTTGGAGAAAGCGCTAGGATCAGGAAATTATATTCCCAAAACGTTGAATTGCTGCCTGGAAAAAACACTGAGTTCTATTCTGTAATTTCCCCAGGCGCCGACCATTGGCTAAGGCCAGAGTTCAGGAATTTTTCGCTAAAATTCAGCGTCCAAGACTTGAAGACTGGAGAAATTCTCCTGCAAAAGACAGAGCAAATTCCATTGATTGATTATAAAATAAATTTCATTGCAAGCAAGTTCGAGTTTGTGCCGCAAAAAGAGATTTTGAACTATAAAGTCTGCGAAGCGATTGAAAAGTCGGGCGTTACTTTTGACAGTTATTGCGTTGTTTACGACTCAAGCAAGTTTTCAAAAATCATTAATTATTCTCTAGATTCAACTGCAATCAGGAGCAGGGACAATTCTGAAGTTGAAATGAAATTCTGCACTCTTCCTTCAGGCCAGGAAATCAATGCAAACTACCAATTATTGAGCGAAAGCATGCAGGATTTTGTGAGCGTGGAAAACCTTGCAGGCAAAGACTGCATTTCAAGAATAATCCGCGTTGACCCAAGCAAAAAATACGTTCTGGCAGTCACTGATTATGTCACAAAAACCCAGAAAATAATTTCGATAGGCCTTGTTGCTGAAAATCAGCAGGTTTCAGGCGGCCAAAGCGCCGCGGAGCAAAGGCTTTTTGGCGGAAGCACAATTATTTTAATCATTGAAGCAATAGTATTGCTCATTGGAGTTTTCATGATTTTTGTCGCATTGACATTGATGAAAAAGAAAAAAAGGAAGAAAAAATGAATTATAAAATATTGATTGCTTTAATCGCCTTCTTTGGGCTTTTTGCAGCTTTTGCAAGCGCTGGCTGCATGATTTCAATGGTTCCAGGCGACGAAAAATCAGTTTCAGTGGACATAAACTGGGAAACCCCTTTAGGCACTTCTTACGGAAGCATGGCACAAGGATATGTCGTGCCGGTTTTTTCAACAATGATTGGAAAAATCAACGGGCTTTACACTGTTCATTGCGAAGATGGAGACAACAGCTCTCATATTCCGCCGCACAGGGCAAAAATATCCAATCTTACTGCAGGTAACTTTAATGCAACCGCATATTTTGGAGTCTCTTGCGGTCAAGGCTACTGGTGCAGTTCAGTCCCCGACTGCCCGGCCTGCAGCAGCCAGTCAGTCTGCGATGGAGTAAGCCCTTCAAAAATTTATGACTTTAACGTGGAAGGAGTTTACAAGGTCGATGTGCAATGGCTAAAATGGGCAATAAATCCTGAAAATCCAGCAATTCCAGACTCTGACTGGAAAACTGACGCAAACTTTAATGTCCTGGTTTTTTCGCCATTGCTTGTAATTTACGGTTCAAGGATAACCTTGCTTCCTTTAGAGCAAGGCCGCACTACAAGCGCGCAAATAGTGTGGACAATCCAGAATCTTTCAGGAATTGACATGCGAATTACTGACATTAATTCTCCAGAGTGCGCAAAGAACGGGCTGAAATGCGGCTGGAAAGTAAATCCCTCGGGCCTTAGGATAGATTCTAAAAAATTCATAGTTTTAACCCAAGACATAAACTTGGAATACCCTGGCGCTCTATATTTGCCAAGGGACATCAACTTTTACCTTGACGTAAATTACACTGACGCAAATCAAGGCGTGATGAGATTCCAGAAAAGGTCAGAGCCGACACTGCTGCAAATAAAGCCAGTCGCTGAAAAAAAGTTCAGCATTAAAGTCAAAGGCCAAGAGGCCGATTCCTGCACTGGAATAGAAAACGGACAGCTAAAGACAGGCTATTACGGAACTGCAGCAGTCCCCAAAGTAAGGCTTAATTGGGACTGGGCCAGCACTTCAAGAATAGAATGCGACACGAACTCCGACCCTTCAGGATACTACCATTACTGCGATGCAGCGCAATTCAGCATGGAATTATTGAAAAGGCTTGAAAGAATCGACAAAATAAACACTGACGACACTTTAGGCGAGCCTTCAAGCAATCCAGCGCAAGAGCTTTCATCGCTCAAAAATTTTGCAGCCTACCTTTCCAAAGACGGCTATTCGCAAGACTTGATCAATGACCTGATTTTCCATTTGAGGACAAGAGTTTTCGTGCAGACAAACAATTGGTTTGACGGGGATGGAAACTTTTTCAAGTTCTTTGCAGACTCAAGCCATTTTAAAATACTGCTTATTTCAAACAGGGACCATCTTGATGAGGCAGTGCAGCTTAACTTGCCTGGAGCCGCAGAACCTGTTCTTGAAGGCCCCGGATTGTATGAAGTTTTAATAAAAATCCCGGACACTTATGATGACAATTCATTGAGAAAATTCATTCTTAACGGAAACATCAACACAGACATTAACATTTACTTGCTGAAGAAAACAAGCCCTGCGCCAGACAGCATTTTCTATTACCTGCCAATTGATGGAAAAATCGGCTTTGTTGAAAGCGCTTCCGGAGGAACTTATGAAAGGCAAGGTTATGGAAGCAGCTATATTGGCCCGGGCAGCGACAAAAACTTGCTGATTGTTTCGGAAGGAAATCCTCCGACAGTTGGCGGAAATGCCGAAAATTCAGTGCTGGCAATTGACGTCACTGACACTGGAGAAAATTTCAATGACTTTTCAATGATGAACCAGCAGGAAAGAGGCGGAATTTTAAGGGTAAGCGCAACGAATGCTCCAAAATCATACTCGATAACGCGCTACTTAAGCAACGCAACTCCAGTGCTTATGCGCATAAATCAAGGAACTGTTGTGCAAAACAGCGCAGTCCAGCCTTCAAACAATGCCGACGCATTCTATTACATTAAAAAGAATGAGACTACTGGAAATGTTGGAGGAATCCAAGTTTCCGGCTCCAATGGAAAAATGTCTTACTGGAATGGAATCGCGTCAAACATGGTTGGCGGAATCCTTTGCATGGATTTTAACACGACATTATTGTCAGCAAACTTTTACAGCAAGCCTGACGCAAACCTGCAAAACTACCCCGGTTCAAACTGCAATTCGCCTTCAAACACTGACCGTTCAGGCATTTTTGGATTTTCTTGGACTGGCTTGACGCAAGTTTCTGACAAAAACTTTGTTTACGCGCAAACAGTGTTTTACACTTTGAAAGACTCAATCTATAAAATACACCCTGGCTGCGACAACAAGGACAATTTAATTTACGCAATGCCAGAATTGAAAATTTCAAGGAATGGAAACACTGAAATAAGCCTTAATTACGCCCCAAAATATGACGCAACAAACTCAGTTGATGTTGAATCATTGGCCGGAGTGTTTGAAGGAGTCTCAAAAGGATACATTTGCCTAAAGGCTGACGGAAACGCAATGGCCGACTTTTGGTGGAATGAGCAAAAACTCTACAACCAGCTTGACGCAATGGCAGGGCTTGACCAAAATTTCAGGAATAGCTTCCAATTCTGCAAGACTCCCGCATAAAAGCAAGCCTGAAACAATGTTTTTAAAGCCAAGAAATGTTGTCTAATCATGCGCAAGATTTTTTTTGTTTTTTTTCTGATTTTGCCTTTTGTTCCAGCAATTTCTATAGACTGCCCCGATGCAAAGAATGACGGCGTAATTAGCGTTTTGGACTTGGTGAAAGTGGCCAAGGCCATTCAGCAAAATGACATTGCTTTTGACATCACTGGCGATGGAAAAACAGACGTTCAAGACCTGCAGGCAATTGCATTAAATTTTGGGATTTCTTGCATTGCAGGCGATAGTGATTATGCTAGCCTAGTCAATTCATTAGGGATTAGCCCTTCTTTGAAAAACTTTAACTTGGATCAAGAACTAGGCCTTCGAAATTCAATAACTAATTTCCAATCTTTAGGGCGCCAGACATTGTATGATCACGACTCTGCGGTTTATTCTCAGACTTTGGCAGGCGGGCAGTCAAAAACCGCAATTGACTCTGATTTTTTTGCAAAATATGCCGAGCTTCGGAATACTGCCCAGTCAATGATTTATTCTTCTTGCAGAACCAACCAAAGTAATGCCGAATTCGAGAATTACTACACGGTTTTTTTAAGGGCTGCAGTGTACAAAAACACGGGTTTGAATGGAGAAACAAACTATGCTGTTGCTTTGGATGCTGCAAAAGCTTCGGCTTTGATAAAAATGCAGGACAATGCTGATTGTGTAATTCCTGTCTTTGTTTTTGCAGGCCAGTCAAATATGGTTGGCTGGAATGCTGTTGCGAACGAGCTTCCTGCAGAATTACAGCAGGCAAATTCTAAAGCACTTTTTTTGAATAATGATGCCGCTGTTTTTTCTGCATTGGCTCCGCCTACAGAGAATGTTTCAGTTGGCTATAGAGTCGGGCCTGAAGCCGCTGCCGCCAAAAAGATCACTGACTCGCTTGGAAGGCAAATTGCAGTAATAAAGTATGCTGTTGGCGGCACAAATCTTTGCAGTGACTGGTCTGCATGGGGTGGTGATAATCATTTTAAAAAAATGAAAGACCGTGTCAATAACGGGATTCAAAAATTGAAGGTTGATAAGGGCTTGATTCCGCTTGTTAAAATCTTCTTTTGGCAACAAGGAGAAAGCGACATGTATTCCCAAAATTGTTCTGCATCTTATTACCTTAATCTGCAACAACTGATGGACAAGGTCCA
>JAUSFL010000008.1 GCA_030649735.1 Candidatus Iainarchaeum sp. | reverse complement strand
TTGCGCGCAGCCGCGGACAAAATCGGGACAAACTGCTAGCCATTTTAAAACCACTTGAATAATTCCATAAGGAAAAGTATAAATCTTGAAAGAAACTAATTGAAAAAGAATGAAATTACAAATATTGCTTTTGGCTTTTCTGCTGGTTTTGCCTTTCACATTTGGCGTTACTGTAAGCATTAATTTTGCAAGCCCAACGCACAATTTTAAGGGCGTTGGATGGAATGTTAATTCAACAAGCTTTCAGTGGACAGACAGCGAACTTAGACCGCTTCTTGACAGTACGCACATGCAATTCGCAAGAGTTCTCGGCTGGAGTCCTTCATGGTATGCGCCTTCAGAAACGCAAAGAACTTATGAAGCCACAGACATGCAAGGACTGTATGGCTTTTTGCAGTATGCAAAAGACAAAAACATTACAATACAGCTTGCAAATTGGGACACTGGAGGAAAATTTTTGAATTCTTCCGTAAGCGGAACAAATTATTGGACATGCCAAACCACTGCCCTTTGGCCAGTGACAAACTGCTGGCCAGACCAATACTTCTGGCTTTCAGAAATAAGCCACAATGACCCCACAAACTTACAAAACAGGTTTTGCCATAGAATGTATGCTGGCGACCCGGGAACTTGCAGTAACTCAGATAAAACAAGCCGAAATTCAACGAAAGGCGTTGAATCAGACCACCCTTACTCTGCCGACATATTTTCAAGAGTGCTTGCCGACAGCCTGGACTATATTGTGAACACCAAAGGATTCAATAACATCCAATTCATTTCATTATGGAATGAGCCTAATGGGGATTGGGCTTACCACCCAAGAGACCAGACAAAAAAATACCCAGCAAGCTTTAGAGAACTTTACTCCCAAATGAAAGCAAAACTAAACAGCAATCCAAGCTTAAGCAGCATTAAATTAATCGGATTTGACGGGAGTTTTAACCAAGCTGAATTTCAAAACATTCAAAACAATATTGACGCGATTGGAATTCATGATTACACTACAGGCCCGCAGCAAGTAATCTCAGCAAAGGCCTCAACAACAAAGCCCATAATAATTGGGGAAGCTGGGGATCAAACGCGGGATTTGTCCTGCGGAGCAGAATCTTCAGGAATTCCTTGGGAAAATCTTTCAGTTGAAAGAAAGAAAGCAAAAGTTTTGCAGAATTCAATAATTTCAACAAAAAACATTTTCTCAGACATTAGGGAAGGCGCTTACGCCGCAGCAAGATGGTGGTATAATGGAAGCACTGGCTGTTTTGTCGCAACACTCGGCCGCGGGGTTGCTGTCAACGACATTACAAAATACAATTTCAACTCAGTGAAAATACTCAGTGAAAGCATTCCCCAAGCAAACTATGATTTCAGAGTCTTGGCATTGACTGTCAGTTCAGGCTCTCAATTAAACGCTGTAGCAATTGATTACGCAAGAGTTGGAGAGCCTCAAAAAATTGCAATTTGGGTTGTAAACCCAGACAGCCAGCCAATAACCTTCAGCATTCCGGGCACTGGTTTGTCAAGCATCAAGAGTCTTAAAAAAAGCCAATTTGACAATTCCACCGGAGACATTATTTATATCCCCGACCAAATTCCATTCTCAAGCACCCAACCAATTGCTGAAACTATTGCGCCTAATTCAATAATGGTTTTCACAGAATATAATGCAATTCCGCTCACTGCAGAAAACTGCTCCAATAACATTGACGATGACGGCGACGGAAAAATAGACTGCACAGACACTGATTGCACTAATAACTCAACACCCCAGCCAGGAGGAACCTGCTGTTCCAGCGGGCAAAAAATACAATCCAATACAATAATTCCTGGAGACTCTTCAAACAGGCTCTTATGCTATAATGGACAAATATTCAGCCACTGGCATTACAAAGACCAGCCAAACAACCCTGACCTTGCTGAAAATGGTGGGTGGGCACAAAACGTCCCTCAATGCACAATTAAAGGAAACTATTACGCAAAGCCACAATTGCCAAACGACGAATGGAATGGCGGTTGGAGCGCCGGAACAGGAAACGGCGTCTTGTGCGGAGCAGGAAAAAAATGCAACATCCAAAGGCAATGCATTATTGTCCCAACAAGCGCGTGCCCTGACGCAAAAAAAGACGGA
Organism: Candidatus Iainarchaeum sp.; assembly: GCA_030649735.1. Lineage (GTDB taxonomy): Archaea > Iainarchaeota > Iainarchaeia > Iainarchaeales > UBA10191 > UBA10191. Next base: position 147,015 of record JAUSFL010000008.1, on the reverse strand, counting down.
ACAATAAACATCTTGGATTTGGTCGCAATGGCAAAAGCAATAAACCAAAAAGACCTGGCCTACAACCTCAACGCAGACACGGCAACAGACATTGTAGACTTGCGCATAGCAGCGGACGAAATCGGGACAAACTGCTAAAGAAAAAATCTCATTTTAAAAAAACAAGCAAGGAATCTTTAATTATGGAAAAGGAAGAATTCGATTGCTACCTTAAGGCTGGAAAAATCGCGACTAAAGTGAAAGCCAATGCGCGCAAGCACGCTAAAGTTGGAATGACACTTTTTGACTTGGCTGAAGGCATTGAGGAAGAAATCATTGAAGAAGGCGGAAGGCCTGCGTTTCCAGTAAACCTTTCAGCAAACAATGTTGCCGCGCATTACACTCCAAAAATAAATGATGAATTGGAAATCCGGGAAAATGATGTTTTAAAAATTGACATTGGCGTGCACGTTGAAGGATTCATTGCAGACTGCGCCTGCACTGTTGATTTTTCAGGCAAAAACCAAAAGCTTGTTGAAGCAAGCGAAAAAGCGCTTGAAAATGCCTTAACGCTGGTAAAACCAGGATTGGAGATTGGGAAAATTGGCGAAGAGATTGAAAAAACAATCAAAAGCTTTGGCTTTAATCCAGTTTACAATCTTTCAGGCCACGGGCTTGCAAAGTATGAAACCCACGCTTTCCCGACAATCCCAAACCACGCAAACAAGGACTCGAAAGTCCTGGAGGATGAAATGGCTTTCGCAATAGAGCCTTTCGCGACTGACGGCCAAGGCCACGTGATGGAAGGAAATGAAGTGGAAATTTTTTCAATGCAGGCTCCGCAAAACTGCCGCGGCCAGACAGCAAGGAAAATTCTCGCGCTAGTGGAAAAAGAATACAGGACTCTTCCATTCGCCGAAAGATGGATTCAAAAAGAATTAAATCTTTCAGAATTCGAGCGCAAAATCGCGCTGAAAGAATTAATGCAGCGCGGCATACTGCACCAATACCCAATCCTTCACGAGCAGAAAGGAAAGCTCGTGAGCCAGGCAGAAACAAGCATTATTATAAACAACGGCGAAGTAAAAATTCTTGTGGAATAAAACTGGTCAAAAATGGAAAACACAAGGCAAATCATAATCTACGGGACAATAATCGCAATCCTCACAATAGCATGCGGCTATTTCTTGAGCAATTCAGGCTTTGAGGCAATCCAGCTTGCAACCCTGACAGGCCTGCAGCAAACAGCCGCAAAAATGCTTTCCTTCGGTTTTTTGGCATTCCTGGTAATTGCCGCAATCGATTTTGCAGTAATCAACGCGCTCTGCCTTAAGGAAGACAATAAAAAAATAGTTTACGAAGCAAGCTTTATTGGATTGGCAATCGGAATAGCGTTCACGCTATTGGCTTTTGGCGCAAGCACTGAAAGAATTTTCCTCTCAATCTTTCTCTTGATTTCAATAATCGCATTGATTGAGACAGCATTCTTGAAAAAGCAGGAATTCAAGAAATTCGTTTCCTTCAGGACGAGCGCGAACGCAACGCAAAAAGCAGTCCTGATTATAGCCGTAGGCATTTTTGTAAGCACTTGCTACATTGTTTCAGAAAACCAGCAGAAATTCATTCAAGAATTCGAGCAGGAAGCTATAAGCATTGCATTAAATCAAGGCGGAGACAATTCAGGCCTTGCTGAAATCTCTGCAAACGCAAGCATTCAGGTAGGAAAACAGTCACTGCAACAAATAACCTCTACCCCGCAGTTTGAAAAGCTCAAAGCAAGCCAAGACCCTGACGCCCAGTCTTTCGTACAAATGATGACTAATTTGGAAACCCAAATTGACAGCCCGGCAGCAAAAGAATTAGCCAAGCAAAAATCACAGGAAAACATGAATTCCTTGAAGCAAAGCATTGATTTTGACACAATAAAAAAGCAAATTCCATTCATTCAAAAAATCGAGGAATTCTACTGGCTGATTGCAGCATTCTCAATAACCTCAGCATTCCTCCTTGTCGGAAACATCATAATAGTCAATCTTTCAGGCTTTTTTACGGCAATAATATTGCTGATTCTCAAAAAAACAGGAAACTAATTAAAAACAAATTTTAGCAATAATCATTTCAGAACGGCTGCGTGGTGTAGTGGATAGCATAAAAGCTTGCGGCGGACCCTTTTTCTCTTAAAAAAAGAAAAAGTGTTACGTTATCCCAAAAAGAAAAACGAAAAGTCCGCAAACAGCTTTCGACCCGGGTTCGACTCCCGGCGTGGCCAAACTGCAGGAGTCCGATAGCAGCAATTCGGCTGGCTTTAGGCGCCAGTGGCTTAGTGCCTTCGGGGGTGCAAGTCCTCCCTCCTGCAATTTCAATTCCTAATTCATCACATTTCAATGAAAAGAGGGCTTTTTTCGGCTCTTGTTTAAAAGCCTTTTCTAAAACAATTAGTTTGACAAGTATGAAAAGTGAGTGTCTTCACATTAGAAAAACCTGCCAATGAAATTGATTTTGGCAGATTGGAGAACAATCTTTTCACACCTGTGAACTCTTATTCTAAAGCATTATTACCAAATTGTACTGTAAGCTCTAGCTTTTGCTTGCAGGCAAAGCCAAGCATGGCTGCGATCGTCCAGTGGTTAGGACTCAAGACTGTGGCTCTTGAAACCCGGGTTCAATTCCCGGTCGCGGCCCTAAAATTCCGGGCAAAAAGTGATTCACTTCACCTTTAACTTCCTGGATTTTTCAAATTCTAAAATGGAGGTTTTTTGAATGAATACAGCGAAAAGCATAGAAAAAGAATATTTTGAAAAAAAAGAAGGCGATTGCCTTCACTTACCTAATACTGCCTAAAAACACTGGGCTAAAGCAGGATTTTGCAATGCTGGAAAGCGTGAAAAGCAAGTTTCCAAAAATCAAAATCCTGCGCCTTAGAGGAGAAGACATTCCAAAGCTCGTGGAAGAATTCAACTCTAAAGGAATTAAGGCATTCGGGCTTACTGGAAACGATTTATTCCAGGAATACTGCTGCAAAAAACAGGTCAAGACTTCAATTATTGAAAGCATTGAATGGAATGATGAAAGCTTTTTGCTCAAAAAACCGTCTCTTTGCCTGATTGGGGCAAGGCCTTTGGAAAAAGGAAAAGTCTTGCGCATTGCGTTGAATTCCAAGTTTGAGGGATTAAGCAAGGCTTTTTTGGAAAAGCTATCGCGCGACGGCTTTGAGTATGAGACCGAATGCCTGAATGGCGGTTTGGAAACCGCGGTTTCTGAAGGATTGTTTGACTATTGCGTTGAAATAGTCTGCACTGGAAAGGCATTGAAAGAAAACGCGTTGAAAATAATTTCTGTCTTTTTCCAAAGCGATTGGGTTTTAATCGGGGAAAGAGAGCCTGAAAGCCAGCTTGAAAGGCTTTCTCAAACAGTGAAGGAAAGAATCAAGGAAGGAAGCGCAGAAAGCTACACTGCAAAAATAGTGCGTGAAAGAAAGGCCTTGAAAAAACTCAATGAAGAGTCCTTCGAGCTTTGCCAGGCAATCATTGAAGGAAAGAAAGGCAAAATAATTTGGGAAGCCGCGGACTTGCTTTACTTCCTTACAGTCTGCCTTGCCGAAAGCCAGGTTGATTACGCGCAAGTCTGGAACGAACTAAAGCGCAGAGAACTTGAAAAAACAGTGTTAAATGAGGCTGGCTTTGAAGAAAAGGGAAAAAAACTTAATAAGAAGGCAATTCAAAATTAAAGGAGCTGAATGAAATGGAAAAGACCGCACAACGTTTGAGCTTTCAGGCAGTTCGCGGAATGCGCGATTTATTGCCAGAGCAAGCTTCAAAAAAACAGGCAATGCTTGACAGAGTCAGGAAAGAATTCGAAGCCTACGGCTTTGAGCCATTGGAGACTCCAGTTGTTGAAAGCTTTGAAATCCTTGCAATTAAAGAAAGCGCTGGAGAGGCAATCAAGGACGAGATTTATTATTTCAAAGACAAGAGCGACCGCGAGCTCGGCTTAAGGTTTGACTTGACTGTTCCGCTTGCGCGCGTCATAGCTGGAAACCCGCAGCTTTCAAAGCCTTTCAAGCGTTTTGAAATTGGAAAAGTGTACCGCTATGACAGGCCTGGAGCAAAACGCTACCGCGAATTCACCCAAGCAGATGCTGACATTATTGGCAGCAATTCAATAATGGCAGATTTTGAAATAATTGCCTTGGCTTACAAGATAATGAAAGACTTGAGTTTTACTTTTACAATTAAAGTTTCAAACAAGCAATTGCTTGAAGAAATAGCCCTGGCTTGCGGAGTGAAGAAAGAGCAATTGAAAGATTGCATGCGTTCTTTGGACAAGCTTGACAAGATTGGAATTGACGGTGTGAAAAAAGAGCTTGATGGAAAGGAAATTTCCACAAAAATCCTTAACGCCATAAAAGAGAACAGCATTGAAAGAATTGAAAAAATTATAAAGGAAAAAACTGGGCTGAATGACTTGAAAGAACTGCTCGAGTACTGTGAAAAGGCAGGCCTTGGAGAATTCGTGAAATTTGACGCAAGCCTTGCACGCGGGCTTGAATATTATACTGGAAATGTTTTTGAAATTAGCGTTGAAGGAGCGCCAAGCGTTGGAGGCGGCGGAAGATATGACAAGCTGATTGAAACTTACGGAGGCTCTCCAACACCGGCTGTTGGAATAAGTTTTGGAATTGACAGGCTTTTGGACTTGAGGGAAAAAGAAGTCAGGGTCCAAAAAACGCAAATAATGGTTGTTCCAATAGGATTTGAGGCAGGAAAAAAAAGCCTTGAGATTGCAAGGGACTTGAGAAACTTGGGATTGAATGTGGAAAACGACCTGATGCAAAGGTCTTTGACAAAAAACATGGAGTTCGCAAGCAAGAAAAAAATCCCTTACGTTCTGATTGTGGGAGAAAACGAGCTCAAAAGCGGCGAATTGACTTTAAAGAACCTGGAAACAGGCAAACAAGAGAAAGTAAAAATCAAAGAATTGGCAAAATTAAAGAGTCTCATTTAAAACTGTTTTTTCAGAAAAATTCTTTGGCAATGCCTGTGTGGCGCAGTGGTAGCGCAATTGATTGGTAATCAATAGGTCGCGAGTTCAAGTCTCGCCACAGGCTTCCCTGACTTTCCTCAAGTTCCTTTCATTAGAGAATCCTATCAGACGCATCCATTTTTGCAATTGTTCAATCCCATAAATTTCAATATACTGAGAATGCCGGCTTGCATTAAATCCTTTGTAGACAATAAATTCTTTTGACAAAATCATAAATAGCTGTTCTGCAAGATTTTTACTTACAATCTGCAAACTAATTCTTGGGTAAGGCTTTTTGTAAATTTTTCTTTTGTCTAAAAACACGCAACCATCAGTGTCAAATATTCCCCTAATTACTGCAAAAATGAATTGCTCTTCAGAATTCAGGATTTCTTCAGGAATTCTTACAGAATGAGTTTTTGCCCCCTTTGGAAAACCAAACCGATTGACAAAAAGCTCACAAAGCATTTTAGAGTTTAATCTCAGCACAGTTGCCAGACAATCCTTTCTCTCGCTTAACTTTCCATTTAACCCAAAAACTGACTGGGCATTATTCTTCAATCGTATAAGATATTCAGAATCCAAACTTCTATTTCCTACAATTCCAACACTGCTGTTTGAATAGTCAAGCCAGCCATCTCCAATGAAAGCTCCAACAAATTCACAGAATTCTTCAGATAGGGGAATATTTTCGTCAATCTTAAATTTAATTTTCCCGCCAGCATTTCCTAGTTCTTTCAGCTTTTTCAACCCGTTTTCCCTTCTTTTTTTGAACTCTTCAGGATATTTCTCAAACAATACTCTTCCACCTCTTATTGCACCCCAGTTTCCAGCCTTCCTGAAAAACTTACCTGTAAAAAAGTCCTGCCTTTCGGCAGGTAGTGAAAACAGCATTTTCTCAAACAATTCTTCAGGAAGCAAAAGCTGCCCGTACTGGTACTTTTGGAATAATGTCCGATGCAATCCGAAAGAGCTTGCCAGCTCCCGCCAGTTTTTGGAATTAAGTGCGCTTCTAAAAGCTTCAAAGAACTGCTTCCTAACAAAAGCATCAACAAAACCAAGTCTATCCTGCATTACTTATTCTTGCTTTTTGCTTTAAATAGTCTTTTTGAAGCCGGACTTCCGCTCGAATCGAGTTCAAATCTCGCCAGAGGCTTCCTATTTTTTTTCGAAAAGCAAACCGCTTTCAAAAAGCTAAGCTTTTTAAGCACTTCGCGGGATTTTTTCCCTAGTTAACTTTATTTTTTAAAGCTACATTGAAAGGGGTTGGTTTTTTTGACAGAACACGAACATCACGAACACCATGAGCATCATCCTGAGCATCATGCTGAACACCACGCGCAAAGCCATCATGAAAAGAAAGGCCCAAACGTGTGGATGATTACCACAATAGTTTTTGCAATTGCATTGATTGCTGTCGGAGCCTTGGCAATTTCAACGCCAAAAATCGCGGGAAATGCAGGGCAAACTGGCGCAAACCTTGACGCAAATAAATTAGCAAACAAGGGACTGAATTACTTGAAAACAAACATTTTTAACGCCCAAGGCGTCGAAGTGAAACTGGCAAGCGTTGAAAGAATCAACGACGGGCTTGTCCTGGCAAACTACAAGTTAACCAAGGACGGGCAAACACAAGACGTTCCAGCATACTTGACTGCTGATGGAAAAAAACTTATCGCAGGCCAAGTTCTGGAATTGGACGCTCCAATCCCACAACAGCCGCCAGCGACACAGCCGCAAAACCCTCCAGCGCAAACAACAGCAAAAAGCGACAAGCCAGTAGTTGAGTTGTTTGTAATGAGCTACTGCCCTTACGGAAACCAGGCAGAGGCTGGAATCATTCCGGCATTAAAGCTTTTGGGAAACAGCGTGGACTTCAAAATTAGGTACATTGTAAGCAAGCAAGGCAATGACTACACTTCACTGCACGGAGCTGAAGAACTGGCCCAAGACGTCAGGGAATTGTGCATTCAAAAGAACATGCCTGACAAATTCATTGACTATGTAAACGCCGTGAACACCGCATGCAATTTACAGAACATAAGCACTTGCTGGAAAACTGAAGCAACAAAGCTTTCTCTAGACACTGCAAAAATCGAGCAATGCGCTGTTGATGAGAAAATAGCGTTGCTTGACGCTGAAATTGCAGCAACTGCAAAGTACGGTGTTTCAGGAAGCCCTACATTAATAATCAATGACGGGCCATACAATGGCGGAAGAAGCGCTGAAGAGTACAAGGCAGGAATGTGCGGTGCTTTCAATACAGCGCCTGCAACCTGCGGCCAAACCTTAAGCGCTGCCGGAGCCGCTGCGGCTTCAGGCGGTTGCGTAACCCCATAGTTACGCAATCTTTTTTTCTTTTTCTCAAGCTTGACTCAAGCCAGCACGCCAGTTTTAAAAAAGTAAGGTTAAGGATTTGAAAGGAGATGTTTTATGAACTTTAAAATCTTGATTGCCGCAATAATTCTAATTGCGGTTATTGCGGGCGCTGCAGTCCTTTTGGCCGCAAAACCGGCATATCCGGACATTGCAAACCCGCAGCCTGCAAAAGGCAATTTGGAAGCAAAGGTAATTGTCCAAGAATTTTCAGACTACCAATGCCCAGCCTGCATTGCAACAGAGCCTTACGTTGAGGCAATCTTTCAGGAATTCAAGGACCAAATCAAGTTTGAGTACAAGCAATTTCCTTTAACCCAAATCCACAATTTTGCATTGACTGCCTCTGAAGCGAGCTTTTGCGCGCAAGACAATGGAAAATTCTGGGAATACCACAATCTGCTTTTCAAAGCAAACGGAAAACTTGGCAATGACTCGCTGGTTTCACTTGCAAAAAGCCTTGGAATTGACCAGGCAAAATTCACAAGCTGCATTTACAGCGGAATAAAAGAAGCGCGAGTCCAGCAAGACATTGCTGAAGGAACAAGCCTCGGAGTTAATGGAACCCCGACATTCTTCGTGAACGGTGAAAAAGTCCAAGGAACCGCATTAAGCGAAATTCTTGCAAACTTAAAGGCAAAAATCCGGCAAAAAATCAGCGAGGTGAAACAATGAAGGCAATAGTGTATTCAACGCCAACCTGCCCTTACTGCCATATTGCAAAAGACTACCTTAAAGGAAAAGGGATTGAAGTGGAAGAAATTGACGTGTCAAAAGACCATGCAAAGGCGCAGGAAATGATAAAAAAGTCAGGGCAAATGGGAGTTCCAGTGCTTGACATTGACGGAAAAATAATCATCGGCTTTGACAAGCCTGCAATAGACAAGGCAATTGCAAAATAGAAAATCAAGGAGTTGGTTTCTTGAAAAAAGTCAAAAAAATGCTGAAAGAATTGAAATGCACCGACCTAGTGTTTCTTGAAAGCAAGGCAGCAAAAGAAAACAAGAAAAACTTCAAGAAAGAAGTCAAAACAGAAATGGAATTCAAAAACTGCTGAAATTTTTTAAAAGTTGACTTGAAAGAACATTATTAAACAAAAAGACAGTATTGTTTTTTCATGGTTCAAATATACTCCTGGCAGGATTTAGAGAAAGGAAATTATTCATCAAGAGAAAATCTCGAAACCGCCAGAAAAATTGCTATTTCTCTAATGCAAAAACTGCATGAACGCGGATGGATTGAAAGCGCAACAATTTTTGGATCTATCGCAAGGAAAGAATTTTCTCTCGGCTCTGACTTGGATGTTTTGATCATAAGCAAGCCGGAAAAACAGGCCCTTGTCGAAAAATACCTCACAAGAGTTTTCAAAAATTCAGTTGAAAACCTGAAAGTAAAGCCTGAAATAACCCACATGAACAGCAAAGAAGCAAGAAGCGGATATCACTCATTGTCGCCGTTAATGTTCAAACTTTTGAAATCCGATGTTGGAAAGAAAACAACAGTAGGAACAGATCCAAGAAAGCTTGTCAGAATCAGAAAACTGGATCTCGCAAGGGACAAAGAAAGCCATTTGGCTGCAGTCATTAATGCCGCCAGAAAAGGAAACATAATGCGCTCTTTTGACAAAGCCCATGACAGGCCTGAATATTACCAAAATCTTCAGTTTGCAATCGACAGAGTAATCAATAATGCAAGGCACATTCTTGACATGCGCAAAGCACTGCCTAAAATCGATGGAAAGACAGACTATAGGAAGAGCACTGTTGTCCGAGTTTATGCGGAATTATTCAAGGGAAGCCCTGCCGCAAAATCACTGCAAAGAATCGCAGAAGCAAGCGCAAATTATCAAAATGCATTAAGGGGCGCGACAGAATCCTTGAAAAATGGGAATGCTGCAAATATTGCACAGGCAAGGCAAGAGTATGAAAAAGCATTGAGCGGCATTGAACGAATAGTTCCAGACAGCACAAAGTTTTTTGAAGCCAACGCCAGACTTGTTGGAAAAGCCAATAGGCCAAAACCAATCAAAAGAAGAATTCTGCCAAGACTAAGGAAATAAAATTCTAAATTTTGTTGCTTTCTTTCAAAAACCTGTACACTGAATTTGAAGCGACAGCGCCTTCGCCAGCAGCAACAACAACCTGCTTGAATTTCGGATGGCTTGAAGTGATGTCTCCAGCAGCATAAACTCCTTCAGTGCTTGTCTTCTGGTTCAAGTCCACTGGAATAAAGCCTGAAGCGTCAAACTTCACGCCTAATTTGTCAAGCAAGACATTTTGCGGAACAGCCCCAATTTCAGGAAACAAGCCATCAAGCTTTAATTCGGTCTTTTTTCCATCGCACTCTAAAACAATCTTTTCAAGCATTTTGTCGCCAACAACTTGAACGACAGTGGAATTGCAGACTATTTCAATGTTTTTTTTCTCCTGCAATTTAGGCAAGTAAACAGGCTGGCATCTCAATGCATCCTGCCTGTAAAAAATCAGCACTTTCTTTGCATACTCTGCCAAAAGCAATGCCGCAGAAGCCGTGCTGTCACTACCGCCAATGACTCCGACAGTTTTGCCGGAAAACAAGCCGGCATCGCAAGTCGCACAGTAAGAGACTCCCTTTCCAATCAAGCGCTCTTCCCCAATGCCCAACTTCCTGTTCATTAGGCCAGTCGCAATAATCAAGGCCTTGCACTCCAAAGTTTCAGCGCTTTTCAACTGCACTGAAAAATGCTCGCCGCTCTTCCTGACTGCAATCACTTCATCATCAATTATTTCAGCCTTGAAAGAATCAACAGCATGATCGCGCATTCTCTGCACTAATTCAAAACCCGCAATTGCCTTAACTCCGGGATAATTCCAGATTTCATGCGCTCCGGCCAAAAGGCCATAATCTTTCCCAACAACCTTGAAATTCAGCTTGTAAACCCCCGCATAAATTGCAGCAGAAAGACCAGCAGGGCCAGTTCCAATAATAACCAAGTCCAAAACTTCGCTCATGAAAAAACAACCTTTCAAGTATTAAGCTCCAAAAAAGTATTTAATGGCTTCTCATGCTAGAAATAGCAAAACTCCAATAATAACCGGTTGGTGCAGCAAATAAATTATTAGCGAATTCTTGCCCAAAAAAGCCAAAAGCCTTGAAACATCAGAGTTTTCAAGGATTAAAGGCCGAAAGTTTCTTTTTCCGCCAGCATAAAGCCAGTTTCCTAAAGCAATTCCCAACAAAACCACCCCAAAGGACGGAAGGATTGGAAAATAATCAAAACTTACAAAGCCGTAAGGCTGGAAGCCAAAAGGCAGCAGCCAAGCAAAGCCAAAACTTAAATTCCATAATAACAATCCGGCAATTATTGCCAGAATCCCTAAAGCAATGTTCAATCGCTTAAACTTTAAGAAAGGAAATGCAATAATTATTGAAACGCCAATCAAGTGCAAAACCCCAAACCAGATTGTTTCTTGCGGAAAAAGCAAGAAAGTGACTGCAGTGACAAGCAAGCCCAGGCAAAAGACTCCAAAACCCCTTTTCAAGAATTTCCAACGCCTTTCCTTTCCGCCAAGCCCATCCTGCAAGGCATTTGCATTGCTTAAAGTCAGGGAAATTCCAACCAAAAGCAGGAAAATCAATGCCGAACTTCTTCCGACAAAAAGCCACAAGCCAAAAGAAAGGTCAAAAGACAATCCCCTAAAATAATTAAGGTCAAACAAAAAATGGAACAAAACCATCAGGCATACTGCAATGCCGCGAAAGGCGTCAATTTCCAAAAAGCGCTCCTTCATGAAAAAACCAATGCAAGAAAAAGGTTAAAAACCAGAAAACCCTAAGTTAGCTCATGATTAACGAAGACAGGCTTGAAGAGTTTGCCGCAAAATACCTGAAAAAAGACAAGGTAATCGCAGTAGGCAGCGATTCATTGGGCGAGAAGCTTTTGAAAAAAATTGCCTTGAAAAACCACGAGCTGGAATTAAACATTCATGTTGTCCCGACTTCAACAAGCATTGCAGCGCTCTGCTCTCAAATGCACTTGCAGATAGCAAACATCAATGACAGGGAAGTCGACATTGCATTCGAGCTTGCAGACCAGGCGGACAAAAACTTCAATTTTGTGAAAAGAAACTCGCACAGCCTAGTGCGCGACAAAATGATCTGCCAAAGCGCTGAAGAGCTCATTGTGCTTTGCGATGAAAAAAACTTTGTGGAAAGAGTTCATGGAACAATCCCTTTTGAAATTTCAAGCTTTGGGTGGAAGCGCACTTTAATGCAGTTGCAAAAGCTCGGAAAGGCAAGCATTCGGATTGCAAAGAACGATTACTTCAAGACAGAAACAGGCCACTTGCTTGTTGACGTTGACTTTGACAGCATTTTTTCACTCGAAGACCTGGAATTCCAGACCCGCACTATTGCAGGAGTCTTGGAAACAGGCCTTTTCATAGGGTATGCAGACCGCATTGTGCTGTGCGGTGAAAAGAAAATCGAAGTAAAAAGCGTAATCCAGCAAAAATAAAACCCTTTTCCTTCACTAATTCTAAAAAACACCAGCCTCAGTAGTTCAGCCTGGTTAGAACACCGGTTTCATAAGCCGGGTATCGGCAGTTCAAATCTGCCCTGAGGCATTTTTTTATTTTAAGCCCAAATTCTCAAAAGAAAACCAACATTGTTTTTAATCCTTTTCCAACCTAATTTTTCAAAAAAACGGTTTTTATGCAAGCACAAAAGCAAAAGGAAAGAACGCAGACAATTCAAGTGCAAAAGCGCGAAGAATTGCTTGAAAAAATCGCAAAATTAGTCCGCGAGGCAAAGCTAAAGAAAGAATCCCGCGATCTCTTGATTTTTTTGGGATTTCTTTCAGTCGCAGTAATTGGAAGAGTGGCCCTGCAATGGGTTCCTTCAGTCGAGCCAATAATTCCATTCGCAGTAATGGCCGGAATCTTGTTTGGAATGAAGGAAGGATTCATGCTTGGCGGAAGCGCTTACCTCATAAGCAATTTTTTCGTTTGGGGCCTGCAAGGGCCTTGGACAATATTCCAGGCACTCGGAGCTGCAATTCCAGGGCTTGCTGCGGGATTTTACGCAAAATTCAGGAAAATTGGAACAAAAGAATTTGTTATTTTGACTGTTGCAGGAACCTTATTTTATGAGGCTTTAATGAACATTTCTGGAGCCTTCATGGGAATTGGGCTTTTAGGGGCTTTTGGCATTTTCACTTTGCCATTGTATTTTTTGACTTCTTTGCCTTTCAGCATTGCGCACACTGCAACAAATGCCGCTTTTGCAAAGCTTTTGAGCCCGCTTTTGGAAAAATGGAGGAAAAAGGATGAATTCAAGATTGTTAGCGTTAGCCGCCTTGATAGTGGCAAGCATTCTAGTGTTAGGCTGTACAAGTCAGAATCCGATTAACCCAAGCGGGGAAAAAGTCAAAGTTGCTTTCACAATTTCAGCAAACGACAAGAATGACACAGTCACTGTTTTTGCAGACAAGGGCGCCAATGCCTTTGAAGTAATGAAGCAAAACTTAAAGGTCGATTTCAAAAGCACTGCTTACGGGCCTTTCATTAATGGAATTAACGGCATCAATTCAGGCACTGACAATTACTGGGCATTGTACGTTGACGGAGTTTACGCAATGAAAGGCATTGACCAGTTCGTGCTTGACAAGGACACTAAACTTGAATGGAAGCTTGAGAAAATAAATTGATTATATGACTGCAAAAGGGCCAAGGGCATTAAGGATTGCAAGAATTGCGGTAAAAAAGAAAATGAGAGAATTCCAGAAAAGAAAAACAATAGAGCGAACATTTGCTGAAAAAGCACTGAAAAAAACAGCCAGTCAAAGAAAAATAAAATATAATATTAATTTCTGCGAGCGCATTATTGAAATTCTTGAAAACCAAGAAGCCAGAAAAGAACTTGCTTCAGGAAAGCTCCCATTAAGATTACAAAAAATGTCGCATTCAATCGCAATGCTTGAAGTAATGGCCGAAACAATCCCAGACCAAACGTTTCTTCAAATGGGAATTTACCTGCCTGAACGCAAAACCTTTTTTGCAAGCGGCAACAAAATGCTTAAAGCAGTCCTTTATTTTGGGTATTGGATGCATGGGCCTTATTTCACTCCAGTCCACGTAGGCGTTAAAATGGCTTCATCTTACCTGCCAGATAGGATTAGGCGGCGTTATGAACTTAGGGCAAGCCGATTATTGGAAAAAAGTTTTACGAGAGAAGGGCGCTTGAAAGTCTCGGAAGCAGACCTTGACGGGATCATTAAAGAGCTCAAAAGCAATCTTGAAACAAACAAAAAGCTTTTACAAAAAAGATGATTATAAAACTTTTCCCAAATCCCGGGCTTTTTTCACAATAAGCAATGGCTTGAATTTTTCAAACTGCTTTCTTGAAGTTATTCCAGAAAGCACTGCAACAAACCGCAGATTAGCGTTCTTTGCTGTCTTCGCGTCCAAAAATCCATCGCCAACAAAAACAGCATTGCCTTTTTTCACGCGCAGGCATTTCAAGGCCTTAAAAATCATTAAAGGATTAGGCTTTGAATGCAAAACATCATCAGCGCACACAATGCAGTCAAACAATTTCCTTTCAAAAGTCTTCAAGGAAGCATTAAGCATTTTTCTCGAACTGCCTGAAGCAATCGCAATCTTCAATCCTCTGGCCTTCAATTTTTTCAAGAACAAAAAATTTGCTTTTGAGAGAAAGTGCTTTCCCTTGGCTGACTTTACAAAAAGGCTTTCTTTCAAGCGCGCGAACTCCACAAGCTTTTTAGCATCCAATTTGATGCCGCGCTTTCTCGCAAGGATTTGCGCGATTTCAACGGCGCTTTTTCCGAACAACGGCAAGACTTCAGAATCCTTCGGGCGAAAGCCAAATTGCTTTGGAAAGTCCTTGCGGAAATTCTCAAGGTGGATTCCATTAGTGTCCACTAAAGTTCCATCCAAGTCAAAAATCACTGCCTTAATCAATGCAACCAGAAGCTTTGAAAGCCCAAAAGCAATAAAATACGTTCCAACAAGAATTGTTGCAGCCGCCCTCGTAGTCTAGCCCGGTCAAGGACTTCGCCCTCTCACGGCGAAAACTCGGGTCCAAATCCCGACGAGGGCACTTCACACTTTTAGTACTGTGCCCCACTTTTAGTGAACTTGCTTTTAAAGCTCAGTTTCGAGTTTAAATGAGTTTTCTCTCCCTTTGAAGTTATCAACTAATTTGCGAGGGGATGTTTTTTGAATGGGAGAATTTTAGTTATATTAGCAATAATCTTTAGTCTTTTCGTTTTGTCTGTTTCAGTCATTGCTGCTGCAGGTGGCAAGCCAGAAAAGCCGGTTGTAATAGATGAAACACTCGATACAAATCAAGAAGCAAGAGAACACTTTTTGAGCTTTGCCTATTAAGTCGTTTTTGCCCACAAAGTCAGAAGTCTGCCCATAAAGTCATTTTTTTATGCTTGCGTCTATAATTTTTAATTTTCCATCAAAGAAAGCCGTATTTGCGGGTTTTATATCATTTAAGCCATAATAGCTCGCTTTTTCCTTTAATTTAATTATTCGGGGGTCTTTATTGCTAATTTTTGCGGCTTTACCCCATTTTTGAAGTAAGCAATATTTAGAGTGCCAATAAATTTTGGCGAAATATTTATTTCTAATTCCTTTAGGGAATTTTTGGTAAGCTTTCCAATCTTGTTTCAAGTTTTTTGTTCTGCCTATTTTTATCACTAAATCTTTTTTTCTTGATGAGATATAAAAAGCAGTTTTATACCACCCTTTGTTAATTTTGTATGACTTTGGAAAAAGCAATTTTATTACAATACCTATTGCTGTATGTGGAAAATTTTTGCTATGCCTGATTCTAATATATTTATCTACAAAATCATCAATAAATCTAACTTTTTTTTCATAAATAGATTTGTGCCGCATAAAATCATTCATTCAAACACCAGCTCTTTTCGTCCTGTTTCTATTGCTTGCGTTATTTGGTTGAACTCGCTTTCGGAGAGTTCAATAAGGTTTCCTGAACTGCCTGCGCTTTTTTGCAATAAAATCTTACTTTCTAAAACTTTGGCTTTCAAACCGCCTTTAGCCAGTAAAATTGGTTTTAGCTTGACTTGAAAAGGATACTGTTTCTGCCAGCCTTTAAACTCATTCTCTGGCAAGCTTATAGCTTCAAACAATCCAAAAACCAAGCCCTGACCAAAATAAACAACGCTATCGCCGATTGCTATTTTGTTTCGCTCATTTTCAGAAATAAAACCGCAATATTCTTGAGTTCTCTTAAAAGACTCCCAAGAATGATTAACAAGCCAAAACATAATTTCTCTCAAAATTAGTTATATTTTAGTTATTTGTTTCATTGCGGAATTTAGTATTTTATTTACTATTTTCTTTACAGTATTATTCTCAAATTCTCTCGGTATATTTGGAAGGTCTAATTCAGATAATCTATCTGATATTACCATTCTTCCAAAGGAAAATCTCCATCTTTGAGTATTTATTAAACCCGCATAAACGTGTAATTGCTCTTGATTCATTTTCTCTTTTGGAATTAATACAGTTAATCCACTGCCACCGTTTCCTCTTGGTAAAAATGGGGCTTTTTGTACTGTTGCCTCGCAAAAAGCAGATATGCAAATTCCATCTTGATTAAATATTCTTTCACTTTGGAGTGGTTTAACAAAGCCTACAAAACCATTATTGTCAAAACCATTTGAAATAAAAGGAATGTTTCCTATTTTGTGATTTCCAAATGCCTTTGATTTTGCCTTCTCTATATTAAATTTGTCAATTATTTTCATTCAATTCACCAGCATCAATTCTCATTAAATATGCGAGGTAATCTCTTAAACGCACTTCTAATTCTTTCTCAAACTTTCTGCAAGATAATTTTTCATCATCAATATAGACTTCAGGAACTAACTCAAAAGTTTCACTTTCAAAATTTATTGGTGTTGCCTTACATTCTCTTGGAATTGTTTTTACTTCTATATTTTGGTTTGCAATAAATTCTTTAATTAACTTATTATATTTAACAAAATCATTTGATTCTGAATCAGATAAAACTCTTTTGCCTTTTTTCTTTACAAATCCATCTTTCATTATTCTTAACCACAGAACATTTTGGCTCGGTGGGTGTGGATTCCCCTTTTTTATTATTATTCCTAATGTATAAACTCCTATCGGATAAAATAATTCTGGTGGGAAAGAAATTACTGAAATTATTGTATTTTCTTGTAGAAGTTTATTCAAACGCCAATTTTTTTCTTCCCCACTAATTACCATTGTGGAAATGGGAAGAATACAAAAAAGTAAGCCATTATTTTGCATTTGGTCTAATGCATGTTGAACAAACTTGTACTCTTTTTCATCGCTTTTTTTAAGAGCAAATGGTGGATTCATTAAAATTTTGGTTGCAGCAGAAGTTCTTACTTCTGGAAGTTCGGGATTATTGTAAAACTTTGCACTTAATCTACCACTTAAATTTCTTGCTATCAAAGTTTTTTGGAAACAGTTTCCTTCAATAATGTTATTTTTTCCATCCCCTCTAAAAATCATGTTTACTATTGCCAATGCTGCAACTTCAGGCTCTTGTTCAACCCCATATAATCCATTATTTTTGAACCAATCTAATTCTGATTGAGTTGCTGTTTTTTTAGCTTGGTCAAAAGCAGCGACCAAAAATCCGCCAGTTCCACAAGCAGGGTCTAAAACTATGTCGCTACTTTTTATGTTAAATATGTCTGCTGCGAACCTAGTGATATGTCTTGGTGTGAGGACTATTCCTATTTCTTTTGCTCCGTTTCCGTATTTTAGAAATACTTCATAGAACTTTCCAAGAACATCTGTTCCAGAATTCATTGCGGAGCGAATGTTTAAATTTTCTAACTCTTGAATTGTTTGGACTAGTGAGTTTTTGAATTTTATGTGGTTGTCTTGGCTTGGTGGAAGTGCTATTTTTATGCAATCAAAAAATTCTGGCTTTCCATTCCTAATTAGTATGTTTTCGGCTCGTGAATTTATTTCATTTATTAAAACTCTCGGGGAAGCATCTACATTTGGACGGGTGTCATCAATTAATGCTAAGAGTAATGCAGCCATAACTCTTGCACGATAATTTTTATTAATTGCCCCCAAATGCAATATTTTGTTTATGTCTTCAGCAGACTTTAGAAATACTACCTCATCAACTGGCAAGTCGGCTATTTCACTAGAATCATTTTCTAATAGTAATTTAGCTATTGCTGGAGAAACAAAACTTGTAATTTCTTTACCATTAATTTTAATTGGATTAAATCTGCCGTTCTTAAAATATTTGCTTTTTACTAAGAAACCATCTGTTGAATTACCAGCTACGCCAGAAATAACTTTTGCTTTTATTGCCCTACTTGTATTTACTGCTTTTGCGTAATCTTCAGCTTCAGTTAATGCTTGAGTTATTTGTTCTTTGTTTCTTTTTGCCTCAATGACATAATATTCAGTTTCAGATAATTTGACTATATTTTCTGGTCTATCTCGCACTAAGCAGCGAGCAATCTCGGGATTATCCAAACACTCGTTTTGAGTATAAACTTGCCCATTCATTGTTCTATTTGGATTCTTTACAACCCACCCATGTATTGCCAAGTGTTCTTTTATGAAGGCATAAGCATCAACTTCTGAATTTCTTGCTCTGGGCATTTTTTCACTCAAAATCAATTTTTTGGGTTTTAAAACATGTGTTATGCGACATTTCCGCTCGTTATTGCTTTTTTTTCTCCTTTTCTAACTCTTTTTTCAACAAGTCTTCAAGCAGGTCGCTTATGTCAATTCCTTTAAGTGCAGTATATGACTTGACTTGTTTCCAGAATTCTGGGTCTACTTTAATACTGGTTGTTTTACGCTTCATAGTATTACAGTAGTATAGAATTACAGTAGTATTTAAAAGACTATTGCTTTATAGTATTATGTAATACTATAATACTTTGAATGGTTTGGTGGGTGGTTGTATGGATTTGCGAGAACAGAAAGGGCGAGTAATTGCTCAAACGAGAACAATAAAGAAAATGGATGATGGTTATGCGGTTCAATCCCAAAACAGCGAGAGATTTTACTTTGTGGACAAGCAAGGCGTTTGCACTTGTCCAGATTGCCAGAAAGGTTCAACTGATAAGTGCAAGCACGCTTTCGCAGTCCAATACTATCTGCAAAAGATTACGACACAAAGGGACGGTTCGGTTAAAGTGGAAAACAAGCGATTGACATACCCTCAAGCATGGTCTGCCTACAACAAAAGCCAAACTTCAGAGAAAGAACAATTTTTGAAGCTCTTGAAAGACTTAACAAATACGGAGCAAGAAGCGAATTTTGGCAGACCTAAAGCCAACATTGGAGAAATGGCTTTCTGCTGCGCTTTGAAGGTTTATACTCAATTTTCCACACGGAGAGCTAACACTGACATTAAGGAAGCTTTTGAAAAAGGCTTAATCAGCAAAACCCACCACTACAATACTATAATCAAATACTTTAACGAGCCAGAACTCACGCCCTTGCTTGAAAGCTTGATTGCAGAAAGTTCTGCTCCATTAAAAAGCGTTGAAACCAGTTTTGCAGTAGATAGCACTGGCTTTCGCACTACAAAATTCAACGACTACTGCAAAGAAAAGCATGACACTAAAAAAGCGCATCAATGGGTTAAGCTTCATGCAGTCTGTGGAACAAAAACCAACACTATAACATCCTGTCAAGTTTCAGAAAACAACTCTGGCGACAGTCTTTATTTTGCTCCGTTAATCCAACAAACCGCAGACAACGGATTTAGCCTGCAAGAAGTAAGCGCAGACAAAGCTTACAGTTCAAGAGCAAATTATGATACTGTCAAAGAATTAGGCGGTAAAGCATACATTCCATTCAGAAGCAACGCAAGCGGAAACTCTAAAGGAAGCCAAACTTGGAAAAAAATGTTCCACTACTTCCAATTCAACAAGGAAGAATTTGGACAATTCTATCACAAAAGGTCAAACATTGAAACAAGCTTTTACTCACTAAAAGCAAAGTTCAATGATTGCCTGAAAAGCAGAAAGCCAATAGCCCAGAAAAACGAGCTATTACTCAAAGTCCTATGCTACAACATAGTCTGCCTGATTCACGAAGTTAATGAATTAGGCATTAGCTTGGATTTCAGAAGTTGAGGCTTTTAAATAATACCACACAAAAAGTAAGTATGGTAGAGTTCACACCTGAAAATTGGATAAGCATATTTAGCATAATTTCTGGTCTTTTCATCGCCTTGTTATCTTTACTATTCTCTTATTATTTAAATAAAAAGGCATTAAACCAATCTGAAAGGAATGTTAGGCTTCAAATAACTTATGCGGATAGAAAACAAGCACTGCAAGAATTAGAAAATATTTTTGCCACATTAAATAATGATGGATTACGGCGTTTTGAGACTGAATTAAATAGTTTTCTTAATTCAGTTAATGGGCAATATATTCCTCAAATCATTAAAGAACACCTGAAAAATCAAATTATTGAATTACATAAATTAGAAGACCAAGACCCAAGTGAACCACATTATTCTGATGATTACTGGGAAGAGCTTGCTAAACAACAAGCAGAGTTTGAAGAGCAAGAATATAAGTCATTAGACGATTATGAGCGTTTCTGGAAGAGTTGGGAATCTGAGATAGATAAATTCAGAGAATCAACAAAAAGCAAAATAAATTCAGAAGTAAAAAAAGTAGTAGATGATTAACTGCACATAAAGTCCTCATTCTGCCCATTAAGTCGGTTTATGGGCAGACTTGTTGGGCAAAGCCCACTTTTTGACAAGAGATTTAAACTGGAGTGGATTCAACTTTTTCAAAAACTTGATTGCTGACAATATTACTGTTTTCGGAAATGTTTTTGCAAATAAATTCTATGGTGACGGTTCTGGCTTAACAAACTTACCCGTTCAAGACTACAATGTAGACGGCAAAGACATTAGCCCAAATACTGTTTCAACAAACCAGATTACTGTTAGTGGAGATTCAAGCGTTAGCGGCAACGCAAGCATCAGTAACCTGAATGTTAGCGGCTATGCTACAATCGCAAACGGTTTAACAATTGCTGATAAAGTCACTGGACAACCATATTGCATTACAGTGGCTAATGGCGCTTTGAAGTTGAAAGGCGGGGATTGCAGTACCAATATCGACGCGAATATAAATTACATTTACTGGTATGGGCTTAATGAAACAGAAGGAACTACTGCAGATAATCAAGAAGGAACCTCAATTTATGACGGGCTTGTTACTACTTCAGCTGGATGGAATCCTAATGGAATATACAACGGAAGTTATGACAATGCAGGCTCTGGCTATTACGTTAGTGCGCCAGTAGGATTTGACACTTTAAAATCAGATGATTTTACAATTAATTTCTGGTTTAAACTTCACAATGCAACGTCAGAAACTTACTTATTTGGAGATTTTAAATGCGGCGCAGGCTATTATGGAGCTTACATTAAAATACCAGCCGATACAGCCAAACTGAAATTTTATGTTAATGATAATGATTCTACATCAATTACTTGGAATAGACCAGATTTAGATGTTTGGACTCAATTAACAATTCAATTCACTAAGTCTTCAAATACTTGGGAAATCTTTCAAAATGGAGTAAGCCAAGAAAGTATTGTCGCTCCCTTGGGCGGAACTAGCGGAAACAATTCAATGAAGTTTTTAGCAAGCGGTTATGGATGCGACGTAGTACCATCAATTAATGGAGCAGTTGATGAAATCCAAGTAGCTAAAGGAATAGTTATGCCCGGAGAATTCTTCCCAAATTAAGCAGTTTGACAGCAAGAAATTCAAAACTAAACAGTCAGGGGCTTAAAACGCCCCATTTTTTCTCTTTCTAACACAACTTGCTTACCTTTAAACCCAGTAAAAGTAGGGCATATTACCTTTTTAGGGATAGGTTCGACGAGGGCATTTTTTAATTTTTTGCCTTCATTAAATTGTATGTTAAAGCATGCCTTCAATAATCCAAAAAATCAGGCAAGAAATTGCTTCACTGATTGACGTTACAGGCCACCAGAACGCAGCCTCAATAGCCACAAAAATCGCGAAAGACTTAGGGCTTTCTGGAAGAATGGTGGAGTTCACTCACGTTGAGTTAAGGAACAAATTGAATGAAAGCAGGTTCAGGCAAGTGCCTTACAGCCAAAGAATGCTTTTTTTGCCGCATTGCCTGCGAAGCAGCACCAAATGCAAGTCCAATTATTCAGATGACGGGCTAGACTTTAAGGGATGTTCGCAATGCAACAGCTGCCAACTGCCTAAAATCAAGAAACTTGCGGAAGATTTGGGCTATTTGAGAGTGGCTTGCGTGCCTGGAGGCTCAATGCTTGAAAAACTGGTTTTAAAATACAAGCCAAAGGCAGTCGTGGGAGTCGCGTGCAATGCTGAAGTGCATTTGGGAATGGACAAGCTTTCAATGGCGGGCATTCCAAACCAGGCGGTCTTATTGCTCAAGGACGGGTGCAAGGACACTGAAGCAAACATTCCGGAAATCAAGGAAAAGCTGGAATTAATAGACCCAGAGCTTTTGGAAGCCATTAAAGAATTCAAGGCCCGAAAAGCCTGAAGAATTCCTTTTGTGAAATTCCGCAAATTTTTTCCTTATCCAAAAGCAATACTCCCTTTTCTGGAAATTGCTTCCAGGCTTTCTGAAAGCCTTTTTTTTTCACGCTTTCAAAATACGCCTTCACTTTCTTGTAATGCTTCAAGTTTTCGCGCAAGTCAATGCTTTCAAGGCCTTTAAGGCCCTTGCAGAAAGAGTATGCTTTCTTCAAGTCTGTTTTTGAATCCAAGCTGATTAAAGGAAACAAGCGGCACTGGCCCGGCCTTTTCGAATGGACTTTGCAGTCAAGGCGCCTGGAAAGCATTATGCAGTTTTTCTTTTCCCGCCTTAACGCAATGCTTGGAAGGCAAAGGAAAAAACCGGCTGAAGACTTTCTTGAAAGCCTTGCGCCAATCTTTCCCGAAAATTTTTTCCTTGAAATTACCAGCGGGTTTGAGAAATCCCGCTTTTGCATTGGAAAAGCCTGCAGGAACAAAACGCAGTATTCTTTCAAGAACTTTCCTGAAGGAACTTTCAAGAATTTGGAAAGGCCTTTGGCTTCTTCAGGAAGCAAGGTAATCCAGTAAGTCTGGCAGCATTTTGCACAACGCGCGCATTTAAAGCTTTCACTCATTTTAAAGAACCCTTTTGGTTTAAAATGATTATTTAAGAAAATCATTTTAAGCAACGCCCTTGTAGCTCAACCTGGTGGAGCAACGGTTTTGTAAACCGTAGGTTGAGGGTTCAAATCCCTCCAAGGGCTCTAAAACAAAATTAACACTACATAATTAATTTGCTTTTTAAGCTTTTTCTAATTGAATTTTGGCTGCGGGTTTTAAATGGCGGAAAAAGAAAGCAAAGAGTACGGCGCAGAACTGCCGCATGAAACTTTAAGCATTTGCCCAGAATGCAAGAGAGTATTGAAAGCAGTGGTTTTTGAAGACCATGGAAAAGTCTTCATTCAAAGAAAATGCCCAAAGCATGGAACTTTCAAGGAAGTTTACTGGGAAGACGCGAAATACTATAGGCGAATGAAAGAGTTTGCGGCTCCTGCAAAAAAAATTTCAAACCCTAACGCAAAGTTTGTGGGAGAGGACGGAAGCAGCTGCCCTTTTGACTGCGGGCTTTGCTCAACGCACAAAAGCCACACTGGACTGGCAAACATTGCATTGACAAACAGGTGCGACCTTGCATGCTGGTATTGCTTTTACTTTGCAAAAGAAGGAGAGCCAATTTACGAGCCTTCATTGGACTTGATTGATAGAATGCTTGCAAACTTGCGGAAGGAAGCGCCAATTTCCCCAAACGCGGTCCAGCTTACTGGCGGCGAGCCTACATTGCGCAATGACTTGGTTGACATCATCAAGCTTTGCAAAAAGCACGGTTTTGAGCAAGTGCAATTGAACACTACTGGAATGAATCTTGGATTCAAGAAAGGCCTTGCGAAAGAAGTTGCAAAAGCTGGCTGTTCAACAGTTTACATGAGCTTTGACGGGGTTTCCAAGAAAACAAACCCAAAAAACCATTGGGAAGTCCCGTATGCTTTGGAAGAATGCCGCAAGGCAAGATTGGGCGTTGTCCTAGTGCCAACGCTAATCAAAGGAATCAACGACCAAGAAATCGGGCAAATAATCAATTTCGGGCTGAACAACATCAAGACAGTGAGGGGAATTAATTTTCAGCCAGTCAGTTTTGTCGGAAGAATCCCAAAAAAAGAGAGAGACAAAGGAAGGATTACAATTCCGAAAGCGATTGAATTAATTGAAGAGCAAACCAATGGAAAAATAACCAAGGACGACTTTTACACTGTTCCCTGCATTCACTCAATAACAAGGTTTGTCGAGGCATTCACTGGCACAAAGCAATACGACTTGTCAGTGCATTTTGCATGCGGAGCCGCAACCTATGTTTTTTTGGACGGAAAGAAAGTGATTCCAGTAACCAAGTTCATTGACGTTGAAGGATTCATGGAATTATTGGACGAATTAAGCGAAGAATTGGAAAGAGGCGGGTTGAAGACCGTGGTTGCGGGAAAACTGCTTTTGAATGTCGGAAAATTCATTGACAAAAGCAAGCAGCCAAGCTATCTGGACTTTGGAAAAATGCTTTTTGACATGCTGATAAAGCACAATTTTGACACTTTGGGCAGAATCCATGAGAAAAGCATGCTTATTGGAATGATGCACTTCATGGACCCTTACAATTACGACATTGAAAGAGTCCAAAGGTGCGACATTCATTATTCAATGCCTGACGGCCGCATTGTCCCATTCTGCAGCTTTAATGTGCTGCCTGAAATTTACCGCGACAAAATCCAAAAGCAGTACAGCACGCCTTGGAAAGAATGGTCCAAGGCAAATGAGGGAAAAGACCCTAACGCAAAATACAAGCGCAATGTCCAGGCTCTTGAAAGCAGTCCAGTCTACAAAAAGTACTATCCAGTCCCGACAAATTACTTTGAGGGAATCAAATGAACAAAAGCCAGGAAATCACTTTCAAGGAATTGAAAAAATTCAAGATAGGCATGAAAGGAATTAAGGATTTGGAAAAAAGAAAGCTCCAGTATGATTTGATGGCATTGGAGGAAGTTTTAAGGGCTCACGTGGCAGACGATGGAAAAGCCATTGTGATTGCAAAGTCAAACACCCAAGCTAAAGAAATAGTTGGAAAAATTCCAAAAAAATTCAAGGCAAAAGTCTTAAGCGCTGAAAGCATCAACTATAGCGAGCTTTTAAAAAACACTTTCAACATTTAATGGAAAAGGTGAGTAGAGAAATGCCTGACGAAAAATATATTCAATTGATTGCAAACTATGAAGACTGGGTCGCGATAAAAAAACTGAAGATAGAGCCAACGACTGACTCGCGCACTGTAATGCAATTCCTTGCATCGCTTGGGATTTCGCTCGACAAGAAAATCGAGGACAACTTGCGCAAGATTGCTGATTTGAAAAAGCTTGACGAGGCATTAAAGGAAATTGAAGCCGGCAAAAAGGCAGAAAACATTGCATTATTGATTGAAACAGTGAATTCGGGCAAAATAAACCGCGTAATAAAAGAAATTTGCGAAATTGAAGGAATGCAGCCCAAGGAAAAGAATGAGCTCATTGAATTCTGCAAAGTCTACGCGTTAAAGAAAACCATGAAAGAAGCCGGCTTGTACGTTGATTATTCCACAATCAACTTGAAAATTCCAGGCATGAAAAAAGCAAAGGCCAAAAAGGAAGAGTAGCAAAACTCTCCTCCAGTCTCAAAAGCCTTTTGAAGAAAGCCAAAAAATATTGGCCGACAAAATGCACATAATTCTGCCAGCTTATTGCAAGCGCTTAAAATTAACAGATATGTTTAAAAATAACCCAATCCTATTTAAAAACAACAAGGGGGCATTTCATGAGAAAATTGTCAATCATTATTCTGTTCATTCTATTATCTGCACTGGCTTTTGGTTATACCTTGAAATGGCCTGAAAAAGAGCCAAATATCATCCAGCAAACAAAGCAATTTTACGAGCCAGGAATAATGATAGTGGCTACTGAAATAACAGGAACAATCAGCTATCCAGATTATGATATCATAGCGCCTGGAGCGCAACCTCTGGGCAACACTCCAAGCCAACCAGGCACTGGAGGAACACAGTACACTCCACAACAATTAATTTTAGGCAGCTGGCAGAGTTCTGGAACAATCCAAAACCTTGGCGCGTATTCAGCAAGCATTACTTACAATAGTGATGGAACTTTTAGTGGTGGAGAGAACTATCCGGCCCTCGGGCAAACTTATGTTTATTCTGGAATTTATTCAGTAACTGCAACAACGCTGACAGTAAATTACAAAAATATAACAATGAACAATATTGCCCAAGATCTAAGAACAGACAATTTTCCAATTTCATTCTCAAACAATAACGCTTTTGTCATAAATGTGGCTGGAATTCTTTTAACATACACTAGAACAGGAAGCCAACTCAATGAAAAAACTGGCAAACAGCCGGCAAAAGCATTATTGCAGGGCAATGAAGGCACAGTGCAAGTCATTGAAAGCCTGGAATTCGTCCCAAAAGAAGGAGCAAGCGCTAAAAGAATTGACAAAACAGTAAAGACCGGAATGTCAGGAACCGGCTTTGTGATAAACCCTGACGGATACATCATGACAAACGCGCATGTTGTTTTTGTTTCAGAAAGCGAAGCAGCAAACAAGATTTACAACGGCTTGCTTGCGCAGGCACAGGATGAAATTTACCAGGATGTTGCATCGCGGTATAATTTCAGCGCTGCAGAAAAGCAGAGAATAATTGACGCCTTGATGGCAAAATTCATAAGCTATATTGAAAAAAACAGTTCAATAACCGGACTGAAAATAGACAATTACGCAAACCCCGGCATTTTATTGCCAGGGCAAATTCTTGTAAATGTTGCCTGGAACGCAGACATTAAAGTCAAAGGAAACATGATTGACGAAAAGGCAGAAACAATTTCCTGGGGAAAAGACATTGCAATCCTTAAAGTAAACCAAAAAAATCTTCCGGCATTAAAGCTTGGCGATTCAGACCAGCTTTCAACAGGAGAACAGATTTTTGTAATAGGATATCCCGGAACAAACGTTGACATATTATTCGACAACCAGCAGACAATAGAGCCGACAGTCACTTCAGGAATCGTAAGCGCAAGAAGAACAATGACCAATGGAGTTGAAGTCATCCAGACTGATGCCGCAATCAATCACGGAAACAGCGGCGGACCAGTCTTTAACGATAAAGGAGAAGTGATAGGCCTTGCGACTTTCGGCTCTGACAAAGTGCAAAACATCAACTTCATAATGCCAATAAACCTTGCAAAAGAATTCATGAATCAAATAAACGTGAAAAACGAGCAGAGCATTGTCGGAACAAAATTCCAGGAAGGAGTGCAAGCATTCTTCAAAAAAGACTGCGCTACAGCAGAAAAGGCAATGCAGCAGGTTCTCTTATTGAGCCCTGGCCTGCCTTACGCTCAGGAATACATTAAAACCTGCGAGGAAGCAAAAATAACAGGATTGTACAAGGAAGACGCTCTTGGCGGAATGCTGCCTTTAATTGCAGTCATAGCGATTGTTGCAATTGTGGGCATTGGCGTGTTCTATTACGAAAAAACAAAAGGCCAAAAAAAGAACAAATAATGGAAAAAAACAAGCCAAGAGCCAAAACAATAAACAATCTGTTGTCTCTAAAACATTAAAATCCTTTTGCATCATTCAATCTATTGGCCGATGATGAACTGACGATGACTCCAACCTTCGGGAATGAAGAGAGATGGGCAAACTGAGGCCAATTTTTATTAAATGACGGAAACTTTGGGGCTGTAGTCTAGCCTGGTTAGGACCTACGCTTAGGGAGCGTAAAACCACGGTTCAAATCCGTGCAGCCCCAATTATTCTGAAAATTACGCTAAAGCGCATAACTTTTTATTTAAAAGAATTCTTTTCCTATAATCGGTTTCTCATGCAAAAATCACGCCCATGCCTTAATCATTTGATGTTTGCCTGTCTCACAGCTTTAACTCTTGTTCTGGCAGCCGGCAATTTAGCGTCAGGGCAGGCAATCAGCAAAATTGACGCGTACGGCAATTACATTTCCGGCGGAATCAATGTTTCACTCGGCACGCTGAACAACAATGAAACAGGAAGAGCTTACATAAAGCCGCACAATTCCGGCTCTTACATTGAAGTGAATCCGCTCGTAAGGTATGACGCATCAAACCTTGCGACAAGCATTTTCAATCTTTCGGAAAACACCAGTTATGACGTGAGAATTGATATTTTTGACGCGGGCGGCAACATGGTTGATCAAGGCACTGCCGCATTCTTGACAAAGCCAGAATGGAGCCTGCCTGCTGCAGTCAGGACAGTCATTGTTTCAAATGATTCTGAACTTAATTTTGCAGCAAGCAATCTGCAGGCCGGCGACCGCGTGCTGTTAAAACCGGGCATTTACAGCGGGTTTTCTTTGAGCAACAAGCGCTTTTCAGAATCATCAAGAGCTGCATTCACAAGCTATGATTCACTTGACCGTGCAACCATTCATGGCCAAATTTACGTGAGCGGCTCTTCTTACCTCACATTTTACGGCTTGAATGTCGAGAGCGCGTCGCCAATTGGCATTCGCGGCGGAAACTATATTGACCTAGTCAATAACAGGCTGACAGATTATTT
This sequence comes from Candidatus Iainarchaeum sp., assembly GCA_030649735.1. Lineage (GTDB taxonomy): Archaea > Iainarchaeota > Iainarchaeia > Iainarchaeales > UBA10191 > UBA10191. The sequence goes on along the minus strand of JAUSFL010000008.1, from coordinate 118,883 downwards.
GGGCGCGCCAGCCGGGGAAGGCTTGATCACGATTACGCATTCTGAAGAATCCCCATTAGGCAAGGCAGTTGGAGGAAACCTCTTGCTAGGAAATTACATTGCAGACCTTGATCACGGCCAGTTTGAAATTGTTAACGGGGCAGAAAGGCAGACTTATTACGGCATAAAACAAAATTATGGGGTCGGTGGCTACACTACAATAAGGAACAATGTCATTACTGGTGTTGCCGACGGCATTTCGCCAGGCGGGGACGAAGGCATGGCGCCAATACTGAATGAAAACGACCCGAATGTTCTGGCCACTTGGCCAAACAGGGAATTGGACATTTACAACAACTTGATTTACTGGCTTTCGGACGACTGCATTGAAACCGACGGCCACATGTCTAATGGAAGGATTTTCGGCAATATTCTGGGCAGATGCCAGAACGCGCTTTCTTTTGCCCCGCTTTATCCAGGGCCTTACTTTGTCGTGAGAAACTACATCACTGGCTACTTGGAGAATGCCCTAAAGCTCCACACTGGCGTTGAAGGCCAAACAAGGAACATTTTACTTTACCAGAATTCAATCCAGGAGGGCAGTCCGGGCTCTTGGACATACTCTGCAATTTACAGGGGGACTCCTGCAAAAAGCAAGAACATTGTGCTAAGGAACAACATTGTGAATTCTTTCAACAGGGTTTACGGAACAGACATTGCCTCGAATTACCCATGCGAGTATTTTCACACAAACCACAATTTTGACAATGACTTGATGTGGTCTTCAACGCTTACGCCCGGCCAGGACACAATATTCAAGTGGGGCTTCACAAACCATAATGGAATTCCGGGAGAAGACGACTCCAGGTATTTCACGAGCTTTGAAGCATTCAAAAGCTGGACAGCAAACCCTGACATAAACTACACTTGCCCTGACCAATTGACAATTCCTGAAGAACCGCACGGAATTTACGCAAGCCCGCAATGGGACATTCGCCGCATAAATGGCCTAACCGCAACTGACAATCCGGCAATCCCTGGCCAAACAAACGGGACTTACTTTGCTGTTCCAAACTCAAGCTCGCCTGCCATTAATGCGGCGTCAAGGCTTTTGGGAATCAATGACAATTATTCTGGAAGCGGGCCTGACATTGGAGCCTTTGAAGTAGGCTATGACTTGCAGGCGCCAAGCATTCCGGCAGGCCTTAATGCAATGACAATTGCCTCCACTAGAATAGCCTTGAAATGGAGTCCCACGGCAGATAATGCGACTGAAGGCATTTTGGGCTACACTGTTTACAGGAACAGCAGTCCGGTAGCATTCACGACAATGGATTATTATCTTGACACTGGGTTGAACTCTTCCACAAGGTATAATTACAGTATTTCGGCTTATGACACAAGCGGCAATGAATCATCAAAATCTTCGTCCGCAAGCGCTTCCACAAAAGCAAACACTTCGCCAACACTTGAAGCAATTTTGGACCAAAACATTTACGAAGGCCAAACCCTGGACTTGCAACTTTCTGCTTTAGACCCGGACATTGATGATGCAATCCATTACTCGGTTTCCGGAGCCACGCAAGGCTCGATTTTTGACGAGAACACTGGCGCTTTTTCCTGGACGCCATCCTACTCTGCAGCAGGAGCATACAATTTAGTTTTTTCAGCAAGCGACGGCAAGGGCGGCACTGCTTCCCAAAACATAACAATTACAGTCAAGGCAGTGAACGAATTGAATCTTGCAAGAGTAAAGCTGCAGTACGGCCAGCCAGTCCCCAAATTAGGAATAATCAATTACACTGGCGCCAAGGACACGAGCCTTTTTGACAACAGTGAAAACGCCTCTTATTACGAGAGAGGTTCAGCAACAAACATGCAGTACAGGTACAAGGACGACACAGGGCTTTACTGGTTTGACCTTTCAGGAATTCCTTCAGGCGCAAAAATAATTGACTCGCGCATAAGCCTTTATTCAATCTCGTCAGATTTTGACCAAGCAGGAGACATTCCAATTTATCTGGCGAAAACTCTGCCCCCAAATGATGGAATCATTTGGGTGGAAGGCTCTGGCGTAAACTATTACGACCAGTACCATGGAACATCATGGGCAAGAAAAGACAACATTGCCGGGTCAAAGCCAAGATATGCATGGTCAGGCCTTCCGGGCAGGTTTTCTTCAGGAGACCTTGCCTCGACTTATTCAGGAACAGCCGTGGGAAAAATTCATTTCGCAAAAGCCGCGGGCGATTACAATTCAACAAACATTGCCCAAGCCATAACTGATATACGCGCACAAAATGGAAAGTATGAGGGCTTTGTGCTTGAAATGTACTCTGCAACCACTGGAACACGCAAGGACAGCACGGCAACCAAAGAATATGCAAACGCCTCAAAGCGGCCTGCCCTTTACATAACTTATGAGATCCAGATTGCAAACTGCTATGACTTGACTGGAGACAAGAAAGTCAATGTTTTTGACTTGGTTTTTGTCGCAATACGCTTAGGAAACCCTGCAGGCGATCCTGCAGACGTTGCTGGAAATAATGGCGTGAACATTCAAGACCTGCAGGAAGTCGCAAAATACTTAGGGCAAACTTGCTGAAAACAATGCTGTTGAAAAAAACATTGAATTAAGCTTTCTGGCGAATGATTGAATGCAATTAAAACCCGCAGAATTTAAAACAATGATTTAAGCCTTTTGCTTCTAATTCTAAAATAAGGCTTTTTGATGGGAAAGAGAATTATTGTCAAGATTGGCACCAATGCCATAATGAAAAACGGCAGGCTCGACAAAAGCCTGATTGCTGATTTTGCGAAAGACATCATGGAATTCAAGAAGAAAGGATTTGAGTTCGCGATTGTGACAAGCGGCTCGATTGGATTGGGCCTGGAAAAGCTGGGGCTTGACAATAATGGCCTGAAGCTGGAAGAACAGCAGGCGTGCGCTGCAATTGGCCAAAGCATCCTGATGAAAAATTATGAAAGGGAATTCTCAAAATACAATCAAACAATCGCGCAATTGCTCTTGACGCAGGAAAACTTTTCAAACAAGGAACAGCTGCAAAACTTGAAAAGCACTTTGGAAAAGCTTTTCAGCCTGAATGTTCTCCCAATAATCAACGAGAATGATTCAGTAAGCACCAGGGAATTGAAAGTGAAAAAGGAATTTTCAGACAATGACTCCCTATCGGCATTGGTTGCAAGCCACTGCAAGGCAAGCATGCTGGTTTTGGCTACTGACGTTGAAGGCATTTTTTTGGAAAACCCGAAAGCCAACAAGGACGCAAAGTTTGTGAAAGAAGTTAAAAACATTGAAGACTTAAAGGGAATTAATGCCGGCGGCGCTTCAGCCAGGGGCCGTGGAGGCTTCCTGACAAAGGTTTCAGCCGCGAAAAAAGTGGCGCTTGAAGGAATTGACTGCATTATCTGCAAGGGAAGGAAAGGAATCATTAGGGAAATAACTTGCGGGAAAAACCCGGGAACAATAATTCACGGTGTCAAAAAATGAAATTCAACGCAATAATTCTCTTGGTTATTTTGGGCTTTGCGATTGGGGCAATCATTCCTTTTCTTTTGCCGGACATTTATTCCCCAACAGCATTTGCGGTCCAATCGTCCGCGGGAACAATTGACTCAAAAAATGCAAAAGTTTATTTTTGCCCGCAAGATGACTGTTCGCAAAAGCTGGTTGATTTTTACGCTGCTTCAAAGAAAAGCATTCACGTGATGATTTACTCTTTCACCAAAGAAGAAATCGCGCAGGCATTAATTGACGCGAAAAACCGCGGAATTGAAGTGAAAGTCTTGATAGACAATTCACAGGCCGGATTAAAGGACGCAAAGGACGAGTTTTTGCTTGAAAATGGAATAATCCTGAAGCGAGTCAATCTTCCAGGCAACCACATATTGCACAACAAGGTCTCAATAATTGACGGGGTTGAATTCAGCACCGGAAGCTTTAATTACACGCAAAACGCTGATTCTGGAAACGCAGAGAATTTATTGATTGTCAATGACTCAGCGCTTGCCGGAAAATTTGAGGAAGAATTCCAAAAATACTGGAGCGCCAATTAGGTGAATTATATTGTTTGAAAGCATTCTTCCATTTGACATTGCGTTCTCTCTGGCAGTCCAGTCCTGGATTAATCCAGCATTCACTTTGCTAATGAAAGGCGCGAGCTTTGTCTTCAGCTCTGCCGGAATAATGTTCATTGCGGCATGGCTTTACTGGAGCAAAAAGGAAAAGGAAAGCTTTTACTTCATCAGCCTGATTGTCTTTGCCGCGGTTGTTTCTGAAGGATTAAAGAACGCTTTCAAAAGATTAAGGCCAAGCTTTTACAACGCGGGCATTAATGGCCTCGAGAGCCATGTTCGCACAGACTATTCTTTTCCTTCAGGCCATTCAACCCTAGCGGGCGCTGTTTTCGCTTACTTGGAAAACGGCCTTGAAAAAAACTGGAAAATCCTGGTTTTCACTGGCGCTTTAGCGGTTGCTTTTTCAAGAATTTACTTGGGCGCGCATTTCTTGAGCGATGTCATTGCAGGACTGGTTTTGGGCCTTTTAGTGGGAAAATTCAACTTGTGGTTCAGGAAAAAAACCGAGCACATGCACTTCCGGCTTTCAAAGATTAGGGAAGAGCTCTTGCTTTTCTCTTTCATTGCAGCGTCTTTCCTTATTGTGCTGTTTTTGCAGGAGTTTGTCCTTGCGGCAGTAGTGATAGGCTATTTTGCGGGATATAGCCTGTGGAAGGAATTGCGGTTTGAACAGTCTGGCAAAAGCCTGAAAAGAAAGTTTTTGGGGTTTGTTGGAATTGGAGTCTTGTACTTTGCCAGCAGGCAAGGAAGCCCTGACCAAAAATTCATTGTCCTGGCAATAATGGGCTTTTGGGTGAGTTTCCTGTTCCCTTTAATGTTTGAGTCATTCAAGCATCACTTGAAAAAAGCCAAGAATTAAAAGCAATTCTTCACACTCTTTTGTCAGCAGTTTTCAATTTGAAAACCCTGCCTTAGCTCAGTTAGTTAGAGCGTCCGGCTGTAGAATTAGAACGTCAGAAATTTTTCTGATGCCTTTGGCCCTTTCCAAAATGGACTGGGCGCGGGAACCGGAAGGTCCCCAGTGCAAATCTGGGAGGCGGGAAACTTATTATCAGACCCCGTGTTTTTTTGACAATGCTAATAGGCAAGTATTCAAAGCAATAGTCAGTTGATCCCATTGTTTGGATTCTGGTTCTCTTTCAGTCATTTCAACTATTTTTTGAACTGCTCCCAAATACTCTTCAAGCATTTCAAGTTCGGCTTGCGGCGGCATTGGCAAGTCTCTAAAATATCGTATTCTTTCTTCCTTGGAAAGCATGCCAGAGTAAGCCAGTTTTTTCTCTTTAATTAGTTCTAACGCTGAAATTAAGGTTGCACAATTGTTCCTGTAGCTTATTAAGGCATTAAGCCTGTTGCCGTAATGGATTCTGCTTAGTGTGCCGCCAATTCCAAAAACCATGAGCCCTGCTTGTTTTCCTAAAGTGTATAATTGGTCAATTTCTTTAGCAAGCCTTGCTCCTTCTTCACGAGAACGTTTGCCCTTTGCGACTCTTTCCCGCTCTAATTTTTGCAGCAATTGCCTTTGCTCAGCAGTCTTGTTGCGCATCCAGTTGGAAACAATTTGTTTAATGTCCTGCTTGCCTTTGGCCCGATCCAAGTCGGCAAGAATCCTCAGATGGCTTTTCTTAATGGCTCTTTCGCCGCGCAATTTTGTTGGTTTCTTGAAAATTCTTTTAGGCACAAAAAAAATAACTTCAAATAATTTAAATACCCCCCAGATTTACACTCCCAGCCGGAAGTTGGGCGGCGGGAATACACCAGCAATTACAAATCTGTTCTAATGGCTAATGGTTATCGCTAGATTAAACAAGCAAACTCATTTGAGCGATAATTCAAACAGGAAAAGCCAAAATTAATATACTCTCGAATGATTATACCAGTATGAAATTAGAATTCGTTCAAAACAAAGCGAACCATTTTTCATTGCTGATTCTATTTATTGGCATTCTTTTTATCAGCGGCTGCGCATCGCAAAATGCGGGCAACAAAGCCAATCAGACAGGGCCTGAAACAACTAACCAACCTACATCAGGGCTTGAGCCTGCAGCCTTGCCCGACGGATCTGTTGAGCCTTCCAAGCCCATAGAAGAACCAAGGCCCACAGTTGAACTCACTAGCTGGAATATTATTGGTGGCGATAGCTATGTCCTTATGATAATTAAGTATTGCTCGACTAAAACATCCAAACAGAATTTTGAAAGATTTGGGGTAAGTTTGATAGATCCTGAAGGGAACATAATGGATGAATCTAGCACTTCTGCAGGTTCTTGCGATTATAGTTCAATGACTATGACTGATGGCAAGTATGCTATTCCGCCAGCCGGAACATACAAAATAATTATGAAAGATGATGATGTCGTGATATTTGAAAAAGACTTGATAGTATCAGACGCCAATGTCAGGATTGAAAAAATAGGACCTAAATGGTTCTATTCTGAATACTGGGGAAATGCGCTGCAAAATGCATGCGTAAACTTTGTGAACGATGGAAATTTGCCAGCAAATCTACAAAAGCTCCCAATCAATGTAGGCGGCAAAGAAGTCACGGATGGAGTTGGAATAGTGAACTTGGAAGGAAATCCTGCAAAGAGCTGGATTGAACACGGCACTGGAACATTTTGCGTTTATGGCTATTCAAACGTATTTGTGGCAGGAGAACAAGTTTTGAGCATTGCGGGCTATGACTTTTTTGGCAAAGTGGTGACTGAAAAACAAATGAAAATCTCTTTGCCGCTCCCGACAAAAAAATAGTCAATTATGGCTTCACACCCGCTCTTGAGAGTTGGGAGACGAGAATTTCATTTTTTGTGGAATGCGAGTTTCGGGAAAGGCCTGCGGACTGACTTTATGTCAATGCCTTCCTTTAATGCAGCAAGAACTCCTGCTGCTTCCAAGTAATTGTCGACTATTACTGCGTTCTTCAAGCCAAGCGATTTTGCCGAGACTTTAAGCACTGTCTTGTTTTCTTTCACGCCAATTATTGGAATGCCTTTTTTTTCGCACGCGAGCATTGGAATTCCGCCCATTGCTTCTGCAGGGCACACTAAAGCACTGATGTTCTCAAGCTTTATGTCAGTGTCTTCTGCCTTGAATTTTGGAATTGCCTGCGGGGCTTTCCTAAGGCCTTGAAGAACACAGCCCAAGTATGCAGGACCTATTGCTTCTGCCGCGGCACGCGGGTCCACGATTCCTGCAAACATGAAACGCTTTATTTCCTTTGTTGAAACCAACGGAGCGTGAGCGCAAGGCAGGCGCGTTTTGAATGAAGTCGCGTGAGAAATCAATGCTTCAAGGCCGCCGTAAGGGTTTGGGCCTTTTCCCTTAAAGTAAAGCGAAAGGTATTTTTCTTCAACTGTAATGTAAGTTGCCAAAGCAATTGCTGAAGCGCCTTTCTCTTTAAGCTTTAGCGCTGGCTTGATGAATGCTTCTGCATTTGCGACTGTTCCCAAAAAGGCGCCGGATTTAGTGCGGAGTGATTTTCCGCCAACGGCTTTTTCAGTTTCCAAAATGTCAATGACTTGAATTCCCTTGTTTGTGCGGATTGCGTCAATAGTGTTCATTGCCAAGTCCAATGCTTCCTTGTCCTTGCAGCCAGAATCCAGGACTATTCCAATTTTGTTGGAGAATACCTGCCTTAATGCGATTTTTTCTAGAAAGAAAGAATCAAGGAAAAACCCTTCAACGTAATAACAGTTTTCGCGCATGAGATTCAATGCAACGCCATTCACGACATTAGGGTGCATTATCAAATTGTCGCAAACGCTTGCCAATAAGTTGTTTGCTGGAACAGCGTCTCCGACAAAACCGCCAATGCTTGCTCCAATTCCGGTGGGAACAACGTGGACTGCAATGAATTTTTCTTCCAAAGAATTTCACTCCCTCAAAAATGTTGCCTCGACTTTCAGGCTTTTCTTTCCTGACGAGACAATGAAATAGCGAAGCCTTGTTTCATTACGCGCGAGATTTTTTGAAAAATAAGTTTCAATCAAGTCTTGAAGGCTTGCGCTTTTAGCAAGCCTTATTTCAAAAAGCTTTGTGAGCAATTCCATGAAAGAATTAAGTTTTCCAGATAAATAAGCTTTTTGCAGCTTAAAGCGCCTACTGGGTTTTGACTTTTCCTGTTTTTCCGTTAATTTCCACAATTGAGTTTTCCTTCAATAACTGCAAGCCTTTCAATTGCACAATGCACGGCAAGTCTTGCTCGCGCGCGACAATCGCGCTATGCGAAAGCATGCTTCCATTCTCGCTCAATACAGCAGAGCATTTGCTGTAGAACACTACAAGCTCTGGGGAAAAGTTTTTGCTGAAAATAATGTCTCCTTTTTTGACTTTCTCAAAGTCTTCAGGGCCTTTGACAAAAACAAGCCTGCCTTTTGCTGTCTTTTGCGCGCCAACACCCAACCCGGAAATTTCGCTGCTTTCCTTAATTCCTTCAAAGAATGCCTTGCCTTCAAAGAATGCGATTCTTTTCGGTAATAGCTCTTTAGAATCCAGCAAGTGCTTTTCTTTCCTTTCAAGGCAAAGCTTTCTCGCGCTTGCGGTATTGGAGAAAGCAAGCGAAAGCTCTGAAGGCTTTAGGTAAAATGCAAGGTCGTCAATTATTGTGCGCTTTGCTGTTTGCAGAAAGCAATTGCGGAGAACTGACAAGTGCATTGCAGCGCAAAGCCTTGAGTTTTCGCGCAGGAGGTAATGCTTTCCTTTAGGGGCTGGAAGTTGTTTCAAGAGCCCAAAAACTTCCTTGCTTTCTGAAAGAAAAGGCATTGAAACATCGTAAGGAGTCAGCGAGAAAAACCCGAACTCGCTTGAGGTTTCTTCAAAAGATTTTGAATTCGCTGAAGCGATCGCGTTTTCCAAAATGCTGTTTTTTGTCGCAAAGCAGTTCTTCAAGCCAATTTTAAGGGAAGCCGCAATAGAGGATGCAAGGGAATAATTCATTGACTGCAACGCGCCTTCAATGGCTTGCTTTGCAATTTCTGCAGGGTTTTGCGGAACCTGGTTTTGCTCCCAAAAGTGCATTGAATCCTGGAAATGCCTTTCGAAAGAATCAAGCATTGAATTAATCTTGAATGCGGAAATTGAAACGCTTGCTGAATTGCGCGCGAGCTCGAAAGGCATTGCAATTGCAAACATCATATTTGCCAAGCTGATTGGCGTTGCCTCAATGATTTGCCCCGCCTTGGAAATTCTGAACTCTTTTTCAAATCCAACAATGTCAAGAAATCTTCTTTCAGTGTTTTTGCAGAACAAGAGCTCGCTGGAAACAAAGCTTGCGTAATTGCTTTTGAACGGAATTCCTGAAAGCCCAAGGCTTGCATGGAATTGCCAGTAATCCCTGTTGAAAAGCAGTTCAAAGAATTCAGTGCTGCAAGGCTTCACTTTCTGGCCTAAAGTAGAGTTTTCGTTCTTTTCAAAAACAATTGTTTTTCCTGCAAAAAGCTCCTGCGCTTTGGCTGCTTGAAAAATCTCCGCCATTATACTTTCATTCATTGCCCAAGGCTTCCAATTCCCTGCAAAAACTCTTCGCTCTTCGCGGGCCATAATTGCATCTGGTGTGGCTTTTTCATTCATTACCCAAAACCTCAAACTGGTTGTTGGAGATTTTTGCTGAAAGCTTTCCAGAACAGCTTCCAGAAGCAGAAAGCTCCATGGTTTCGCCAAGGCTTTCGAAAAGCGCTGGAGTGATTTTTATTGGGCAAAATGTCTTTTCAAATCCGCTCGCGGTTCTTTCAAAGCAATTCTTTGAAGGAGTAAAAGAGAATTGTTCTATGCCATTGACTGAAAGCTTGCAGGCTTCAATGCTTGAAGGAACAAGCCACAATTCATTCGTTAAATAATTTTTTTCTGAATCTGTTGAAGGCCTAGAGATTGATTCAGCAGGAGCTGATTGTGATTTTGAAACTCCAAATGCAGAATCATCAAGCAATGGCCTTTGGGCTTGGCTTATTGGAGCAAAAGTGACTGAGAAGAAAATTGACGCTGAAACTATTGCAAAAACCAGAATGCTTGAAACAGCAATGCTGGGGAATTGCTTCCTGCCTTTTTCTGGAGAGTTTCTGATTTGCCTATAGTTTGACAAAAGTAATGCCAGAAAAAACACTAGAGTAATTGCTGCTGAAGCAAGCAGGATTTCTTGAATGCCTGAAGGCGAAAAAAAGAAGGAAAAGACTACAGTAAGCAAGAGTGCAAAAAGAATTTTTCCAAAAACTGGAATTGCTGTTTCCAAGACAGAGTCAAGCTTTTTGCCAAAAACTGTTTTCGAGGCAATTCCTTGAATTGCCAGCCAGCAGAAAAACCCGGCAATCATGTTGAATATTATTGAAAGAATTGAAATTGTCGCAACATAAACAACTGGCGGAATTATCACTATCGCGCTTGCAAAGCCCGCTGCAAAAATCAATGCCAATGCAGTGAAAAATTTTTCTTTCAAGAAAACCGCCCCGCAAGATTCTGGAATGCGATTCCTTTAGGCGTGCTGTCCCCGCAAGTGAAAGCATAATCATAATTATCGCTAAGCTTTGCTTCAACAAAACCGTAAAAGAATCCATTGGCAGGGCAATTGTCTAAAGTTTCGGTCTCGAAAGATTTTGCAGGAATTTGCTTTTTCAATTCTTCAAATTCTCCTGCCTTGAGCATTGAAACCTTTGACTCCAAGAGTTCGCCGTCTTTCATTCCGAACTTTTCAAAAACAACAATTCCATTGGAGAAAACGTGATAGTCTTTGAAAGAATTGCCTTTGCCGGAGATAACATGAAATAATTCTGCATTTGATGGCATTGCGCAAAGCTTTTGCGCTTTTGCAAAGACTTGCTTTTCAAAAGCCGCTGACTCGGCCTTAACGCTAGAGTATTTTGATTCTTTGCCGTCATTGTAGAACAAATGGTATTTTGCACAAGAATTGCATTCTTCAAACCTGCTTGCTTTCAAGCCTTTGGCGATTTCAGAAAGCAATGAATTGAATTCTGACGGCGTGGTTTGGCAGAAGGAAACTGTGTAATCATTGCCTTGGATTTGCTGCTTTTTCAAAACAAGCCCGTCTTCCAAAAAAAGCAGTTCGTCAAAGCAGGCAGAGCCATTACAGTAAGGGTCTTGCAGGACTATTTCAAAATACTTGCCGCTTTCATTGCTTTCAATACAGCCGGTGGCCAGCAATGCCAAAAACAAAAGAAGGCAAGCGCTTAAGACAAGGTTTGTCATTTGAAAGAATTAGTTCAAGCTGGTAATAAAGACTATTGGTTTCCAAAGCAGGCTTGCTAATTGTAAGTTTTAAAGGCTTTATGCTTCTAGAATGCTTTATGAAGCACTCTGACTGGAAGCACAGCAAGTTCATGCAAGGCAGGAAGATAGAGCCAGTGCATTGGAAGCCAAAGGCAGGAATTGCAGACATTATTGAAAACTTTGGCGCTACTTGCTTTGAAGCAAGGAATGTTTTTGCAGGCGCAAAACTGTTCAAGTACATGGTTGATTCTGGAGACACTGTATGGCTTGGAGTTTCAGGCGCAGGGCCTGTAGGCGGCATGGGCGGCTACATTATTGACTTGATTAATGCAGGATTTGTTGACGCAATTTGCTCTACTGGAGCGCAAGTGTACCATGACGGGCATTTTGCCTTTGACCTGCCAGTAGTGCAAGGCAGTCCAAAAGTTGACGATAATGCAATGGACGCTGACGGAACCACTAGAATTTATGACATTAACATTCGAATGGAAGAGACTTTAATGGACCAAGACGAGATTTTCAGGAAGTTTGCAAAAACCTTAAAGCCTGACCAAATCCGCTCCAGCGCTGATTACTGCAATGCGTGGGGAAAGTACATTTTGGAGAATGCGCCAAAGCCAGAGAATTCCTGGGTTGCTGCAGCGGCAAAACATGGAGTTCCATTGTTTTTGGATTCTGAATCAAACCATTCGATTGGAATGAACAATGCAGACTTGTTTGCCGACGGCTTTAATGTTGACATGAGCCCTTCAAGAAGCATGCTTGAAGGCGCGTCAATTGTTTTCAACAGCCCGCAATTAGGGTTTTTTGAATTGGGCGGCGGAGGCCCAAAGAACTGGATCCAGACCCTTGCTCCAACACTAAACCAGATTTTAGGAGTGAATTTTGAAGGAGCAGACCGCGGAATTCAAGTTACCACTGCATTTGAGAGAGACGGCGGCTTAAGCGGCTGCACTTTTTCCGAGGCAGTCACTTGGGGAAAATACAAGGACGCCACTAAAGGCCTTGTGCAAATTTGGGGGGAATACAGCGTAATTGCTCCATTGCTTGTGGGCTATGTGCTTGAAGAATGCAAGCCACGCGAGCACAAGAGACTGTTTGACAAGAAGAACGAATTCTATGACACTTTAATGAAGAAAAGGCAAGCCGAGAAAAAGAAGGAAAAGTAATGAAATTTTCCGGAACTTTGAAAAAAGCAAAAGCGACTTTCCTGGACAATGAAAAAAACCCGTCATTCAATGAGGCGCAAGTTGCATTATTGGGCGTGGCCGTTGACTTGACTGCTTCTTACTGCAAGGGAACCTGCAATGGCCCAAAGGCATTGATTGATGCTTCATATCAAATCGAGTATGAACTGCCTGTTTTTGGAAAAAGCCTGACTGAATTTGTTAAAATTCACAATGCAGGAATTTTGGCATATCCTAAAGTTTCTGGAAAGAAAGTCTGCAAGGCAATGGATGGAATGGTTGCTGATGTGCAAAACTTTTCAAAGAATGCATTAGAGCATGGAAAATTGCTCGCGCTTTTTGGCGGAGAGCATTCAATACCTAACGGGGCTTTCAAGGCAATGAGTGAAATTTACAGTCCGAAAACCGTAACTGTATTGCAGTTTGACGCGCACTTGGATTTGCGCAAGGAATATGATTGCCAAAGGTTTTCGCATGCTTCAATAATGCGCAATGCAAGAGAACTGGGATTTAATGCAATTCAAGTTGGAATCAGGGACCACATCGGGGCTGAAGAAATAGAGTACATCAAGGAAGCAAGCATTGAGAACTGGATTTACTACTGCCCGACAATGCCAGAGCAGTATTATGAGAATGAATTGAAAGACTGCGCGTGGATAAATGAAGAGAATGTTTTATGGAAATGCAGGCCAAGCAAGCACCAGCTTGGAAAGATTTGCAAGCAAATCCAAACCCCATACTTGTACATTACTTTTGACGTTGACGCATTGGATGCTTCAGAAATGCCAGGCACTGGAACTCCACTGCCGCACGGCTTGAGCCTGCAAAGCGCGGAAGAAATGCTTTACACAGTCATAAGCTATTGCAAAAAGAACAAAATTAAACTTCTGGGATTTGACATCAACGAAGTCTCTCCGATTACAGGAAGCACGCAAAGCGAGCAAAAGGCAGCTTTGCTGGCTTACAAAATTCTCGCCTGGAATTTCCTTGAAAAATTCAAGGAATAAAATCAGTCTTTCTTGTCAAGCTCTTTCTTTGACTTCCAGAAAAAGTATCCAATGATTCCAAAAGTCAATACTGGAGAAATGAATGACGGAATGTGCGCGCCAAAGCTTTCCAAAAGCATTATGGTTCCCAAAAAGAAAATAGAGTACATTGCCCCATTTTTCAAAAACTTGTACTTTTTCACGTTTTCAATGTTGCTTATTGTAAAATGCCTTACAACCAATGCCCCAAGGCCGTTTCCAACTATTATCAAAGGAACAGACATTGTGAAGGCAAAAGCGCCGACAACCCCGTCAATTGAAAAAGTGGTGTCAATGACTTCCAAATACATTATTTTGCTGAAGTCACTCAAGTGCGCGCTTCCCTTTACCAAATTCTTTTCCTGCTGTTCTGCATTTTCCTTAAAGCCGTGAGTTATGAAAAAGGCAGTGCTTCCAACAACAGCGCCAAAAGCCATCATTGGATTCTGCTGTATTGAAAACCACACAATCAATGCAAGCAGCACTGAAACCACTGCAAAGAACCAAATGCTGTATTTTTGCACATGCCTTTCGTGAGGCAGGCCAAAATTTTTGTCCTCCAGGAAAAGCCAGTGAAAGAACAAAAAAACCAGGAAGACTCCGCCAGCCATCAAAAGAACTGGCTTTGACTGTTCAATTGCCTCCAAAACAACAGGGTCAGAGCTGAATGTTGCAGTCAATGCGCCAACAGGTCCCAATGAAGGGTTTGAAAGCCAGACAATAATCCAAGGCAGTATTCCGCGAACAACAAAAACCGCGAACAAAAGGCCCCAAAGCAAAAACCACTTGCGGGCCTTTTGCGACATTGTCCTAAGCACGTCGGCATTCACGACTGCATTGTCGATTGAAGAGACAGTCTCAAAAACCATCAGGCCGACAATAGTCAGGCCAATCAAGAAAATGTCAATCATGAAGGAAATTAAGGCTTGAAAAGTTTTTTAAAACCAGTTTTTCACGCAATTAGTTTTTTTCAGGATTGCGTGAGAAGGCTTTTAAGCATATATCAGTACCAATACATCATAACGGCTGGTTTTAATGGGGAAAGAAATTGGGCTCCCGGCAATTGAGGCAAGGGATGTCTTCAAAATTTACAAGATGGGGGACTCTGAAGTCGCGGCATTGCGCGGAGTCAACTTGAAAATCAAGAAAGGAGAGTTCATTTCAATAACAGGCCATTCAGGAAGCGGAAAGACAACACTGCTTGACATATTAAGCGCGCTTTTAAGGCCGACAACTGGAGAAATCCTGATTAATGGAAAGCCAATTTCTGAAATGAACGATTCAGAGCTAGCGGTCTTAAGGGGAAGGACAATTGGATTCATTTTCCAGAATTTTGAGCTTGTGAAAAGGCTTTCAGCATTGGAAAATGTCATGCTGCCATTATGGTTTCAAGGAATCCCGATTTCAGAAAGGAAAAAAATAGCGGAAAAAATATTGAGGGAAGTCGGACTAGGCGACAGGATGGAGCACAGGCCTGACGAGCTTTCAGGCGGACAGAAGCAAAGAGTCGCGATTGCAAGGGCGCTTGCGACAAACCCGGACATCATAGTGGCTGACGAGCCGACTGGAAATTTGGATTCGCAGTCAGGCGCGAAAATCCTTGAATTGATTGATGACTTGCATCAAAAGCACGGCAAGACAATAATTATTGTAACGCACGAGCGTTACGTTGCAGAGCGCGCGGAAAGGATAATTCATATTAAAGACGGCCAAATTGAAAAAAGCGAGAGCGGCCGAAATCACAAGGAAGCCAAAATCAGGAGGGATTACAAGTGATAAGCAAGAATTTTGCAGTAATTTTGGGAGTGCTGTTTTTTGCGGCGCTTGCAGTTGCAGGAAACTTGGAGGTTTCCTCAACAAACTATGATGTTGCGCCGGCAAGCCCTGGGGGAACAATAATTCTTTGGGCGCATGTTTTCAACAATTCGAACGGAATCTCAGAGAAAGGAATTGTCAACTTGAAATTTAAAAGCGCGGGCGGCTCTGAATTTCCATTCTCGTTAGCAATTGGGGAGGCAGCGCAAAAAAACCTTGGGAATGTGCTGGCAAACCAAACAGCCCTTGTAAGCTATAAAATACTTGTAGACCCAAAAACTCCTGACGGAAGCTACACTTTATACATTGAAACCGGAGAAAACAGCAATATTGAAAAATCAACTCCAATTTCAATAATCGTCTTGAAAAGAAAGCCGGCCTTGATGGTTGTTTCCTCAAGCCCAACAAGCGCTGAAATTGGAAAGACAGCAAGCCTTCAGCTCATTCTGCAAAACACTGGAAACAGCAATGCATTGAACATCAGCATTGGATTGGCGGAAGACAGGACTGTCACAACAACAGGAATTATTGTTGAAAGAGACATTGTGCCTTTAGGCGCGGCATTTTCCAACATCAAGTCATTGAAAATTGACGAGACAGCAAGCGCGCAAATTCCATTAATGATAAACCCAAGCGCCACTGCCAAAGCATACTATATTCCATTGACTTTGACATTCTATGATGAAAACAGGACAAAATACACCCAGACAGAATATGTAGGAATCAAGGTCTTGGACAATGCAGAGCTTGGCGCAAGCATTTCAGACATTACGCCATTGCTTGCTGCAGGCCAAAAGTCCGCAATAACAGTGGACATTTTCAATACAGGCACTGGAACAGCAAAGTACTTGACTTTAAGCGCAAAGGCAGACTTTGCAACATTCAAGCAAGGCAATTTCTTCATTGGAACCTTGAACTCTGACGATTCAGACAACCTGACATTAAATGCGACTGTCCCAATCACTGAAAACGCTGGACTGCACACCTTGGAAATCACAATGAAATTCAAGAACGAATTCGGCGAAGAGCAGGAAATAGTGCAAAAAATTCCAGTAATGCTTTACACTCCAGCAGAAATTGCAAGCCAAACAAGCCAGCAAACTCCATGGACGCTTTATCTAATAGCCATCCTGGCGATTGTTGGAATCGCGTACTTGATTTTTGGAAGGAAAAAGAAAAAGTGAAATTGAATGCTGGATTTTGAAGTATTCAGCGTTGCCTTAAGGAATCTCTCAAGGCAAGGCCTAAGAAGCTATTTGACGCTGATTGGCGTTGTCATTGGAGTGGCTGCAATAGTCACCTTGATTTCCCTTGGCAGCGGCTTAAACAATGCAGTGACCCAGCAGTTTGAAAAATTGGGGGCAAACACTATTTTCATTGCGCCTGGATCTTCAAGCCTTGGCGGCTCAAATTCAGCCGCAACAACAACAACCCAATTGACAGACTCTGAGCTTTCACAAATCAAAGGCATCCCCCAAGTCTCTGACGTGCTCGCACCCTTGACGAATTCAGCAATAGTCAGTTTTGCAAGGGAAAACGCGAGAATTTCAATCTATGCAGTTGACGCCAAAGAAGCCAAGGCATTCCAGGCAACAGGCTTTGCGGAAGTTGGCGATGGACGAGGCCTTCAGCCAAGCGATACTTTTGCAGTAATGATAGGATACAACATTGCCCACGGCAAGACAATGTTTCCAAAAGAAGTCAGGGTAAGGGACAAGATAATAATTAAAGGAAAGTCCTTCAGGGTTGTCGGAATAACAAAAAAATCCAGCACTTCCTTTGGCGGCGGGCCAAACACAAACACCGCAATTTTCATGACTAAGAAAGGCTACGAGCAAATTTACCCGAACACAAAGCCTGTCTTCGCAATGATCAGGGCAGAAAGCAAGGAAGACATCAATGCAGTGCAGGAAAAAATCCAGAAAATTTTTGAGCGCGATTACGGAAAAAACCAGAAAGAATTCACTGTAATTTCCAGCGAGCAGGTTTTGGAAAGCATAAACAACATTTTGGGAATCATCCAATTATTCCTTGTAGGAATTGCCGCGATTTCACTGCTTGTAGGATGCATTGGAATAATGAACACTATGATAATGGCAGTCATGGAAAGAACAAAGGAAATCGGCGTAATGAAGGCAATCGGGGCAACCGACGGGCTGGTGCTGAGCATTTTTGTGCTTGAGGCCGGATTCATCGGGCTGGTGGGCGGAATAATTGGAATAATAATCGGGTATGCGCTCGCGTTCCTTGTCGGAATAATAGCAAACGCAAGCGGATTTGCGCTTGACGTGCAATTTGACATAATGCTAGTAATCGGGGCAATGGCCTTTTCATTGATTGTCGGAATGGCCTCCGGGGCATATCCTGCAAGCAGGGCAGCAAAGCTTGACCCGGTTGAAGCGCTAAGGGGGTCTGAATGAAATGAACATCAACTTTTTCAAAGGACAATTAAAATTTTTCATCCTTAAAGTATTGAACGAGCAGCCAGTGCACGGCTATCTCCTGATGCAAAAAATCAGCGAAAACAGCATGAACTTGTGGAAGCCAACCGCTGGGGCATTATATCCGGCACTGGAAGAATTGAAAAAAGAAAAACTGGTTCAAATCAAGACTGAAGCAAAAACAGGAAGGAAAAAGAAAGTCTACGCAATCACAAAAGCAGGAAGGAAAAAATTCAAGGAACTTTCAGAAAACTTTAGGGAAATGAAGGAAAATTTTGAAAAATTGATGAAAGACCCGAAATTAAGCAAGTACTCGCAGGAAGACTCGCTGTTTTTGTTCAATTTAATACACAACGCCATGAAAGACCTTTCAGAATACAAGGGAACGCTGCTGGAGTTTGCAATGCTTGCAAGGACTGGAAAAGTTTCAAAAGAAAAACGCGCTGAAGCAAAAAAGGCATTCGGGGAATTCCTTGAGAAAATAAACCGAATAAACAAGAATTTCTGAAAAAAACTAAAGCCCGGCCTTTTTCCTGCACGCGCTGTAAAACCCAAGGAACAGCGGGTTTGGCTTCAAAGGCCTTGAAGTCAATTCCGGATGGAACTGCGAAGCCACAAAAAAAGGATGGGCTTCTTTAGAAAGCTCTAAAATTTGCATTATCCGCTTTTTCGGAGCCTTGCCTGAAAAAACCATTCCATTCTTTTCCAAAGCGCCAATGAATTCAGTGTTCACGTTAAACCTGTGCCTGAAGCGCTCGCGCGCCTTCAAAGAGCCGTAAAGCGAATGCGCGATTGTTTTAGGGCTTATCAAAACATCAAAGCCGCCAAGGCGCATTGTTCCGCCCAAGTCTTCAATCTCGTCCTGCTCTGGAAGAATGCAAATCACAGGGCTTGGGGTTTTTGCATCAACCTCAGTGGTGTTGGCGTTCTTCAAGCCACAGGCATTCCTTGCATGCTCAATGACCGCCATTTGAAAGCCATAGCACAATCCCAAAAAAGGGATTTTTTTCTCTCGCGCGAATTTTACTGCGCTAATTTTTCCTTCAACGCCGCGGCTTCCAAAGCCCCCGGGAATTATCATGCCGTCAATTCTTTTCAAGGCATTTTCCCCGCCCGGCTTTTCCAAATTCGCAGACTCAATCCATTCAAGCCTGAAAGGAGTTTTTGACTTTGCTGCACAATGCTCCAAGGCCTTCAAAATGCTGATGTAAGCGTCATGCAAGCCAGTGTACTTTCCGACAATTCCAATAGTAACTGGCTTTCTTTCAGGAATCAAGTTCTTTGCAGTCCAAGACTTCAGGCTCTTGCTTCCATTGGCCTTGAATTTTTTGCTCAATTCCAAAACTTCAAGGATTTTCTCGTCAACGCCTTGCTTGCGCAAGAACAAAGGGATCTTGTAAATGTTGTCAATGTCAGGCAATGCAAAAACCCTGTTCATTTGAACTCCGGAATTCATGCTGATTTTTTCCTTGATTTTTTCAGGAATTTGGTTTTGCGAACGGCAGACAATCACGTCCGGAGTAATGCCAAGTTCCAAAAGCTTTCTTAATCCCAATTGCGCGGCCTTGCTCTTGAATTCTCCGGCAT
Source organism: Candidatus Iainarchaeum sp. (assembly GCA_030649735.1). Lineage (GTDB taxonomy): Archaea > Iainarchaeota > Iainarchaeia > Iainarchaeales > UBA10191 > UBA10191. The sequence continues at coordinate 99,536 of JAUSFL010000008.1, read as the reverse complement.
GCTTTGGCTCTAAAACAAAAGTCAAGTTGACAAAGCAAACGTTTTCCTTGCCCAATTGGAAAGCAAGCTCGCGCATTGCCTCAATTGCAAAAAGGTTTTCATAATCGCCGACAGTCCCCCCAATCTCAACAAGCACAACGTCTGCCTTTGAAGAAGCCGCAAGATTCAAGACAGCAAGCTTTGCCTCTCCAGTAACGTGAGGAATGAACTGCACGTCACGGCCCAAGTATTCGCCGCGCCGTTCCTTCTCAATGACATTCTTGTAAATCCTTCCGGAAGTCACAAAGCTGTTCTTGTCCAAAGTAATGTCCAAAAAACGCTCGTAAGTCCCCAAGTCCATGTCAGTCTCTGTCCCGTCATCAAGCACAAAAACCTCGCCATGCCTGTAAGGGTTTATTGTCCCGGAATCAACATTCAAGTAAGCCTCAAGCTTCATTGGCCGGACTTTCAATCCCCTGTCCACAAGCAGGCGGCCTAAAGAGGCAGTGAAAATCCCCTTTCCTAAACCGCTCATTACAGAGCCAGTGACAAAAATGAATTTTGTCTTTCCTTTCACAAAATTTTTCGGCACTGGAGAATAAAATTCGTCGCTGGACTTTGAAGAAATTGCCTTCAAAACTTTTTTTTCAACCACTCCAAAGCCCTCTAAAGTAATGCCAGCGAATTATTTAAAGCTTACCCACAGGCAACATAACCGGGGCATTGACTGGTCTGCTTTAAAAAAACTTCAGTTGAAAAATTAATTAACAGGCAATCAACAAAAGCCCTGATAGTCTAGTAGTTAGGATTCAACCCTGTCACAACCCTTTTTTCTTCGAAAAAAGCGTTGGCGGAAAATTTCGCGGTTGCGGTGCGGTTGAGACTCGGGTGCAATTCCCGGTCAGGGCGATTTTAAGACAATTGACGAATATTATTTTCGTCAATTTTTTTCCACTGTTTTCCTATTTTAACATAATGCAAATGCCACCAATTAAGAGCTTCATTTTCGCCCAATGACAAAATACTAATCGCATCTGAAAATTTAGATTGTTTTCTTGCAATTGAAAATCCAACTTTGGAAAAATAATTTTCCACGTTTAGTTTGGAAGTAATGCTCAAGCAGTACAATTTTTTCGTCCTGACAATTATTCTGCCGTTTATTATTGAGTCAGCCATTCCAGGAAGCTTGAATAATCGTAAAGCTGAAACAATGCTGAATTCGTGCAGCAAGAGTTGCTGGATATATTCCAATAATTCATAATTTGCACTATACGCTACACAAACAGCAACCTTGAAGTTTTTTGCCGCAGAAATTGCTGGGCATCCTTCAGAGTCAGCCACCCCTTGAATAAACTCTGCCGGGAACTTTTCAGCAATTGGTTTAACAAGTTCAAAATTTTCCTTTACTGATTTAACAAAATAGTACAATTGCTTGCTTCTTGCCTTTGTAGCATATATTTGCCTTTTTGCACTATAATTTATAGAATAATTCCTTGTTTTCTTCAAAACTTTTGAACCGCATTGGGAGAATTTTTCGGCAAAATCATTATCTATTGTCTCAAGCACGAGTTTGTAATCGCTTTTCCGAGAATCCAAAACCAGGCCAGCATCCCCAAAGCAAACTCCCAGAACATAACTGAGTTCTGGTGATGGTTCTGGAGTAAATTGGTTTTCTCCGCCGAGCAATTGGATCTTATTTTTGCACCAGTAAGCAAGAGTGCTATACGGGATTTGGATGTTCAATTCATTAAATACTGCTTTTGTTATGCGCTTGTAGCCAAGCCCCGACTTCCTTAACTCCATTGCTTTTTCAAAAACTGCCAAGCGTTCATCAAAATCCAAATCCAAAAAAGAATTCATGATTTATTCAATGAATTTCAACATTACATTCTTTGGTTGCCAAACTTCCGGTCGTGAATCTCCGTTCGCAATCCTAATTCAAAAGGTTTTTTAACTTTTCAATCATCCTTAGTACGTTCGATTTTTTGGCGATTGAATTGAGGATTGCATTTTTTGGGAGCAAAGGCAGCGGAAAAACTCTTGCAAGCGCGGCTTTCGTGAACTTTTTGAAAAAAAGAGCAGGCCATGTGATTGCAATTTCAGACAATAACGGCATTGAATTGCAGGATGCATTGGAAATCCGCGGAATTCAAGTCTTATTGGGAAAAAATTTTGGCAGGGTTTTCCAATTCCTTGAAGGCGAAAGGCAAGAAGTGAAAGAGCTCGGGTTTTTGCCGCCGATTGGAAGCTTTCCCCCGGGAACCAATTCAAAATTCATCAAGGTTTCAAAAAAAGACTCTTTCCTTTCAAGCTTTGCGCTGCAAAAAGAGAACATTTCACTGCTTTCTATTGGAAGCAATCCAGAAAGCCAGAAAGACTTTGAGCAAAAGGCAATGGACTTGATGCTGGGCGAAATTGAAGGCAAGGAATTTTCCAAAACTGCCGGCCAAGAGTACATGGACGTTTCCTCTCTTTCATTTGTGCTGAACAGGATTCTGGACAATCCAATAGAATTCGTGATTTTGGATTCAAGCTCATTCAACGATTATTTCCTGACAGAGTCTTCATTCTGCCTTGACTTGAAAATCTTTGTCGTTGAGCCTTCAAGGGAAAGCATAATGCATTACTGCACTTTTTTTGAAAAGTCCCAAAGCAAGGAAAAGATTTTTGTGCTGGCCAACAAAATCAAGGGCAGAAAAGACATTGAAATGCTGCTCAAGGAAATTGACATTGGAAGGATAATCGACTTTATTCCAGAATTCGCTGACAAGGCAGCATTTTTTGAAAACACCCCGGCATTCAAGCGGATTGTGCAAAGAATAACCTGCACTGAAAGGAATTGGGAATCATACTACCAGGCGCTCTTGAAGAATTACAATGAAGAATGCATTGAATGGTTTGACAAGCTTTATGGAATAAGGCTTGAAGAGCTGGTTGACAAAAAATTCAATTACGAAAAGGCCTTTTTGACGCAATAATTAAATTCTTGCGGAGAGTCAATTTTTCATGCCTCCAAAAAAGCCATTCAAGCCGATGGAAATCAAAAAAGAGCAAACAGGAATCAGGCAACCGCAAAATTCATTGAATCCTCCGGCTTTTGCGAACATTGTAATTGAAAAGCATTCAGCTCCTGGAAAAAACATTCGCTTGGAAAAATCACAAGGCGCGGGGCATTTCAAATATTGGGTGAGAGTGTTTGAAAAGAACGGGGATTTTAAAGGCAGCTTTGGCTGCTATGACATTGAACATGCAAGGCGAGTGCTCACTAGGCTTGGCGTTGTAAAAAAGTAGCCAAGTTTTGGCAATTCTGGAAATTTGGGAAGCAAGAAAGTTATTTATACTATTTTTCCTTTAGTTATTTTGCAATTAATTTTTTTGGGACTGCAAATGGCAAATTCAGCATACTTCAGCGAGCTTATTGGAAAGCCAGTCTTTGACTACAAGGGAGAAAAAATTGGAGTACTGGCTGACCTTGCATTCAAGGACGGGGAAAACCTTGCCGAAATAACGCACGCGGTCGTGAAAAACAGCAAGAAATTCAGGATTGAATGGAAATGCATTGCAAGCATAAGCAATGCTGTGTTCCTTTACTGCCCTAAAGAAAAGCTAAAGCGCGAAGAACTTGAAGACTCTGACCTTTTAATCAACGACATTCTGCTTGACAGGCAATTGGTTGACACTAATGGATTGAAGGTCGTCAGGGTGAATGATGTCTTGCTTTCAAAAATCGGGGAAAAGTTCTTCATCTCAAGCGTTGCTGTCGGAATAACAAGCCTTTTGAAAAGGCTTGGCGTGGAAAAAATAGTCCTCGCGTTAAAGCCAGGCCTAAAGCCAGTGCTTATTCCATGGGCTTACGTGCAGGCATTGTCATTAAGCCCGGCGCACTTGAGCCTGAATCTTTCAAAAACAAAAATAAACAAGGTCCATCCTGCAGACATTGCGGACTTGCTTGAAGAATTAAGCCATTCTGAAAGAAACATTTTATTCAATGCATTGAATGACGAAAAGGCCGCGGATACGTTTGCAGAATCCAACCCTAATGTCCAGCGCTCTTTGATGGAGCACTTGCACGCGCAAAAAATCAAAAGGCTTGTGAAAAACCTTTCGCCTGACGAAATCGCGGACTTGAGCACTGCTTTAAGCGGGGAAAAAATGCAGCACATTGCAAGGCATGTTGACGGCAAAAAGGCAGAGCAAGTTTCGCAAATCCTGAAATACCCAAAAATTTCAGTCGGGGGACTGATGAAGGCGGAATTGATTTCAATCCCTGAAAATTATACTGTGGGACAGACTCTGGCTTTCTTAAGGAAGCAAAAGACTCCGGAAAGCCCGTACTATTTTTACTTGATCAATGAAGAAAACAAGCTTTCAGGAGTTGTTTCAATAAGGGACCTTGTATTCCCAAACCCTAAAAGCCGGGTGAAAAGCCTTGCGGAGCAAAACCTGGTATTTTTGCACGCCAATGACAATTTGAAAAAAGCCGCAAAAACTTTCTTCAAATACCATTTTTTGGCGCTTCCAGTGATTGACGACAATTCAACGCTAATTGGAACAATCCAAATGAGCGACGTGTTTGACGAAGTATTGCCGAAAGCATGGCAGACAGAGCCAGTCAGGACAAAGCCAGTGAGAGTCAGGAAAAATCACGAGTGATTTTCATGGAATTAAAGTTTGACAAAAAAATATTCTTATTGTTCTTGATGACAATCGGGCCTGGACTAATCACTAGCGCAGTGGACAATGACGCCGGCGGAATTGCAACATACTCCATTGCAGGCTCGCACTTTGGATATGCATTCCTTTGGGTAATGATTCCAATCGCAATAGTCCTCATCATAATCCAGGAAATGGGAGTCAGGATGGCAATCGCGACTGGAAAAGGCCTGAGCGACCTGATAAGGGAAAACTTTCGCGTGAAAATAACTTTTGCATTAATGGTTGGATTGCTGATTACAAACTTGGGGAACGTGATTGCAGAATTTGCAGGCATTGCGGCCTCTGGGGAATTGTTTGGAATCAGCAAACTGCTCTTGGTTCCTGCTTGCGCGATTTTCGTGTGGGTGTTGATTGTGAAAAGCAATTACAAAAGCATGGAAAAGGCATTCTTGATTGCGTGCCTGTTTTACATTTCTTACGTGATTGCGGGCCTGATGTCAAATCCTGACTGGGGAACAATCGGAACCAGCCTTGTAAACCCGGTAATAAGTTTTGAAGCCGGGTATTTGATGATGCTTGTTGCATTGGTTGGAACAACAATAGCGCCTTGGATGCAATTCTACCTGCAAAGCGCCGTGGTTGAAAAAGGATTGCAGAAAGAAAGCCTAAAATATTCAAGAATTGACGTGATTTTGGGAAGCATTGTGACAGTAGTGATAATGTTTTTCATAATTGTCGCGACCGCGGCGACTTTGTTCTCTCGTGGAATTGCAGTTGACAGCGCAAAAGACGCCGCAATGGCTTTAGGCCCTTTTGCAGGCGCTTACGCAACAGTATTATTCGGGATTGGACTGTTCATTGCGTCATTGTTCGCGGCCGCAATTTTGCCATTGGCCACTGCATACTTTGTTTGCGAGGCATTCGGGTGGAATTCCGGAGTGAACAAGAAATTCAAGGAAGCGCCGCAATTTTACGGGCTTATTACAATACTCATTGCGGTTGGAGCGTTGATTATAATGCTGCCAAACATTCCATTAATTCCAATAATGTACATTTCGCAAGTGATTAACGGCATAATGCTGCCCATAATCCTGATAATGATGCTTTTGATAATCAATGACAAGAAAATAATGGGCGAGTACACCAACGGAAAATGGTTCAACATAATCGCGTGGGTTTCTGCAATAGCGCTAAGCGCTTTAAGCATTACACTGGTTTTGCAGCAAGTCGGAATCTTGTAAAAAAAAGATTCCTTTTTTATTGACTTCTACTTTCAAGATTAACAGCAAATTTCTTTGAGTTTTCACGGAAAAAAAGCAGGTGAGTTTTAATGAAAGATTATGTTTTCAGCTTTGAAGAGATAAAAGAAGGAAATACTGAAGAAGCGCAGTTTTTGCTTGGAAATAAGGGAGCGCAATTGTGCGAAATGACAAGCAAAGGCCTGCCAGTGCCTCCAGGATTCACAATAACCACTGAAGGCTGCAGGGAATTTTACGATTTGGGAAAAAAATGGCCAGTCGGGCTTAATGAACAGGTAAAGAAAAAGCTTGAGGCCTTGGAAAAAAAAATGGGAAAAAAGCTTGGCGACGACAAAAACCCGCTGTTTGTGTCAGTCAGGAGCGGAAGCTATGTTTCAATGCCTGGAATGATGGAAACAATCCTTAATTTAGGAATGAATGACAAAAGCGTTGTTGCCTTTGGCTCACAAACAAAAAATGAACGCGCAGCATGGGACTCTTACAGGCGGTTCATCCAAATGTTCGGTGATGTCGTGCTGGAAATTGACATGCCAAAATTCGAGCACGTGCTTGAAAAGGCAAAAGAGACCAAAGGAGTTTCTTTCGACACAGAGCTTGACGCTGAAGACTTGAAAAAAATAGTTTCAGAATACAAGGCAATAGTAAAGCAGGAAAAAGGGAAAGAATTCCCGCAAAACCCTTGGGAACAATTAACGTTGTCAATTGACGCAGTGTTCAGCTCTTGGAACTGCACCCGCGCCCTCGCGTACAGAAGAATCAACAAGCTCCGCGACGATGCTGGAACCGGAGTCAATGTACAGTCAATGGTTTTTGGGAACATGGGAAATGACTCTGGAACCGGGGTTGCATTCACGCGCAATCCGGCAAACGGAAACAAGGAACACTATGGAGAATTCCTGATTAACGCGCAAGGAGAAGACGTTGTTGCAGGCATCAGGACTCCAGAGCCAATTGACGCCTTGAAAAAATACCTGCCAAAGGCCTACGAGGAATTAATTGAAACTTATGAAATCCTTGAAAAGAATTACAAGGAAATGCAAGACTTTGAATTCACAATAGAAAAAAACAAGCTCTATTTATTGCAGACAAGAAAAGGAAAAAGGACAGCGCACGCCGCAGTGAAAATCGCAGTGGACATGGAAAAGGAAGGAATAATTTCCAAAGAAGAGGCAGTATTGCGCGTTGACCCGAACCAATTGAACCAATTGCTGCACAAACAGCTTGATCCAATTGCCAGGGAAAAGCATGAAGTCATTGCAAAAGGACTCGCGGCATCCCCTGGAGCAGCAGTGGGAAAGGCAGTCTTTAACGCAGAAAAAGCAAAAGACATGTTTGAAAAAAACCCTAAAGAAAAAATCGTGCTCATCAGGACTGAAACAAGCCCTGAAGACATTGAAGGAATGCACGTAAGCCAGGGATTTTTGACGGCAAGGGGCGGAATCACATCTCATGCTGCGGTTGTAGCCAGAGGAATGGGAAAGCCTTGCGTTTCAGGCTGCGGAGAAATAACAGTGCATGAAAAGGAAGGATATTTTGAAGTTCCTTCAAAAGGCATCAAAATCAAGGAATTCGAAATAGTAAGCCTTGACGGAGCAACTGGAGAAGTATACCAGGGAGAAATTCCATTAGTTGAACCGCAAATGAAGGGAGAATTCGGGGAATTAATGAAATGGGCCGACAGTTTCAAAAAGCTGGGCGTTAGAACAAACGCCGACACTCCGCACGACGCGCAAGTTGCGCGCAATTTTGGCGCTGAAGGAATCGGGCTTTGCAGGACAGAGCACATGTTTTTTGAAGGCGAAAGAATCAAGGCAATGCGTGAAATGATTCTGGCAGACACTTTAGAAGGCAGGAAAAAAGCATTGACAAAATTATTGCCTTACCAAAAAGCAGACTTTTTGGGACTGTTCGAGGCAATGAACGGGCTTGATGTAACAATCAGGCTTTTGGATCCTCCATTGCACGAGTTTTTGCCAAGGGAAGAAAAAGACATCAAGGACTTGGCGACTGAAATGAAAATAAGCGTTGAAAAAGTCAAGTCAACAATTCACGCACTGCACGAGTTCAACCCAATGCTTGGCTTCAGGGGCTGCAGGCTTGCAATAGTTTATCCTGAAATTGCTGAAATGCAAGTGCAGGCAATAATTGAGGCGGCAATTGACTCAAAGCGCAAGGGCATTGACGCAAAAGCAGAAATCATGGTTCCAGTGCTTTGCTTGGAAAATGAAATGAAATTCATGAAAGAGCTCATTGACAACACTGCAAAAGCAATAATGCAAACCAAGGGCGAAAAAGTCAAGTACAAAGTTGGAGTGATGATGGAACTGCCAAGGGCATGCATTATAGCAGACAAGATTGCAGAGCATGCGGAATTCTTCAGCTTTGGAACAAACGACTTGACGCAAACAACCTTCGGGTTTTCAAGGGATGATGCAGGAACTTTCATCAAGCACTACTTGGACAAGAAAATCTTCAAGGACGACCCTTTCGAATCAGTAGACCAGGAAGGCGTTGGAGAGCTCATCAAAATGAGCGTTTCAAAAGGCCGCAAAACAAAGCCTGAATTAAAGGTCGGAATTTGCGGAGAGCAAGGCGGAGACCCAAAATCAGTCGAGTTCTGCCACAATGTCGGCTTGAGCTATGTGAGCTGTTCTCCATTCCGCGTGCCAATCGCAAGGCTTGCGGCAGCGCACGCTGCATTGAAAGACAAGAAAAAGTGACTTGTTCAAAAAAAAGCCGTGGAAAAGATTGTATAAGAAAAGAAACAATCTCTTTTCAAGGCTTTTTTTCCTTCTTTCTTTTTATTTTAAAGCCAAGCCAAAGCTTTAAATCCAGGAAACGCCTTCAATGCAATACAAAATTCTATTTTGGAGGTTTTTTTAAATGCAGAAAAAAATTTTGATACTTCCGCTGCTTTTGCTTGCGGGATTGTTCTTGTTCGGTTGCACAAACCAAAGCCTGAACACTTTGACAATTAACGTCGTTGACGAGGCAGGAGTCCCAATTGACGGCGCAACAGTGAATGTTTACACAAACTACACGCTAAGCTCTAACATTAACCAGCTTGGAGAAAGTCTTAGGTGGGCAAATTTGAGCGGAAACCTTGACGCAGGCCAAAAAACAGGCGCTGACGGAACAGTTAGCTTCACATTGCCTCAGTCAAAATATGCAATTAATGCATACAAAAACAATTACTTTTACAACGGGGCAGAAGTAATGCTGACAAGCTCGCAAACAATAAAAATAGTATTAATCAAAAACAAAGTCTTGAGTGAAAAACTGGACAATGACTATTACGATGTAACACAATCTACAGCTTATGCTGAAAAAGAACAAAGATGGAACTTCAATCCAGAAATAAAACTGTTCAAGGACACTGGAGAAGACGATGAGCAATACTTCATTGATAATCAAAGGGCACTTACTTTGTGCGAAATAACATCAAACTCAATAACAGTTTCTGGAGAAGGCCACTGTAACTTTCTAATATCTACAGTTGTCCAAGGAAAAGGAGACCTGGATTTTACAGCAGACAATGGAACTGATTTAATGGAGACTACAGTAACTGTAATTGACATTGTCGCAACAGGATCAACTTCAGGATATGCAAAAATCAATCTCCAAAATTCAGACTCTAATGAATTGGTTGAGTTAAATACAAATGGAGGGTCTTTCGGTGTTAGAGGCGCAGGAGCATATGCTGGAAAAAGCCTATACTTAGGGCTGACTGCAATTTCAAGTGATGGAAGCTCAGGAAAGTTCACTCTGCGGGAAAGCGGAAATTTCCAATACTTGCCTAATGGCGTTGATACCGGCTCTCAAAGATTGGAATTGGGAATTAACGAAAAAGGACTGTATTCAATTAGAATAGTTCGAACAGATCAATAATTAAAAAAAAACCCAGCAAACCTGGGTTTTTTCTTTTTCTTTCTTTATTTTCTTTGAAGGCGCATTTTGCAAATTTCTAAAGTCGAGATTATTTCGCTTGTCTGGTAGTTTATCAAATGGCCAATTTGCTGAGCGTACTTTTCAGAATCCTTCTCGCTCAAGCCCTTAATTCGCGCCATTCTTTGCAAAACCAATGAAGTGGGATTTTGAACGCTGGCGTCACGCACTCTGCGGATTGTATCATCAATGTAATGGATAGCGCGCGGAATATTGCCTTTCGTGACATTGGCAACGTGCTTTTGAATGTCCTGGACTATTTTTTCTGGAGAATTATGGTAGTCAAGCAAGAGATAAGCAAGAACTTCATCCTTGACAAGCATGCCAGTCAAGCCGCGAAAATAGCCCGCTCTTTCTGAAAGCGCCAAGCGGCCCGGAAGATGCGCTGTCTTGTCAGGCCATTCTTTCTGGACTTTAATGGTGTATTTCAAGACTCTCTTTTTCAAAGGAGTCTTCCTAAAAGGCCTATGCATGATTAATCAATGTCTAAAGTCGTTTTAAAGCTTTTTAGAAATTCAGAATTTTACCGCAAACTTTCTGCCAGAATGCGAGTGAGGCCTTTCCCTCAAGGAATGCGCATGCTTCAAGCCAAGGAGCTTTCGCGCGAGAATTTTAAAATGCTTGAAAGCATTTGCCAAAAAAGACTCTTCATGCCTTACCATCCTGTAAAGCACGTGCTCTTCCCTGAAAAAGAACTTTTTCTCGTCCTTTAACTCTTGCTTTGAAAAGAAAGGATAAATCACGACTGCAAACGCAATGCACGCTATTCCCGCAAGGAATTCATTGATTCCAATGTTGGCGAGCAAATAAAGGCAAATCAAGGAACTGGCATAAAGCACTGCCTTCTCGAAAAGGTTTTTGGCTCCGCCAATCCTGAAGGCAGAAAAAGTCACCAGCAAATACACCAATGCAAAATTGAATGTTGAAAAAATAATGAACTGCTTTATTGAAAAAAACGCAGTGAGAATGAAAGCCAAAATACTGTGGACAATTAGAGAAACATAAGGGCTTGCGTATTTTGGATGCAATTTTGCCATTTGCTTTGGAAAATAGCCATCAGCAGCCAAGGCATATCCCAAGCGAACAGTCCCAATCAAATTGCTTTCATCGCTTCCAGAGACAGAAACCAAGGCCCCGACTGCAATGACTAAAGCGCCAATGCTTCCAAGCATTAAAGAAGCCGCAAAAGCCAATGGAGCATCATGCTCCGCCAATTGCATTCCAGCAATGGCAATCAAGGAAAGATTAGTCAGCAAGTAAAAGACAGTGACTATGATCATTCCAATCATTATTGCCTTTGGGATTGTTTTTCCAGGATTTCTTATTTCCCCCGCGGGAATTGTTGCAATTTCAAATCCAACAAAAGCCCAAAAAATCAAGACTAATGATTCTCCAAATCCAGAAAACCCGAAAGGCATGAAAGGCATGAAATTTGCGAAAACTTGCGAAGGCCGGAAGAAAACCAAAAAAAGCCCCAAAAGCATTATCAAAAGCAATGGAAAAAGCTTTACAATAGTGAAAATGTCATTGGTGTGCGCAGCCTTTTTGATTCCAAAATAGTTCGTGAAGAAAAGAAAGCAAATGAACAACCCAATCACTGCAGTTCGCGCAATAAAATCCAAAGGAATGAAGAATTGCAAGTAAGTCACAAAAGCAAGGGGAAAGACGCAAAGCCCGGCAAGCTCTGCAAGCCACAAAAGCCAGCCCGAAATGAATGCAGGAAAATGCCCAAAGGCCTGCTTTACAAAGGCGTAAGGCCCGCCGACTTTTTTTACAGAACGCGCGCACTGCGCAAAAGCCAATGCGGTAATGATTGCAAAAATTCCCGCAACAATCCAGACCAAAATGCTTGAAGGCCCTAATTGATTCATGCCAAAATAAGTTGCTACATAAATGTCAGAACCTATTACTGCCCCAATCACCAAATTAGTGGTGTCAAACAAGCCAAGCTTTTCCTTGAAAGGCATTAGAAAATCAGGCAAGGCAGTTTAATAAGTTTTTTCAATAACCAATGGTTTTCAAGGCTTTTTGCAGGCTTCGACAATAGTTTTAAAACGTTTTCTTATGTTAATTAACTAAAAACCACCCTTATCGATTTCTCAGCCAAAGAAACGGTGTAAATTTAATGTTAAGCCTAAGCCTTGAATTGTAATCCGCGCTCAAGACAGCTATCAGCACCAAAGATTTGGCAATTGAGAAACAATCCCCAGCACCAGAGTGGTTTTTCACTAAGCAGGTGAAATTTTGGGTTTGAAAACACTTTCAGAAAATCTACTTGTTCCAAGGCACGAGATAATTCCCGCGGAAAAAGCCCAAGAAATACTTGCAAAATACGGCGCTGACGCTAAAAAATTCCCTCAAATTCTGCGCGACGATCCAATGATTGAAGAAATCGGCGCAAAAAAAGGCGACTTGATCAAAATAATCCGAAACAGCAGGACTGCTGGAAAAGCGACATACTTCAGGATTGTGGTCTAAAATGGCACTAAAAACTTGGCCAATAATCCAGGCATACTTTAAAAACAGGAATTTTGCGCAAATGGAAATAAACTCCTTCAACCAGTTCGTGGACTGGAAGCTGAAAGACATTGTTGAAGAGAACAAGCAAATCATTCCAAAAATTGAAGAAGTAAAAATCGAGCTTTCAGACATTGAAATCCAAAAGCCAAAGCTCACTGAAGCAGACGGCTCTCCAAGGGTAATTTCCCCAATGGAAGCCAGAATGAGAAACAGGACTTACAGCGCTCCAATCTATTTGACAATGAGGCTTTCAAGAAGAGACGTCGAGCAAGACGTGAAAAAAACTTACATTGGCGAACTGCCAATAATGCTGAAATCAAACAGGTGCTGGCTTGAAAACAAGACAGAAGAAGAATTGATTGAAGTCGGCGAAGACCCGAAAGATTTCGGCGGATACTTTATCATTAACGGCTCTGAAAAGGCCCTTATGACTCAGGAAGTCCTGGCTTCAGACAGGGTTTTGGTCAGCGAGCAAGCGCAGGAAAAAATCATTGCGGAAGTAATTTCCACAAAAGGCGCTTTCAAAGGCAGGGTCAGGATTCAAAGAAGCCCTGACGGAATGCTTGCAGTTTCTTTTCCAGCATCACCGCGCAAACTAAGGCTGTTCACGCTTTTGAAGGCTTTGGGATTGAATTCAGACAAGGAAATCACTGACGCTTTTGATGAAAGAATTGAAATCAAGAATGATGTTGCATTAAACCTTGAGCAATTAATGGTCAAAGACCAGGAAGAAGCCTTGGACCGGATTGGAAAATATGTTGCTCCAGGGCAAGTAATAGATTATAGATTGCGCAGGGCGCAGGAAGTAATTGATGCTTTCCTATTGCCGCACATTGGGCAAAAGCCAGAAGACAGATTGGCAAAAGCATACTATCTGACAATGATGGCGACAAAAGCCGTTGAACGCTCTTACAAGCTCAGAGGACAGGACGACAAGGACCATTACGCGAACAAAAGGCTCGAGCTTTCAGGAAAATTAATGGAGCACTTGTTCAGGTATTCTTTCAAGTACTTTGTGAAAGACCTGAAGTTCCAAATTGATAGGACTATTACTAGAAGGAGAAAATTGAATATTTCAACAATCGTAAGGCCTGGAGCAGTAACTGAAAGAATAAAGTTTGCAATGAGCACAGGCAATTGGATTGGAAGAGCTACAGGAGTCTCAAAATTCATGGATCGCGTAAACTACTTGGCGCCATTGACTGATTTGAGAAAAGTAAAAAGCCCATTGGACAAAAACCGCGAACTTTACGAGGCAAGAGATGTCCACGGAACTCACTTTGGAAGACTCTGCCCAATAGAAACTCCAGACGGACCGCAATGCGGCCTGGTAAAAAACTTGGCGTTAATGGCTGAAGTGACCACTGAATCAAGCGAAGAGCCAGTTGAAAAAATGCTCAGGGAAATGGGAGTGAAATTAAAATAATTTTTTAAGGTGCGCTTATGGCAATTGGAGAAAAAGCAAAAGTTTTCATCAACGGAAGATTGATTGGCTTCCACAGAGAGCCCCAGGACTTGGTCAAAGACTTGGTCAAAAAAAGAAGGCAGGGAAAAATCGACCAGCAAGTAAACATTGCACTCCACGAAGACACCAATGAAATTTACATCAACACTGATTCAGGCAGGGTCCAAAGGCCATTGATTGTTGTTGAAGGCGCAGCGCCAAAAATAACAGAAGACATTGTAAAGCAAATCAAGGACGGAAAAATCGTCTGGCAAGACTTGGTAAACAAGGGATTTGTCGAATACTTGGATTCTGAAGAGGAAGAAAACGCATTGGTTGCTGCAGAAGAAAAAGAATTGACCAAAGAGCACACTCACTTGGAAATTTCAGGAATTGCAGCACTCTCAATCATCAGTTCAATGATTCCTTACGTAGAGCACAATCTTTCAGGAAGGTCATTGCACGGGGCAAAAATGGCAAAGCAAGCGCTCGGGCTTGGAGCAATCAATTATAACTTGAGAAGCGACACTGAAGCGCACTTATTGTATTACCCGCAAAAAGAAATAGTCACAACAAAAACAATGGATTTATTGCACATTGCGGAAAGGCCGCAGGCGCAAAACTTTGTTGTCGCAATACTGCCATTTTACGGATTCAACTCGCTTGATGCCGCAGTATTGAACAAAGGTTCCATAGACAGGGGCCTTGGGCGTTCAGCATACTATAGAAGCTACGAAGCCGAAGAAATCAGGTATCCTGGCGGGCAAGTCGACAAGTTTGAAGTTCCAAAAGAAGAAACAATAGGCCAAATGGGGCCTGAAGCATACAATCACTTGGGAGAAGACGGCCTTGCAGAACTGGAACAGTACGTCAAGGAAAAAGAAATTATTATTGGAAGGACAAGCCCTCCAAGGTTTTTGGAAGAAGTTTCAGAATTTGGAATCATCCAGGAAAAAAGGCGCGAAAGCTCTGTAGGCATCAGGAAAGGAAAGCCGGGATATATTGACAAAGTAATGGTCACTGAGGGCGAGTCAGGAAACAAGCTAGTAAAAATCAAAATCCGCGGAGAAATGATTCCAGAGCCCGGAGACAAGTTCGCAAGCAAGCACGGGCAGAAAGGAGTCTGCGGAGCGCTAATTCCAGAAGAAGACATGCCATTCACAGAAACTGGATTAAGGCCAGACTTGATAATGAACCCTCACTCAGTCCCATCAAGAATGACAATTGGGCACTTATTGGAAATGCTTGCCGGAAAAGCAGGCGCGCTTTCAGCAGAAACAATTGACGGAACAGGCTTTGACAACGTGAAAGAAAAAGAATTGAGAAAAATTTTGCTTGAGCACGGCTTCAGAAGCGACGGAAAAGAAGTGTTCTATGATGGAATTTCTGGAAAAAAAATGGACGGAGAAATTTTTGTCGGAGTAATCTCTTACAGGAGACTATTCCACATGGTAGCGCACAAAATGCAGGCAAGGTCCAGAGGCCCGGTGCAAATGCTCACCCGCCAGCCAACTGAAGGAAAAGAAAAAGAAGGCGGCTTAAGGTTTGGAGAAATGGAAGGAGAAACACTTGTAGGCCACGGAGCGGCAATGCTATTGCAGGAAAAATTCATTGAAGACTCTGACAAAGTCACAGAATTAGTCTGCGAAAAATGCGGAGTAATCGCAATCAACGACCACATCAGGAACAAGAAATACTGCCCAATCTGCAATTCATCAAAAGTATACCCTGTAGAAATGGCTTACGGATTCAAATTACTCTTAGATGAATTAAAGGCTTTGGGAATAATGCCAAAAATCAACATCACGGACAAGGTGTAAAAAATGGATTTAAAACCGAGAAAAGGAAATGTCATTGTTGGAATAGTTGTTTTCATAATAGCATTTTTCCTCACCTTGCCATTGACCATGAAACTATGCGTAGCTCAAGGAATGCCTTGCGGAAGTTACTGGGATACTGTCGCAGTAATAATCATTTCATTAATCGCGGGAATTATCGCTTATGTAATTGCAAGTGTTTGTTGCAAAGTTAAAACAAAAAAAGAAAATGCAAAAGTTAAGGGTGCTAAATAATGCTTCTGAAGAAAATCGCAAACATTGAGTTTTCTGTCTTAGGGCCTGAAATGATCAGGAAAATGTCAGCTCTCGAAGTAAAAACTCCGGAGACTTACGATAAGGATGGATACCCAATGGAAGGCGGACTAATGGACCCGCACCTTGGAGTCATTAACCCGGGATTAAGGTGCAAGACTTGCGGACAGCAAATGAAAACCTGCCCAGGCCACTTTGGACACTTGAACCTTGTAAGGCCAGTCGCGCATTCAGAATTCTCGAAAAAAATCGAGGAATTAATGCACGCGACTTGCCAAAGCTGCGGAAGAATCGCACTCTCTGACGAAAAGCTCAATGAATTAAAGGCTTTGATGAATGACGAAAGCATTGACATTAGTAAAAGAATTCTTATAAAAACAAAAAAGGCAAAAAAATGCCCTCACTGCTCTGGAGAAAGGCCGCAAGTACTTTTGGACAAGCCAACAAACTTCTATCTCGACAAGGACAGGATTTACCCAACCCAAATCAGGGACTGGATGGAAAAAATCCCAAGCAAAGACCTGGAATTATTCGGGTATAATTCAGAAAGAGTCAGGCCAGAATGGTTTGTTCTGACAACACTGCAAGTGCCTCCAATCAACATCCGCCCGTCCATAACACTTGAATCTGGAATTAAAAGCGAAGACGACTTGACGCACAAATTGGTTGACATCATCAGAATCAACATTAGATTGAAAGACAACATTGAAGCAGGCGCTCCGCAATTAATCATTGAAGACTTGTGGGATTTGCTGCAATACCACGTTACCACTTATTTTGACAACAACACTGCCGGAGTTCCTCCGGCAAAGCACCGCTCTGGAAGAGCACTGCGCACTTTAGTCCAAAGGCTCAAGGGAAAGCGCGGACGCTTTAGATACAACTTGACTGGAAAAAGAGTCAATTTTGCAGCACGCTCCACAATCTCGCCAGACCCCTACCTAAGCATTGATGAAGTTGGAGTTCCAGAATTGATTGCCAAAGAACTGACTGTTCCAGAATTCGTTACAGAATGGAATGAAAAAGCAATGAAAAAAATGCTCAAGGAAGAAACCAATATTGTTTATGTAATAAGGCCAAACGGGCAAAGGAAAAAAGTCAATGAAGAAAACAGGAAAGAAATCGAGGAAGAATTGGCTCCAGGATTCAAGGTCGAAAGGACCTTGCAGAACGGGGATGTCGTACTGTTCAACAGGCAGCCTTCACTGCACAGGATTTCAATGATGGCGCATTACGCAAGAATAATGCCCAACAAAACATTCAGGCTGAATCCAACGGCATGCAAGCCTTACAACGCCGACTTTGACGGAGATGAAATGAACCTTCATGTCCCGCAGACTGAAGAAGGAAAGGCAGAGGCAAAAAACCTCATGCTTTGCTCAAGGCAGATTATAAGCCCGCGCCACGGAGGCCCAGTAATAGTAATGGATGAAGACATGGTTTCAGGCTGCTTTACATTGACTTTGGCAAGCACTAAATTCGACAGGGAAGAAACAATGAAAATTCTCTACGACTTGGGATTCTCAGAACTTCCAGAGCCGGACATTGACGGAAAATACTATTCAGGAAAGCTCATTTTCTCGCAAATGCTCCCAAAAGACCTGAACTTGGAATTCGAAAGCTACGCGTGCGGCCTTGTCAAAAGGTCTGGATTGTGCAAGGAATGCAAGAAAGAAGCATGCGGTTTTGACGCTTTCGTGAAAATAAAGAACGGAAAATTAAGTTCCGGAGTCATTGACAGCGCGGCCTTAGGCGAAAGAAAAGGCGCAGTTGTTGACACAATCTTCAGGGATTACGGCCCTGACGCCTTGGAAAAATTCTACCGCGGAATGTGCCGCCTGGCCCCTTATATAATCACAAAAAAAGGAATGACTGCAGGCATTGACGAGTACCAAACTTCAGAAAACGTTGAAAAATTAAGGGAAGAGCTTGTTGCCGAAGAGCTTGAGGAAACAGGAAAGCTTGTTGAAGAATTCAAGAAAGGGACTTTAGAGTCAATTCCAGGAAAAACTCTTCCAGAAAGCTTTGAAACAAAAATGATGGTTGTCGGAGCGAAAATGAGAAGCAAGATTGAAAAATTAATCCTGAAGGAAAAAATCGAGCAGACTCTCACAACAACAACCCCGCACTACAATACAGCAATTATTATTTTGAGCAAGGCAAAAGGAAGCCCATTAAACTTGACAAACATGTCCGGGTTTTTGGGGCAGGTTTCAGTCAGGGAAGGAAGGCCTAGAAGAGGATTTAAGGGCCGCCTAAACTCAATCAACAGGAAAGGAGACATTGGGGCAATTGCCGGCGGATTTGTGCAAAACAACTTCGTGCAAGGCCTTAACATCAGGGAATTCTTCGTGCACTCCATGGGTGGAAGGCAGGGAGAAGTCGACACTTCAGTCGCGACAAAAGTCTCAGGATACCTGTACAGGCGCCTTGCAAACTCATTGAAAGACCTAATGGTCGACAATGACGAGACAGTAAGGACAGCGAACAAGAACCTGATACAGTTTGTTTACGGCGAAGATTCAGTCTTCCCAATGAAGGCAGTGAAAGGCAAAAGCTTGAATGTTGAAAAAATTCTGGCAAAAGAAACAAGAGAGTCAAAGAAATGATTTTTGGTGAAAAAAATGGTTAAGAAAAAGGAAGAAAAAATCAAGGAAATCCAAGTTCCGGAAGTGAATTTGGAAGCTTCAGAAATTGACTATTTGCAAGTTTACGGGCTGCCAAAAAGCATTCTTGACGAAATTGACGCAGTTGCATTAAACAAAAACCTGACCACTGAACAGAAGGAAAAGCTTGTTGAAAAAGTAAAACTGGAATTCGACAAGATAAAGGCAGAGCCTGGAGAAGCAGTCGGAATAATTGCCGCGCAATCCCTGGGAGAGCCTGGAACACAGTTGACTTTAAGGACAAAGCACTATGCCGGAGCCGCAGAAGTGTCTGTCGGAAGCGGAATACACAGGCTTGAAGAAATAGTTGACGGCCGCTCAAAGGCAAAATATTCCACAATGACGATTTACTTGATTGAAGAACTGCGCAATGACCAGAAAAAAGCAGACGATTTTGCAAAATCACTAATTGACGTCAGGCTTGGGGATGTCATAAAAATTGAGGAAGACTTCAAGGAAAAATCAATTGTGGTGAAAATAATCCTTGAAGAAGTCAAGGCAAGAAACATAAACATGGAAGAGCTGGAGCAAAAAATTGAAAAGAACGCCAAGGGAAAAATGAAAAAGCTCAAGGACAATTCATTGGAATTCAATTATGGAAAAGAAACTCTTTTGAAAATCAGAAAGCAAGTCTTAAAGCTGCTTTCAACAAGAATTCAAGGAGTCCGCGGAATTGACAAGACAATTGTTGTGAAAGAAAAGCACAAGGCTGAAGGAACTGAAGAATGGATTGTGAGAACAACAGGCACAAACCTTAAAGTTGTGATAAAGCTTCCGGAAGTTGACGGCTCAAGGACCACAACCAATGACATCAAGGAAATCGGAAGGGTTTTGGGAATAGAGGCAGCAAGAAACTCAATAGTCAATGAAATGAACGATGTTTTAATAGTCAAGAACGGAATTGACGTCGACATAAGGCACATACTGCTTTTGGCAGACCTTATGACCTATGACGGAGACATTAAAGGAATTGTCAGGAGCGGAATAACGCGCGGAAAAAGCTCTCCTTTCGCAAGGGCTGCTTTTGAAGAGACAACAAAGCACTTGCTTGACGCCGCTTTCAAGGGAGAAAAAGAGCTATTGCAAGGCGTTGTTGAAAACATCATTGTAGGCCAGCCAATAAAAGTCGGGACTGGAATAGTAAAGCTTGTAATGAAGTAAAATTGGGGTTTTGGGGGAAAAAGGCTTATTTGTTTTTTAAAAGTTTTGCAGAAATAATACTTTACCAACCAGCTAATTCTTTCAATGAATTAGTTTTTTGCTTTAAACCGTGGTTTTTTTTATGGCAGACATGAGCGAAGTTAGCAAGGAAATCAGGCGCGCTGTAGACACAGGCAAAGTGGCCTTTGGCTTCAAGCAGTCTGAAAAAATTCTTTTGACACAAAATGCAGAACTCATTGTTTTCAGCAGGAATGCGCCAAAAGAAGAAAAGGCCCGCGTGCAGGAATACTCGACAATTGCGGGAATTCCATGCTTTGTTTTCGAAGGAAGCGGCCTGGAACTGGGAGCTGTTTGCGGAAAGCCTTTCGTAGTGTCTTTCCTTACAGTGCAAGACTCTGGCAAAAGCAAGGTCTTGACCGCAATCAAGGAAACAGAGTCAGCAAGCTCAAAGAAAGCCGAAAAAAAAGTCTCAAAAAAGACCGCAAAGAAAAAGGAAAAGAAAGCAAAAAAAGCGGCAGACAAGGAAGCAGCGGCAAAAGAAGAAGCCATTGAAGAAAATAAAGAGCCGGACAAGGAAATGCCGACTGAAACCGAAGAAGAAGAATTCGAAATTGAAGACGAAGAAGATTCTGAGCTGCAAAAAGACAGTCATTGAAGGAATGTTTAATGAAGCTTGGAAATGAAGAAATGCGGTACTTGCAGGCCTTGGAAATCGTTTCCGGAGTCAATGCAAAAGACTGCGTAATCTCAAAAAACAAGCTCACTTACCTCATTGAAAGCAAGGATTTGGGGAAAGCAATCGGAAAAAACGGGAAAACAGTCAAGGAATTGACTGAAAGAATGGGAAAAAACATTGAATTAATGGAGTACAGTTCTGACGCAAACGCTTTTGTTAAAAAGGCATTGAATGAAATTAAGATAGAAAACTCTGAAATTTCAAGCAATGACAGCGGAAAAAAAATTGTTTTGCTTTCAATGGACTCTGAAAACAGGAGAAAATTGCTGAACAACATTGGAAAACTGAAGAGATTAAAAGATATTGTGAAAAGAGAATATGATATTGATGAAATCAGGATCAAGTAAAACGGTGAATTAAATGGCGTCAGGAGAATTTGCAGCAAGGCAGCTTGAAAAAAAGCGCAACAAGTGGAAAAGAAAGCACAGAAAATACAAGAAAAAAATGTTCGGTGCAAAGTACAACCTGCTTGAAGGAAGCCCGCAAGGACGCGGAATCGTGACTGAAAAAAGAGGAGTCACCCAAAAGCAGCCCCACTCCGGCATCATGAAATGCGTGCGCGTACAGCTCATCAAGAACGGAAAGCAACTGACGGCTTTTGCCCCAAGGGACGGAGCAATCAAGTTCATTGACGAGCACGATGAAGTAATAGTTGAAGGAGTCGGCGGAGCCCAAGGCGGACCTTACGGATCGCAGTGGGGAGTAAAATACCGCGTAACCCACGTTAACAACCAAGCCTTGGAAATGCTAAGGACTGGCAAGAAAGAAAAAGTCAAGAGATGAATGATTTTTATGACAGAACCAACCACACCAGCGCACAGTATAAAGCACGCAGTGCAGGCATCAGTAGCAGGCCATCCGGCAGCAGCAGCTGTAACACACGCCACGCACACTACTACTACCACAGCAGCCCATACTGCACACCATGCTGAAGAGCCCGCAGGAAAGACAAAAGCGCACTTGATTTTTGGAAAATGGGACCCTAGAACAGTCAAAATCACAGACTATTCGCTTGCAAAATACATTGACATTGAAAGCAAGAAAGTCCCGCACACTTTCGGCTCGCACTCAAATAAGGCAATGGCAAAGTCAAAAATCAGCATTGTTGAAAGGCTGATAAACAAAATAATGCGCTCTGGACAGGGAAAAAGAAAGCTTTCAGGAAAATACATTCGCGGAAGGGGAAGCTGTGGAAAAAAACAGCAGGCAATGGCAATTGTTGAAAAAGCATTCGAAATTGTCGAAAGCCAGACAAAAGAAAACCCAGTGCAAATTCTTGTGAAGGCAATTGAAAGAGCAGCGCCAAGAGAAGACACTACAAGGTTGACTCGCGGGGGAATTTCATACTCGCAGGCAGTGGACATTGCGCCAATCAAAAGAATTGACGAAAGCCTCAAAAACATCGCAATCGCGGGATTTGCGCAAAGCTTCAACAACAAGACATCGGCTTCTGAAGCGCTCGCAAAAGAACTGGTCCTTGCAAGCAAGGAAGACCCTCAAAGCTTCAGCATTAAAAGAAGAGACGAGATTGAAAGAATCGCCAAGTCTTCACGCTGATGAATTCTAATTAAAAGGAATGGTTTCAAATGGTAAAGAAAGAGCAGATTGTCGAAATGGCAACAAAGTTAATGAACACTCGCGAAACAATCAGGAATATCGGAATTGTCGCGCACATTGACCATGGAAAAACCACAATGACAGACAATCTGGTTGCCGCAGCCGGCCTAATCAGCGAAGAGCTGTCCGGAAAGCAATGCTTCATGGACTATTACGAGCTCGAGCAGGCCCGCGGAATCACAATCAACGCGGCAAACATCAGCCTAGTGCAAAACATTGAAGGAAAAGAATACTTGATCAATGTCATTGACACTCCGGGACACATTGACTTTGGCGGAGAAGTAATCAGGGCCATGCGCGCAGTTGACGGAGTAATTCTAGTTGTTGATGCAGTTGAAGGCGTAATGCCGCAGACTGAAACAGTCGTAAGGCAGGCATTGAAAGAAAACGTAAAGCCAGTGCTGTTCATCAACAAGGTTGATCGCTTGTTCAATGAACTGCAAGTTACTGAAGAGCAAATGCAAGAACGCTTTGTCAAGACAATTACTCAAGTGAACAAGCTAATTCAAAAAAACAGTCCTGAAAGATTCGGGGACAAATGGCTGGTTAAAGTTCAGGATGGAAGCGTGACTTTCGGAAGCGCTTACAACAACTGGGCACTAAACACTGACTCAATGAAAAAGAACGGAATCACATTCAAGGACGTTTACAATTACTGCAAGGAAGGAAAGCAAAAAGAATTGGCGCAAAAAAGCCCACTGCACGTTGCAATTTTAGGAATGGTTGCAAAGCACTTGCCTTCCCCGCTAGAATCGCAAAAGTACAGGATTCTAAAAATTTGGGGCGGAGAAGTGGAAAGCGAAGAAGGACAGGCAATGCTTACATGCGACCCTAAAGGCGTAGTCGCAATGATGATCAATGATGTTTCAGTAGACCCTCACGCAGGCGACGTAGCCACTGGAAGGCTTTACTCAGGCACTGTAAAGAAAGGGACTAAAGTGTACTTGATTGGAAGCCAGAAAGAAGTCGTAATACAGCAGGTTGCCGTAATGATGGGGCCTGAAAGAGTCACTGTCGATGAAATTCCCGCAGGAAACATCGCAAGCATTATTGGCGCAAGGGACATTTACTCTGGAGAGACAGTAAGCTCGAAAAAAATCAAGGAATTCGAAAGCTTCATGAGCAATGCTGAGCCAGTCATGACAATCAGCGTGGAGCCAAAAAACACAAAGGATTTGCCAAAATTAATTGAAGTAATCCATCAAATTTCCAAAGAAGACCCTAATGTGAAAGCAAGCCTGAACCAGGAAACCGGAGAGCACTTGATTTCAGGAATGGGAGAACTGCACTTGGAAGTAACCAGGTACAGGATTGAAACAGACCACAAGATTCAAATAATTGTGGGAAACCCGATTGTAGTTTACAGGGAAACAATTGCGGGAACTTCTCCAACAGTTGAAGGCAAGTCTCCCAACAAGCACAACAAGTTCAAGCTTTCAGTAGAGCCAATACAAGGAGAACTGCTTGAAAAATTAATGGAAAGCAAATTGGACTTGAAAATTCGCGATTTAAAAGACAAGGACATTATTGAAAAATTAATCAACATGGGCTTTAACCGCGATGAAAGCAAGAAAACATGGTGCATCCACAACAACAGCATTCTAGTTGATTCAACCCGCGGAATACAGGCGTTGAATGAAGTCAAAGAATTAATCATCCAATCATTCCAGGAAACAATGGACGCAGGCCCATTGGCAAAGGAAAAATGCATGGGAGTCAAAGTATACTTGGAAGACGCAACACTGCACGAGGACGCAATCCACAGGGGCCCAGCACAAGTTCTTCCAGCAGTTGGAAGGGCAATTTTTGCGGCAATGATGCTTGCAGACCCGGCGCTTTTAGAGCCAAAGCAAATTCTTACAATCAATGTGCCTGAAAACTTCATGGGCGCAGCAACAAAAGAATTAGGGAATAAAAGAACCCAAATCACTGAAATCAGGAACGAAGGCGATGTTGCAATAATCATTGCAAAAGCCCCAGTGAAAGAATTGATTGGGTTTTCAGGAACAATCCGCTCTGCAACTGAAGGCCGGGCGATTTGGACTGCAGAATACTGCGGTTTTGAAAGGCTTCCTAAAGAACTGCAAAAGCAAACAGTGACTGAAATCAGGAAAAGAAAAGCAATGGATCCTGAAGTAAAGCCAGCAAGCTTTTGGATGGAATAAAAAAAAACCAAAAGTTAAACATAACCGGTGAGGTATTTAAACAATTCGCTTAAAAATTATGATAACAAAACGCGTCAAAAGGCTATAATTTCGCGAATTTTATAACCAGCCTTTAATCGGAGGGTTTTTGGAGGAATTATATATGGCAGTAAAACCACACATTAACTTGGTCTTTATAGGACACGTCGATCACGGCAAGTCTACCTTGGTCGGAAGAACACTGTACGATACTGGCTCTTTATCAGAACAAGAGTACAGAAAATTGAAGGAAGAAGCAGAATCAAGGGGAAAAGGAACCTTTGCCTTTGCATACGCAATGGACCAGTTAAAGGAAGAAAGAGAACGCGGAGTAACCATTGACGTAGCTTACAGAAAGTTTGAAGGAAAAAAGAACACTTTCACAATAATTGACGCTCCAGGGCACAAAGACTTTGTCAAAAACATGATTACCGGAACAAGCCAGGCAGATGCAGCAGTGCTTGTTGTAGCAGCCAAAGAAGGTCCGCAGCCACAAACAAAAGAGCACGCGTTCTTGTCAAAAGTATTAGGACTAAGCCAATTGATTGTCGCAATCAACAAAATGGACGAAGTCGGATACCAAGAAGCACGCTTTAACGAAGTCAAGGACGAAATGACAAAAATGCTCACTGGAGTAGGATTCAAGCCAGAGCAATTCAAATTAATTCCATTGTCTGCATTCATTGGAGACAATGTAAACAAAAAATCAGAAAAACTTGCATGGTTTAAAGGCGAAACACTGGTTGAAGCATTGGACAATTTGAATGCCCCAAGCCCTCCAACAGACAAGCCTTTAAGGCTGCCAATACAGGACGTTTACAACATCAAAGGAGTTGGAACAGTGCCTGTAGGAAGAGTCGAAACTGGAATCTTAAAGCCAGGCGACACAGTAGTCTTCATGCCATCCAACAAGACTGGAGAAGTAAAAAGCGTTGAAGCGCACCACGAGCAATTGGCACAGGCAATCCCTGGAGACAATGTCGGATTTAATGTTCGCGGAGTCGCAAAAAACGAAATAGCCAGAGGAGACGTTGTAGGACATCCAAGCAATGTGCCAACAGTCGCAAAAGACTTCACAGCACAAATTGTAGTATTGAACCATCCAACGGCAATCCCAATTAACTACACTCCAGTATTCCACATGCACACTGCACAATTAAGTTGTGTTTTCAGCGAATTGCAAAAAAAGCTCGATCCAAAAACAGGGCAAATCAAGGAAGAAAACCCAAAGTTTTTGAAAACCGGCGACGCTGCAATAGTGAAAATAACTCCAACAAGGCCAATCTGCGTTGAAACCTTCAAGGAATTCCCGCAGCTTGGAAGATTTGCGGTTAGAGACATGGGAGCTACAGTCGCTGCAGGAATAATCCTCAGCATAACGAAAAAGCAATGAAAATTGCTTTTTCAATTTATTTTTTTTACTTGGTGAGCCAGAATGACACAGAAAGCAAGAATAAAATTAAGCTGCACTGACTTCAAGCAGTTGACAGACATCTGCAACCAAATCACTGAAGTTGCAAAACGAACAGGAGTCAAACATTCTGGAATCATTCCACTCCCTACAAAAAAAATGGTCATTGCATGCAGAAAATCCCCCAACGGTGGCGGAACTGAAAGCTACGAAAGATGGCACATGCGAGTGCACAAAAGGCTAATTGACATTGAAGCCGACGAAAGGACTTTAAGGCACATAATGCGCGTTGAAATCCCGGAATCAGTGCACGTTGAAATAGAGCTTAAGGAGAATTAGTTCTAGTCCTTTATTCAAATTTCTTAAACCCGCAAAAACAGTATTATACTACTTTAAAGCTGAATCCTAAATGAATTCTAAAATTTCTATTCTAATCTTGTTGGTTTTGGTTAGTTCAAGCGTTTTGTTGTTTGGCTGCACTCAAACAAACCCAATTAACAATAATAACTCAAACAATAATGTTCCAAGTCCTCCAGCACTGCCGGAAGATAACGGAGCAAACAATAACGCAAATGCTGCAGTTCCACAACCGCCAGCATTGCCGGCATAACTTGGAGGTTTTGAAGAATGAAAAAAATACTATTGATTAGTGCAGTTCTGCTTATGCTTGCGAGTTTTGGATCCGCAGCAATGCAAGATCTTAAGATTTACTCTGGTTGGAATATTATTCCAGGCGGAACAAGTGCTGGGCAGATTAATGATAGCAAAGTATTTGGGAATGCGAAGTACGTTTGGGTATATTCTCCTCTTGACAACAAATATTATGGCGGCAGCTTAACTGTCAATGGAAGTGTTAATGGCACATCATTACCAAGTAACCTATATTCTAATGAC
Source organism: Candidatus Iainarchaeum sp. (assembly GCA_030649735.1). Taxonomy (GTDB): domain Archaea; phylum Iainarchaeota; class Iainarchaeia; order Iainarchaeales; family UBA10191; genus UBA10191. The sequence continues at coordinate 72,975 of JAUSFL010000008.1, read as the reverse complement.
AGTTATTTAATCCCAAATGAAGTCGGAACCGGTACTTGGATGTATTTTTCAAGTCCAATAACATTGACTATAAACACAGATTATTCAAATAGTAGTAGTTTTTTAGAAAAAAAGCTTTTCAAAGGCTGGAATTTTCTGAGCATTACTCAAGCAATGGTCAACAGTGGATTGAACTTGAATGATTTTTTCAAAAATTGCACTTTGCAAGGAGTTTACGCATGGTATCCTGAAACTCAATCTTGGGGAAATAACGCAGTTACTAATGGAGCAGTATCTGCGGATAAATTGACTCAAACTATGGTTGGAATGACCTTTGTTGCAAGGGTTACTTCAGATTGCCAGCTTTCCGGAACTCCAATAGTTCCAAATGCTCCGCAATTGCCCGCATAATCCGGGCAATTTTTATTTTTTTTTTAATAACTAAAGAAATAGAACTATTTCCAGTACCAGTCACGTTGAAATCGAACTGAAAGAAAACTAATTATTTTTTTGGCTCTTCCCAAGGGCTTTGAATGTGCTCTATAATCAAATCTCCTTTTCTGTCAAAGAAAAGGCTTGTTGCCTCAGTGAACTTGAAAAAAGGAAAGGCCTCGACAATTATTTTCACAACCCCTAGCTTTGGGCCTTTTTGAACAAAAGACATCATGTTTCTCTGGCCGTAAAGAGTTATTTCCGAATTTTCAGAATTCAAAACCCGGCCATAATGGGAAAGCTCGCGCTTCAAATTATGGACTGTGTCCTCCAAAAACTTGAATTTTTGCACTCCAGGCTGCACTACAACTCTCTGCAATTTTCCCTTTTTTCCCTTAACAAACAAGCGCAAAAAAATTCCCTTTTCAGTGCGTGGATTCAAGTCAATAAAACCTCCGGCCTGGCAATGCCTAAGGCGACTTTTTTTCAAAAGTTCCTGAGCGCCTTTTTCTTTTGCAATTTCCCTTTGCTTGGCTGCCCGTTCAACAACTTTGCGCCTGACAGACATTGGATCTTCTTCAGGAAATCCTCTTCCAGGCCTTTCAGGCCTTTTCGGCGGTTCTCTAGGCATAATTGAAATAAGCAAATTCAGGCTATTAAGCTTTTTGGAAATATAAACGAAAAAAGAAAAAGAAAAATTAATGCTATTTTTTAGAAAAATTTGAAAGCAAAGCGCCAAGCAATGCAAGCAATGCTCCTGCAATGGAAGCAACAGTTCTTCCAATCAAGAATCCTTCAAAGCCAAAGCCAGTGCTAAAGGCTCCAAAAGCCAAAGCACTAGGCCCAAAAGGCTGCGAGAAAGCAGGAGCCAATGGAGCAATAATTAGCAAGTTCAAGGCGCCAATCAAAGTTCCGGCAACTCCGGAAACAGTCGCTCCAACAATCGCAGCATACCAAAAAGAAGCGCCTTTCTTCCTCAAATCAAAACCAACCCACACAGGAACCAGCAATCCAATTAACCCGATAATTGCGACAATTGCAAGCAAGTTCAACCTCGCAAATTCATCAGAGCCAAAGGCAGTCCATGCAATAATTCCCAAGGCGACTGAAATCAACCCAAGGATTATTGAAGCCAGGAATTGAATTTTTGCCTGCAGAATCCTTTTCCACAATTCATGAAGAAAGCCAAGCTTCATTCTTTCTCTTCCCCCTTTTTCTGAAAATTGCGGCGATCAATTCGCGGATTCCAAAAACCGCGAAAGGAATCAGCACAGTCACGTACCTATTTGCGTCAGACTGGACCAAAGCAAGCTTTTGCATTTCAGTGCTGGCGCAGCCAACGTCAACTCCGCCAATAATTACGTTCTCTCCAGTGCAAGAGTACATTACAGGAATCCTGAAAAGCATCAAAACAATCAATGCAATTGCACAAAGCCCCAAAATTTCAAAATGCTTTTTGCGGCTCAAAAAAAGCCCGGCAATTCCCAAAACAACAATTGGCGAATAAAACAAAATTCCTGATGCGGGGTTTGCAAGGTTTGCGAACGCGTAGCCAATGTCAAATCCAATCTTATTAATGTCTCCAGCCAGAAAGCCAAAATGAAATGCATTGCCAAACATTGCAAAATTATACGCGAGCAAAATAATTACAAAAGGAGCAAGACCCAAAAGCAAGTTTTTCAAAAGATCAATCTTTTCCCAAAGCGCAAGCATTACTGCAATAACAATCAAAAACACAAATCCTTCAAGCCGGGTTATTGCCAAAGCGCCAAGGAAGATTCCTGCAAAAAACGCGTTCCTTGCAGAATACTGCCTGAATGCATTGATGAAAAAGTAAGCGAAAATTGCCGAGAATCCAAAGGCTGCAAGCGTTGCGTACATTGGGGTCTGAATCGCATTCTGCATTAGGCTTGGGGACAAGAAAACCGCAATTGCAGCCAATGAAATTCCTGCAATGCTCCCTGCTTTTTCTTTAAGCAGGGTTTTTGCAATGAAGAAAATTCCCAAAAACAAGAGCGCAAAGCTTGTGAAAAGCAATGCAAACGCAATCTTCCAGTCAAACAATCCATTCTGCGGCTTGATTGTTATTTCCTTGAAAAAAATTGCAAAAATTGGCAAAGGCCTGCTTGGAATCAACTCTTTCGGCTGGCCTTCATTCCCAATGCCTTGATTTTGAAACTTGGGCACGTCAATTATTGCCTGCTTTTCAACAAAAGGGCCGATAAAAAATGCGGCAAAAGCGTAAGGAATCAAGGCAGTTAATGGATAGCCAGGAAACCGCTGCCCCATAAAATGAAGGTTTGCAACAATTGGGGCTTGCGAGGGGCTGCTGACTGTCTTCTGCAAAATGGCATAATAATCAACAGAGTCTGAAGAAATGTTTGCCATTGCCTGCAAAAGCACTATTCCAGCCAAGGCAGCGAGCAAGACAATGAACAATCCCTTGTCCAGGCGCCCTAAAAATCCAGAATCCCGGCTTTTTTGCCTTTTCATAATATATTTAAAACAGGTTGAATTATTATAAATTGGTTGTAAATGCAAAACATTGAATTTTTGGAGCACACTGCAGACGTGAAGTTCAAGGCAGTCGGAAAAACAATGGGCGAATGCTTTTCAAACTCAGCGCGCGCTTTAGTGCACACTTTGGTTGACGAGAAAACAATAAGCCCAAAGCTCAACAGGCCAATAGAGCTTGACGCTGAAAATTATGAAGATTTGCTGCACAAGTTTTTGGAAGAAATTCTTTTCCAATTCCAGGTTGAAGAGTTTCTCACGGCAAAAGCCGAGCTCAAGTTTGGCGAAAGCAAGAACAGCTGGGTGCAGTTGAGCGGGAAAATCATTGGAGAAAGAATTAACTCAACAAGGCATGAAATAAAGACTGACGTGAAAGCAGTCACTTGGAACGATTTTTCCCTGAAAAAAACCAAGGAAGGCTGGGAAAGCACTGTGCTACTGGACGTTTGAAGGCTTCTTAATTTTTTGGATTTTTGAAATGCAGTCTGCTAAAAGTGTCTGCTCTTTAGAACTTACCTTCCAAGCATCAGATTCGCTTGCGCCCCCAAAAGAAGCTATTTGGCTAATCGTAACGCTTGCGCCAAGAAAGATTGAATTGCTTTTCAAAAAAGCCCCTGAAAAATCATGCAGGGAAATTGCGGCGGCTTTACAGGATTCTTTAATATCATTGTTTGGAGAAAAATTATCAACGCATTTCAAATAATCAGAACGGCATTCGCGGAGCTGTACATTGACTTCAGGCCTTCCAATGCATTCATAAAATTTTTCGCCAACTGGCACATAGCAGTCATTGCTGCAGGCTAACACCCCGTCGGGAGTTCTGCCAACCTTGCATTTCTTATTGCATTCCTGCATTCCCAAACGATTTGCCTCGCTGCATTCTGAAAATAAGTTAGAGTCAGCCAAGTTAGCATCAAACCTAACTTGGTCAAGCTTTGTTACCAATAAAACCAAAGAGACAACTGCTTCAAGCTTTTGGTTACTTGAAATAAGAGCTGATAATTTATTGAATTGCTCCTTTTCTCTTTCGCCGACATAGTAAAAGTAAGAAAGCATTACTGCCGCAAAAATAATTAGAACAATGAGGACTTTCAGTTTTTTTGAAACCATAATTTCAAACAGGCCTTTTTTGTTTAAAAGCATTTGCAGGATTATTTAACAGCCAAAAGTCCCAAAGCTTTCGGGACTTCCAAAACCTGCTTGAATCCTGCCTTTTTCAGCCTTTCAATGACTCCGCGCCTTATGTCTTTTCCAGACTTTTTTCCAGGCGAGCCAACATAATGAAACAGTTTTCCGCCTTTCTTGAGTTTTTGAAACAGCAAGTTGTAAAACTCTTGCGAGTAAAGCTCTCCGGCAATTTTCATTGAAGGCGGGTCATGCAGTACTGCATCAAAAAACCCTGAAGGAAATTCTTTCAATGCTTCCTCAACAGGCCGGTTTGCAACCAATACTTTTGGATTTTCAAAAACGCTTTTTGAGAATTCATTAACGCGCGCGATTTCAAGCACATTAGGATCTTTTTCAAAAGAAAACACTTTTTCAACGCCAGGCTGTCTTGCAAGCTCCAAGACAGCATAGCCTTGGCCAAAACAGCAATCCAAAACTTTTCCCCTCACAGGCTTAAGGCTTGCAGCCATTGCATTGACTGTGCTTTTGATGCCTGCCCCTTGGCAGTGCATTTTAATGCCTGAAATTTCAAGGCAGGGAAAATCGCCCTGCACTTCAACAAGCCTGTAAAACCTTTGGGTTTTTTCAGAATAGAAAGAATGCAAAACACTGCCCTTTTTTGACATTATTGAATCATGCTGCAAAACGCTATAAAATGATTTGCAAGGAAGATTCTTTCATGACTGCCACAAAACTTTCAGAAGCAATTTGGGAGATTCCCCAAGAAGGCAAAATGCGGGTTCCTGGGAGAATTTTTGGCACTGAAAAAATTGTAACCGCTGTGGAGCAAGGCGCACTTCAGCAAATTAAAAACGTAGCAGAGCTTCCGGGAATTCAAAAATATTCAATTGCCATGCCTGATGTGCACAATGGATATGGATTTGCCATAGGCGGAGTGGCCGCCTTTGACTTGGAGGAAGGGATTGTAAGCCCTGGCGGAGTTGGATTTGACATAAGCTGTGGAGTCAGGGTTTTGCTGACTGATTTGAATGAAAAAGAAATCAGGCCAAAATTGAAGGAATTAATGGATGAATTGTTCAAGCAAATTCCATCCGGAGTCGGAAGCAAGGGAAAGCTAAAGCTCAGCGACAAGGAACTAAAGGAAGTCTTGGAGCAAGGCGCAGAATGGATAGTGAACAAAGGCTATGGGTGGAAGGAAGATCTTGAACGAATTGAAGATTACGGTTGTTTAAAGCAGGCTGATGTTAGCAAGGTTTCAATAAAGGCATTGCAGAGGGGAATGCCGCAAATTGGCACTCTAGGCAGCGGAAACCATTTCATTGAAGTGCAAAAAGTCGAGAAAATCCTGGATGCAAGAATTGCAAAAGCCTTCGGCTTGAAAGAAGGGCAAATTGTTGTCATGATTCATTCAGGCAGCAGGGGCTGCGGGCACCAGATTGCAAGCGATTACATTGAAACAATGCTCAATGCAATGCAAAAGTACAACATTCAAGTTCCAGACAGGCAATTGGCTTGCGCGCCGATTTCTTCAAAGGAAGGCCAGGATTACTTGAATGCAATGAATGCGGGAACAAACTTTGCTTTCGCGAACAGGCAGGCAATGATGCACTGGGTTAGGGAAGCTTTTGAGCATGTTTTCAAGCAAGATGCTGAATCACTGGGCTTAAACCACTTGTATGATGTGTCACACAATATTGCAAAGTTTGAAAAGCACAGGATTGACGGCAAAAAAAAGGAAGTTCTAGTGCACAGGAAAGGCGCCACGCGCGCTTTCCCTGCAGAGCACAAGGACAATCCAAAAGTCTATCGCTCAACAGGCCATCCAGCAATAATTCCGGGCTCTATGGGAACTGCAAGCTATGTGCTTGTGGGAACTGAAAAGGGAATGGAAGAAAGCTTTGGATCAGTTTGTCACGGAGCAGGCAGGGTAATGTCAAGGCATGGCGCAATGCAGCAAAAAAGCGGAGCGCAAGTGAAGGCAGAACTGGAGGCAAAAGGCGAGATTGTGAAAGCATTGAGCATTAAAGGATTGGCTGAAGAAATGCCTGAAGCATATAAGGACGTTGATGAAGTTGTGAAAAGCGTGGAGCTTGCGGGAATTGGAAAAATCGTGGTAAAATTAAGGCCATTAGGCGTTATGAAAGGCTAACAACTACATAATAATTAACTGTTTCTAGTTAAAGGGGGGTTAAGTTTAAATACTTCTTGCATGGAAGTTAATATTATGGACTCAAAGAATATTGTCAAAAATGTTCTCAAGTTTGCCGCAATTGTTTTAGGAGTATTTATCCTCGCACAGGCAGTAAGCGCAAAATCCTACTCTCTCAACCTAAGCTACTCTAACGGCGACTGCACATACTGCGCAGTAAATTACTCATACTCTGACAGCTACTCTGCGCCAAGCTATTATTCAGATAATTATTACGAGCCAAGCTATTACTCAAACTACAGCGCTCCGAGTTATTACAGCGACAGTTATTATTCCAATTCATATTATGAACCAAGCTATTACACGCCAAGCTACTATTATCCAACATACACCGCAGTCTATACTCCAACATACTATTCTAACTCAGTAGTAAGCTATGACAACCAAAGGCCGCCATTAACCACTTATGGAACTTATTACGCAGACTCAATTGGCGGATACCCTTACGCCGCAACATACAATACATATTCACCATACCAAACAAACTACAATTACGGCTATTATTCACCATATTACTATAATTAAAAAAGGTGTTTGAAGAGTGAAATTGAGAAACATTTTCTTAACTGCAATGGCACTAATTGCAATGGTTTGCACAGTACAGGCGGCAGGCTATTCTGGCTTGACAATGCAATGGGGGCCGGGGCAGGTTTATTTTGAAATTTACAAGAACAACGGATACTATTACTCTGCAGACCCTTACTATTATTACGGAAGCGATTATTATTATTTTCCAAACAATTTTCGCTACAACTACAACAGCCAGTGGTACTATCAAAATTCCGGCTGGTTCTATTACAACGGCAATAATTGGTACAGAGACAATGCCTGGCGCTATTATGACAATTACTGGTACAACCCAACCTACAGCTACTATTACTACCCGACAGCATTTTACTCAACAGATTACTCAATGATAAGCTCTGTTGAGCAAATAGACAAGCCATACTGCACTGACATCGACATTGCAACAAGGCCAATAACAATCAATGAAGGCCAGACAAGCTATGAAGACTTTTACATAGACAACAAGTCAAACTTCATTTTCAGCATTTCCCGAGTTATTGTCGTGGAAAACGACTCAGAAGTTGAAATAGACCCTTATAGCATTGACGATTTCATTCCAGACAACAGCAGCGGAACAGTTACCTTGAGAGTGCAGGCAGACCCTGGAATCGAAAGCAAAAGCACCACAGCATACTTGAAAATTGAAGGCTATTTTGACGATTCAGAACAGGATTGTTCTTTCTCAGACATTTCAGAAAACTTCCAGACTTACGTGAAAGGAAGCGAAATACAACAGGCAGAAACAGACAGCGGTTCAACTGATTACAGCACGGCAGAATTCTCAGGAGCAAGCCCAAGCAATTATTACTACAACAATGTCACAGACAGCTATAACACAGTAGACAGCTTCAACACAACAACCAATTACTTAAGCGAAAACAGCATTAGCGGGACAACAGCCTGTTCAAATATTATTTCCTACACTAAAAGATTCTTTCTCGCAAAAAACGACTCAAAAAAAGAGTATTTTATTGTAAAAAACGACTCGGACAAGGCATTCTTTGTCGAAAGCATCCAGGCCTTTGACGATTCAGAATTCTTCACAACAACAGCCCTGAAGGCAGATGGAACAAGCATTAACGCGCACGGCGCCCTGCAGGTTCCAATAAGAGTTGACAGTTTTGAAAACTCCGCGGGAAAGACAGCTTCAGGAACTTTCAAGATTTCCGGGGTGTTTGAAGACAACTCATATTGTGGAACAGACAGCATCGGAAACAATGACTTTTCAATCAGCGCAATTGAAGACGACCCTGAAACTCCAAATCAAAACGATTTCCAGATTTTCTTTCCGGAAACAATCCAAGTTCCAGAAAACGGCCCACAGCAAATCACAGTAACCATAGTAAACAACACCGGAAATTCAGGTTATATAAAAGTATACAGTCCAGATGCTTTTGTTGATCCTCAGGCAATTGTGATTCCAAGCACTTCAAACAGCGTTAGCGCAAAAATAACAATCAGCAATCTTGACGCAAACAAGGCATGGCTGTTTTACGACATTTTCCTGCCAAACTTCACCACACTATCAAGGGTTTCAAAAATAGTCAAGGTCAAAGCAATTACCGCAACTCCACAACCGCAGCCCCAGCCAATTCAGCAAAACCCAAACATTGACATTCAAACAACAGTGCAGCCATTGAATGATGGAAATTACAACTTGAATGTTACAGTGCAAAACCAAAGCAATTTTCCAGTCTCAGGAAGCATTGAAGTGGACTTGCCGAGCGGGTGGGAAATCCAGGGAAATCCAAATGTTTCTTTAGGCGCAATGGAATCAAGGACAATAATGCTTCAGGCAATGCCGCCTTCAGGATTTAATGACAAAGACGTTCAGGCCCAAATGCTGTTCCAAACAAGCACCGGCTTCAATTTTTCAGAGCCAATCCTCTTGAAGGCAAACAGGCCGGCTTTTGCCGCAATGTTCACTGCATTCGCGGTCCTCGGCGCAAACGCATTCTGGCTCGGACTGCTTGTTCTGGCATTAATTGCGGTGTCTGCATTTTATTTCGCGGCAAAAATCCAAAACGAGAATTCTGAAGAAGCAAAATTAAAGTGGAAAAAATCAGCGAACTGAATTCTTGCCTTTTTTCTTTTAACCAACCACAATGGAGGAATTTTGAATGAAAACAAAATCAAGAACAGCAAAAGCCAAATTCAAGGCAAAAAAAGCCGGCTTTTTCGCAAAAGCCAGGAAATTCTTTGCAAACATTGCGGCAAGAAACTAAGTCTTGCCCTTTTTCTTTTTTTAAAGCCAAAAGAAACGCTTTTTAAGCATTACTTCTCAAAATTCATTCAGAGAATATGGTTCTGGAAATAATTTTGCTAATTGTAATAATTGTCATAATCCTTGCAAGCATTCGCATTGTCAACCAGTGGGAAACCGGGGTGAAATTCAGGCTTGGAAGATACAAGGGAACCTTGCAACCAGGGCTGAATTTTGTGGTCCCAATATTTGACATAGTGCACAAAATAGACATGAGAATTCTGACAATTGACATTCCAAGACAGCAAGTGATCTCAAAAGACAATGTTCCAATGAACATTAACGGAGTGGTCTACTTCAAGGTTGTTGACGCTGCAACCGCAATCATTAAAGTGCAGGACTTCCAGTACGCTGTTTCACAATACGCGCAGACAGCATTAAGGGATGTTGTAGGCAGCATGACCCTTGACCAAGTGCTTGGCGAAAGAGAGCGCATTGGAAAAGACATTGAGCAAATTGTTGAAGAAGCCTCAAAAAACTGGGGCATTGAAGTCACAGACATCAAGCTGCAAGACATTGACATGCCTGAAGACTTGAAAAGGCTTATGAGCAGGCAGGCTTCCAGTGAAAGGGAAAAAAGGGCCACAATCATAAAGTCCGAGGGAGACAGAATGGCCTCGGAAAACCTGGCAAAGGCAGCCTCAGTAATGGCAAAAAGCCCCGGAGCAATGCAACTCAGGACTTTGCAGACCTTGGACGGCCTCGGGCCAACTTCAAGCAACACAGTAGTCATTGCAATCCCGGTTGAAGTGCTGGACTTGGCAAGAAACCTCGACAAGGTCTTTGCAAAGAAAAAGAGATAATTCCGGCCAATTGCTTTCTTAATTAAAAAACCTTAAATATTCTGAATTTCTATTTGTTGCCATGCGATTTGCATTTGCGATTGTTGCATTACTTTTTCTTTCAGGCTTTGCTTTTGCGACAGACTGGTTTGTAAGGCCTGCAACCCAATTTGAGAATGCAACAGAAAACGGAACTAGTTTTGAAACTGCTTTTGACGGCTTTCAAAAAATTGTGTGGGGCGCTAGCGGCGTTAAGGCGGGCGACACTCTTTACATTTGCGGAACCTTCATTTATCCAGTGGATTTCAATTATGGCTCTAACCAAACGCTTGCAAGCGGCACTGCCGACAAGCATATTATAATCCGCGGAAACTGCCCAAACAATCCAGGAGTTATTATTGCAGCAAGAAAGATGCTGAAAGCGTCATTCACTGATTTGCATGACGGAAGCTTTTCAGCGCCAACTGGAGGATACGGCGGTGCTTATTTTTGGCAGGGCGACCCCGCAAATTCTCCAATTTTATTGCGGTCTTACAATAATGTAAATACTCCAAGCGAAGTTGCAAATACTGACGGCAGCGCATGGATTGACGCAAATGCAAGAATAATGTATGTCAATCCACTTGGAAAATTGGATGACATTTACTGGAATTGGACTGCCTCCTGGTATAACCGGGGAAGTGATTTCATTGAATACAGAAACCTAAGGCTTTTTGGAGGCTCTGGAAATGACGGCGGAATTCGATTGGTAAAAGCCACAGACCCAAACCCAACACCAACCTCAAATATCTCAATCATTGACAGCGAAATTGCATTCGGGAATTACACTGCAGTTTATGCGCAAGGAGCAAGCACTGACAACATCCTAATTGAAAACGTGAAAATTCACGATGTAACCTGCGGAAGCTATGCAATTTACGGCGGCGGAGCAGCTCACAATAACTGGACATTCAGTAAAGTTGAAATCTACAGTGGAGAACAGCGCCACTACAATATTTTTGGAAATAATGACGCGCATGCAATCGGCGGGCAAAACATGTCAAACCTGCTTATTGAAGATTCTAATATTCACGACTGGCATGGCGATGGAGTAATTGATTACATGGGCTCGACTGGAAAAATGGAAAACGTAACAATTCGCCGCAACAGTTTTACAAACTTAAATGATGATGAAGGCGCACACTTGCATTACGGAGTTGCAAAGCATGGAACTAATGCTGCAAACTTTGGCTCGCGCTCAAACAATTGGCAAATTTATAATAATATTTTCAGCAACATTGGCACAAAAAACAATCCGGAAACCCTTGGAGTAGGCTATGCAATTCGCGGCAAAGGAGATGGCGGGGAAGTGCCTGCAGCAATTTACAACAATGTATTCCATGATGTTGCTGGGGGAATTTTCTGGGCAGATTTGGGAAGATACGAAAACCCGCCAAGTTCTAAAATTTATTATCCTCACTTGCCTGGAGGAATTGGGTTTACCGCAAAGAATAATATAACGCTAAATCCAAAAAGCGGTGGAAATTTCTATTACACCCCAATGCCTGCAGTCACTAGCAATAATTTAATTAAAATCAGCAACAACTTGTACTGGCCAGACACTTTAAGCGGAAACAACAAGTTCCGCTGGCTTGGAAAAGACTCGACAAACTATGCTGATTGGGTTGTAAAGTCTGGCGACTCCAACTCCTGGCTTGCTGACCCGCAATTAATTAATGCAAGCGGAAGCTTCAGAAATCCAGGAGACTTCCAGCTAAAGCAAGGCAGCCAGGCAATCAATGCAGGAACTGACGTGGGCTTGACAAGCGACTATGCAGGAAACCCAATAATTGATTCTCCAGACATTGGCGCTTTCGAGTATTCTGGCAGTTTACCTTCTTGTGTTTTGCCGCAAATATTGTGCAGCAGCTCTTGCATTACTCCAGCCTGCTCTAGCAATGCAGCCTGCAACGACAGCAATTCTTTGACAACAGACACTTGCAATAATCCAAGCAATTGCACTGCAAACTGCACCCACACTCCAATCCCGGCAAGAACCTGCTTTGACTTAACCTTGGACTTAAAAGTTGACGTGTTTGACCTGGTCTTTGTCAGCCTGCGCTTAGGCAATACAACAGGAGACCCAGCAGACATTATAGGAAATGACGGAGTCAACATCCAAGACCTGCAGGAAGTTGCAAAGCATTTTGGAACAGCATGCTGAGAAAAAGTATAAATAGGCAAAGAGCTTTCTAAATTAGGTATATTATGCGAAAGGCTTCATTGTTTTTAACTGCAATTCTGCTTTGTTTTCTTCTACCAGCCGCGCTTGTAAGCGCGCAAAAGCTCTTGGTCCAGCCAGCAAACGGCATTGCGTCATTGAATTCCAACTTTGACGTGAACATTTCCGCAGAAAGCATCAGCAATCTTTACGGCTTCCAATTTGACGTGCAGTACAATGGAAGCGTTATTTCATTCCAGAACGCAAGATTTGCAAATATTATAGGGATTGTCGGAACTGACGTTTGGTGCACTGACTCAAGCATTTGGCAAGTCGGTTCTGGCCTTGTTTCAAAATTAACTTGCGTGCGCATGGCTACTGGGGGGATTACAGCAAATGGAACTCTGGCAACACTGACATTTCATGCAGACACCAACTATTTCAGCGGAATAAGCATTGTCAATGCACAGCTTTCAAACAATTCAGGCCAGCCAATTGCATTTACAGTAACCAATGGGTCAGTTTCAACCTGCGGCCATGCAATAGCGTGCTTTCAGGATTCAAACTGCAGTGCAGGCCAAACTTGCATTCAGCCAAGATCTTGCAATTCATACTGCCAGACAACAACAGACACCAATGCGCCAAACACCCCAACAAACTTTCGCTCTACAGCCAACACCACAAACAGCATAAGCCTTGCATGGAACGCAAACCCTGAAACAGACCTGAACTCTTACAAAATTTACAAAAACAATGTTTTTTTGATTAAGGTCAACAAGCCAACAGTAACCTATACTGCAATTGGCTTGACGCAAAACACTGATTATAATTTCCAAATCACAGCGCTAGACCATACTCAAAACGAAAGCCCAAGAAGCGGCATTCTAACAATTAAAACAGACCCGATTTCAGCAGACAATAATGCGCCAAACACCCCGGCAAACTTTAGGGTTTCAACAAAAGACTCAAACAGCGTCACTCTAGCATGGAACGCAAACTTTGAAACAGACTTGAACGCTTACAGGATATACTCTAACGGAGCGCTAGTGACAAAAGTCAACAAGCCGGCAATAACATACAAGGTAACTGGCTTAACGCCAAACACAGACTACAACTTCCAAATCAGCGCATTAGACAATGTAGGCAATGAAAGCAATTTAAGCGCGAACCTGCCTGCCAAAACAAACCAGGCAATCTGTGTCCTGCCTCAATTGTCTTGCAGCGGAAACTGCATAGTTCCAGCATGCGATTCAAATTCAGCGTGCAATGACAGCAACGCAAACACTATTGACGTTTGCAATAACCCAAGCTCTTGCACTGCTTCCTGCACTCACACTTTAATTACTTGCACTGCGGGAAAAATCCTGTGCACTGGAAGCTGCATTACCCCAACATGCACTTTGAGTTCACAATGTAATGACAATAATCCTTTAACATTGGACATTTGCACTAATGCAGGATTGTGCAATGCGCTGTGCGTCAATTCCCCAACAGACCCTACTTGCACTGGAAACCAAATACTCTGCAACCACAATTGCACAACTCCTTACTGCTCTTCAGGCGCAGAATGCGACGACAGCAATCCTTCCACATCAGATTCTTGCACTAGCCCGGGAACTTGCAGTTCAACCTGCGTAAACAATACAATAACACAACCTCCAGGCGGCGGTGGGGGCGGAGGAGGGGGAGGCGGAAATCCACCAGGCGGGGGAATTACTCCACCAGTGCCACCACCAAAAAAAGACACTAACAAGCCGGTAATACTGCCTCCAGCGAAAAAACAGCCTCCAAAGGCAGTTTTTAGCCAAGTGGTTGATGTTGGAGACTATCAAATAATCTCAGTAAAGGACGAAAACCAGAACACAATAAAAAACGCGACATTATTGCTTGCCACGCCTGACGGCAACACCCAAGTGCTGCAGCCAAACTCAAATGGAGAATTTGTGTTCAAGGTAGACAAGTACGGCAAGACTTTCTTCCAAATATCATTTGAAGGCCAAAAAATCAGCGGAGAATTCACAGTAAGAAAGCCAATAATCAACGTGATTCCCGGACTGCCAATAGAATCCAAAAAAATTGAAAGCATTGCAGGAAAGCAGGCGACAGCAGAGAATGGATTTTTGTACTTCCTGATATTGGCTGCAATAACAATGCTAGTTTTTACTACAGTAATAACAAACCATTTCATGCAGACCCAAAAGTCAAAGCTCAAGTACTTGCTTATAATTTTCATTGCGGCAACTTTCATGATAGCGCCTTTGATTGCGGCAAGGCTTTTCGAAATTCCCGGAGCAGTAATTGTGTTCCTGATACAGGCCGCAATCCTGATTAAAGTAAAATCGGCAATCAAGGAACCGCAAACTGATTTGCCGGCAAACCTTTAAGCGCTTAAAAGCCGCACAAAAAGTTAATATACTCCTTAACCGCTTCTTGTTTCAAGGATTATTTTTATAGAGGAGTTGGTGGGTTTTGAAAAAAGTTCTATTTGCATTACTGTTTGCTGTCGGAATAATATTGATTTCTGGATGCGTAAACCCGCCCAATCCAGTCTGTGGAGACAATATTTGCGAGCAAGGCCTTGAAGACAATTCAAGCCTTCCAACATACTGCGCACAAGATTGCACACAGCAGACTTTTGAATTAAAATTCATGGCAAAAGATGTTGACGGAAATCCGCTTGCGGGCGCAATGATTGAAGTTGACGGAGTTAACTATGGGCCAACAGATCAAAGAAGCACAGACTCTGAAGGAAGCGCGACATTCGTGCTTGAGCCAGACACTTACTTGGCCAATGTAAGCCTGGATGGATATTACCCAAAAAAAGAAATTGAAATAGTTCTTAAAGAAAATCAGAATTTTATAGTAGTATTGGAAAAAATCCAAACCCAGCAATATTCAGCGCCGTCATTTGACATTGGAGCTGGCGGAGACAGCCACAGGGTTTGGGCAAACTTCAAGGATGGAAAAGGACAATTAAACAGTGCCCAACTAGCTTCGGGCTTTGACAATTGCTTTAACATCCACCTGGCAACTTACGGCGAGCCGGTGTGCTCTGAAGGCATTGACTATAATCAAGGAACAAACTGCAGGTATTACTTCCAAAGGAATGTTTACAATTCAGGAGCCTGCGTGCTGAAATTAAGCTATCTTTCAGGAGATGGAAGCATTGGAGGATCAAGCGTTTTTGAAAGCTATTCCAAGGACGGAAAAGAATACATTAGGGAAGTAATTTGCGGAAACAGCGTTTGCGAAGCAACAGAAGACACTTCAAACTGCCCGCAAGACTGCGTTCAAACAAGCTCTAAAGTCACTTTAAGCGACAATTTGATTTCTGCAACAACTCCTTTAGAAGCAGGATTCAATAAAACTTTAACCAAAACAGAATTGACTAGTTTGCTTGATGGAGAAAAACTTGTTCTTGCGGCAAACCCAAGATTCAATACAGCATCAGACGTTGAAAGAATGGCATTGGACATTGATGCTGGAGCATTCAAGTATGTTGTTGCTTTCAATGCAATAACTCCAGGAACTAACCGAAACATTCCATTACTTGGAAAATTATACTCAGTCATATCGCTCAAACTGGATTCGGCCGGAAATGAACAGCTTGTTTTAGGAAAAGAATCAGACTTGAGCCAACCAGTAATGACAATTTTCAACAATAAAGGATTCCCTTACGACCCAAACAACACTACTGGAATTTACGATTGGAAAGCAAAATTAATTATAGCCAACGATGCCTTGACTGGAATTGAAATCAGCAATTCCAACCAAAGATGGACTGACGCAAAAGCATTGGATGGCAGCCAAACAGCACAATTTACTGGCGGAAAATACAGCATAACCTTCAATGGATTTGGGCCAGCCCAGCAAGTCACAGAAATTAAAATCGGAAGAGAGCAAATAGGATATGCCGACCTTGACGGAGTATCGCATTCAATCCCAATGGTTTACAAGGGCGATGCCTCAGACGACCAGTGGCAGGCATTCACTTTCGACGGCAAAACAATCAACTACCAAGTCGACAAAACAGATACTAACTTTAAAGTCAACAGCGGAAACATCATTAACGGAAGACAATGGATTATAGACAGCAATTCAATAATAGTGGCAGGCATAAGGCAATTGGGAAACCCAAGCGGTCTTAGTGTTGACGGAGTGACTTACAACATAACTGGACGAGGGCCAAATTTTGTCTGGCTTTCAACAAGCGGAAAAATCCAATTCTTGAAGAACTCAACAACCAGAAGCGCAGATTCATTGGCGTACATTGGAGACTTTAACACAACCTCGCCAGGTTATGGATATGTCTACTACACTGATGGACAAGTTTGGGATCCAAGAGGAGAGGCTTTCAAATTAGAAGGCGCAAACTCGCAAACCTTCAAGTATGCCTTGCAAGTCAGAGAAGGGGACAGCAAACTATGGCTAGTAATGGCAAACCAAGAATTTATAACACAGCTCAACAAAAAAATAGTGTTTGACGGAACTGATGCTGGAGAAGATGCAATGCCAGAAACAAAATACTACAGGCCAGATGATGCAGCATTTGGTGGAGATGCAGCAGACAACACTTTTTATGTTGCAGAATTTTACATAGATTCTGGAGCGCAAGGCAATGGACAAGCCAATGGAAATATTGAATGGAAAACGCATATTTCAACAAAATACGGTGATGGCAGCTTGATAACATTGCCTAACGCAAATTTGTCAGGATATAACTACCAAGTCCAAAGAATTGCCGAAACAAACATCCAGGCATTGAACCTAAGGAGCGACACTCCAGACTCATACTATGCAAAAGCATACGATGACACTGGAGCAATTGCCAGGGTTGCTGATGGAACTGCATATTTCATGCTGCCTGGGTATAGGTTTAAGGTTAGCGAGACAGTGGAAGCAAAATAAATTGCTTCTGCTGTGCATTTCAGCTTTAAATATTTAATTTTCCTAAAAAGGAGTTGGTGGGTTTTGAAAAAAGCATTATTTGTGTTATTGTTTGCTAGCGTCTTAATTTTGATTTCAGGATGCGTTAACCCGCCAGCATATTGCGGAAACAGAGTTTGCGAACAAGGAGAAGACCAATACACTTGCTCTCAAGACTGCCAGCAAACACTGAAAACCTGCCAAGAGCAAAATGGAATTACATGCAATGAAAAAGAAAACTGCTCGCAAGACTGGACTTCAGCAAGCGACACTTCAAGATGCTGCCTGGGAGCATGCAGTACTCAAGCAGTTTGCGGCAATGAAATAATTGACGAAAATGAGCAATGCGACAGTACAAATCTTGGCGGAAAGCTTTGCAAAGACCTGGGATTTGATGGCGGAGGTCTATATTGCAAAGACTGCCAGTTTGACACTTCAGAATGCTACAATTTCAAATGCGGCGATGGAATAAAGCAAGGCATCGAAGTCTGTGACAGCAATGATCTTAGCGGACAGACTTGCCAGACCCAAGGATTTATTAGCGGGACTTTAGGATGCAGCACAGACTGCAAGTCATTTGACACTTCAAAATGCACAAGCGATTTGAGACTATTCTTGCCTTTTGAAACTGACGTGCTGGACAAGTCAGGGCTTGGAAACAACGGAATAATTGTTGGAAGCGCAGCCATAGAAAACGATCCAGTCAGGGGAAAAGTGCTTGTGATTGACAGGCGAGCAAATAGCTATGTCAAAATTCCAAAAATCCAAGGAAACGAAAGCCTGAACTTTGGAAAAAACACAAACTTTACAGTAATGCTTTGGGCAAAGGCATTGAACACTGGCGACACTTTACAGCAGGCAGTGCTTGCAAATGCATATTATGATGTGGGCCCGGGCTTCGGAATTTACAGGGACAGGTTTTATGTTACTGACGGAGACATAAGGCACACTTCGCCAATAAGCCCTCCGCCAAACCAGGCATTCAGTGCTTGGCTCGGAAACTTAGGCGGCAGTTGGATGGACGGAAACTGGCACCACTTGGCTTATACTGTCGAAAGAGCTGCTGATTCAATAAAAATCATTACAATAATTGACGGCGGCTTGAGGAATTACACTGTAACCTACCCAAATAGTTGGACTGATTACGATGAGAACACTCCAAAAATTGACGTAACTGCAACTAGAGACTTGCTTATTGGAACAACTTACGGGGCATACCAGTCAGGAAGCATTCCATTCAGCGGAACATTTAATGGAAGAATAGATAACTTAAAAATTTACGGGCGGCAGCTCTCGCTAAGCGAAATACAGAATATTTACTCTGCCGAAATAAATATTGGAAGAAATTGCCAACCAACTCAAGTAGTCTGCAATGGAAACTGCACAACTCCTTACTGTTTTTCAAGCTCAGAGTGCAATGACAATAATCCTTCAACAATAGATTCTTGCCAAAATCCAGGAGCGTGCAATGCGATCTGCATTAGCACAGGCCGCGAGGGGCCATGAAAATAATTGAGAATAAGAGCGGAAATGCCAAGTAGTTTTTAAGGAGTTCTGGAAAGGCAAAGCGACCTTTCCCTTTAAATACTTTTTCCTGAAATATTAAGGTAATAAAGCACACTTCCAGGAGAGTTTTTTCATCTGGAAATGCAAAAAGCCCAGTGTTTTAACGCTGGTCCTTTTTCAGTAAAAATTTAGCCACCAAAAAGCATTTTTTTGTTTCGGCACCCTAATGCCGATGCTCTAAAAACAGCTTTAACACCAACCACGTGAAATTTAATGGGAAAAAAGCACAAGCCAAGAGAAGGAAGCATGGCTTTCTATCCAAGAAAGCGCGCTCTAAAGGAAACTCCAGTCTTCACTAGCTTTAAGACTGTCTCAAAAATTGAAGGCGTTAAGCCATTGAATTTTTTCGGCTACAAGGCAGGCATGGTTCACGTAATGGCAAAAAACGACCATGCAAAATCCCACAAGAAAGGAATGACAATGCAAATTCCCTGCACTGTGCTCGAATGCCCTCCATTAAAGGTTTTTGGAGTAAGGGCCTACACTAAAGACTCTTACGGAAGCCATGTTTTGGGCGAAGTCTTGACTGCAAAGCTTGACAAGAACTTGGCAAGAAGGCAGCAAAGCTTTGCAAAAAAGAAAAAAGAGCACAAAATCGAGGACTTGGAAGCTAGAAAATCAGAAATTTCAGAAGTTCACTTATTAGTTCATACTAATCCTGCAATGACCACAATGGGCAAGAAAAAGCCTGCAATTTCAGAAATTGCGTTAAGCGGGACTCCAGAAGAGCAATTCAATTTTGCAAAATCAAAGCTAGGGCAAGAATTGAAAGCACAGGATGTTTTCAAGGACAGCCAGTTTGTTGATGTCAAGGCAGTCACTAAAGGATTTGGGACTACAGGCCCAGTAAAAAGATTTGGAGTCAAGGTTTTTGGAAGAAAAGGAAAATACCACAGAAAGCCTGGAACTTACGGGCCTTGGAATCCAAGCTCCATCATGTTCACTGTCGCAAGGGCAGGACAGCACGGATACCACGCGCGCGTGGAATTCAACAAGAAAGTTTTGCTAATTTCAAGCGATTTCAAGAAAATCAATCCTTCAGCAGGATTTGAGGATTACGGAGACTTGAGGAATGATTTCATTTTGATTGCCGGAAGCACTCCAGGCATTGTGAAAAGGCTTATTGCATTAAGGGAGCCTGCAAGAAAGACTCTGGAAAGCAAGTGGAAGATTGGACCTATTGAAAGCTTCAGCACACAGCCA
The DNA here is from genome assembly GCA_030649735.1 of Candidatus Iainarchaeum sp. Taxonomy (GTDB): domain Archaea; phylum Iainarchaeota; class Iainarchaeia; order Iainarchaeales; family UBA10191; genus UBA10191. The sequence continues at coordinate 53,206 of JAUSFL010000008.1, read as the reverse complement.
AGCACAGGTGTGGCATTATGAAAGCAAGCGTTTTTTCACTAGAAGGCAAGGCATTAAAGCACGTTGAATTGCCTGAAGCATTCAATGAAGAAGTTGACTTTAATCTAATCAAAAGAGCAGTATTGGCAATCCGCTCTGCAAAGCGGAAAAGCTATGGGGCAAACCCTCGCGCAGGCAGAACTAACACTGCAGAATACATTGGAGCAAGGCATTACCCGACTCCAATGAGAACAATCAATACTGGAAGGGCAAGAAAGCCACGCTTGAGAAACAGGAGATTCTTGCTTTACGGAAGAGTTGCAGGAATTGCCGGAGTTGTTGGAGGCCCTAAAGCGCATCCTCCAAAAAGCATGAGAGTATTGCAGGAAAGCATTAACAAGAAAGAAAAGCAAAAGGCAACTCATTCAGCGCTTGCAGCAATCGCTGACAAGGAAATCGTGAAAAAAAGAGGGCATGTTTTTGACGAATCAATCATCAAGGAAACTCCAATAATCATTGAAGACAAGTTTGAAGAATTGCTAAAGTCAAAAGAAGTCGCAAAAGTATTGGAAAGCCTTGGAGTAATGCAAGACATTGAAAAAGCAAAGTCAAAAAAGCAAATAAGGGCAGGAAAAGGAAAGTCAAGGGGAAGAAGGTACAAAAAAAGAAAAAGCCTGCTTATTATTGTTTCAAAATCAAAAACAACTGTCGAAAAAGCGGCAAGGAATTTTGAAGGCGTTGACGTTGTTGCAGCAAAATTATTGAACGCTGAGCAATTGGCTCCAGGAACCAATGCGGGAAGATTGACGATTATTACTGAAAAAGCATTGAAGGAATTGCAATGACTGAAAAAGACTACACTTCAAAAGGCGCAAAAGCAGACTTGAAAAGCAAGGCTTCAAACCAGCCAAAGGCTGCAAAATTGAAGAAAGACGCTGCAAAGGCGGAAAAGGAAGACATTTGGAGCGAAGAGGCAGTAAGTTCAAAAAAGGCAGCAGCCGAGAAAAAAGAGACCAAGAAAGAAAAGGCAATCTTTGTCCCAAAAGCAAGCCATGAAAAAACAGAGTCTGGAATGGAATTGAATGAAGTATTGATTTTTCCATTAATTTCAGAAAAGGCAGTCGGCGCGATTGAAGCGCAAAACAAAATCACATTCATTGTAAACCAAAAAGCATCAAAAATAGACATCAGGACTGCAATAGAAAAGCTTTATGCAGTAAAAGTAGAAAGCGTGCAGACATTAAGGGACAATCAAGGCAGGAAAAAGGCAATTGTTAAATTAGGAAAGGCATTCAAGGCCCAAGAATTGGCGACAAAGCTTGGAGTAGTGTAATATTTTATGGCGCAAAGAACAAGGACTCAAAGGGCAGGAAAAGGTTCTCCAACCTACAAGGCGTCAATGAACGCCAAAGCCAAGAGTGGATACTTGACATTAAACGACGTTAAAGACGCTGAATTAATCAGGGGAAGAGTTTCAGAATTATTCATTGACCAATTGCACAGCGGAGTATTGGCAAAAGTAAATTTCGAAAACGGCAAAGAAGTCGTAATGCTGGCTGCTGAAGGATTAAGCGTGGGGCAAAACATAGAGCTTGGAAAAAAAGCCGCATTGAGTGTCGGAAACGTGCTTCCATTAAGAGAAATTGTTGAAGGAGCCCCAGTATTTTGCGTTGAAAAAACACCAGGCGATGGCGGAGTCTTGATAAAAAGCTCCGGACTGTACGGGCTGGTAATGACAAAAGACAGCAAGACAGTTTTTGTAAAACTGCCTTCAGGCCAAACAGTGCAATTAAATCCAGGCTGCAGGGCAACAATCGGGTGCGGAGCAGGAAGCGGAAGAGGCGAAAAGCCATTGGTAAAGGCAGGGGCTGCATTCCACAAAATGCGCGCAAAGCACCACAAGTACCCAAGCGTGAGAGGAGTCGCAATGAATCCTTTAAGCCATCCATTCGGCGGAGGCCAGCATCACGCAGGAAAGTCAAAGTCTACTTCAAGGCATGCTCCTCCTGGAAGAAAAGTCGGGGCAATTGCAAGCAAAAGAACAGGAAGATTAAAGAAATAATCAAGGTGAAAAATTGGCTAAAGAATTCAATTACAAGGGAAAAACTCTAGGCGAGTTAAAGGAAATGTCAAATGAAGAATTCGCGAAAATCGCGAAATCCAGGAGAAGAAGAAGCCTTCTTCGCGGAACTGACTCCCCATTAATGAAACGCGTTGACAAGGCATTGAAAGAAAAACTGGCTGGAAAAGAGCCAAAATCAATCAGGACCCACAAAAGAGAAGCAATCATTCTGCCAAAGTTTGTTGGATTAAAGTTTGCAATATACAACGGCCACGAGTTCATTTTAATGGAAGCAAAGGACGAAATGATAGGGCACACTTTAGGGGAATTCTCGCAAACAAGAAAACGCTTACAGCACGGAAAGGCAGGAATTGGAGCAACAAGAAGCTCCACAGCAGTTAACGCAAGAGGATGATTGGAATGAGCAAGAAAAATTACAATGTTCAATTCTCTCTCGGCACTGAAAAAACAATAGCCAAGGCCATAGCAAACAACGCGCCAGTAAGCCTGAAGTACAGCACTGAAATAAGCCGTGAAATCAAGGGCAAAAGAGTCGCGTGGGCAATACAATTCCTGAAGGCAGTCGCTGAAAAAACAAGGCACTTGCCTTTAAGGCGCTACAACAAGGAAGTCCCGCACAGGAAAGGAGACGCAATAAGCCACACAAAAACAGGAAGATACCCTAAAAGATGCGCGACAAAATGGGTCGAGCTTTTAGAGCAATTGAAAGCAAACGCAGACTACAAAGGGCTTAACGCAGAAAATTTGATAATCATTCATGCTTTTGCAAGCAAAGGCGTTGGAAGGACAAGCCATCAAAAGCAGGGAAAAATTTCAGGAAAAACCCACGTTAAAAAAGCGGCACATTTGGAAGTAATAGCAAGGGAAAACGCGGCATAAAATGGTGAAAAACTTGATTGAAAGAACCTTTATTCAGCAAAACATGAAAAAAATCGAGCTAGAAAACTACATCCGAAAGAACATGGACAGGGCAGGATTCACAAAGCTTGACATAGTGAAAACTCCACTAGTCACTAGAATCATAGTTAATGTAACGCACCCGGGGCTTGCAATCGGAAAAAGCGGGCAAAACATAAAACGCTTAACTCTCGAGCTTGGGGAAAAATTCAAGATTGAAAACCCGCAATTGGAAATCCAAGAAATCAAAGTTCCAGAACTTGACGCCAAGGCAACAGCAGACAGGCTGAAAATGCTTTTAGAGCGCGGATACAGCTGGAGAAGCATTGCCTACAAAGTAGTGCATGACATTTCAATGAAAGGCGCGCAAGGAGTGGAATTAGTGCTTGCAGGAGCATTGGGCGGAAAAGGAGAAAGAAAAAGAAAGCAAAGGATTGCGACAGGATACATGAAAAAAACCGGAGACCAGGTAAAGCTTGTCGATTACGCCAAAGTCACAGCATACCCAAAATACGGCGCGATTGGAATAAAACTGCGCATAGTGCATCCAGACACAGTATTCCCTGACAAGATAAACTTGAAAGAGCTTTTTGCAAAAAGGCAGGAAGCGATAGAAAACGCGACAAAAAAGGCGGAAGAAGCGCTCTCAACAAAAACCGAAGGGACAATAACAAAGCCTTTAGAATTCGAGACTGAAAAAGTCAAAGCAGAAGACAAGCAAGAGGAAAAAAAGAAAACAGTGGAGAAAAAAGAGCACTCAGAAAAGAAAGAAGCACAATCTAACACTCATGAAAAAAAAGAGCATGAAGCGCATTCACACAAGGAACACGAAACTCACGTTCACAAGGAAGAAAAGAAAGAGGCTCCAGCGCACAAAGAGCACGAGAAAAAAGAGCATTCTGAAAAGAAAGAAGTCCACAAAGAGCATGAAAAAGAAGCAAAAGAAAAAAGTGAAGAAAAATGACTAAGAAAAAAATCTCGCAGTTCAGGGGCCTTGGAGTGCAAGAGCTAGAGGACAAGGCAGCAGAGTTAAAGGCAAAGCTCGCGAAAGAAAGAAGCATTAAAAGCTCTGGAACAAGGCCTGAAAAGCCCGCAACAATAGGAAACCTGCGCAGGGACATTGCAAGATGCTTGACAATCATTCAGGAAAAGCAGACTAAAAGTTTGCAAAACGCAAGCAAAAAAACGGAGGCAAAAAAGTAAATGGTCGAGGAAATATGCCAGACTTGCGGCTTGCCGAAAAGCCTTTGCGTTTGCGTTGAAATCGAGAAAGAAACGCAAAAAATCAAAATAAGGCTGATGCGAACAAGCTTCAAGAAAATCGTGACAACAGTAAGCGGTTTTGACGACAAGGAAAAAGCCAAAGAGCTAGAGAAGCTTTTGAAAAAAAAGCTTGCCTGCGGCGGAACCTTAAAGGACAAAACCATTGAATTGCAAGGCGACCATCGAAAGAAAGTCAAAGAAATGCTTAAACAGCAAGGATACAAGGAGGAATTGATTGAAGGAGCATGATTTTGGGCTTTGTGCGGAATTGCTTCCAATGCACGAGCTTAATGGACTGCAAGTCAGGATTGCGGAAAGCAAAGACCCTTCAAAAAAAGGACTCAGCGGAAGATTGCTGTGGGAAACGAAAAAAACATTCGAGATTGAAACAAAAAACGGAATGAAAAAGGTGGAAAAGAAAGGAAACATTTTTGAGTTTGAAATTGCGGGAAAAAAAGCGCGGATTTCCGGAGAACTGATTGAATTCAGGCCCGAAGACCGAATAAAAGCTCTCGCGAAAAAAATGAAGGCAATGGTGTAAAAAATGGCGCAAGAATGCAATGATGAAAAATGCTATGTTCACGGCAATGTCAAGGTAAGGGGAAATGTCTTTACTGGCAAAGTAGTCTCGGCAAAAGCCCCAAAGACAATCAAAGTAGAAAGAGAAGTGGTGCATTTCGTGAAAAAGTACGAGAGATACAAGAAAGTCAAGTCAAAGATTGCGGCACACAATCCGGGCTGCATGAACGCCAAAGAAGGAGACATTGTAACAGTCGGGGAAACAAGAAAATTAAGCAAGACAAAAAACTTCACAATCATGAGCATTGACAAGCGCGCCGAAAGGCCGGAAGAAAAGAAAGAATCAATGGCAAAAAAGCCCGACAAGAAAATAAAAACAGCGGCAATAAAAGGTGAAAAGCAATGAAACCAATCAGCGCTTCAATAACAAAAACACTGAACCAGAACACAACCTGCGTTTGCACTGACAACAGCGGAGCAAAAGAGGTCTACATAATCACTGTTTTCGGGCACCATACAAAATACAGGCAAAAGCCGGCTGCAGGAATTGCAGACATGGTGAATGTCGTGGTAAGCAAGGGAAAGCCGGAAATCAAGAAAAAAATCGAAAGGGCAGTTGTAGTCCGAGTCAAGAAAGAGTACAAAAGGCCTGACGGAACACGCATTAAATTCGAAGACAACGCAGTGGTCCTAGTGGATGAAAAAGGCCTTCCAAAAGCAAGCGAAGTGAAAGGAGTAGTCGCAAAAGAAGTTGGAGAACGCTGGGCAAAAGTAGCTGGGCTCGCAACTGCAGTAATTTGAATATTATATAAGTTGATATATTGGTGAATTAAGATGGTGTCAAAAAAGCCTAAAAAGCAAAGGAAAGAAATGCTTTCAGCAAGCCTGAAAGACAGGAAAAAATTCGTCAAGGCGCACTTGAGCAAGGAATTGCGAAAAGAGCTCGGCTTAAGAAACATCACAGTAAAAAAAGGCGACACTGTCAAAGTAATGCGCGGAGAGCACACCAAAGCCAATGGAAAAGTCACGGGCATTGACAGGCACAAGTTCAGGGTCTTCATTGACGGAATCAAAGTAAAAAAAAGCGACGGCACAGAAAAGCCATTGGGAATCAACGCTTCAAACTTGATAGTTACAGAAATTGACAGGAATGACGACAAAAGACTGAAGCAGAAAAAACCAAAGCCTGCAAAGAAGGGAAAGTGAGAAAATGGCAAAAAAGCAAGGTTCAAAACAGCAAAAGACACTAAGCGCCCCAAAATCGCACTTCATGCCGCGCAAGACAAAAAACTGGACAATAGCCTACAGGCCGGGAACTCACGCGAAAAAATTAAGCGTCCCTTTAGGGTTTGCGCTAAGGGACATAATGAAAATTGTCAAAAACACGAAAGAAATCAAATTCCTGCTCAACAACAGCCAAATTGAAGTTGACGGAATTGTAAGGAAAGAAAGAAATTTTCCAATCGGGCTGTTTGACATTATTGAGATTAAAGAATTGAAAAAATCATTCAGGGTTCTTATAGACACTAATGGAAGGCTTGTAATTCGCGAGCTTCCCGCAGGAAAAAACTTCAAGATTGCAAGAATCATGTCAAAAAAGGCAATGAAAGGCGGAAAAATAATGCTTTCAAGCAGTGACGGAAGAAACTTCATTCTTGCAAAAACAGACTTGAAGCCAGGCGACAGCGTCAAGACGCAAGTGCCAGAAAACAAGATAATTCAAGAGCTCAAACTACAGGAAGGAAGCACAGTGCTGCTAATTGCAGGAAAGCACGTTGGAAAAACAGCAAAAGTCGCGGAAATAATTCCGGGCACATTGACAAAAGAGCGCATTTTGCAGTTGAATTCCGGAAGCGAAGAATTCCAGACAACTGAAAAAAACATCCTGGTCATTGGAAAGGAAAAAGCGGAAATTGAAGTTTTCAAAGGTGAATGAAGTTGACCAATAGAATGCAAAACGTCAGGGTTGAAAAAATCACCCTCAACATTGGAGTAGGCCAGGCCGGCGACGAGCTCAAAAAAGCAGAGGAAATACTCAAAAGAATCACTGGCAAAAAGCCAATCCAGACAATCTGCAAAATAAAGCAGCCGACTTGGGGAATCAGGGAAGGGCTTCCAATCGGAGTGAAAGTCACAATCCGCGGAAAAAAGGCGTTGGAATTCTTGAAAACAGCATTCGCGGCAAAGGAAAAAAAGCTCAAGGCAGCAAGCTTTGACGCGCTAGGCAACTTTGGCTTTGGAATCAAGGAATACATTGACTTGCCAGGCGCAAAGTACGATCCAAAATTAGGAATGAAAGGATTTGACGTCCTAGTCACTTTGGAAAAGCCAGGATACAGGATTAAACGCAGAATGTTCAAGACAAAAAAAATCTCAAAGCACGCTGTGAAAAAAGAGGAAGCCATGGAATTCATAAGGCAAACTTTCGGGGTTGAAGTAGCATGAATAATACAGGACCAAAGAAAAAAAGGACAAAAAAGCACATTTACTGCAAAATCTGCCACAACAACAAGGGCATGATTCACAAGTACGGAATTAACCTTTGCAGGCGTTGCTTCAAGGACGTTGCAGAGCAATTGGGGTTCAAAAAATACAGTTAAGGTGAAAAAATGACAATGTCAGATCCATTAGCAGACGCGCTAATAAACATGAAAAATCAGGAAAAGACCGCAAAGAAAGAATGCACGCTCAAGCCAGCCAGCAAACTGCTCAATGCAGTCTTAAAAGTAATGAAAGACCAAGGCTACATTAAAGGATTTGAGCCAGCAAAAGACCAAAACAACCACGCGCAAGTCAAAGTAATGCTTGAAGGAAAAATCAACGAATGCAAGGCAATAAAGCCACGCTACGCAGTCAAAAAGGAAGAGTTCGAAAAATTCGAGAAAAGATACCTGCCTTCAAGGGACATTGGAATCCTGATAGTCACAACCCCAAAAGGAGTAATAACGCACAGGGAAGCAAAAAAGCAAAACACCGGAGGAAGGCTACTTGCCTTTGTCTACTGAAAAAAGAAAAAATAGTGCATGTTTATGGAATCAATAATTGAATTGCCTCAAGGAACCCAAGCCCACATTCAGGGAAACAAGGTCACAGTAAAAGGCCCAAAAGGCGAAGTGTCAAAAGAGTTCAGGGCACTGGGAATCAGCTTCAAAGCCGAAGGAAGCAAAATCAAAATCAGCGCTGAAAAAGACTCAAAAAAAGAGAAAAAATTGATGAACTCCATTGAAGCGCACTTGAACAACATGATTGAAGGAAGCCAGAAAGAATACGTTTACAAGCTCGCAATAGTTTACGCGCACTTTCCACTAACAGCCGTAAAAAAAGAAAACACAGTTGAAATAATGAATTTTTTAGGAAGCAAAAAAGCAAGGGCCGCAAAAATCGTGGGAAAAACAACTGTTGAAATCAAGGGAAAAGACATTACAGTGAAAGGAACAAGCAAGGAAGAAGTCGGGCAGACAGCGGCAAACATTGAGCAATTGACACGCTTAAAAGACAAGGACAGAAGAGTTTTCCAAGACGGAATATTCATAACAAGCAAAGGCGATAAATAATGGCAACCACTGAAAAAAAGCACATTGACAAAGAAGCGGAAAAAGACCATGTTCCAAAAGAGCACGAAGGCCACAGCCGCGAACACAATGAAGAACTGCACAGTCACGTTCACGAGCATGCGGAACACGAGCACGCGCAAAGCGAAAAGCAAGATCCCGTCGGCCACAAGCACGCTGAAGCAAAAGCGCCCGCAAAGCCAGCGGTAAAAACAGGAAAATTGACTGCAAAGAAAGACTCAGAAGCAGGAAAAAAAGAAGCCAAGAAAAAGAAGCCCAAGGAAAAAGTAGCCTTGATGAAAGTCAGAAAAAGCGATGCAGTGAAAAGCCTAAGGGACAAAATAAAGGAAAAAAACAGGCTTCCAGTCTTCAGGGGAAAATTCGGCTGCGAAAACATCAGAAGGCACAATATTGAAAAATTCGGCAAATGGAGAAAGCCTCGCGGAATTGACACTAAAAGAAAAAAAGAAAACGGCGCAAGCCCAAGGCCAGGGTATGGATCGCTCGCCGAGACAAAAAGCATTCATCCTTCAGGATTCAAGGAAGTGCTTGTTGCAAACCCAAAGCAATTGGCAGGCGTGCAAAAAGAAAACACTGCAGTCAGGATTTTGGGGACAGTGGGCCAGAAGAAAAGAAGGGAAATTGTAAAGCAAGCAAACAATTTGGGAATCCATGTTTTGAATTATTAGGTGAATGAAAGTGAGAATACAAAGCGTTAGAAGAATTGCGGCAAAACTGCTGAATTGCGGGCAGTCCAAAGTATGGATTGACCAAGCGCAAGGCGCAAAAGTGAAGGAAGCAATTACAACAGAAGACGTCAAGGCACTCATCAAAAGCGCAACAATCAAGAAAAAGCACGAAAACTTCCACAGCCGCGGAACTGCAAGGATTTTGCAGGCGCAGAAAAGAAAAGGCAGGAAAAAAGGAAAGGGAAAAAGAAAAGGAACCCAAAAGGCAAGAATGAAAACCCGCGAATCATGGATTAAAAGAGTGCGTGCCTTGAGGAAAAAACTCACTGAGTTAAAAGCCAAAGGCGAAATTCCTGAAGGGCAGTACAAGAAATTCTACAAGCTTATCAAAGGAAATTACTTCAAGGGAAGAAAACAGCTTGAAGAAGCAGTGAAAGGAACAGCAACAAGCAAAACAGCAAAAGCTAAAGAAGACTAAGGTGAAGCAAAATGGCAAGCAAGACAACATTTGAGACAAAATTCAGGCGAAGAAGGGAAGGAAAAACAGACTTTGCAAAGCGCCTGCAGCTTTTGAAAAGCAAGAAGACAAGGCTTGTTGTTCGCGGTTTCAACAAGAATTATTCCGCGCAATTAATAGAATTCAAGCCAGAAGGAGACATTACTTTGGCTACAGCGGTTTCCAAAGAGCTTGAAGAGTACGGCTGGAAGGCGGCAAACTCGAATCTTCCGGCAGCATACTTGACTGGATTCCTATGCGCAAAAAAAGGCCTTAAGAACGGAGTGAAGGAAGCAATACTGGACGTTGGGTTGACAAGCACGATTCAAGGAAGCAGATGCTTTGCGGCATTAAAAGGCGCAATAGATGCAGGATTGAAAATTCCAGCCAATGAAAAAGCATTTCCTCCAATTGAAAGGATTTCAGGAAAGCACATTGCAGACTTTGCGGGAAAACTTTCCCCGGAAGATGCAAAAAAGCAATTCTCAAAATACTACTCAACAGGGCAAGACCCGAAAAAAATCCCTGAATACTTTGAAAAAGCAAAAAAAACAATCGAGGAAAAATTCAAGTGAAAGAATGGTGAAAATTAAATGCCTGTAAGAAATAATGCAAGAAGCCCTAGAAGGAAAAGAACCCCCCAGGAAAATGCCGAAAGGCAGGAATTCATGGAAAGCAGGGAAAAGCAAAGGAAAGAAAAGGCCTTGATAGACTGGATTCCAAAAACAGACTTGGGACGAATGATAATCAAGAATGAAATAACAAGCTTTGACCAGCTTGCGGAAAAAAACCTCCCGCTTTTAGAGCCTGAAATCATTGATTCATTGCTTCCAGACTTGGCGGAAAAGCTTGTTGAATTCAGAAAAACCACAAGAGTCACAAGGCAAGGAAGAAGCTTCAGCTTCAGGGCATCAGTGCTTGTCGGAGACCATTACGGGCATGTTGGACTGGGAATTGCAAAAGACAAGGAAAGAATGCCAGCAATAAAAAAAGCGACTTCAGCCGCAAAAATGAATTTAATCACAGTCAAAAAAGGCTGCGGAAGCTGGGAATGCGGCTGCTCAACAAACCACAGCATTCCATTCAAGACAATGGGAAAAAGCGCTTCAGTAAGAGTAATACTGCTTCCAGCGCCTAAAGGAACAGGCCTAGTCTGCGGAAACAACATCAAGGATGTCTTAAAATTCGGCGGCGTAACTGACGTTTGGTGCCAAAGCAGGGGAAGCACTGGAACAAAATTGAATTTCATACAGGCAGCAGTTGACGCCTTACGGAACACAAGCAATGTGAAAGTGTCAGACGAGCTAAGGCAAAAACTTGAAAAGAGGGAAATGCAATGATTGCGCTTGTAAGAATCAGGGGAAGCATTGACGTCAAATGGGACATCAAGGACACTTTCAGAATGCTCAACCTTAAAGTATGCAACCAGGCAGTTCTGCTTCCAGAAAACGACTCGACAAAAGGAATGATCCAAAAAGTGCAGGATTATTCGACTTTCGGGCAAATCAACGAAAAAACTCTCGCAAAGCTTTTGGAAAAGCGCGGAAGAATTGCAGGCAACAAGCGATTGACTTTAGAGTTCTTGAAAGGCAAAAAAATCTCTGGCTTTGACGCATTGGCGAAAGAATTGATTGCGGGAAAAGCCAACTTGAGAAAGCTTGAAATAAAGCCAGTGTTTAGATTGGCGCCTCCAAAAAAAGGCTTTGAAAGGCAAGGAATCAAAAAGCCATTCACTGTCGGCGGCGCGCTTGGGAACCGCAAAGAAAAAATAAACGAGCTTATTGAAAGAATGATGTAAAAGAAAGTGGTTTGAAATGGTTGTAAGGCATAGAAAGAAAAAAAACAAAATGCGCGGAAACAGGACGCACGGCGGCGGCAACACAAAAAACAGGCGCGGAGCCGGATGCAGGGGCGGCACTGGAAACGCAGGCGGCCACAAGCACAAGTACTCCAGCTTTCTTGACCATTTTGGAAACAAGGTAAAATTAAAGTCCAAAAAATTTTTTGGAAAGGCAATAAGCCTTGAAGACCTGGAAAGCAGGCTTGAGCAATTGATCCTGAAGAAAAAAGCCAAAAGAGAGGATGGAAAAATCATAATTGACGGAAAAACAGCAAGAATTGCAAGAGTTTTCGGAAACAAAGAGTTAAAAGAGAAACTGGTTTTGAAAAATATCAAGGCCACTGAAAACGCAGCTGAAAGCATAAAGCACGCTGGCGGAAGCATTGAATTAAAAAAAGCCAAAGCACAAAGCAAGGGTGAGCAATAGAATGGGAATTTTGGACGCAATAGAATCTCTTTCAAGATTCATTCCAGAAGTCAAGACTCCAGAGCAAAAGCAAAGCTTCAAGAAAAGGCTTCTTTGGACAGCCGCAATCCTGGTTTTGTTTTACATTTTAGGGGCAATCCCAGTCATCGGAATACAGTCAGGAAGCTTCGAGCAGCTGCGAATCTACCAAGACCTGCTCGCAAGCCATATGGGAACAATAATGACTTTGGGAATTGGGCCAATAGTGCTTGCGTCAATTGTTTTGCAATTGCTTGTCGGCGGCGGCTTTGTCAAAATGGACTTGACAGACCCAAAGCAAAGGGCAAAATTTTCAAGCATTCAAAAAGTATTGACAATTGTTGTCGCATTCTTTGAAGCAGGAGCATACACTGGATTTGGAATAGTTCCAAGCCTCATAACCCCAAACGACGGCATGTTTTTGATAGTTTTCGCGCAAATCGTGATTGGCGCAATCATTGTAATGTACATGGATGAAATAGTAAGCAAGTACGGAATAGGGTCCGGAGTCGGCCTGTTCATTGCGGCAGGAGTCGCGCAAGGATTCTTCTGGCAAGTGTTCTCTCCGCCAATTCCGGGAGCAAGGGCAATGCTTTGGCAAATTTTCGAAAACATTGTTTCAGGAAAAGTCATTATTGCATTGACGCTGATAATTCCCATAGTGTTTGCAATACTAATATTTGTTGCAGTCACTTTCGCGGAAGGAATGCACGTTAACATTCCAATAGCCATGGGCCCCAAGGGATTTGGGGGCAGGTATCCAGTGAAACTGCTTTACGTAAGCAATATGCCAGTCATCCTAGCCGGCGCTCTCTTTGCAAACATTCAAATAATGGCATCAATCATAAAGGCAGGAATACTTGGGACAATTGTGGGCGGCATTAGCTGGATGACTAGCGTGCCGCGCGTTGACAGCTACAGCATTCTTGAAGCACTGCTCATTTTAGGGCCAAGCCAAAAAGTGCTGTTTGAAGTATTGCACGCCGCAGTGTTTATTTCAGTGCTGGTCGTACTATGCGTTATTTTTGGAAAATTCTGGGTGGAACTCGGCGGCCAAAGCACTGAAAATGTTTCCAACCAATTGCAAAAGTCAGGAATGTACATTCCTGGATTTCGGCGCGATCCAAGAATCATTGAAGGAGTACTGAACAGGTACATTCCCCCAATTACAATACTAGGATCAATAATTGTCGGGCTTCTTGCAGGCTTTGCGGACATAATTACCGGAGCGCTGGTTTCAGGAACCGGAATACTGCTCACTGTCGGAATAGTTTACAGGCTTTACGAAGAAGTAGCAAAAGAGCAGGTTGCAGAAATGAACCCTCTATTGCGGGGATTTTTGGGGAAATAAAAAAGGTGAATGATTGAGCTTTCAAATAATCAGCCCAACAATTGACATAATCATGTTTGCGGCAATATTAGGGGCAGTTTCAATCATTGTGCAGATAAAATTCCTCAACTGGAAAAAAACAAGGCAATTGCAAAGGAGCATTCAGGAAAAAAACAAGAAAGCAATGGAGCTGATGAAAAAAGGCGATGAACACTCGAAAAAAGAAGCCGAAGAACTGCAAAAGCAGGTAATGGCGGACATGGGAGAACAGTTCAAAAACCTTCCGAAACAAATGATTATCAGCCTGATAATATTCTTGCCGCCATTCACGCTAATAAGGATTTATTACGGAGATTCAGGTTACTTGGTCCATTTGCCTTGGGACATTCCACTGCTCGGCGCAAAATGGGGCTGGTTAAAGCTATACTTTGTTTCAGGAGCAATTATTTCACTGGCATTGAATTTTATTATAGGAAAATTGGAAGAAAAAGGAATGATTTGAAATGGCAAGCGCAAAAATGAAGAGAAAAAAGTTCTTTCGGACAATTTCAGGAAAGGTGCGAGTCGGCCAGCAAGTCAAGAAAACAAAAAAAAGGACATGCATCCTATGCAAGAAGCAATTGCATGGAGTGCCGCACGGAAAAAGCAAGGCAATGCTCGCAGCCATGAGCAAGACAGAAAAAAGGCCAAGCGCGATTTTCGGCGGAAAGCTCTGCTCTAGATGCAGGCGCAAAGTCATTGACGAGGCAATAATGGTAAAGCAAAACTCAAAAAACATCCAAAACGTTGACTTAAGCCTCAAAAAATTCGTGAACCAGACAATGAAGAAAATGAAGTGAAAACCGAGGTTTGAAATGATTCTTATCATAACAGCATTTCCAGGCACACAGACCAAAAAATTGTGCAAGACAATTGCATTAAGGTTTGGGCTGAGGCATTTTGGAAAGGAAGACGCTGAAAAAATAATGAAAGAAAAAGGATGGGAAGAATTAAAGCAAAGGATCCAAGAGGAGGAAAAAAAAGGAAAATTCGTCACAGACAGCATGATTGCAGGAAAGCAGGTTCAAAAATCAGTCAAAGTGTTCTTGAACTCCGCCAAAAGAAGCCGCGCAAAAAGCATTGCAGAGCTTGAAAAAATCCCTGTCGCTTCAGCGCTGGAACTGATTGAAGAAGAACAGCAAAGCCTTGAAAAAAGCGCCAAGACAATCTTTGGGACAGAAGCATTTGTTCCAGAAGAGCTGGACCTGATGCTGAACATTGACAGGCTTGACGAAAATTCAACAATAAACCTCATTGAAAAATTCCTTGAAAAAATCCAAAAATAAAAAACGGTGAAATTATGGCATTGATTGAAGAAGGAAGAATTTGCGTTTTAAGGACAGGCCGCAATGCAGGCCAAAAAGTAATAGTCATACAAGTCGATGCAAAAGGACAGCCGACAATTGAAGGCATAACAGTCAAAAAGAAAAAATGCAACGCAAGGCACTTGTTTCCCACGGCATCCAAAGTTGAGTTGAGGAATGCTTCAAGGGAAGAAATAACAAAAGCACTAAAGGAAGGAATGTAAAATGCAAGAGCAGGAACTAAGGCTGATTGTAAGAATAGTCAACAAAGACCTTGACGGAAGGCTTCCAATCTACAGGGCCTTGATGAAAATAAAGGGAATAAGCCACAGGATGGCAAGAAGCATAGCATATGTTTTCGAAAAAAACACCAAAGTGCCATTTGACATGCAATTGGGAAACCTGCAGGAAAACATGGACTCAAAGCTTGAAGAAATCATACAAAGCCCGCAAAAATTCGGGATTCCAAAATGGACATTCAACCGCCAAAAAGACATTGAAACAGGAACTGACATTCATCACGTAATGGTTGACCTCGACTTTGACTTGAGAAAAGACCTTGAAAGAATGAAACGCATAAAATCATACCGCGGAGTAAGGCACATGTACGGGCTTCCAGTCAGGGGACAAAGAACCAGAAGCTCTTTCAGAAAGCGCGGAGCAACTGTCGGAGTAATGAAGAAAGACGCAAAAACCGCGGCAGGCCCAGCCAAGCCGGCAGCAGGCGCAAAAGAAGAGAAGAAAAAATAAAAAGGTGTAATTTGAATGGGAGACCCTAAAAAGAGAAGAAAAACTTTCGAAAAGCCAAGAAAAGTCTGGGACTTGGAAAGGCTTGGGAAAGACAGAAAATTAAAAGCCACTTACGGCCTGAAAAACATGCGTGAAATCTGGAAGGCAGAAACATTTTTGCGCCAAAAGAGGCAGAATGCCAGGAAAATGCTGGCATTAAGCATTGAAGAAAGGGCAAAGCGCGAAAAAGAATTAATCAACAGCCTTGCAAGAATAGGGCTTTTGAAAACAAACGCGACAATCGATGACATTCTGGGATTAAAGATTGAATCCTTGCTTGAAAGAAGGCTGCAGACAATAGTCATGAGGAAAAACCTTTCACTGACTGCAAAGCAAGCCAGGCAATTCATAACGCACGGCAAAATTTCAGTCAACGGAAAAAAGGCCTCAACTCCGGGATACATCATTCCAAAAGACCTGGAATCAACAGTGGCATACTATAAAGAGCCAATGAAGCTATTGACTCCAGAACAGGAAAAGAAAGGAAAAAAAGACTTGAAGAAAGACTTTGAAGAATCAGCAGCGACTGAAGAAGCTATAGAAAAAGTAATTGAAGAAAAAGCAGAAGGTGAAAAGTAATGGCTTCAAAGAACGGGATAATCCACATTTACGCCTCGCACAATGACACAATCATTCTGCTCACAGACATTACAGGCGCTGAAACAATAGCAAAATGCTCTGGCGGAATCGTGGTCAAGGCACAGCACAAGGAAGCCTCGCCTTACGCCGCAATGAAAGTCGCGGAAGTAGTCGCGCAAAAAGCCCGCGAAAAAGGAATTTCAGAAGTTGAAGTGCGCGTAAGAGGCCAAGGAGGCTTAAGGTCAAAAAGCCCTGGACCAGGGGCTGAAGCCGCAATCAGAATGCTTACAAGAATGGGAATGAGAATCAGGACAATAGAAAACGTGACTCCAGTTCCGCACGACGGCTGCAGGAAAAGAAAAAGAGACAGGGGCAAAAAACATTAATCAAAGGAGAGAAAATGCATGAATCTTGAAGTCAAACAATTGGAAAAGAAAGGAAATTTGCTAAAACTCCTAATCAAGGGGGCAACTCCGGAATTAATGAACTCTTTCAGGAGAGCAATAATGCTTGAAGTTCCAACACTTGCAATCGAAGAAGTCACTTTCTTTGAAAACAATTCAGTAATGTTTGACGAATTTCTCGCGCACAGGATTGGAATGATTCCAATCAAGGCAGACTTGAAAGACTACAAAAAGAACGAAACAGCAAAATTCACTCTAGACAAGGAAGGCCCTTGCACAGTCTATGGAAAAGACATCAAAAGCGCAGACCCTTCAGTCGAAATCATAGGCAAAAAAGTCCCGCTCGTGAAATTAAACAAGGGGCAAAGAGTGAAAATGGAATTGATTGCGACAATAAGCACTGGCAAAGAGCACTCAAAATGGCAGCCTGCAATAGTAGGCTACAGGAACACCCACACTATAACAGTGGACAAAGAATGCAATGCCTGCGAAGACTGCGTAAAGCACTGCCCAAAAAACATCCTGGAAGTCAAGGCAAAAAAAATCGTGATTACAGACGCCTTAAAGTGCAATGCATGCAAGGCCTGCGTAAACTACTGCGACAAAGGCCACATCAAGCTGGAAACAGACCCTGAAAACTTTGTGTTCTTCATTGAAAGCCACGGGCAATCAGACAGCGAAGAAGTCGCGCTCCACGCAATTGAGGCATTGAAAGAAAAAGTTTCGGAATTCAAAAAAAGCATTAATTCATTAAAGGAATGATTGGGAGAAAAAAACAAGGGTGTTATAAAAAGCACGTTCGAAAAATATTATACTTGCAGGGGTTCCCGAGCGGCCAAAGGGGCAGGACTTAAGCCCTATAAGGGAACAAAAATGGGTTAGCGATCCTGTGGCTTAGTGCCTTCAAGGGTTCAAATCCCTTCCCCTGCAAAACTCGCTTACAAAATTACCAGCCAAAAAAAAGTGAAATGAAATGAAGAGAACAGGACCAACAAAGCAAAGCACCAAAATGCTCATAGACAAGCTTAAAAAAAAGGCAAAAGCTGAAAAGCAGGCAGTCTGGAAGGCAGTCGCAGACAAAATCGCGCTTCCAACAAGGCAAAGGATTAACGTCAACGCTTCAAAGCTTGAGTTCTTGAGCGGAAAATTCCCTGAAAAAACAATGGTTGTTCCGGGAAAAGTTTTGGGAAACAAAAAAATCGAGGCAAAGCTCGAAGTAATTGCATTAAGCTATTCGGCAAGCGCAAAAAAAGCAATCGAAGAAAAAAAAGGAAGCGCAATGCTCTTGAAAGAAGCCCTTGGAAAAAAATTCACGGCTTCAAAATTAATGATTACGGCATAAAATTGAGTTGATGAAAAAATGGCAATAATAATCAATGCAGAAGGGCTTGTCCTTGGAAGAATGGCAAGCAAAGTCGCAAAAACGCTCCTTTCCGGGGAAAAAGTCGAAATAGTCAATGCAGAAAAGGCAGTAATGTCAGGCAGCAAGCCATTCATTCTTGAAAAAGTCCGCGTAAAGCTCGCAAGGGCGCCAAAAAGCAATCCAACAAAAGGCCCGCACATTTCCAGAATGCCAGACCGCATGATTCGCTCTGCAGTAAGGAACATGCTTCCAAAATACAGCACTCGCGGAAGAAAAGCCTTCGGAAACCTTCGCGTTTGGGTCGGAGTTCCGGCAGCGCTAAAAAACGAAAAGGCAGAAACAATCGAGAACGCAAAAAAAGACAATTTCAAAAAATCAATGACAATTGGGGAAATCTCCAGAATTCAAGGGGCAAAATTTTAAGTGATCAAACATGACTGCAGAAGTTGCTAAGAAAAAGAAAAAAGCCAAAGGCATTACATCAAAGTCAAAGAAAAAGACAGCAATCGCACGCGCTGTAATACGGAAAGGAAAAGGAACAATCCGAATCAACAGGATGAACTTGAATGTTTACGGAAGCAGGTACATTCGAGAATTAATCAATGAGCCATTGGAAATAATAGAGCCATTAAACGCTGAAGTCGACATTGACATCAACATTCAAGGCGGCGGCGCAATGGCGCAAGCGCTTTCAGCCAGAACTGCAATCGCAAAAGCTCTAGTGAATTATTACGGGGAAAAAAAACTCAAGGAAAAACTCTTAAAGTATGACCGAAACTTGCTTGTTGACGATGCAAGAAGAAAAGAATCAAAAAAACCGCTGGGAAGAGGAGCCCGCGCAAAAAAACAACTGTCTTTCAGATGACTGAAAAAAGAAGGTGAAAGAGAATATGATTATTCCAGTAAGGTGCTTTAGTTGCGGAAAACTTGTTTCTGAAGTTTTCGAAGAATACGTGAAAAGAACCCAAAACAACAAGGAAAAGCCTGAAAAAGTGCTTGACGACTTGGGAATAACGCGCTACTGCTGCAGAAGGACAATCTTCAGCCATGTTGAAGCAATCGACGATATAATGAAATACAAAATTTGAGTTTGGTGAACAGTTTGATGAAAAAAGACACAGAAATCCCGCAGGAAAAAGAAGTAATCATTGAAGAGCAATTGCAAATTGCCGGCCAAAACCTATTGGTTGGGGCAGACAAGTACCTGAAAAGCGGAGCTCATATCGGAACGCGCTTCAAGTCAGGCGACATGAAAAAATACATTTACAAAATGCGCCCTGACGGACTAAGCGTCCTTGACGTCCAAACGCTTGACGAGAGAATCAGGATTGCCGCACAATTCATTGCAAGAATTCCCGCAGAAAAGATTGCGGTTGTTGCAAGAAGGCTTTATGGAAAAACCCCGAGCGAAAGATTCGCTGAAGCCATTGGCGCAAGGGCTTTCACAAGCAGGTTTGTTCCAGGCACTTTCACTAACGCAAACCACACTGATTTTTTCGAGCCGCGATTGATAATTGCAACAGAGCCTGAAAGCGACAGCCAATCAATCAGCGAAGCAGGCAGGACCAAGGCTATAGTCATTGGAATCTGCTCAACAAACAATTCAACAAAAAACATTGACCTGGTTGTTCCTGCAAACAACAAGGGAAGAAAAAGCCTTGCGCTAGTTTACTGGCTTTTGGCCAGGGAAGTTTTGAAGGCAAAAGAATTGATAACCAAAGACGAGCAATTCGACAAAAAGATCGAAGACTTTGAATACAAGCTTACTGAAGACGACATCAAGGCAGAGCAGGAAGCAGCCGAGGCAAAACAATCAAGGTTTGGCAGAGGCCGCTTTGGAAGAGGAAGAAGCTTTGGCAGCTCTAGCAGCAGGCCAAGGCCGTCATTCTCAAAGCCTGGTGAGTAAAAATGGCAATTAGACAGCCTGCAGTGCAAGGCCTGTTTTACCCTAATTCTAAAGCATTGCTGGAAAAGCAGCTGGCAAAAAACATTCCAAAGCCAGAAACAGAAGGAAAAGCAATAGCTTGCATTTCAGCGCACGCGGGCCTGATTTACAGCGGAGAAATTGCAGGAAAAAGCATTAACAGCCTAAGAAAAAGCAGCAACTACATAATTCTCTGTCCAAATCACACAGGCCTTGGAGAGAAAATAAGCATCTATCCAGCCGGCGAATGGCAAACAATTCAAGGAATGAACGAAATCAACAAAGAACTTGCGGAAAGGCTGATTGAATTAGTGCCTGAAGCCAAATCTGACGAAAAAGCGCATTTGCAAGAGCATTCTGCAGAAATGCAGCTGATTTTACTGCAAAAAAAATTCGGGACAGACTTCAAACTAGTGGTTGTTTGCATTGCAGGGCAAGACCTGCAAGTCTTAAAAAAGCTCGGGCAGGCACTTGCCGAACTGCATAAGCAATTCGACTTTGGGCTTATTGCAAGCAGCGATTTCACGCATTTTGAAACTGAAGAAAGCGCGAAAAAAAAAGACGACGAAGCAATAGAACAAATACTACATAATCGTGTTGAGGGTTTTTTTGACCTGGTGTTTGAAAACGACCTTTCAATCTGCGGATACGCTGGCATTACAGCGCTTTTAGAATTTGCCAAAGAAAAAAAGTTAAAGGCCAAACTGCTCGATTATTACACTTCAGCGCGCGCCACAAAAGACAAAACAAGCGTTGTAGGATACGCAAGCGTGGTTTGGGAATAAGTCATTTCAAGCCCAATCTCCTCAATGCAATTTCCCTCTGCAAATTAATCCTGTCAATTATTTTAGCTCCATTATCAAAAGACAATTTTCTTGCTTTAACATCTGCAGCAACTCTCGCAAGCCTTTGCTCGAACGGAACATTAACTCTGCGGATTATTGCGGCTCGTTCAGCACGAACTGCAGAATTCCTGATTTGCTCTTCTCGCGAAAGAAGCCGGCGCTTTTGAGAATTTATTCGAGCCCGCAAAATAGGTCTTGCAGCCGCGGGCGCGCGTGCCTTTTGAACAGGCAAGGCTTTAGGCTTATTATTGAACAGGGGCTGCTTTGGCTGCATTTTTCTTCCAGGCCTTAAAAAAACGCTTCCCAAACCAGGCATTCTTCATCACTTGCTGTAATTATCCTGCAGTTTTCCAAGCACAAATTCACAGTCTTTCAAGGACTTTTCCAAATGCTCGCGAATCCAATAATTAAAGGAAGCCTTCAAATCCTTGCGCTCCGCGTAAGGGGAAGGATTGAAGAAATAACGGCTTGATTTCCTCTGCAAAAGATTAAGCAAAATCAACCTGTTCAAATGATAGCGCAAGAGCTTTTCAGAAACAATCTTGCCGTGCTTTTCCTTAATGTACTTGATCACTTCCTGAGCAGTAGGATCCTGCTTTTTCTGGAATTGAAAGTAAAACAAAGCATCCAAAACCTCAAGCACTGTGGAGCGGGATTCCTTTTCAGAAATCATTCCAGAAGCCAAGGCAAACCAGCGCAGCATTGAACGCCGCGTAAGCTGGACTTGAGGCGGCAAGTCCATTTCGCGAATCATGAAAGTCCTGCGCACTAACTCAGATTCAGGAAATTCATTCTTCACCTTAGCCATTAAATCCACCAAACTCCAAAAACCACGAAAAAGAAAGTTTTTCCTTTCCTAATAATTAATTCCTTGCAAGTATTTAATGCTTTGCAGGCTTTTTTACAAATGTTTTTTTTGGAACGCAAATTCTATGGCGTGGTGGCTTGACAAACCTGTAATAAATGCTCAAAGCCAAAACCAAAGTTGAGCCTAAAGCCCCAAAAGCAAAGCCAACAATCACAGTGAAAGAGCCAGAAAAAAACCCCCACAAAAGCCAAATCCAAGTGCCAACAGCAAAAATTACATAAGAAATTATTGAAACATCCTCAGCACTTTTGTTATTAAAAATCTTCCAAGCCTGGGGAAAATAAGCAATAGACATCAAAAAGCCCGTGATTCCTGCAAGAAATTCAAGCAATGCAACAAGTTCCAAAAAACAACACCTTTAGTAAGAGTCAAATACAATATCCGCCTTGCTCATGCGCTTGTAAAAGTCAAGCACGGGAAAGAGCACTTTGGACTCATGAATCAAACTATCCAAACCAGTCCAAAAAATAAACCAGCCGGCAGGTTCCAATAGAGAAATAAGAATTGCGGCAGCAAGGTTGCTTTCAGCAAAATGGTAAACCAAAACTCCGGCAGCCACGGTCAATCCAAGGCCTGAAAAAAAACCTAAAAGGCCAAGCCCAACAACTTTCTTTTGTTCTTTCTCAAATTCCAAAAAATGCTTTTTGAAGTGGTCTCTCAAGCGCTTCTTGATTATTGCTTCAGAATTGCTGTTACGAACTCCGGCAGGAACCAAAAAACGCAGTTCAGCAATTCCGGGGCTTTCCTCAAAAGTGAATTTTCTCACCTCGCGCAAAAAGTCGTCAGAAATCGCCCTTTGGGCCAAAGGCCGAGGGTCAAAGTCAGAAAACAAAAAATCATAGTCATGAATTAAAATTCCAACCTCGTTTTTCGGCATTTCGTGCTTTAGGTCAGAATTCTTCACAGCCCATTTTTTCTCCAAATCCTTCTCGACTTTAGCCTCTACTTTTTTCTCAATTTTTTGCTCGAGTTTCTTTTCGGACTTGTCCAAAGAGTCAGCCATGGGAAAAATAAAGGCATTTTTAAATATAAACCTTGTCAATACTTTCAATGCGCGAAATTGAGGCAAAAATCCTTGAAGTCAACACGCCAAGGCTAGTCAAAAAATTAAAGGCATTAGGTGCGAAAAAAAACCTTGACGAAAAAGTGACTGCATTCTTTTACGACTTTCCAGGCAGAAAACTCCACAACCAAAAAAGCATGCTAAGGCTCAGGAAAAAAGGCAAAATAGTTGAATTGACCTTTAAAAAGCGCGTTTCCAAAGCAAAAGCCAAAATTTCCGAAGAAATCGAAGTCAATGTGCCAGACTTTTCAAGAACTCAAAAAATCCTCGAAAGCATTGGATTAAGGCTTGAAAAAATTTCAAAAAAGCACAGGCTTTCCTACAACATTGAAAAAACGCACTTTGAATTCGACACTTTTAAGGGCATTCCAACATTCTTGGAAATTGAGGCGCCAAGCGAAAAAGTCCTGGAAAAATACGTTAAATTGCTTGGCTTTAAGGCAAGCGATGCAAAAGCATGGACTGGAAAAGAAGTCCTGGACTATTACGCCAATAAAGCAAAGCCTGAAACAAAAAAGCAAATTTTGAAAAACTCAAAAATTTAAGCTCTCAAAATCAATGGAGGATAGCTTGAAGCTATTACAATGGATTTTGATCTTCGAATTCTCATGGGAGTTACCACCGTTAGTTAAAAGGCACACAAATCAAAAGAATTTGAGTTAATAAACCTTTCCAGGGCAGAATTCAAACTTCAAGCCTTGCCTGAAAACTTTGCAATTACCAACCTTGCCGCAAGCAAAGCGAAAAAATTGCCTATAATGTTTGAAACCAGGAAAGTCTTTGCATTCATGAAAAAACAAAAACTTTCAAAAAAATAAAAGAGTTTCTATACATAACTCTGGTTTTGGTTACTGGTAAAACCTTGCCTGCTGCTGCGCAATCCTAAAAGAAAAAGAGCTTGCGAAAACCTTGCGGTAGTCTTCACTAGTGCTTCTCAAAGGCATAAAATCCAAGTAAACGTAATTGTAAGTTGCTTCATCTGTAAGAGAAAAGAAAGCCTCAAAATAGTCTGTTTCATTGAATTCAACGTAAATTCCTTCAGCCTTTAAAACATGGGGGCCTTTGGAAAGAGTCAATGCAAAGTTTGAAGCCAATGCATCTTTTCCGTCAAAAAAAGCCAAAACTTTCATTGCAGGAGCCGCAGTATAATCGCTTCCGACTGGAGGCTCGAGAACAAAATTTGGAGAAGTTTTAGTCAAAACAGCCTCCTGGCCTTGCTGATGCCCGCCCCTGATTGGAATTGGCGAATCCGAAGGAAGGCTGTCGCTTGAAAGCACAAAGTCAAAATACGGGCGGCTGATTGTTTTCGTTACCATTTGGCCTTTTATGGCAGAAGCGTAAAAAAAATCCAAAGAATTCATTTTTCCTTCTTGAACATTTATTTCAATTTCTTTCTTGAAAGCAATTCCCCTTCCAAAAGCGCCGTTAAAATTACTGTCTCCAGAATAACTAACTGCCAAAAGCTTGTGCTTTCCTTCAGTCAAAATCAGAAAGGCGGTTAGCGAGTCGTCATTTCCCAACATCTGGCTTTCTACTCTTTGGCCGTCAATGCTGACTTCAAAACCAAACCTGTTTTTGTCATCAGGATCGAAAGTGAAATGCCACAAGTTCAAGACAACATTAGGGCGGACTGGCATTCTCAAGACAGGGTCTTGCTTTTGCTCTAGCCAAACAAAAGACTGGGTTTTAGTGTCAAAATACCACACTTTATACAATGGCTTTTTCCCATCATAGCCGCCAATAACCCGCAAGTCCTTAAATCCGTCATTGTTCAAGTCAATCAACTCAACAACGCCGGGCTTTGTCAAATCAACGGCATTTCTCACGCTGATGGTTTGGATTACCTTGTTGTCTGAAAGCCTGACAATTTCAAGGCCATAATACAAATCTTGCAAAAAGCTTGCGCGCACTTCAAACTCTTGAGGGCTGGAATTTCCTTCAGAAACCAGCCAAATTGATTTTGTAATAATAAACCGGCCTGGAGCCATATTGCTCTCGTTTAGTATTCCTTCAATTTTCACGCGCTTTCCAACAAGGCTTTTCAGCAATTCGTCACTGGAAGAAAACAAATTATGCCTTGAATCTCGCAATCCGAGGCGTTTATTCCATTCATTAACAGTTGGATTAGCATCAGGGCCAAGATTGCTTGGAGAATTTTTGTCAAGAACCAAGGCAAAATAACTAATTCCCAAATCATCAGATAATTCAATAATTCCTTCAAAACTCTCGACAGGCATGGTTCTACCTGAAGAGTTCATTGGAACAAAACCAGAATCAGAGTAAACCAATTTTCCATTCGCTTGATTTCCCCCAGCCTTGAAGCTCTTGATTATTTCTTCAAAAAACTTCTTTCTTGAAAAACCGTCTTTTTCAGAAACTGAAGACAAGACAATGGCTAATGAGAAATCTTGCGCATAAAACGTGATTTTGTTGAAGTCTACAGAATTAATGTAATATGAGTAATCTTTCCCGTAAACTAATACTTTGTTAGGGTCTGAGGGCTCGATATTGAACGAGTAACCATTAGGGCTTTTTGAAATTGACGGAAAAGGATGCTTGTAGTCTCCGCCAGTAAAAGCATGCTTTGAAACCGTGAATTGCGGAGCAAACTCAAAATTGATTTTTGTCGGATTGTTAAGGAAAAAAGTCCAATTAGTTGCCGGAACAACCTCTTCAGGGCTTTGCGGTCCGGAAACTTCCCAGCCCTTGAATTCCGGATAGCTGAAAGAAAAAGAATTGTCGCCTGCTGTAAATTCCTTGATTTTGTAATTTTTCAGGAAATCAAATGAAAACAATCCAGCCAAAACAATCACTGCCAATAAAATTAAAGCTATTGAAAGATATGGCAATCTTGCTTTTTTAGGCTTTGCTTTTCTTGCTTTTGCAGGCACTTGCTTCACTCAACTGGCTTTTCCAAAAACTCCAAGGAAACAATTTCTTCCTGGCTTTCGGTCTCTGCTTCTTTTGGCTCTTCGGCCTTTTCCAAAAACTCGTCTTCCTTGACTCCAAACTTCTTGTTCAAGTGCTTTTGCCAGCTTTCCCAATTAATCATGTCTTGGCTTTTTCTCTCAATCAAAGGCATAAAATCCAACTCTTGTACAGACTGCTGTTAAAGTGGTTAATGAGGCTTGCTGTTGGCTTTTATTCAAAAACAGGCAGTTGGAAGACAGCTAGCGCTTTTTCTTAGAGAAGAGCTTTTTCAATTTTTTGACTTTGGACTCTTTGCCTTTCTTGCTTGGCTTGCGGCCAGCGTATTTTTTAGAAACTGCTTTTTTTTGCTTGACAGTTTTTTTCACTGGCTTTTTTGAAAGCTTTTTTTTCTTGACCATTCTTTGACCTTTAAAGTATAAAACCAGAAACCGACATTTTCTGGACTCGGTGTAGAAAGTTCCTCAAGTTGCTTTCAGGCGTCGTTCTTAACCTGCCTTCAAACTTTAAGGTTATCTTCTACGCGCCATAAAACGCTTAACAAAGCACAGATTTCATGCAGTGAGTTATAGTCCAGTCATTGCATTTATAGCCGAATGCTTTACAGAGGCTTTTATGGTCACATCCTTTCCAGGACAACCGAACTGTCCACTAGTTGGCTTCTGGCTCAACTAAATAAATCATACTAGAATTTAAGAATTTTCAATTAACAAAACAAACCATTGCTTTAATGCGGGATTTAGATTGCTAACAATTTACGCCAAGCAACATACATAATTGCTCTTTTTTTGCGGAGCAATATTTTTTCGTTTCTCAAATTTTCCGGGCTTTAAAAATTGTAGTACCTAACTCTTTCTGGCCTTTAAGCCGCTTGCTCTTTCCAATTGCGTTAATTTTTGCTTTAGTTTAAAACGCATGAAAAGAAGCTCTTCGCGAGAGAAAGGCAATCTTGGAAGCTTTTTTTTTCGTGATGAAAAATCTTCACCCGGTTTTATTCGCCTAAAGGAAATAGATTCTAAAAGCCCCTTGCAGGCACTTAATGCCTCTGGCAGCCCTTTTTCTTTCTCTATCTTTTCAATGAAGGCAAGCCTTGATTCAAGCAGTATTTTCACTGGAAAAACTTGCGGGTGCTTAACTTTAGAAGCTTTGGAAACTTTAACTCCTAAACGCTCAAAACGCTTTCTGTTTAAACTTGGCTTTCCCAAAAAAACAACCTAATTATTTAAGTTTTGCGAATATAAAAATTCTTCCCAACCCCCACACAACTACATAACTCAATTTGCGGAGCAATAAACTCTCTCATTTCTTTAATTTTTTGGGTTTTAAAGTTTTAAAAAATGTAGTGCCTAATTATTTTCTTTCAAAACAATGCTCCGCAAATTTGTAGTGCCTAACTTTTCAAGTCAGCCATCCGCAAAGATTCAGCAACAAGCTGCTCCGCATACGCATTAATTTCCCTCATTTTTTCTTGATATGGGGGTCTAGGGATTTTTGATGCTTCTGAAGCAATCAAATGTAGTTTAATTTGATTAACCCATTTGATTATTTCGTTCCTGCGCGTTTTCGCTGGCAAATAACTTGCATGAATTGCTAGGTTGAGCATTTTTACTGCCGGAACTGAACCACCATCTTTCAGACCAATTACTACTCCATTTTCAGTTCTTACTTGCCCAATTTGTTTTTGAATTTCCCGCAAAGACTTGAATTTGTGCTTTTGGGTTTTGAGCCAGTTTCCTGCGCGCTTGAGCATGCAGTTTAGCAGGCATTTTTGGAATTTAAAACTTTCCCAAAAACCACACCAACTACATAACAGAGCCATCTTTCAAAGCCATCTTACGAAGCCATTTTCAAGCCATTTTGAGCCGCTCTCGGCTTTTTTTCGCGCGCGCGAAAATTCCACTATTTTGGTGTTTTACCGCATTTCAAAAAAACAAGGCTTTTTGAAAAACTCCCCTCTATGGGACTCGGTATAATGATGATTATACCTCAAAATAGGGGTCTTAGGGGGGTTCGGGGCTTGCGCTAGAATGGGGTAAAATGTAGAGAATCGACGAACGCGCGAAAAATAGAGTTCTCTACGGTCGCTTTAGGGTTGCAAGAATTAGCAATTAGACGTATTTTGGCGCGTTTCCAGAATGAATTTGTTCTTTCCTATTTTCTTAGTAAACCAGTTGGTTAAGGTTGCATTTTGGTTATGTATAATTTTAGTCTGGCGGACTTCTTTTATAAAGAAATATTACCCAATTCATAAATGGCGCTGACAAAAGAAGAGTTTACTAAACATGCTTGTGAGCAAGTTCTGCGTTTCACGCAAGTGAACAATTGGAACGATCTTTCAGAAGAGTTAAAAGTACAGCTTGGCTTCAATATGGGTGCGATGGCATTGGGCTTAAATCTTAGCAAAGAAGAGGGGTTTCTTGCACTATCAAATGCTCGCAATGGAAATATTTCTATGACGAAATTCCATGAACAAGTAAAATCTGTGATTCTCTCCCATAAAATAATTGTAGATGAGGCGAAAGTTGCTAAGCCTTTCTAATATAATTTCATCAAATTCCAAAAAGGCTTCCTCAAGTAGTAAGCGGATTGAAGAAATGAGAATGCTCCAAATTCTTCAAATTTTTACCCAATAATTATGTTGAATATTGGGTTGTTTTTTAAGCTAAGAAATTATAGTTTTTTGTTAAGTAATCACCATGCCTAGTCAATCAGCAAAAAGAAAAGTCATTAACTGGCTTCAAGACCCAAATAACATTATTGCAGTTTTGACTGTTGGCGTCCTGATTTGTACTGTTTGGACAAATCTTCAGACTCAAGACCAAGTCAATATTCTTCAGAATCAATTTGATTCTGAAAATCGGCCGTGGCTGGAAATTTCAAAAATAACTTACCAATTTCAATTGCCCATTAACAATTACAGTTTTGCCAGCGTACGGTTTAATTCCTTTTCAGATGGACGGCACGAGTGTTTTTTAAGTGCGGTTGAAATGGATGACTCTACCTGCGCTAAATATATTAACGAATTTTTCAAAAGTCAATCAGACAAAAACATGAGGATCATATTTTATGCAAAAAATATAGGAAAATTCCCCGCTTTTGTTTTCGCTAACTCAAAATTAGTATTGAATTCAAATTTTCTTAATTTAAAAAACAAAAACAGTTATAATAGTGGAGAACAACCAATCAACTTTACAATATTCCCGCAAGACTCAGATATTATATTATCAACTCGGAGTGTTTCTTTCGGGCGGGCTCAAATAACTAGCAATATTATTGACTTAAACGGCAAAATAACTTATTCTTCCTTAGTAGATAAAAATAAGCAATATTTTACTAATTTTAATGCAGAACTGGGAATAATTAATGAAGGAAATTCTCAAACTATTTACAGAAATTTATACCACACAGACAGCGATTAAGCCGCAAATTTTTCAAGCAGCTTCATTTGCCATTCGATTTCTTTAGGCTTGAACTTTCCAATGTAGTAAACCGGCCCTAGTGCATGAGTCTTTACATGAACTGTTGCAACAGCTTGCCCACAAGCCCTTGCAGCAAACCTTGCCTGGCTGTTTTCTGGCGCTGCGCGTGCTGCAGCGTGAGCGTCTAAAGAAGCCTTGCGAATTTCCTTAAAGGGAACTTTTGCATAGCCACCCTTCAACCATTTCTTTGCTGTTTCTAAAGCCACTCTAGGCCTTTTGTCTTTATGGTACTTTTTCTCAAAGTATGGAAGAACGCGGCGAGCACAAACAACAACCCAACGAATAAGAACTTCCTTGTCTGTTTTAGTAACAAGCGACGTAAACTTTTTCTTAAAATCAGTAGCTCTCAGGAATTTCACATCCGGCAATTGTTTTTTACTTGCCTTCGTTCTTGGCTCTTTCAGCAAGTATTCGGTTAAGCGCTTGCGCAATTCCATTTTTCACCCGTAAAACATCGCTAGGTTTTGCGAGTTTTCTCATTTTTGATTTTTGCAATTCAATATTTGCCTTGACACGCAATAGCGCATTCTTGTAACTGCCAGCATCCAAGCCCATTTCTTCCAAGTGCCTTATTTGATTTTCCAATCGGTTAACCTCTGACTGCATTGCTAAAGGAATTCGGCTTGACAAGGGCTTAATGGGAATTAATTGCGCGGGGTTTTTACGCACGCTTCGAACTTTCCTTGGTTGCCTGAAAGAAGCCATGATAAAACCTATGCTTTTCAGAATTAAAAAACTTGCCTCAGAAATTTCGTCTCATTGCGGCAAGTGCTTTTTCAGTATTCGAATCGCCACGTTTGTTTCTGTAGCGTCTGCTGTTCCAAGCAGCAATTTTCTCAATGCTTCTTTTTGTGTTTTGCTGACTTTCCTGTAATCTATTTTTGAGAGTGTTTCAAGCATTGTTTTCAAGGCAAGGTCTTTGGCGTTTTGCGCAATTAAGGCTGCAGCCCTTGGCTTTCCAACAAGCCTTGCCGCAATTTTTCCTTCAATTCTGCCCGCAATCTTGTTCAATAGAAGCCCGGTTCCAACTCCTGCTCCGCCTGCAATTGCCAAAGGCACTGGGTTTCTTTTTTCAAGCATTGCCATTGTTCCGGCACCCAAGCCTGCAAAAGCGCTTCCTTTGCCGGCATTCCTTAAAACAAAGCCAGTGTTAACTGTTCTTGTGGCTTTTCGAATGGTCTTGTTCCGCAAGCGGTTTACTGGCATGCAAAAAGTAGTGCTTTTCTTTATTTATATTATTGGCTTTTCTTGGGTTTTTGAATTAAAATCTAAATTATGTTTAATCATTGAGTGTTTTTGTGCTTTAAAACCGAGGAATTATTAAACTTTTAGAATGCATTGTTAAAAGTGAGGGGTGTTTTGTTTGAATAAGTTTCAATTTTTATTAATTTCTTTGCTGATTTTAAGCTTTTTTGCAGTTTCCGCAAGCTCTGCAAATTACCAGTGTGTTTTCAAAAACCAAGGCCAAGTGAACTGTAATGCAGTCAATGCAGGCCAGACTTTTTGCAAGCTTGCAATGACTATTACCGGCACAGCAACTTTTGGAAACAATACGTCATGCACTAACAACACTCCGGGACAGACTGGCAGCATTGTTTGCCAGGTTTCTCACTCAGGCCCTGCAAATCAAGTGCGCTGCAGCAATACAACCTATCTTGAATCAGGCCCTGTTGTTGTTGGAGGCCAAGCCCCCTCTTGTTCTTACAATGACTGTGCATTAAACCAAGTTTCTTGCGCTAGCGCTTTTGCTTTTCAAAAATGCGTTCCAGACTCTTCCTCTCCAGGCTGCAATAAATGGCAGGCAACTAATTGCGTGGCAAATGCCCCCTGCAATTCTCAAACAACAACCCAATTGGCAACTTGCATGGGAGTTCAGGCTTCTCAAATTTCAAGCCAGAACGGGGTTTTCTTTTTCAACAATTCCCAGCCAGTTAATGACCAGCCAAAACCGGCGCCAATACAAGCCGAGCCAACAGATTGCAAAATCGTGAATGGAAAAACTTACTGCGTTGTTTCTTCAACAGACTCTTCAAAAAACACCGGCAATAAAGTTTGCAAGAGCTTTGGAAAAACCTGTGTTGGATACACTGACTTTAGCAATGAATCCTGCAAGAGCTTTCACCCAACTGCTTCAGCCACTACTAGCGTAAATGGCAGCAAGGCAGGCTTTTACTGCAATGGCCCTCCACAAACAGGCCTTGCTTGCGAAAAAGCAGCCAATAATTGCCAAGTCTGCCCTGCATGCAATGTTAATGCAGACTGTGATTATGACATTTCAGGATTTTTCAGGGAAATGTTTGTTGAATGCTCTTCAGGAGATTCTTCAAGCTTTACAGTGCCGTCCTCAATCATAATACTTGGCGATGGAGTTTATGACGTTATTTACAAGCCAAACTCTGGCGCTGACCAAAAATACTTTGTAAAAATAATCAACCAAACCGTGGTTTCAACTTCGCCAGTTGCTCAAACGCGCGGAACAATCACTATTACTGAAAATGCGGTGAATGCAATCAGCAAGGCTTCAGACCAGGCTGCTGAAGCAAAAAATCAATTAAAGTCTGGCGGCATTACAGTGCAAATGCACGATTTTATTGCCCAAATCCAGTGGTTCTTTTTCAAATTCTTCATTTGAGAAAGAATCATTTTTGCATTTTTTTCCAATGCTTTTTGAGCGGCTTCCAGTACCATTGCTGCCAGCCTTTCTTGATTTCTTCGAATTGTTCGGCTGGAATTCCGGAGTGAGTAAAAACCAATGTTGTTTTTCTATTTGCGGCTTCCGCGAATTCAAAAATCACTTTAGACTCCAAGCCTTCAGACCAGTCGCTGGCGCGCCAAGTTTGAACTATCTTTTTTTCAGGAATTAGTTCCAAATTAATTCCAGTTATGTAGCCGCCGTATGCTTCTATTTTTCCGCCAAGCTTTGGACTAATTGAGACTTTTTCTCCCGTGAATGCAGAATGCGTTCTTGAATACGGGACTTTCAGAAAAAAGCATTTCATTGTCCTGAAAAGCTTCAGGCTTAAAAATGCCTTGAAAGCCAAGAAAATATTCAATCCCAAAGTTTTCACGACAATCTTGACTTTGGATGAACTAAAGAAAACAACTGATTCAATGCCTTACTATCTTTTCCAGATTGCATTGACAGCAAGGCTTTTGGCAGGCAAGAACTGCCTTGAAAAAATCAAGTTTGACAAGAAAGAATTAAGGCTTGAAATAGAGCGCGAGCTAATGCTGTTTTTAATACAGTACAGGCATGCTTTCTTGGATACCGGGTTTTTTGAAAAGCGTGAATTGTTCAATTCAATCCCTCAAAGCCTGAAGAAAATCCTTCGCGGCATTTTGTACTTGAAAGGCGAAAAAACCAGCGGCTTTAGGCAAGACCTTAAAAGAATAGAAGAATTGCTAAAAATTAAGGCAAGGCTTTCGGAAAAAAGCAATGCAAGAATTCCAATTGACGAAAAGCTTTTGGCAGTGCACGAGTTTTTGGAAGAATTGTTCAACAAAGTGAATGATTTGAAAGTAAAATGAAACAGCCTATTGAATTACTGTCTTTTGGCCAGTCATTAACTCCATCATTTTTACTGCCCTTGCTTTGCCAGTCAAGCCGTGCAATTGGCCAATGATTCTTGAAGCGCTTTGCTGGGTTTGCTTGAAAACAACTTGGGCAATAAAGGCGGCTTGCCTTGAATCCCCTGCCTTGACTTCTGCTTTGTTCATTTGTAAGTTATGGCTCTTTCGCATAAAAAAGCATTGGTTTTTGAAAAGAAAAAAATATTAATGCCAAAGTCCTGCTTTTCAGTAAGTAGTTTAAGGTGCTGAAACTTGAGAGTGGTTTTTTATTCACAATTTGGAGTTGCTGGCGATAATTCTAGCGCTTACAGAAAAAGTTTGCTTGAAATAAACCAAGAAAGCTGGGCCGGACTTTCTTATTTTGGGATTTCATCTTGCGGAATTCTTGAGAAAAAACAGTCTGAAAGCTTGTTTTCAAATTTAGGAAAAATAGCATTGTCTTCAAAAACAAGTGAAAAGCCAATCGAGAATACTTTAAAAGAAATGAGTTATGCCTGCATTTTTCTAGAGGGTTTTTCAGAGCAAAATATCTACTTTTTGCTTTCTGAAGGAAAGGCAGTTCCTTCATTCTTCAAGATTGTTGAAGCTCTTGAGAATTCTGGAATTTTAAGCATTGAAGAGCTTAGGAAAAGTCGCGGGAACGCTGGAGATTTTATTTCTTTCAGCGAAGGCACTAGAAGAAGAGGCGAATGTGAGCATACAAGAAAAGCATTCACCCTTGATCGGGCTGGAATTTTCCACAGCAAAAATCAAATTATTGTTGACAAAAAGACAATTGAAGACCTTTTTGAGAAAGCAATTAAAATTGCAAAGCAAGTTCCGGCAGAGAAAGTTTCAATTAAGAAAGATTTAGCCGCTGACTTTGGGCCAGATTCTAATTGCGGGGATTTTTGTTATTTCAATGTTTGGGTAGGTGGAAAAGACACTGAGATTCATTCTGATGGGTTTGGGGCTAAAAACAATTTCAGCATGAAAAAAACAGACCCTAAATTTTTGGAATTAGAGAAGCTTTTTGAGCCGCTCCAATATCTCAAAGGCCCAGAGCCTGAAATTTCAAGCGCTGTTGACAGATTTGCATTTGTATTCAACAAAGACTCCAAATCTGCATTTTTAGGCATTCTAGACCTTTCTGGGTTTTTTGCTGTTTTGCCATTGGATGATGCATTGCGAAAAAACGTAATTGATCAACTCCCGCACAATTTATTACTCCTTGCTTCAGCCCCTGACAAATCAGTCACAAGCTTGCGCAAGTTTGTTATGAAAAACCCTAAAGCAAAAATTTTCCAGCTTGACATTGAAAAAACCAGCAAATTGTTCACTGAATTACAGAATTCCACAAAAACCGGGTCGCATTCGCGTTTTGAAGGCGATTTAAGCGACTTAAGCCAAATATATTCCAAAACAGGAGTGGTTTTCAACCAGGCTTTTTTATTGAATTTGGGCGGCCATGCCGTGAAGCCATTCCCGCTTAATGAGCCATTCCTAACTGGCGATTCTTTTTTCCTTGACAACAAAATAGCAGAATCCATTTTGATGGAAATTCCTGAAATTAAGGCTGCCTTCAGTTAATACCAATTTTCACTATTTTGAAGTTGTTCCTTCCCATCTTTTTAGTAAACCAGTTGTTTAATGTTGGATTTTGATTATGTACAAGTTCTGTGTTGTGCGCTTCAATTTTTTAAGGGTTTTGAGCTTTTAGCTTTCCTGATAAAAGAAAACCACTTCTTCCTTGTGCTGCGGGCATTGGAAAATGTACCCGATTCCATCGCAGAAGAAGTAATCAAGGCTGGCTTCTGGAATTGCTTGCGAGCACAATTGAAAGAATAATTGCATTGGCTTTCCGCACTTTTTGCATTCTAAAAGCCACGGGGATTGTATCCAGAATGGCCAGCCGCCGAGCTTGTCTTTTTGCTGGATTGTGTTATTTTCATCATCAATTTTCTCTATTAGCTCATAATCTTCTGCTATTTTTTCATCAAGGTTAAGTTCTTGAATTTCAGTGCCTGAAGGAAATTCTTCAACTTCCATCCAGCCAGTGATTTTTACTGGTTTTATTTGGTTCGGCTCCAATTTAGGCACTACAATGTTTTGCGGTTTTCCTTTAGGAATTATTACCCTTACAAGCTCGCATGTTCCTTCAGGAACATTGCCATCGCAGACTGTGTCACAACGCGGTTCAGTGTCTGAAGTGCAATAGAACAATTGGAAAAGCCCAGAACCACAGTCTTGTTTTGTTTGTTTTTTCGCTTCATCCAGGTTTAACTGCAAGAACAACTGCATTGGTTTTTTACAGTTTGGGCAAACAGGCCATTTTTCTCCCTCTTCAAGGAATGGAATTCCCGAAAATTTAGAGTCCAAGGGCCCTGAATCTCCCTGGGCAGTTATTGGCAAAAATGCCTTTCTTTTGAATTTGGCTATTTTTGAGAAAATTCCATCTAAACCCATGCAAAATTAATGTTTTAGGAATTAAAGAACTTTACCAACAACCCCCAATCAATTATGTCGAAGTAATCCTTTTATTTTTGAAAATTCTCTTCATGAATTATGAAAGTTTCTGAATTGCTGAAGTTGAAAAGGCAGCAAATAATCCAACTGGCTGTTGAGGCAGTTAAAAAGTACGAGGCTGACTTCAGGCCAGAATTTTTTGACAGCGTCAAGGTCTTAAGCGGCAACAAGCGGGTTGTGGTTTCTTTCAGGAAAAAAATCGAATTTATTCCATTGCTTGCAAAGAAATCAATCT
This sequence comes from Candidatus Iainarchaeum sp., assembly GCA_030649735.1. Taxonomy (GTDB): domain Archaea; phylum Iainarchaeota; class Iainarchaeia; order Iainarchaeales; family UBA10191; genus UBA10191. Next base: position 18,219 of record JAUSFL010000008.1, on the reverse strand, counting down.
CTTCAGTGGTTGTCTGCTTTGATGAAAGCACTGAAAATTCTTCAATAACAACAAGCAAGGGCAATGGTTTTGGCAATGCCGAAGTTTCTGAAAAGCTCGTGAATTCAATAAAGAAAGAATTAGGCATTAAGGAAATTCCAGAGGAAGAGTTTTGGACAATAAAGGAAGAGGCATTAAAGTATAAGATTGAAGCCTTAAGCTATTTAACAGAAGCCTGGTTTGAACTTGACAAAATAACAGGCAAGGTTTCAGAAAAATTCCATACTGATTTAGTGCCAAATCCTTTCGAAAGCAAGCTTAAGGAACTAAAGTGAAATTGCTTACTGGATTACTGTTTTCTGCCCAGTCATTAATTCCATAATTTTGATTACCCTTGGCTGACCCGTAAGGCCTTGCACCTGTGACAGAATCATTGAAGCATTTTGCGGAGTTTGCCTGAAAGCCTGCTGTGCTATCCAGACAGCCTGCTTTGAGTCTCCAGCATTGACTGCTCCCCTGTAAATTGGCTCTATCAAAAAAGTCAATGCAACTTGTTCTGGAGTTGCATTCTGGCCTTTGGCCCTTGATTCTGCAAGCAAGTCTGTTGCTGGAATTGAAAAAACTCCCTTTGTTCCTGCTGGAATTCTTTTAAAGCGCTCTTTGGACAAGTCGACAATTACGTCAACTTTCATTCCTTTAATGCCTTTTCTTTTGATTTCTTCAACAACGCCAAAATGCCCAAGGCCCGCCTGCACTGCGCCTTTCAATTCACGGCTTCTCAACACGGGATTTTCTTTCCTTAATTCTGCGGCAGCGCGAGAGGTAATGTTTGCCAAAGCCTGGTTTCTCAAGCGCAGGTAATTTTTCTCTGCAATTATGACCTGCCTTGCCTTTTCCAAAACAGCGCTTGTTGGAAGGTTTTCCTTGCTCTCTCCAAGCAATTGCATTTGCTTGCCACTGAGGGCTTCTGCTCTCTCAAACTCGCGCCTCGAGTATTCTTCCCCAAGCTTTATTCTCAAGCCATACTTTGCTGCATAGGCTATCAATGCATTTCCATGGCTTACTTGTTCTGGACTGCCCTTGAAAGCGCCTTTCTGCCTCAAGAACTCTGTGATTGGAGCAATGTTGCCTTGCTCAAGTTCTCTAGCAAACATTTGCCTTACCTGGGCACAGTGCTTGTTGTAGACTCTTTCCTTCTCTTTCCTTTCTCCAGCTCTTATTGCAGAGTTTTCCAAAACCAGAAAATCAAAAGGCCTTCCCGACTGCCTTGCTTTTTCGAGGGCATTTGCCAACGGAATGACGTCTGTCGAATGCTGGTGGCTTCCAAGCATTACAGTAAGGCTTTGGTTTTGCTTCCATTTTGCAAACCTTAATGCATTGACTCCCTTGACTCCCGCAAATCCCCCCAAAGCCAATGCAGTGGCAGTTCCAAAAACAATCGCCTTTTTTTTGTTCCTTGCGAAAAATCCTGGCCGAACAATGCCTGGCTTTGCCTGTTTTGCCTGGTTTCTCTGAATTCTTGACTGTCTTCTTGACGGCTTGCCCATGAAAAGAATAACGCACTCAGTGGATTTTAAACTTGCCTTAAAAATACGCTGAGTTTTTTTCTTTCCGCAAAATCCTCGCGAAGCGAGCTAATCAGGCTTTTTTCCTGCTCTTTATTGGCGGCCAATTCATCCTTTAATTGCTGGATTTCATGCCTTAATTGGTCAAGCCTTACTGTGGAAATCCGCGTTAGCCTGATCCTGAACTTTATTCCAATTTGAGAATGCCCCTTGATTTTCAGCAAGCGCTTTTGCTGCGCAATTATTTTCAAGACTTCGGTCCTTGCAGCCTGAAGCCTTTTTTCAACTGCTTTCGCCTTGTTTTTTACTGCAAACAGCAGGGAGTTTTTTTCACGCAGGCTTTTGCCGAATTCAGAATGCTTTGATAATTTTTCAAGGCCCTTAATTTCAGCCTTTAATTTTTTTTCAATCGCGCCTTGAGAAAGCGGCAGTTCTGGTTTTGGCCTTGCCTTGACTAGTCTTCCAAAAAGGCCGTATTTTCTTCTTGCAAGGCCCCTGGCAATCAAGTTTGGTTTTGGCATTTTTCAAATTACTGCTTTTGCAAATAAAAAACAGTCGGTTTGGCAATTGAAGAAAGAAATAAAAGCAAGGTATATACTAGTATATACTGGTGTTTTTTTTTGGCAGAGTCTTTGGCTTCAGTGAATGTCTTGCATTACCCTAGGCTTGACACGATTTTAATGGTTGAGGATTTTGTGCTGGCAAACAGCGGGCTTTTCAAGAAGAAGGCATTGTGGGAATCATTGCCCAAGAAAATGATGTACCAGACTTTTTGCGTGATTTTTGACTACTTGGTCGATTCAAAAAAGATTGCCAAGGACAATGAAGATTTTGTGGTTTGGATTTTTGACTCAAAGCAGCAGAAAAAAGCCGGCAAAAGCAGATAGGCTTTTTCTTCCGCTGCCCTTTGGCAAGGCAATCATTGAGTTTTGCCCCAAAAGATTATTTTACTTCAAGGCATGGATTTTATTATGAAAAAGATTGTAAAGCCTGCTAAAGATTGGAAGAAAGCTCTTTCCCAAGAAGAGTTCACGGTATTGCGGGAAAAGCACACAGAGCCTGCGTTTTCAGGAAAACTATTGCACAACAAGGAAAAGGGAATTTACTACTGCAGGGCTTGCGGCAACCCTTTGTTCAAGTCCGAAAGCAAGTTTGACTCTGGAAGCGGTTGGCTGAGCTTTTCAGACATTGTAATGCAAGAAAGCATTGAATTAAATACTGACTTTTCTCACGGAATGACAAGGATTGAGGCATTGTGCGCCAAATGCGGGTCTCATTTGGGGCATGTTTTTGAGGATGGACCAAAACCCAATGGAAAAAGATACTGCATTAATTCGCTGGCTTTAGATTTCAAAAAACAATAGACAAAAACAAGCATGCCTTTTCGAAGTTTTTTATTTTATAATTTCCATTTGAACTAAAGAGTGGCCTTTTTCCCTGAACGCGCTTGTCCAACTAGTCCGCTCATACTCTATTTTGGTGAAAGGCCTTGTTCTCACTTGGGAAAAGCCGGCAAGCCGCGCAATTGCTGAAAGAATGCCTGAGCTTTCAGGATGCACGGCAGCATATAATTTTCCGCCTTTCTTTAGCTTCCTAAAAGCCAAATGGATTGTTTCTTCAGAATATTGGATTTTGTTCCTTTCAGGATAATACCCCAAGGCCATGTCAGAGCTAATTACAGAAACAGAATTGTTCCGCAGTTTTTTCAAGCCTTCAGCAAACCCTGCTTTTATTTGCCTCCAATTCTTGACTGTAGAAATTTGGGATTTAATGTCAATTCCAACAAAGCGCGCGTTTGGAAATCTTTTGGAGTAAGCGCGAGTTTTTGCAGCAAAGCTGTCTCCAACATTCCCCAAATGAACTATTACTGGCTTTGGCTTTTTCACAATTGGCTTGGCAGGCATTAAAAATACAGGTTTTTTGGAAATAAAAAAGCTTTGCAACGCTCGAAGAAGTTTTATATTTTGCAAAGCCATTATTCTTTCAAAGTGAAGTTGAAAAAATGCCAATTCCTAAAAGAAACCCAAGAATTGCCGCTTTAAGGCAGCAGGCAAAAAACATTCATTCAAACTACCGCGAGGCAGTGAACCGAGGCCTAGTTTCAGACCGGATTGTTTTAGCGATCGGAAAAGCGCAAAAAAAAGGCTACAATCCAAGCTTTCGCACTAAACGCCTGATTGTTGAAGCCTGGCTGAAAAACAGGCGCTGGAGCAAAGACAAAAACAAGGAATTGCCAATAACCATTGACGCAATGCTGCGCGCTGCAGAGAGAGTTCCGGGAAGCCATTCAAGGATTTTCAAGCAATTCACTCCAGCATCATTGAGAATGCGAAAAGACAGGACTCTTTTAGAATTTAAAAGGCCAATTACTGCAAGGCGCGTGCACGCGATTCCAAAAAAGTGGGAAATCACCAAAAGCGGAAGTTATATCACAAACATGTTCTTGAAAAGCATAAACCGGCCGTGCTGGGTTGAATTCAGGCTTAACAAAAATGGAAGAATTGACGAGTCAAGCATTGTTAATTTTGGGCTTGTCAAGAATAAAAAGCGCATTGAAAGATTCTATCCTGAAAAAGAAAAAGAGGCAATAACCGAAATGATCATTGAATTGGAAACCCAAATGATGGAAGAAGAGCGCCAGAATGAAAAAGAGCATTAGATTTTCCTGATTCCATCGCACATCGGGAATGCCTTGCAGCCCCAAAAGCTACCGAACTTTCCCTTCCTGATTGTCATTTCAACTTTGCAGTTAGGGCATTCCGGGGCTTTCACGCTTTGCCGGGCATGCGTTGAGCAAGCAGGCGCGCCTTGGGCGTTAATCTTTGTTGCCGGCTTTCCGCAAATTGCGCAATTCATTCAATCATTAAAGCGCTTGGTTTATTTATTTGTAATGCGTGGTTTTTGAAATGATTGAAATTCTTTTGGCTGCGCTGATTCTGACCTTAGGGGTCATTGCATGGCTTTTCTGGAAAGAGGCAGGCGAATTAAAGGAAGAGCTTTCAAGGCTGCAGTTCGAGAAAAGCTCCCAAAGCGTCAAATACGGAAAAATGTCAGAAAACTGGATTCCATTGTCTGAACAGTTTCCTTACAATCCAGACTCATTCAGGTTTTTGGGAAACCCAATCGATGGAGTGGCTTTTGAAGATGATAAAATTGTTTTTTGCGAGTTCAAGGCAAGCAAAAGCCAGCTTTCAGAAAAGCAAAAGCGCATCAGGCAATTGGTTGAGGAAAAGAAAGTCGAATGGTTTGAGCTCAAAATGAAGTGATTCATTCAAGCTGGACTTGGGCTTTTGCTTTAATTTCTTCAATCGCCTTGCATTCCCTTTCAAGGAATTCCTTCAAGAAAGAGTATTTTTCAGGCTCTAAAAGGAAAGAGTCATGGCCCTTATTTGAATGCACTAGCTCAAACTCGCATTCAATATTGTTGGCTTGCAGCGCGTTGAACAGCGCTTCCTGCTCTTCAGTGAAAAAGCACACGTCAGAGTCTATTGAAACAACCAAAAACTGCAGTTGTTTAGAAAGTTTGGAAAACGCATTCTCTAAAGAGCCATTGCCGTACTTTTGGAAAAGATTGAATTTTTGGATTGCCTTTGTAATTGCCAAATAAGAATTGGCGTCAAAGCGCTTCACGAACTTTTTCGCCTGGTGGAACATGTAAGACTCGACTGGAGTTGAAAGATTGTAATTGTAAACGTAATCGCTCGGACTGACTGTTTCAGAACGCGCTCTCTCTGCAATAGTGTCAATGTCCAAGTAAGTCTTGACAGCAATCATTCTCGCAAGCATTAACCCATTGTCAGGGTGCTTTCCTTCATAATACTCGCCTTTGTTGTAGTTTGGGTCGTTTTCTATTGCAAAAATCTGCTCCAAATTGTGCAAAGTGTTCAAGTTCGAAGTTTTTGCAGCGCTTCCAATCAAAACAACTTTTTGGACTGAATCTCCAAAAAGCATTGCAAACTCCAATGCAAGATAGCCGCCCAAAGAACTGCCAATCACTGCCTTGAGCCTTTCAATTCCAAGCTTTTCCAAAACCAGCTTTTGCAGCCTTGCCATGTCTTCAACTTCAATTTCAGGAAAATTGCTTGCAAAAGGCCTGCCGGTCTTTTTGTCAATGCTGCCTGGCCCAGTAGTCCCATAGCAGCCTCCAAGAATGTTCATGCAAACTACAAAGTTTTTTCCACTGTCAACAAGAAGGCTGTTTCCGACAAAATCATTCCACCATCCAACATGGTTTTCGCTAATCCAGTACTTGCAGTGCTTGCCAAATTCATTGTTTTCGCCGGAAATGTGAGCGCTTCCTGAAAGCGCGTGAAAAACCAGGACTGCATTGTCCTTTTCTGGAGACAAATTTCCCAAAGACTCAAAGGCAACCTTGATGTCCTTCAGGCTTTTTCCGCTGCAAAGCTTCAGCTCTGGGATTTCAATGAATTGCGTAATGGCTTGCATGCTAGCAAAAAGAGCAGGGAAAAGTATAAAAATAATATTTTTTTGAAAGAAATATTCCAAACAGAATACTGTTGGTACAACATTGCAAAACAATTTTTATTGTTTGCTTTCCTTGATTATTGAATGACCGCAATAGAATTGACAGGATATGCAGCGGGCGTGATTGTCGCTGTTTCCTTGCTGCCGCAAATAATAAAATCATGGCAGACAAAGTCCACAAAAGACATTTCATTTGTCTGGAACTCAATTTATATCCTTGGGGTTTCATTATGGGTTTCTTACGGGATTTTCACCAACGACATTCCAATAATTGCAACAATGTCAATTGAACTGCTCATGGCAGTGATCCTAATTTCCTTAAAGCTAAGATTTGAGGTCTTTGCGCATCATTTTAAACCCAAAAAGGCATTAAAGTGAGTAACATGACTAAAGAGGATTCAAAAAACCGGGACAATGACCCTTTCGCGTCATTTGCGGACATTCTTGAAGAAATGGTGAGCGCCGGCTATGGGTTTGAGGAAATAATGCAAACAATGAAAGACTTGGGGCTTTCAGAGGCTGAAGCAGGGCTTTTGGTTGAATTGAATGTTGAAAAGCAGATTCCAAAAGTCTCTGGAAAAATCGAGAGAATGGTGAAGGAAAAAATTGAAAAGCATGTTAAGGTATTGAAGGAAAAGCTGAAGAGGAGAGTCGAAAGCAGAAAGCGCAGGACCCAAAAAGAGCTTGACTTGATTCACTCTCAGGTTTCAAAGGCATTAATGGCAGAATTCCCTGAAAAAAATCCGATTTTTGAAAAACGTTACTTTGCATACTTGCTGGTTTTGAACCAGGCAGACATTGAAAGGAAAGAATTGCTTGCATTTTTGGAAGAGCTTGATGGGTTGAAAGCTTCAAGAAAAACCAAAAGCAAAGTGCTATCCGCTATAAGAATCCTGAATGATTTATAAAAAAGCAGTTTTAGCTATTGGGGGGTTTTGCTTTTTTCAGCTCTGGTGCTGGTTTTTTTGCGCAACTAAAAGTTTAGGCAGTTTTCTGTCAAACTTTAAGGCATCATCCAAAGATATTTTTTGCTCTGTGGCCCTTAGCCATTGAACCAGGGTGCTTGCTGAACTGCCCACTTTCTGCTCTATCTTCTGCTCTATGCGCGAAAAGCTCGCTGAAAGCTCTATCCCGCGGATATTATGGTGGCGCATTTTTGGCGCGAACGGGCTTCCAGAATGCTTGCTTACGAATTCAATCCAATCCATTTTTTTGCCTCTCTTTTAAACTAACGACTTAACTTTATTTAAACAATTAGCTTTAAAAAGGTTACTAACTATACTAAGTATACTTTATTTGGTGTGAAAATGGCTAAAACTCTGGAAAAAGCAAATTCGCTGGAAAGAGCGCTTCAACTGGTTGGAAAAAAATACAATCTCTTGATTTTAGACTCTTTAATGCAAAATAGGGGAAAGCGAAGATTCAACCAGCTTTTGAGTGATGTTCCAACGCTAAACCCGCGAATTCTTTCAATGCGCTTGAAGGATTTGGAAAAAGGCGGGCTTTTGAACAAGAGCTTGGTCTTGGGAACGCCAGTGAAGACAGAATATCATTTGACAGACAAAGCTGAAAAGCTCGAAAATATCATACAAAACCTGAAGGAGTGGGTTCAATGAATGAATTAGTGTTTTTGTACAAGGATGTTTTGTTTGCAGGATTGCTTGCAATGGCTTTTATTGGGTTGGTTTTTTCAAAGAAATAATCTTTTTCCTTTTTCTAAATTCTTGTCTGTTCCTTAAGCTTTTGGAACATTGCTTCAACTGTTTTTTGCGTCACAAAAGGCCTATGCTGACGAAAGCCGCCCTTGAATCCTTCTGGAATGTGCATTAACTCGTGAACTATTGTCCTGTCCTGATATTGCCTTTCCTGCTTGTCAAAATGCTCAGTAATCAACTCTATTGTGTAAAATGGCTTTTGCTGCATTCCAAGCTGCATTACCTTCCCAATAGTGTGAATTCTTGCAATAGTCCGCCTTGACTTTGAGCCTTGGCTTTTAACGCACGCAATCCTTTCCAAGTCAATGTAATCCATGCCTAAAATCTTGGCAATTTCCTTTGCCCGCAAAGTCCATTCTTCACTGTGCTCGTAACGCATGCTTTTCTTTCCCGCAATATTTCAAAATGATTTTTGGAAAATTACTTTCGTGCTTGAAGAATCTTGTGACATGCCCTCGCCCTTGAATGAGTGCGGGTTTCTTACTTCCTTCACACAACTATTGTTGCGAGTCCATAAGCGTTACATTCCGCATGCCCTGCGGTAGCCCTCTTGAGAATAACTTTTGTTGTTCGCGAACCTGATTTTTCACAACCAGCACTTTCAGCCTTGAAGTGAATTTAAGTCCACGAATTATTTCAATAAAATACGCTTTCCTAATTTATAAACGCTTTGAGGCCAAATTTCCAGTCGACAAAACAACTCATTTTGTTAAACAATTCGCTTCCTTAATTTTTTATGGTTAAAGTTTCAATGATCAAATGCCTAAGCTATGATGAAAAGCAAGTCCAAGCAGCAGTGAAAAAGGCAGTTGATGCTTTGGGTGGTTTTGGAAAGTTTGTCAAGAAAGGCCAAAAGGTTCTTTTGAAAGTGAATCTTTTGGAGTCCCGCAAGCCTGAAGAATGCGTTACAACTCATCCTTCAATCGTAAAGGCCGTGGCTTTGCTTTGCAAAAAACAAGGCGCCAAAGTCTTTATTGGCGATTCGCCCGCGGTTTCTGGCTTTGAAAAATCCGCTGAAACTGCTGGCTTTGCCCAAGTTTGCAAGGAAACCGGCGCAAGGCTTGTTGAGCTTTCCGAGCCAGTTGAAACCAAGACAAAAACAGGCTTTGCCGCAAAAAAACTGTTTATTTCAAGAAAACTCAATGATTTTGACGTTATAATCAACTTGCCAAAGCTAAAAACCCACATTTTCACTGGATTCACTGGCGCAGTGAAAAACTGCTATGGCTGCGTGCCTAAAAGAATCAAGGGCGAGTATCACTTGAAGTTTCCAGACAGCGACTCCTTTAGCAAAATGCTTTTGGACTTGCACAGCATTGTGAAGCCAAATCTTTCAATAATGGACGCTGTTTTTGGAATGGAGGGCGAAGGCCCAAGCGCGGGAAGTCCAAAACAAATTGGAGCAATTTTGGCTTCAGAAAGCGCGATTGCATTGGATTTTATTGCAGTGCAAAGCGTTGGAATACGGCCTGAAAAAATTTCCTTGCTTGCTTTTGCAAAAAAACTGGGTTTGGAAGAGTTTGACAGAATTCAATTGCTTGGAGACTTTAAAGCAGGGGATTTTCCAATAGTGAAGGATTTCAAGCCTTCAAAGGCTTTCAATTATGGGCTTTCAAGAATCAATTTTTTGGCTAAACTTTTGAGAAAGTTCTTCAACAAAAAGCCGGCATTGATCAGTGAAAAGTGCATTTCTTGCGGAAAATGCTTTGAAGCATGCCCTGCGGGCGCGATTGATTTCAAGACAAAAAAGCCGGTTTTTGATTACAGCAAATGCATCAAGTGCTTTTGCTGCCAGGAAGTCTGCCCTCAAAAGGCAATAATCACAGACTATAGCCTGGGCTTGAAAATTTTCAAAAAACTAAAGGGCTAAAAATCATTTTTCTGCTTTTTTCTTTTCAGGCCTGTAAATGAAAGCATAAATTATCGCTCCAACAATCAAAAGAACTATTGCAAAAATCAAGAGGTTGTTTTGCTTTGGCTTTTCGAACTCAATGTTTAATGGGGCGCATTTTGTGTTCACTACCTTGTAGTCAGAATATTCCACACTGCAGCCAATTTGCAGAATGCCTTCTTCCAGGCTGGATGCTGAAATTTCAAAAGTTTTTGAAGCGCCTGCCTTTAAGCTGATGTTTTCAAAACTGTCTTTTGAAACAATCAGTCCTTCAGGCTTTACGACTTTAATGCTGATGTTTTCCAAGTCATTGACGCCTTCATTCCTTGCAGTCAAAACCAAGGTTGTGCTTTGGCCTGGCTGGAATGCCTTTTGCTCTGTAATGCTGTAAAAGGCCTTTACCTTGAATTCTGGCTCTTGGACCCAAATTGTCGGCCTGTTTGAATAAACAGTCTGCTTTTCCCCAAAAATATTGTCAAACTCAAGGATTGCTGAAGCCAAGTCCATTTGGACCGCATACTTTGGCTTTACAAAATAACGCATTGTAACGCTTTGGCCTGGCTGGATTATTCCATTGAATTCAGAGTCTCCGCGCGTGATTTGCGCAATGTTTAGTTCAATGTTCCAGTAACTGATTTTTGCAGTTGCCGCCTCGCTTCCAATGTTTGTCGCAGTCAAAGTGATTTCCAATTCTCTTCCAATTATCGGCCTGGTTTCAGAAACTGCTTTTTTAAGCTCGAATTTTGGCATTTTATAATAGCCGATTGTTGAATCATCCAATACTTCAACTTTTGTAATGCTGCTTGTTGTTTTCGCGCAGACTTTCAAGGAATTTTTTTCAAGCAATCCATTGATTGGAACTTCCACTCTGGCCCAGCCATTCTGGAAATCAACTGGCTTGAATTCAGCCAATGTTTCAAAATTGTTCAGGAAAACACTGACTTTCGCATTGCCTTGGCTTGCTGGAGAAAACAAGGCGTGCGCTGAAAAAACAATGAAGACTCCTTTTTGCTCTGCGATTGCTTCTTTAAGGAAAGCATAAGTGGCGCATTGCTGCACTTCCTGGCCTTCAGCAACCAGGCCTTGAAAGTTTGCCTGTTTTAAGGAAACCTCGCTTAAAGTTTCAGACAAAGCAAAGCCAGAGAATGCCAAAAGAACAATTAGTGCAAGAATTTTGAACTTCAAATAGAACAACCTTTGGTCAATTTTTAATTTCCTTTAATATTTTGGCAGTAATTTCTTTTAAGCCTTTATCATTATTCAACTCCAAAACCTTGTTTTTGCCAAAATTTTTCAAAACATTGGCTTTGCAGTAATCAGTCATTTCGCAAAAAACATTATCCAAAACCTTCAACTGGCCATAGCCTTTTCCCAATAAGCGAGTTTCCAAAAGCTTTGGGCTGGTGCGCAAAAGCACTATAATGTCTGCGGGAATTTTTGTTTCGCAAAACAAGTGGCCTTCCAAGATTATGCTGCCTTCTTTTTTGAGTTTTTGCTTTAGCTTAGCCTCAAGCTTTTTCACCGGGACTTCAAGCTCTTGCGCTTTCTTGTCAAAAAAGCCAATCTTGAATTTTTTGCAAAACTCGCGGTCATTGATTACTGTCCAGCCTTGCCCAAGCCTTGCCTTCAATGCCTTTGCAACAGTGGATTTTCCAGTTCCGGGAGTTCCAGTAATCAAAACAATCATAAAAGCCAACAATTAAAGTTGTTGAAAAGAGTTAAAAAGACTGGCTCGCAATTGAAAGCGCGAAAAAAAGAAGAACGCGGCATTTGGGATGCCGCGCTCAATTGTTCTCTTATTGAATGGGGTGAATGTTAGTTGACCGGCCTGCTTTTTTTGAGAAAGCAAGCACATTGTCCTGTAATTTGAGCCCTTTTCCAAGCATTCTGGAAAGTTCAAATCTTGGGGTAATTGTTGAATTTCTTTCAGTCATCATCTTTCTCAATCCTGCTTGGAAAACTACATCAAAAAACGCTTCAGGGGTTTAAATACTTTTCGGTTGAAGAGCAAGGATTGGGCTTTTCTTAACCATAACGCACTTGTAGGTGCTTTTTTGAACAAAAAGAGTGTGAAAAATACTTGTTTACTTATGTATAGTTTGTGATATTATATAGACATTAAGTTTTGTCAGTGGTGGTGAAAATAGCGATTATGTAGTCGCACTCTATTTATGTAAGAAATTGTTTTTTTAAGAAATACTTTATTTCCTTTCAGTGCTTTCTAGCGCTGAAGCCTAAAAATAAAATAAGTAATTTTTAAGGTTTGTTTAGAAAAATAAGTTGTGCTTGAGCTTATCTTAGCCTTAAAGCGTCAAGATTGCGCGGAGCAGTGGTGTTTATGCGGAATCTGTTTGAAATAAATTTCGCAAACTCTACTGTAGAATCTCCATGGTTTACTAGCACTCTTTTTGGCTTTGGATTTAAAGTCCTTAAATAAGCCAAAAGCTCATTCCTAAAACTATGGCCTGAAAAGCCTTCGACTGTTTCAACGCGCATTTTAATGTCCAATGCTTTTGCCCTGCCGTTTTCCATTACTGGAATTGTTTTCACTCCGCCTTGAATTTTTCTTCCCATTGAGCCTTCAGACTGGTATCCTACAAAAATCATTGTGTTTTTTGGGTCTGCGGCCATTCTGTGGAAATAATCCACTGATGCTCCGCCAGTCAGCATTCCAGAGCTTGCCAGGATTACAGCCCCGCCATTGTCAATTATTTCCTGCCTGTTTTTGTGGTTTGCAAGCTGGAATAATTCTGAAGTGAATGGAGAATCATTCTGCAAAATTCTCCGCTGGACTGATTTTCTCAAGTATTCAGGATATGCAGTATGAATTGCCGAGGCTTCCTTAGTCATTCCGTCAATAAAGACTTTTGCTTCCAAAGAGCCCCTGCGGTAGTATTCTTCAATTACAAGCATTATTTCCTGCGCCCTTCCAACAGAAAATACGGGAATTAAAACATTGCCGCCATTAGTCACTGTCTCTCGAATTATGTTGATAAGCGCGTCTTCTGAATATTGCCTGTCAGGCATTTCGCCTTTTCCAGCATAAGTGCTTTCTAAAATTAAGGTTTCCAAGCGAGGATAATTAATGTCAATATTGTTAAACAAGCGGGTAAACCCATACTTTAAATCAGCGCTGTAAACTAGGTTGTGCGCGCCTTCTCCAATGTGCAAGTGAACGCTTGCACTGCCTAAAATGTGCGCTGCATTATGGAATGTAAGCCTCATGTCTGGCGCAATGTCAGTAACTTCACGATACTCGCGTGGAATGCAATATTTTATCATTTCCTTGACGTCTCTTTCAGAATAAGGCGGCTCTTTTCCTTCCTTTACAAAAACATCAATGAAGTCAAACTGCAATAAGGCCATTAAATCCCTGGTTGGAGGCGTGCAATAAACAGGCCCTTTGTATCCTAGCTTGAACAAGTAAGGCAAAAAGCCGGCGTGGTCCAAGTGAGCGTGGCTGATTATTACAGCGTCAATTTCCTGCACTGGATAACGAAGCGCTTCAAGAATTGGAAAAGGCTCTTCATTGTTTGCAGGGTTTATTCCACAATCCAATAAAACCCTGGTGTCTTGGGTTTCAACCAGCATTGCACTTCTGCCAACTTCCCTAAAACTGCCTAATGCAGTAATCCTGACCCATTTATTCGGGTTTGCCGGATTGCGGTAAATTTTTTCCGCAGTTGCCTGAAGGATTTTTTTCCTTTCTGCAGAATACTTGCTCAAGTGATGCCTTATTCCATTAAGTATTTCTGAAGGGGACGTTGGAGAACGGATTATGTTTGGAACCCAGCCAGTCTCTAAAATAATGCTCTTGCTTGTCACTCCTTCCTTTCCGATGACCAGGCCAGGCTTCATGCTTTCAATGACAACTTCACTGAATGCGGGATTGAAATCAATTTTCCTAATGTCTGCCTCTGCCGGAACCAATTCCTTGATTTTCTTTTCAGCCAAGTCGGCTTCCATCAAAAGGCTCTTGTCTGTTCGAATGTTCACGCGCTTTTTTAATTCAAAAGCCACTTTAGCCACTAAGTTTTCGTTCTCGAAAAAAGCCCGCGGGTTTTTAGTGTAAATTGCCACTTCCGGCCCTTCAATGTCCACTGAAGTGACTTTGGCGCTTTCTGGAACATTGTTCATTACTGTTTCTTTAATTTGCTTTATCAAATCTGTAGTCATAAAGACCATTATGTTTAATTGGTTACTAACCCATCTAATTGCCTAATTTAGAATGAGGGTTTTTAGAATCGTGAAAAAGAATAATTTTTCATATTGCTGGTTTTAAGTGCCCAAGTATTTTTCAACTTCTTTCTTGCCTAGTTCTTTGACCCCGTCTTTTGAAATGACCAATACTTTAACGCCGTCTCCGCCAGTGTAAATGTCGCGCTTTTTTGCGACTTTCACTGCCTTGACAGCCAATTCAATTGCCTTTTCAGTTGAAAGCGCTTCCTTAAATTGGTCTTCCAAAAAGCCATAAGCCAGCTCAAAGCCAGAGCCAGTGCTAGTGAACTTGTCAACTTCATTAAAGCCGCCGACAAGGTCTGAAGTGTAAAGTTCGGGCTTTCCATTAAACCCGCCAATAATGAAAAATACCTGGAATGGATAATACCTGTTGCTGTTCAAGATGTTTGAAAGAAAAGTGATTATTGCCTTTGGAGTCATTACATTCTCCCTTTCAATCTCAAAAAGCTTTGCATGGCTTTTCAAAAACCGCACTACAGTCAAGGCATCCCCGACTCCGCCGGCAATAGTGATTGCCGCCTTGTCATTGATTTTGTAGACTTTAGTGACATTAGTGTCTGAAGCAATATTGCCCAAAGTTGCCTTCATGTCTGCCGCCAAAACCACGGCATCCTTTCCCAAAACACCGACAGTGGTTGTTCCAGTATGCATGCTTTCAGTACTATTTTTGCTCAAACTAAAACCACCAACTTAAATAAAAGCTAAAAAACAGTTTAGTTAACCTATCAATTAAAATTTAAGAAAGAAATGTTTAAAAAACCAGCCCTAACGTCCAAAAAATGCTGGTTTTAGTGCTTATGGGCGTGCTCATAACCCTCGTGAGAGTGGTCATGTCCTTCGTGAGAGTGCCCTTCCTGCTCTGCTGAATGGTCAGGACCAGCAGGCCCTTCAATGACTGGAGTGCCCTTAAAGCTGATTTTCTTTGCTTCAGGAATGTCTTCAGCCAGTTCTTTCTTCAAAAACTGCTTCATCAAAATAATTTCCTTCATTTTTTCAATGCTTTCAGGCAATTCAATCTCCAATTCTCCGCCTTCGGCCTTGAATTCTGCCTCGAGCTCTTCAAGCTTCAGGCCTAAAAGCTTTCCCATAATCGCTTTTGCCTTTTCTACCGGAGTTTCAAGCTTTTTCACAATTTTTAGCTCGTATTCTACAGTTTTTCCGGCCAAGTCAGAGTTAAAGTCAACTCTCACTCTGCCGCCTGAAACGCTTTGAACCCTTCCCGCATTTCCATTAACGTCAACAATCAATCCAGGAAAAGGCTGAAGCTTTCTTGCAGTGAATTCTTTCAATGGAACAATGCCAACCAATTCTGGCTTCCTGTCCCCAAAAGCCATTGAAGGCTCTAAAATTATTTTCTTTTCCTCGCCAACATTCATTTTCAATAATTCTTCCTCAACGCCTTGAATCATTCTTCCCTTTCCGACAACAACAGGGTTTGGAGCATAGCGCGCGGTTTCTGAAAAAACTCCTTCCTTTTTTGCAACTTCGGCATTAGAGGTTTCAAAAACCTTTCCGCTCTCAAGCTCTCTTCCAGTCAATTCCAACAATACTATTTCGCCTTTTTGCATTAGTCCTTCACCTTTCTAAAAAAACAGCTTTTTATTGCTTTCAATCAAATGTATCTAATTAACGTGAAAACTAACTATTTTAACCATTTGCATTAAATTATTCGTAAAAAGGTGTGTTTCTTGGAACAAACAACTGGCGAAAAAAAACGAAAAAACAGCGCAGTCATTTTCGTGGCAGTGGTAATAGTAATGTTTGCCGGCTCTACAATAGCCCTGCTTTTTTCAGGCGCATTAAACCCGCAAGAGCCATCAAACCCAAATCCTTCAAACCCAAGCGACCCGCAAATTCCGGGACTGGATTTTGAAAGCAAGAATTTTGACGCCAAAGTGATTGAAGTATTGCCTGAATTGATAATTGCGGGCCAAACCAAGGAAACAAACCCTTCAAAGATTGACTCTGAAATCGCGCAAATTCCCGGAATCCGCGGGCTTGTTAACGCAAGCTATGTTGGAAACCCTGGAGCGACAATGACTTACAAAATGACGCTTTCTTTAGCGCCTAACGCAAAGTCGAGCGAAGTTTTCGCCAGCATTCAAGAAAAATCAGTTTTGATGACCGGCATTCAAAGCATTGGGACAGCGCTTATTGAACTGCCCGCGCAAATCAGCGTAACAAACTCGGACTTTAACATTGACAAGAACTACACTCCAAAGCAAAAGCTGACAGCGGCCTTTGTTTCCGTGGGCACTGAAACAGGGGACTTGCTAAGCGTTTCATTAAAAGTGAACATTGCAAACGACATTGCGGGAAATCCGCAAGTGTTTGAGGTTTCAAACCAGACAGCGCTGCCCAAGAGCTTTTTTGAAAACGCAATCGCAAAAGTGACTTCATTGGACAGAAAACTTTTCGCGCAGGGAACAATGAAGTACGGCAATTACATTGATGAAAACTCGCTAAAATCACAGTTGAATTTTTCAGACTTCAAAATAAACTCTGCAATAGTGCCCGCGCTTGGGAAAAGCATCACTTTTTCAGTCACTGCAGTCGACTCAAATTATGACTTGAACATTGTGAAAGACAGGATTGAAAGCGCCAATCTTAAAGACTTGAATTCTTTCGAGATTGGAAAGGGAGAAAACAATTTCACAATTGACGCATTGGCAAATGACAATTCAGACTTGAACGCATTGGAGAATGGAATCATCCGGCAATTAATGGAATCAAGCTTTAAAAAGAGCCAGATTTCAATCCAAGCACCAGAATCTCAGTTCTTCCTAGACCTGAACTTGACAGCAGAGAATTCTCAAGAATCCTTTGATTACCTGCAGGGCTTTTTCAAGCCCAAAGGAATTGCCATTGAAACATTCCAGCCAGCAAACACTGACTTAAGCTCAGTGTTCATTAAAGACTTGAACGCAAGCCTTCCAGTAGACTCTAATTCATTCCAAGTTATTGGAAAGCCAGGCCATTCGATAGGGCAAGACATCAACTTCAGCATGCAAATTCAAGTGCAAAGAGGCAAAATAATCCAAGTGCAAGGAATGGAAAGCTAAAATTCAGTCTTTCTTTAATTTTAATATTGCTTCAGCAATGTCGCCTTTTGTTTCCTTCAAGGCTTTTTCCGCGACTTCTTTGTGAACTCCAGCCTGTTCAGCAACCATTTCAATGTCTTCCAGCGAGATTTCCTGCTCAATGGCTTCAGTGCTTTCAGTGCCGTTCACAGTATAGGTTTTCTGGCCCTGAACTATCATGCAGTTCACAGAGGCAGGCTCTATTACAATTCGCTTTCCAGAAGTTTCAATAATTACGCGCTTTGCAGGAATGTCTTCTGTCTGAATGCCCATTTGCTTCATCATTGCCTGCATTTGCCGCGGGTTTATTTTTCCTGGAAACATGAAAATTCCTTCAAATTGTTTTAATTAAGCAATAAATAATGCAAAAACATTTTTAACCTGTTTCAGCTTGTGTTACTGCATGCCTGAAATTATCAGTTCAATAGCCGCTTTTGCGGAAAAATACAAGGGAGCCGGGTTTTTGAACGCTAAGGAAGACTCGCGCATCAATGCCTTGAAAAGGTACTTTCAAAAAGGCGGAGTCGCAAGGTTTTCTTCAGAAAGCAAGGATTCTTTCCCAAAGCTAATTTATCCCTCAAAGCCGCGCGTGCAGCAGTTAATGCAGGATTCTGTAGTCCTAAAAGACCAGTTTGAAAGGAAACTAAAGGACTGGAAGAAAGCCAATGGTGACGCAAAAGTCTATCATTTGAAGCTTCACGCAAAAAAGCTTGCGAGCCCGACTTACTGGAAGCATGTCGGAAAAAAAATCACAGACAAGGACTATAGGGATGACGCCGAGAAAGTGAAGCTTCCGGCAGAACTAATTTCTGACAAAAAATACAAGGCAATGGTTGAAATGTTCGTGAACAATTTGGATTATAGAAAACAGCTTTCTGAAACAGTCCAGAATTCAATAGTTTACAAGAATTCAGGCAATCGATTGGCAAAGCACCTGGATGAAGTGCAAGAGTTCAGGACTGGAATTTCAGAAGACAAAATAAAAGACATTTCAAAAAAGCTCTCTGAAGTCAATGCAGACTTGGAAATGTTTGAAACCATAAAAAAAATGACAGCCGAGTAAAATTATGGCCTTAAAAAAAATGCCTTTGAGAAAAATTGTAAAGAATCAAATTTTAAGAAAGCCAAAGCCGCATTTGGCTGCTGAACTTTTTGAAAAAATGGGAAAGCCAGGCTGGGCCTTAAGGAATAGGCTTGCGCATTCTGGAAAAAACCGCTCTTTCTATAAAACGCCGCAAGGCGGAATTGCAGTTCTTTCAGAAAAC
>JAUSFL010000051.1 GCA_030649735.1 Candidatus Iainarchaeum sp. | reverse complement strand
CCAACTTCAATTTTTGTCAATCTGCTTATGTTAGTAATAGCTTTAACCCATTTTTCTTCCTTTAAATGCTGGATGTGGGATACCCGACTTCGCTTTGAAGGCTTTTTAAAAGCTCGCGCTTTGCCTTCTCAGGCATGTTTGAAGACTTGAGGAATTGAGCGATCACAACCATTGTGAAAGCTGACTGGATCCCCACGTCATTGTATTTTCTGCCGCAGTCATTGAAGAGATCGACATACTTTCTGGCGATCTCATTGATTACGGTTTCTTTTTCCTTAACGAATTCTGCAAGCAAAGCCTGCTGTTTTGCCACTTCCATTTCAACACCCTCCTGAAAGGTTTAGAAAAGCAATATGCCAACTCCACAAATTCAAGGCCAGAATGCCAATGCTTAAGAGCACAATAAGGGCTTTGACTGGCTTAGAGGCGCTTTCATAGTAAGAAGACAGGCCTAAAAGAAAGAAAAGCTCGCTGAAAGCCAGAATCCGATAGCCCATGTTAATGAAAAAAGCAGAAGCAATTGAAAGCACCCCCATAACTAAAACCGGCTTGTTTTCCTTCCAAAGTTGGATTATTGAAAGAATCAGGAAAGGCAGAAAAAAGCCTTTTGCCGCAAAGTTCAAAAGATCGCTGTAAAACATTGCATCGCCAGTGCTTTCTACAACTCTGACTGAAATTTTTGTCTTTAATCCATCAGGAAGAAAAGCACTGCAAGCCGGCGCGAACTTCCCCAATAATTTGCTGGAAAAGGCAAGGTCAACCGCAAAAATCAAGAGCATTAAAAAAATTCCATACCCATGCACGAAAACGCTTGAGAGAACGAGCGCGACTTTCAAAAACCAGTGCTTTCTGCAAAGCAAGTAAAGCAAGGCCCAGATTCCAAGAACTGCCTGGGCGAGAAAGCCAGAACTGCTTAAAAGCCAAAAATAGGAAATGCTCGCAAAATACATCCAGACGACAGAGAACTTTCTCTGAATCAAGTAAAGAAGCAAGGGAGTGATGAGCGCGAGCAGAATCAAGACTGCAAAGAAAAAGGATTGCTGGCTGTAAGTGAAAAACCTTGCGAAAAAACTGAAGGCCGGCGCGTATTCGCCCATGCTTGAAGCGTCCAGCGAAGGCAAATGCATTGTGTTCCGGTAATGATTGCCGTAATCCCCAACATATTGCGTCAAGTCAGGCCGGTAATTCAACTTGACCATTAGCAGGAAGAACATTGAAACAATCGCGAAAAGAAAAAGAATTCTTTTCAGGTCGCGCGCTGTATTTTCTTGAAAAACTTGCATAAAAACACGATTTCGTTTCTTTTTTGCTCGACAATTATTCCACCCGCGGCTGAGTAAGTGCCGCCGCAAGTTTCCCACTCCCTACATTCCGAGTCTCTGCATTCAACATACTGCATTGCCGCCATTTCAAGTCAACTTCCAAGTGATTCTCTTTCCAGTCTTCAAGCTGGAAACAAAGACCGCGCTTTTTCCCTTCCAGCTTCCGCGTGCAACCCTTAAGCTTGATTGTTTGAAAACTCTCAAGCGGCCTGAACTCTTGAAAGCAATCCTGCCGCCACTTCTTTGCTTGAAGCCCGGAAGCCTCGCGAAAGAAGGCACTCT
>JAUSFL010000048.1 GCA_030649735.1 Candidatus Iainarchaeum sp. | reverse complement strand
ACATTGACTTGCCTGCTTTTTGCGCCAGTTAGCTTTTCCAGGACAATTCTTGTGATGCTTGTGCTGAATTCCCGTTCAATTTCTTTCAGTGTTGTCCTGAAAAAAATGTGGCCTCCGCGGCGGTCCATGAATCTAATTGATTCTTGCAATCCTTCATTTTCTGTCCTTCTTTCTTCATTAATTAGCGGGTTTTGATTTTTTATTCTTTCAAAATGCTTTTTTGGAAGCATTTTTTGCCTTTGCTGCTTTCTTCCTTTTGGAACTGGCATTTGAATTTCACTTGATTTTGAACTTTTGCTTTTTTTGCGCGAATTTTTGCATTATTTTGCTGAGTTTTCCTTTCTTCAAGTCTTCAGGGTTTTGAATGTCGCCGAGCTTTTTGAATTCCTTGAACATTTGCTTCATTTGCTTGTACTGCCTTAAGAGCTCTCGAACGTCAGTTTCGCTTTTTCCGCTTCCCAAGGCAATTCTTTTGATTCTGTTAGAGCTTAAGACGTCTGGAGTGTTCAATTCTTGCTTTGTCATTGAATCCATGATTACTTTAAAATTGTCCAGTTTTCCTTCTCCTTGCTCTAGCATGTCTTTTGGAAGCTGTGCGCTCATTCCCATCATTTCAGCAATTTTTCCCAAAGGCCCGATTTTTCTTGCTGCCTTCAATTGCTCATAGAATGTTTTGAGAGTGAATTCTCCCTTTAGCATTTCTTCCGCTGAAAGATCGCCGCCAATTTCATCCTGTGCTTCCTTTGCCTTTTCCAAAAGCGCTTGCAAATCCCCAAAGCCCATTATCCTGCTCAAAAAGCGTTGCGCGTCAAATGCTTCAAGGTCGTCAATTTTTTCCCCAACTCCCAAAAAATACACTGGGGCTTTTGTCGCATGGCATGCTGCCAATGACCCTCCGCCTTTGGCGCTTCCATCCATTCTGGAAATTATTATCCCGTTGACTCCAACTGCCTCATGGAATGCGCGCGCCTGTTTTGAAGCCAATTGTCCCATGTCTGCTCCAATCACAAGCCATAACTCTTCGGCTTTCAGCACGTTTTGGATTTCTTTTATTTCTTCAACAAGCTCTTCATCAAGCGCGCTTCTTCCAGCACTGTCAACAATCACTAGTTCTTTTTTTTCAAACTTGTGCATTCCTTCCTGCACTATTTTTGCGGCGTTTTTTTCCTTTGGGTTTCCGTAAAACTCACACCCGACTTTTTCGCAAAGCTGCTTTAACTGCTCAAAGGCTGCGGGCCTGAAAGAGTCTGCGCAAATCACTCCGAGCTTTAATCCTCTTTTAGTGTAGTATTTTGCGAGCTTTGCGGCATGGGTTGTTTTTCCTTGGCCAAAAAGCCCTAGCAAGAGTATTCTTTTAGGCTTTTCCGGAACTTTGGCTTCCTTTTCGCCCAATAGTTCTGCCAAAGAATCATAGCATAATTTTATGATGAATTCTCTGCGCGTTATTCCTTTTGGCAGTTCTCCAAAAGCCTGGCTTTCAATTTTTTTGCTTAATTCCAGGACCAGCTTTACTTCAACGTCTCCGGAAATCAAGGCCCTTTGGATTTCCTTGACTGCTTCTTTCACTGCCTCTTGGTCCAAGGCGCTAGTGAAACGCAGCTTGTCCAATGCCTGCCTTAATTTTTCTCCAAAACCCATAGAATCTGTAGTAATTCTGGAACTAAACCATTAAAAAACTAGGAATTGTCCAGAAAAATTAAACAATCCTGTCTATTATGAATTCTGGCTTAAATTCCTGCAAGTCTGTGTATTCCTGCCCTGTTCCAATGAACAAGATTGGTTTTTTCAGCTTGTAAATCAGGGAGATTGCTGTTCCGCCTTTGGCGTCAGTGTCTATTTTTGTGAGGATGAATCCGTCAATTCCAATTTCCTTGTCAAACTCTGTAGCCTGCTGCAATAACGCTTGTCCAGTGTATGCTTCTCCAACGTAAATTTTCAAGTCTGGCTGTATTACTCGAACGATTTTCTTCAATTCTTGCATTAAATTTTTGTTGGTTTCTTGCCTTCCTGCAGTGTCAATCAATACAACGTCTGCATTATCCGCTTCTGCTGCCTTTACAGCATCGAAAGCGACTGCCGCCGGGTCTGCTCCGTACTTGTGCTTTACAACCCTGACTCCAAGCCGTTCAGCATGGGCTTCAATTTGCTCAATGCTGCCTGCCCTGAAAGTGTCAGCGCTTGCAAAAACCGCTTTTTTTCCTTTTTGCTTGAAAGCGAAAGCCATTTTTGCAATGCTTGTTGTTTTTCCCGCGCCATTAGGCCCAAGGAACATTATTTTGAAAGGTTTTTTTTGCCTTGCCATTTCCCAAAAGTCAATTTCTTTTTCTGCATGCATTACTTTCTTCAATGAATTCCTGATTTCTTGCTTTAGGAATCCTGAAAGGTCTTCTTTTTTGCTTGCTTTCCTGCCCACTAGCTCTTTGTGAATGTTTTCAACAATTGCTGTTGCCGCATCTTGTTCCACGTCGCTTTCCAAAAGCGCCAGCTCAAACTCGAACAAGAAATCCTTGACGTCTGCTTCTTCAATTGTGATTTCTTTTGCGAAAATTCCGAACAGGCTTGTCTTTAGGCTTTTTTTTGCCTCGAGCTTGTGCTTGTCTTCTTCCTTTACTTCCAGGATTTTTGGCTTGGCTTCAATCTTTGGCTTAGCTTCTGGCTGTTCAATTTGGGGCTTTTTTTCCCGGAAAATTTGCGCTGGCTTTCCGGCTTCCTTTTGCTTTGGGATTTCTTCAAAAATCAGCTCTTCTTTTTCCTGCACTGCCTCAATTTGATTGATTCCAATTTCTTCCTTTGCAGGAATTTCTTCAGTTTCTTCTATTTTGGGAGTTGTTTCTGGCTCTTGAATTTTTTCTTCAAAAACTTTGTGCTCGGCCGGCTTTTCCAGAATTAGTTCTTCTTTTTTTGCAAGCTCTTCTGCCTTGTCTTCTTTCTTTTCAATTGCTGTTTTGATTTTTTCAGTGAATGCTTGCACTTTTTTCTTGAGAAAGTCAAACATTCAGCTCATTCCTTCCAATAATTCAATCAACTCATTTGCTTTGCGCGTTTTGCCTTGAAAATTGGCTTTGCGCCAGCTTCATTACTTTTGAAAACTCCCTGATTTTGTTGCTTGCCTGCAAAATTTCGCCTTTCAGCAGTTCAATTTCTTTTTTGACTGCAGTTGCCTGGCTTTCAAGCATTTCAATTGCTTCTTTCGGGGTTTTTTCCACAATGATGTTTCCAGGAATTGTTGTCTTTATTTTTTCAGCGCTTTCAATTATTGCATCCAGTGAAATTCCAGCGCCTAAAGGCACTATGATTTGCAGGCCTTTCTTGCCTTGGACTGCCTTTACTGCCTGAATGCTGCCGTTTATTTCATTGATTATCGCGTGCATTTGGCTTGCCTGCCTGCTTAACTCTTTTGCTTTGAGTTTTTCCTGCTTGACTATTTCTGCCATTTGGTTTCCTGTAAGGCTTACTTCTTCTTTTTTTTCATTGCCTAGCATTTTTTTCACTCTCAATCCTTGCTTTCCTTGACGCTTTCAATTTTAATGTGAATTCTTTTCACCTTGTGCTTTGAGCCTATTAGCGCAAGGGTTTTTTCCTTTGCAGTGTTTTCGTTAAGCGTTTGCACGGTTTTTGAAAACTTTTTGTCAGCGTTTCTTTCCCTGAATGTTCCTTTAACTTCAAAATTTTTCATTATTTCACCCTTTGAGCAATTGTTTCAGTTTTCCAGGCCTTCCTGAATTTTCATTATTTCAATGTTTGTTGTCAAGGAGCCTGCAATGATTGCCTTGCTGTTTGCAATTATTGAGTTTCCAATGTAACTGTCCCCGTAATTTGCTGTTGTTGCCTTTCCTTCAAGCTTCAAGAAATCCCTGATTTTATCAAATTCTTTCTGCGATGCCTTGTTGTTCATCAAGAATCCCTTGCTTGTCAAGACCATGCTGCTTCCAACAAGCTCATTGCCCGCAATTTTTGCCTCGATTGCCTCAACTTTCAGGAATTTTGCTATTTCTTCCCTTTGCTTTTTTGGAATTATTGAAGAAAGCACTGCCTTTTCTTCATTGACTGCAATCAGGTTTCCCAAAGCCAGGTTTCCCTTGATTACCTTGAATTTCAAGCCCTTGCTTTCCAAATCCTTTATTTCCTGCTTTTCCGCGATTTCTGGGACGACAAATCCATTTGTGTTTCCCTTGCACAGTATTCCAATGAGGCTGCTTGACGCAATGCTTGCCTTGATTGCCTCAACTTCAAGCGCGGCCTCAAGCTTTTTCATTTCTTTCTGCTCTGTGCTTTCAGGAACTAGCGCAATTTCTTCAGTCACTGTGCTGAAAATCCCCAAATACGGGCTTTGCTTTATGTTTTCCCTGAAAATCTTCATTGCTTTTTCCCTTTTGGTTCCTTTTTCTCTGCAACTGGCTTTTTTGCATCTTTCTTTTCCGTTGGTTCTGCTTCATGGGTTTTTTCGTGCTTTGCTTCAATTGCTTCCGCTTTTTTCTCTGCGGGCTTTTCTTCCTTTTTTGATTCTTTCTTTTCCGCGGCCTTTGCTTTTTCACTAAGCTCTTTCAATTCCCTGCTGTCTTTCAAGTAAACGAAGACTTTCCCGTCTTTTTCAACAGTTTGAACTTTGATTTTGCTTTGGACCCTGTTGCTGTTTTTCCAGATTTCCTCATTCACTTCCTTGGCAAGGATTACGAAGTTTTTTTCTTTGCGGAAGTGCTTTTTGAAAAACTGGAACAATACCGCAATTGCCCGGTTTGCTGTCTGAATGTCTGACTTTCCCTTCATTTTTGCTTTCCTTAAGGGGACTGTAAACTCTTTGTTTGCCATTTAATTCACCCTTTCCTCTTTCTATTGTGCTTTGCCTTCTTGAAGTGGGGCTTTCCTTTCACTACTTTGGATTTTGACTGCCTTTGGACTTTCTTGAACTCTTGCCCGAGCTCGGTATTTTTCCAATGCCTTTTCTGCTTTTTCTCGAAAATTCTTTTTCCTTTCTTCCTGACTGCCCAGAACGGCGCCTTGGTAATGCTTTGGCCGACTTTTTTCCTTGCAGCAATCAAGAAGTCCTTGAAGTCCTTTTTTTTGTTCCTTGCCATTTTTTTCGCACCTTTTTTTCATTTTCGTTTTATCGTGATTTCTTTTTTTGCATTGAGTTTTGAAAGAATTGCCTTCAATTCTTCCTCTCCGAGCTTTCCTGAAATCTGCCCTGCCTTTGCAAAGTACAAAACCGCCTGAATTGCCTTTTCATAAAGCTCTTGGTTCACAAGCCTTACATTGCTCAAGCGCGTTTTGGCCTCTTGGGTCAGAATGCTTTTCAAAACCGCGTCCAGTTGCATTTCCTGCTGGGCGCGCTTTTGCTCTTCATTCTGCCGTTGAAGCATTTTTTCTTTTAATTCCTGCAGTTTTTTAGACCTCGCTTCCTCAATGTCCTCCATTGTTTCACTTTTTTGACTGTTTTTTCAATTTTACTGCCGTTGGGTCTGAATCATCGTTCTTTTTTTTCTTGTCCTTGCTTTCCTTCTTTTCGCGTTTTTGCTCTTTCTTTTCTTCTGAAGGAGTCGAGTATTTCTTTTTTCTTTCTTCAGCGCGGATTATTTTCCTGTCGGCAGTTTCTTTCATCCACTTTTCAGTGATTGAATCAGCGAATTTTGATTTTTCGTTCAGGAATTTTTCTCCCTTGCCAGTGATTTTCCTGCCGTCCTTGTTCTTGTCTTTCTCTAAAAATCCGAGCTTTTCAAGCTCTTGCAGGCAAAGCCTGATTATTTTTCCTGAAGCTTTCCGAAACTCGTGCGGTTTTGAGCCCCTGGCTTTTCTTCCGCCATAATAAGTGCGCAGGCTTTCAACGCCGACTGGGCCGTCAACGTAAACTCTCCTCAAAATAGATGCCATTCTGACATAATACCAGTCAGGGCTTGCCGGAGCCCTTTCCTTGTTAACTCCTGTCTTTACAAAGTCAGCGAATGCAGGCTTTGCCACCTTGAATTTTTCTTTCAAGTCTTTTGCTGTTTCCTGAATTAACAATTCAGGGTGAACGTCGTACACTGAAACCAAAATTCCACCTCCCTTTTCAGGGAATTGTTTCAAAGTGCCAATAATTGAATTTTTCAAAAATCAGCTGTTATACAGACCTTTCTTTGGAAAATCTTTAAAAATGCTTTCTGGAATACTTCAAGATTCTGCCTTAAAACCCAGTTTTCTTTCAAAACCGCAGCTTTTGCACTTCAAGACCGCGGGCTTTTTTTCTTCATTAAGACTGCTGTTTTTTTTGCCAAGGAAGCAATTGCATTTTTTGCAGTAGTGAACTTTCAAATCCAAAGGCATTTTTGCCTTGTTCCTGCTTGCAATCCGCAAGGCCAGTTCAATGTACTGCTTGCTTCTTTCGGGATTTTTGCTGCAGAATTCTTCTGCAAGCCCGAAAAGAATGCGGATTCTTTCCTCGGCAATTCCTTCAATAAATCCTTTTCTTTTGCCTTGCATTTTACAGCCCTTTAGAGTATTTCTTGAAGAAAGCCAAGAAAGCCGTGCAAAACACTTTTGGATTCTTTTTAATCTTGCTTTTGAGGGCTTTTATTGAAAACCATGCGGTCTTTTCAGACTCGCTGTTTGGCTTTACTTTGCCATTGAATTCTTTCTCGAAAAGCATTATGAATTCTCTATTGTGGTAAGCGCTGGTTTTGTCGTTAATGCGGATTTTGAACAATTTTTTGGCTTTTTTTGTTCTAATTCCAAGCTCTTCCTTTAGCCCGCGGATTGCCGCCTTTTCATAAGTTTCTCCGGCTTTTGCGTGCTCTCCAACGCTGGAGTCCCATAATCCCGGAGCCAAGAGCTTTTTTTTGGAGCGTTTTCCCAAGAGCAATTGCCCTTTTTTGTTGAAAACAAAAACATGCACTGCCCTGTGCAATGCGCCTGTCTGGTGCGCTGTAGCCTTGTCAATTCTTCCAATGACCTTGTCTTGCTTGCTTACAATGTCAAAGAATTCCTTGCCCAAAAAAATTTACCTTTTTGCAGCGCTCATTACAGAACCGAGATTGTCTTTTTTCCGCACTTCATTCCTTGCCTCTTCCAAAACAACCCTTGGAAAAGTCTTTCCAGTCCGATTTTGGTTCAAAATGTCTTTTGCTTCGTAATAATCCATATTCCAATTCACCCCGGCTTTTCTTTCAATATTAACGCCTTTAAAGTTTTTTAAGCTATTGTTGAAAAAACCCGCCAAACCGCCTTTCGAAGCCGCGGCAATAGCTTTTTTTACCCCTACTGCGTTTTTATATTGTGGAAATCACAAAGTCTGAAATAGTGAAGTTTCTTTCCGAATGCCTTGAAATGGAGCTTGAAAGAATGAATGCCTACACAAAGCAGGCAAGCCTTGTTTCAGGAGAGCCTAAAGAACTGCTCTTGAAAGTCGCTTTGGAAGAAAAAGCGCATGCGCAAATAGTGCAAAGAATGATCAAGAAAATCTCTAAAGGAATGCTGAAGGAACCATTATGAAAATTGAAGAATTGGTTGAATTATTCCAGAAAAACGCGGTGACTGAAGTTCTTCTGGAAAAACGATACGAGGACTACCTTGCAGGCTCTTCAAGCTCTTGGCTCAAGAAAGACGATGAGCTAATGAAGTATTTTTTGGCCTTGTCAAATGGAAGCAAAGAGCATTCTTTCAAGTTTGCTGAAATGGCTGACAAGCTAAGGATTGGAAAGGCAAGGCTCTAATTTTAAGGAAAGAAAAAAATGCGTCCGTCGGGATTCGAACCCGAGTCAAAACCTTGGAAGGGTTTGATCCTACCACTAGACTACGGACGCAAACTATTTTGCCATTAAAGGCATGCGACTGCCGGGGATCGCACCCGGGTCTGAACCTTGGCAAGGTCCGATCCTAACTACTAGACTACAGTCGCTTTTTGCTAAATATTTTTCGAACGTTTTGTTTAAAACTCAAAAGGTTGTTTGGGCCTAGGCGGAGTTGAACCACCCCCAGCGCAGTGTAAGTGCGCTATCCTAACCGATAGACGATAGGCCCGGTTAATAATTTGCCCTGCAGAATTTTAATAAAGCAATTGCCGAATCCTGCATTATTATTTTAAACACTAAATTGCAGGTTGAGTGCATGAAGACAGAGTTTGAAGTGAAGATTCTGGACATTGATGTTGCTGCTGTTAAAAAAAAGCTTGATGGCTTGGGCGCTGTCAAAGTCGCTGAAAGGAAAATGCGCAGGTTTGTTTATGACATTGGGCTTGAAAAAAGCCATTCTTGGATTCGATTGCGCGACAATGGCGAAAAAACAACATTGACAATCAAGGAAATCCATTCTTCCGAGATTGATGGAACTAAAGAGATTGAAGTTGAAGTAAGCGATTTTGACTCGGCAAACAGCATACTGAACAAATTGGGCTTTTTTCCAAAAGCATACCAAGAGAACAAGCGCGTCAGCTTCAGGCTTGACGGCGCTGAAGTTGAAATTGACTCTTGGCCCAAAATTCCGCCTTATGTGGAAATCGAGGCTGGCAGTGCCGAAAAAGTCGAAAAAGTCTTGAATATTTTGGGATTTGAAAAATCCCAAGCGACTTCAATCGGCGTTGAAGAAGTCTACAAAAAGTATGGCATTAACATTCATGACTTTAAAGAATTGAAATTCTAGAACTGGCTGTTTTATTAATTCTTAAATTGTAATTTTTTCGTGCCTAAAAATAATTCTGGAAAGCCAATTAGGAAGCAATCGCGGCTTGAGGATACTTTAAGCCTTGTTCGGGCTGAAGACATGCGATTGAAAGACAAAAAGCGTGGCATTGCCTCAAATGAAGAAAGGAAAAAAACCGGGTCGCAAGATGCTGAAACAATGCGGGAAATTGAGCGAGTTCGCGCCAGAAATGAAGCTCCCGGCAGGGTTTTTCTTTTAAGGCCGGGCATTGAAGAAAGACGGCATTTTGGTGATGAAAAAAGCCATTTTGAAATTAAAGTGAATTCTGGAAAAGCGCATGAGTCTTTCAGCCTTGACTCTCATTTTGCTTTTGGCAAGTCTGGGGTTCCGTGGCCTGCTGCAAAACTAAACTCTGCCAAAAGAAAGCCTTTGCCAAGGCGCATTCCTTGACTGTTTTTTCTGTAAGGTTTAAATACTAAAAACTTCTTTATTGCATCAAGGTGGTTTTTACAGTGCATAAAATAATGTTTTTCCGGATTGGCGGAAGGAGCGTTCACTTGCCAAAATTGGTCGGCGCTTTCATTATAGTGGCTGCGCTTTTGATGTTTTTTAATGCCGGGGCGCAAATGTTTGAAAGCTGGGATAATGCAAAGTTTTTGAACACTTGCCTTGAGAATTCTTCGGCTTCGTTGAGCTTTAGCGACAAGCTGACTTGCCAGCAAAGCGCATATTATGCAGGAACTTTTGTAAGGCTTGACCAAAAGTCATTGAGTGCAAAGCAGTTTTGGAGCATGATACTGCAGCCTATTGCAAACTTGTTTTTGTGGGCAGTTGTCTTGGTGATTGGCGTAATGCTTTACTTGAGCGGAAAATTGATAATTCCAGTCGAGGAAGCAGAGCGGGACTTTAAGGAAAAAGCCAGGCCGAAAAGAAAAAGAAGATAAATTGTTAAAAAAGAATTAAACTGCCATTGTGAGCAGTTTAATTTCTTTCTCGTTTTCTATTTTCCCTTTTTTAACGCCAATTATTGTTTTAACGCCTTTTTGCTTTGCCTCTTCAACGACTCTTTTTGTTATGATTCCGTCAAAGATTATTGTCTTGGCGTTCTTGCTTGCTTCCAATGCCTTTAGCATTTCCCTGACTTCAATTGTCTTTATTTCCTTGTGGTTTTCGTCAAGGAATTTTGCCTTCAGGCTTCCTTTAAGGGCTTGCATTATCGGCTTGAATACTGCCTCTTCTTCCGCGGTCGCCTTTTCAGCGACAATTGCCTGTTGCTGGACTTGCGGCCTTGTGAAAGGCAAGTCATCAATGCTTCTAGGCGTTGGGCTGTCCGGCTTTGCGAAAGCCTCGCTTGCTGAATTGTCAAACCTTTCAGGTCTTTCCATTGGAGAAAAAGCGCGCGGTGCAAAAGGCTTTCTTTCAAACCTGTCCATTGGGTTTTCCATCCTATTTCCGCCCATTCTTTCTTCACCCATAGGCGGTCTTGCTCTTCCAATGCCTGGCCTCATTGGGCGGTTTCCCAACGGCATTCTTTCCCTCATTCCGCCCATTGGCTTTCTTTCAAAGCGCATTCCGCCCGGATGAAAGTTGTTTGCGTGATTTGGGTTGTTGAACGTCGGAGTTTCTAGTTTTCCTTTCAGGAATTCTTCGGCATTCATTTTTTTCCTTAATGCCATTATTATTTCTTTTCTTGCAAGCTCTTCGACTTCCTTGCCTTCAGGCGCTTTTGCCACGAAGTCAATGTGGGTCAAGTCCATCATTTTTCGAACGTTCAAGTCTCCGCCCCTGTCCCCGTCAACGAAAAGCAGGACTTCCTTTTGCTTGCAAATGTTAATGAGGCTTTGAGTTGGCTTTGCGCCGCCCATTGCAATCACGTTTTTTATTCCATTGCGCAACAGGTTCAAGACATCGGCCCTTCCTTCAACCACAATGATTGACGGCTCGTTCATTATGCCAGGCCCGCAAGGTATTTTTTCAGGCCCTATTTCTTCAATGTCAGCGCTTCTGGTGTCTTCGCGGATCTTTTCAGTCAATTCCTGGCTGTCC
Organism: Candidatus Iainarchaeum sp.; assembly: GCA_030649735.1. Lineage (GTDB taxonomy): Archaea > Iainarchaeota > Iainarchaeia > Iainarchaeales > UBA10191 > UBA10191. The sequence goes on along the minus strand of JAUSFL010000048.1, from coordinate 10,227 downwards.
GGAATCTGCTCAGTCATCATTTTTTTCAAGAGCAATTTTGCGCGGTCTTCAATTTCTTTTCTTTTTTGGTTTCTGGTGTCTTCAATGTTTTTTGTCATGAACTTGCTTTCGAAAGGCCCGACCTTGTCAACGCTTTCGACAGCCGCGGCCAGAATGCTTGTTTCAACCATGTCCATGCTGCTTGGAATTGTCAGTGTTCCATTAGTTTTTCCCTGGCTTACTGTCTGCAGGATTTCGATCCTTCCAATCCTTCCATTCTTTTGCAGCTCGCGCAAGTCAAGCTCTTCTCCAAGCAGGCCTTCGCTCTGCCCAAAGACAGCCCCGATAATGTCCGGCTTGTCGACTATTCCTTTAATTTCAAACTCTACGACAATGTTGTATTTTACAGTGTCCAAGTATGTTTTTCCCATTTTTTTAATCACCTTATTTTTCTGAATTTTTCAGAAAAGGGCTTAATTTTAGAGAACTAGTGTTTTGAGGCATTGCACGAATTTTTCAGGGGCTGTTTTTGCAATAACTGTCTTGTTTTTGCTTTCAAACCCTGACTGTATCCTGCATTCTGCCTGAAAGAATTCGCTTAATTTTTTTTCAATTTCTTCATTTGCTTTGCCTTTTACTGGCATTGCTTTTGTTTCAATTTCAAAGGCCTGTCGCCATTCGGAAAATGCCTTCATTTTGAATTCTGGCTTTCCGGTATGAGCATGAATTTTGAAAACAACCCCTTTTTGAGTTGCGTTGAATTCTTTCACATCAAAACACTTTCTTTTGTCCTCGAAAATGCCTTTTCTTTAAATGTTATAAAGTAAGATTCCACGCAAACAGTTATTAATATATCCCTTTTCGCCCTCTCTCTAGTAATGACTCGCTACACTAAGGGCGCGAATGCCGAGAGAGAATTAATCAAGGTCTTGTGGAACAATGGCTTTGCCACTGTTCGCGCCGCTGGCTCTGGAGTGACTCCATTGCCTTCGCCTGACTTGATTGCATTAGGGAATGGAAAAAAGCTCGCGTTTGAGTGCAAGGCCTGGGATTCGGCTTACTTGAATCTTTCAGTAGAGCAGTTTTTGACGACAAAGCAATGGTGCTCCATTGCAGGCTCTGAGTTTTTCATTGCTTGGAAAGTGCCTAACAAAGGCTGGCTTTTCTTGAAGCCGGAGACTTTTGTGAGGAATCCAAAGAACTTCACCATCAGCCTGAAGACTGCAAAAGTGAAGGCTGTTCCATTGAATGTCATTTTGGGAAAGCAGTCCTTGCTTGACAATTTAAAGAATGCCGGCGGAGTTGATTGAATGATTGAACTGGAATTTGTTTTGAATGAATTGCAAAAACTCTTGAATAAGGAAAAGTCATTGCGTGCAAAAAACCACCTGGAGCAGGCAATGCACCACATCAAGGAATACGACAAGCTGAAAAAAAACTAGGGTCTTTTTGTTGAAGATTACTGTTTGCTCAAGCTGCGAGTTTGCGCAAGAGGCAAAGAAAGCATCCGGCTTTCTTGAAGCCAAGGGCTTTGAGGTTTTTCTTCCAGACACTTGCGAAAAAATAGTTTCTGGAAAAATTTCAAAGCGGCAGATTCTTGAAGAAAAAGAGACTGGCGCGATTTCTGAAAGAGTCAATTCCGGCAATTTGACAATGCTTCATTTTTCCAAGATCAAAAAATCTGACGCAATTTTAGTGCTGAATTATTCCAAGAAGGGAATTGCAAATTACATTGGCTATAGCGTGTTCTTGGAAATTGGGCTTGCTTTCGGGCTTGAAAAGAAAGTTTTCCTGCTGAACCCAATTCCTGCTGTTCCTTATGCTGAAGAAATAAGGCTGTTTCATCCGATAGTGCTGGATGGAAACTTGGATTTGATAAAATAGTTTTTCAGAAAACTGTCGCAATGAAGAGCATTGTAATTCCTATCATTGCCATTATTACCATTACAACCAGCGAGTCAGTAGTCAACAATGCGCCTGCGGGCATGAATTTTGAGAAAATAATGTACAAGTCCAAAAGAAGGAATACTATTCCAAAACCGAACAATATCATTCCGGTAATCTTGTTTCTTGAGCCTATTCCGCGGATTTTCATTTCATCCATGTCAATCCTTAATTGGTTGACTTGAGTTCCAAGCTCGTTCAGCGCGTCTTTTACGCGGTCGCTTAATTCAGTGACTTTGCGGACGTTGTCTCCCATTTGCTCCTGGAAGCTTTTGCTTTGGCCCGTGATTGCCTTTTCGTACTTTTGAATGTCATCCAGTACTTGGGCTGTTATTTTTTCCTTGCTTTTTTGGTTTGCTTTTTCTGCCTCTTCGCTCATGAATTTTATGAGCTCTGGCTTTTGCTTTTCAATGTCGTCTTTTGCTATTTTTGCGATTTCGCTGCGCAATAGCGCGAAAGTGTCTGCCTGCCCAATCAGCAACAGCCTTTTGGCTTTTTCAGGGTCTACTCCGAGGTCTTTCAGCGTTTGGATAATGTGCTCTTCGCTTTCTCCGTCAGACACCATTTTTTGGATTATTTCCAGAATGCTTGCCTCGCCTTTCTCATCCATTTTTTACCACTTTTTTTCAGTCAATTATTTCTATTTCTTTTTCAAGCCTTTTATTTAAAGACCCAATTTGGATATTAAAAGCTATTGTTGTTTTTCCCTTGTTTGACGGGCTGAACGCGAATTCTTCAACGCCGCATTGGCCTGCCTTGACTTCAATGGTTTTTGGCTCTTGCGCTGCTGTAAAGAAAGCGCTTTCCAAATCAGGGGTTATTTTCACTGATTGGTTTTCCAATTTAGCGGCACAGATTGTGATTTTGAATCTTGTCTGGGTGTTCACGAAAGTCTTGTTTGGGCCTTCAAGAACTGCGCTGACTTCCTCATTTTGATCTTGAGCCCCCTCAATTTTAATTTGCTTCAGGACTTCCAAATGGTACATTGCGTTGGCCTTGATTGTTATTATTCCATTAGCGCTGTGGATTCCCGGAATTACGACTTTTTTTTCAGCGGCTGGGCTTAATTCTGCAAGCGACAGGATGCTTGATTCGGAATTGCTTTGGTCGATTATTGAAACATTCAAGTCGCGAATCAAGTGAAGGCTTGAGTTTTTCACTGTGATTTCAAGGCCTTTGCCGCTTGGCTTTCCTGAAATCTCAATTCCAGTGTTGAAGTGCAATAGGTAGATTATTGAAAGCCCGAAGAGAATGTAAATGATTGCGAAAAACTTTACTACGCGGAGTTTTCTTTCATCCATGCTTTAAAAATGCAGAAAGTGATTAATTAATGTTTTTACGCTTGCTTTTGCCTTACAAGAGCTTTAGCTTGCCGGTAATTTTGTCCAGTTCTTCTTCTTTCCAAGGCCCTAATCCCAAGGCTGTAATGCTGCCTGGCTCTATTTGGGTCCTTCCGGCATCCCTAATCAGCGCTGCCGGGATTGTCCGTTTTGCCTTTTCGAAAATTTCAATAATTTCTTTTTCAGAATTGGCTTTTACCACAATTTTTGGCATTCCTTGAGAATGCCATTCTTCAGCAGTTTCCCGGCTTTTGCTTTGGGTTTTAAGAAAGGCTTCAATTGAGGCGTGCGCCGCTTGAGAGCAGGCCTTGCCTTTTCCCATTTTCAAGTCTTGCCTTACAATGATGACTTGCTTTAGGACCATAATTTTTACTCTTCACTCAATTTTTTCAAAGTGAGCTTTTTTGTCAATCCGTTGGAATTCCACAGGCTGCTGAATTCAATGGTTTGGTGCGTTTCTATCCAGATTGTCCTGCTTAAAGGCTGCTCATAGCCTTTTAATGTATAAGCCCGGTTGTATTCTATTAATGCCTTTTCGCCTTTGGTTTGCAAAAAGTGGAACATTGGCTCGTCTTTTTCAGTAGTGTCGAATTGTTCGCCTTCTTCAGCGACTACTTCTTTTGCAGTTATTCTTTTAGGCTCGTTCGGGTTAGACCAGCTTTGCCTAACCTCTTTCAATTCAAAAAATGCTTTCATGCAATCAACCCCATTCTGTGCGCAAATCTAAAACTTTTGCTCCAAAATATTACAACAAAGGAATTTTTTAACCTTTTCTTTTGCTTCTGCCCTTTTCCTTTAAATAATCCAGGCGGTTTTTGGCAAACAATCCGTAGTATTCGTGCCCGGTTTCATCCCTGCCAAGCCTAATCCAGCCTGCAGCCTCATAGCTTTTCACCGCATTTGGGTTTCTTGTTTTTCCATAAATCAAGTCAATCTTTCTTTTCTCAAAAATGCGCCTTGCCCTTTGAATCAGCATTGTTCCAATTCCCTTGCCTTGCTCTGCTTCTGGAATATACCTTGAAACCAGATAGATTGCGCGCTTGCTGTTTCCAATTATTTTTTGAATGCTTTCGCTTGCGGCTTCAAAGCCATTGTCGGCCAGTGTCTTGTTCACGGTTTTTCTCGATATTTCCATGAACTCTAAATTGCCTTGCTTTCCTCCAATGCCTTCATTTTGGACAAACCTTTGCTCTGGCACTTTCAGCCTTGTTTTTTCCCCGGCAATCAGCCTTTCAAGAACTTGGTTTTTTTCAGAAAGCCTTGCTTGCTGGGCATTCAAATGCCTTATTGTTGGAGAGTTTATTGCCCTTTGCCTAATTTTTTTAAAAGCAACCAGTGTTTTTGGCAAAGGCATGCTAAAATTAGCGGTTTGGAATTCTTTAATTTTCCTGTCTGCGCCAGAACATTTAATTACGCCAAAAGTGTTTTTTTATGGTGCAAAATCTTCTTTTCGGGACCGCTGGAACTCCGCATTCTTCAAAGGAACACTCTTCAATTGCCGGAATTGAGCGCGTTAAAGAGCTTGGTTTGGATGCAATGGAGCTGGAGTTTGTTTACGGAGTGAAAATGTCGCAGGAAACAGCGGCCCAAGTCAGGAAAGCGCGGGAAAAAACTGGAATTTCCCTGTCAGTGCATGCCCCATATTACATTAACCTTAATTCTGCAGACAAGCAAAAGCTTGGGTTAAGCAGGCACAACATTCTCCAATCCTGCAGGATTGGCGCATTGTGCGGAGCGAAAAGCATTGTGTTTCATCCTGGCTTTTACTTGAAGGATTCTCCAAGCAATGTTTTCAAGAATATCAAATCAGCCATTGAAGGCTTGCTTGAAACAATAAAAGACGAAAAAATTTCTGTTGCTTTAAGCCCTGAAACAACAGGCAAGCCTTCGCAGTTTGGAAGCCTTGACGAGCTTTTGGAATTGCATTCTCAGGCTCCAAAATCATTATTGACTGTTGATTTCGCGCACTTGCACGCTCGATCTAACGGCTGCTTGAAAGCACAGAAAGACTTTGATGCTGTTTTGGAAAAGATTGAAAAAACAGACGGGCAATTGCTTAAGGCATTGCACATGCATGTTTCCGGCATTAAGTATTCTGCCAAAGGGGAAAGAAATCACTTGAACTTGCAGGACAAGGCAAACGACTTCAACCACTTGTTTTTCTTGAATGCCTTGAAAGAATTCAATGTTTCAGGAACAGTGATTTGCGAAAGCCCGAGCATTGAGGCAGACGCGTTGCTTTTGAAAAGCTCTTTTGCAAGGCTTTAGTTAGGGTTTTTGCTCTGCTTTTGCAAAACATTAAAAAGCACTTTTTCACGACTCTTAATTATGGGAGACGATAAAAAGCCAAAGCGGGCAAGTGATGATTTGTTTGGTCAAGTCCAGAAAGCCATAAATAATGTAAGTGATGACTGGTTTGGTCAAGTCCAGAAAGCCCTAAGCAAGACTTTGACTCGTTTTGTGCCCGCATTGTTTTTGATTTTTGGGATTGGCGCGTTGTTTGGCGCTTTAGTTGCAGGAGCGCAGCATTCTTGGCTGTTGTTAATTCCGTTTGTTTTGGCATTGCTTTCCTATTATAGCAGGGATTTTGCATTGGTTGGCTTGGGAATTTTTGTTTTCCTGTTTTTCATTTGAGGTTTTTTAAATGTCTGACTTGATTCTTTCAGCAAAAGACTTTAAGACTTTGAGCTCTGAAACAAGGGTTCAAATCATAAAGCTCTTGGCTTCAAGAAATTACAATCTTACAGAGTTGTCTGGAAAATTAAAGCTTGCAATGCCGAGCATTAAGCAGCACATTGATGTCTTGCTTGATGGCGGCCTGATTGAGCAGGTTGACAGCACTCACAAGTGGAAGTATTACAATCTTTCAAAAAAGGGAAGAAAGCTTGTCGAGCCTTACAGTTCGCAAGTCTTGATTGTTCTTTCAAGCTCTTTGATTGGAATTTTGGGCCTTGCATTAATTGCTTCGGCGATTTTGGGAATTGGCTCTTCAATGTTTTTGGCTTCAGGGGCAAGCGCTCCGAATATTTCATCCATTGGCGTAAATTCTCCAGTAATTGCCGATGGATTCCAGAAAACAATGACCTCAAACTCTAGTGTTTCTTCAGAAACAATCGCTGGAACAGCGGCAAAGGCTGGCGCACAGGCAGCATTGCCAGCTTTTGACTATTATCCAATCGCGGCAGTGATTATTGGCGCCTTGCTTTTGGCATTTGCAGTATTGGTTGCAAAGCGTAAAACTGCCTTGTTTCGCTGAATTCTTAATTCGTTGAAAAGCGAGCTTTTGCCTTTCTTTATATTTTTTTCCAAAGCCTAAGGCAAGAATGAACTCCAAGGCTTTCTTCACTTTTGTGCTTGTTTTGGCCTTTGCTTTTTTCCTGCTTTCCTTCAATTCGCAAAACTTGAAGTTTCAAAAGAATTTTGACTCTGCGTTGAATTCTGCAATTGCATTGGAAATTGCAAGCGCAAAGCGCTCTGTTGCAGAAAGCAACACCGGGTTTTTGATTGAGAAAACAATTGAAAGACAGGTTTTCCTCAAGCAAGACTCTCCAATGCAAATCACTTCAGCAATTAACTCCGGCCTTTCAGGATATTTCCAGCAGTTAAGGCTTGAAGGATTTTCTTTTTACAGCACTGAATTTTACCTTCCCGGATATTCCAAGCTTTCAAGCCAGTTTGCGATTCCTTTTTTGCAATTCAGTGACGAGTTCAAGGCAAATGTTGTCAAATTGAAAGAATTGACTTTGGTTGAGGTTTCTTTCACTGGCGGGCTTTCTGGAAAAAGGCTTGTTTTTGCAAAAATAAGCCCTGCAGATTCAGTGTATTTCATTATTCCGTTCAATTACTCAATCAAAAAGGCAGTGGTTTCTTGAGCAACGCCCAGGCTTCCTTGGAATTCTTGCTTGTTTTTTCGGCATTGATTTCAATAATCGCGTTTTTTGCCGCAACTCTCTCAAGCTTTAATTCAAGGTCTGAAAACTCTTTGGACTTTCTTGCCGCAAAATCCAATTCGTTGAATTGCGCCTTGGCGATTGATTCCTTATCCTCAAACAGCGCGTTTTCCCTTCCGCAAAAGCTTTCTTGCTTTTCAGACTCCAACAACAGCATTGCCTCCAAGTCCGGCGGACGTGTTGCTTCAATCCAAATAATCCCGCGCGCGAGAATTTCTTCGTTCGGCAATGATTTTTTCCTGGAGGTTGAAGGCTTTGCGCATTACCAGTAAAGGAAGCGTTTTTTCAATAGAGCTTTTTTTTGCATTCCTAGTTTGCGTCTTGATTCTTGCAGCGGCATTGCGCAGCGAAGCCTTAATGCTTTTTGGAAGCTCTCAAAACTCCAAGCAATTTTTCCTTGAGGAAAAAACCATAATGCTTGCTGATGCGCTTGTGAAAAACCGTAATGCAGAACAGCCTTTGGCTGGAAGCGCTTTCTTTGATTCTGAAAAGCGCACTGTGATTTCAAACCTCGTTGATTCTTCTTTGTTAAATTCCGCAAAGCCGGCAAAATTCGGCAATGTTGAAGTTTTCGAGATTTCCCTGCAAAGAAAAAATCAAAGGCCGGAAATAATTCTCTCAAATCCTTTGCCTTCCGGAAACTGCGTTTCAGTAAAACGTTTCGTGGTTTTGCAGGAAACTTCAGAGAAGGCAATTGTTGGAGTGATTGCCTGTGAAAATTAAAGCATCACGCGGCTTTGCGATTTCTTTTGAGGCATTAACCTCGCTTTTTGCCTTTTTCTTGCTGCTTTCTGCAATTCCTGCAAGCAATTCTCAAGCGCAAGGCCTGAAAGAGCTTTACTTGCTCCAAAAATCGAACGATCTTTTGAAAGTCTGGGCCTTAAAGCACGATTTTTCAACTGAAGAATTGCTTTCAGACTTGGCTTTTGTTTTTCCCGAAAACTGCGTTGTGCTAAAGCAGAACAAGATTCCATTAAACTCTTGCAAGGCAACTGGCGCTTTCATTACAGCCAAGGCGGGAATTTTTGACTCATTCTTGAATTTGCAGGAAATTGAACTAGTTGTTTACTATTGAAACTTTCCCGCCTGCCTTTTGCACTCTTAATGAAAATGCTTTTGTAAAGCTTTGTTCGAACTCTGCAACTTCAACTTTGCTGTTGCATTTAACTTCCTTGATTTTTTCCAGCGTCTTGCTTTCAACCCTTATTTTGACTTCACTTCCCGAAGCCAGAAGAATCCACTTCAATTCGGGAAATGCCTTGATTCTTTCAGAGCTTGCGTTTTCAAAAAAGCCTGTTTTTTCAATTGTTGAAGAGAGCTTTTCGCAAAAAGCCTTTGCGTTTTGAGCATCGCTTGCGAAAACCATTGCATTGTAGGATTCAAGGATTTTTGGCGCAATCATTGCAAAGCTTCCGAAAAGCACTGCAAGCAAGAGCAAGTACTCCAAGCTGACTTGGGCTTTCCCAGCTGCCTGCATTCAATCTATCTCGTCAATCTTTGCGAAAATGTCCTTTGTTTTTTCGTCAATTTTCTTGGCGCCAGAGGCTGAAGTCTTTTGCAATTGGCTCACAAGCACTAAAACTATTGCAACCACTGCAGCCAGGACAATGATTAATTCGATTGAAACCTGCGCTTTGCTTTCTTTTTCAAGTCCCATAGCAAAGATCTTTCGCCAATGCTTTAAAACCTGCTTTTGTTTTCGTTTTTCGCCGAAGGCTTTTTTATGACTTGTTTTTAATGTTCTATTAGTATGAGAAAGCAGGAAATGTTTGACTTATTCTTGAGCTGGCTTACAATAAGTCTTGCCTTCAGCTGGGTTTTTTCCAGCTTCCAGTATTCCACAATGCTTGCAAAGCTTCCGATTGTCGGAATTGCAGTCGGCTCTGGCTTTGTATTGCATGAATTGGCGCATCGTTTTGTCGCCAAAAAATTCAAGGCCCACGCGTATTACAAGGCATGGCCTTACGGCTTGCTTTTTGTGCTATTGACTGCATTGCTTGGTTTTATTTTTGCGGCTCCAGGCGCTGTTTACATTCAAGGAGACCACATTGACAGGAAAAAGAACGGAATTATCAGCATTGCAGGGCCCTTGACTAATGTGATATTGGCTGGGATCTTTGCTTTCTTGCTTTTCACTGCATCCAGCGGAGAGTTTTTGTGGCAGGTTGGCCAGATTGGCTTTCAAATCAATTTGTGGCTTGCATTGTTCAATTTGATTCCAATTCCCCCGCTTGATGGAAGCAAGGTTTTCATGTGGAATCCATTGGTTTGGGCAATAAGCTTTGTTCCACTAGTCGGACTGGTTTTTTATACTGGGATTTTGTAACTATTAATCAGCCGACATAGCTTAATTTTACTTCAGTCATTTTCTTGCGGAATTGCGCGTAATTGTCTTCTGTTTCTTCAGTCAGGGAAGGCAGGATTTTTTCCATTGCTTGCTCGAAGTGCTTGTTTTGCACATCGGCTGGCTTCATTTTGCTTTCCTTTAATGTCATTAAAACTGCTTCTCTCACAAGGCCTTGAATGTCTGCTCCAGTGTATCCTTTTGTTTTTTGCAGGATTTCTTTAAGGTTGAAATTCTTTGCCAATGGAACTCCTTTCAAGTGAACTTTGAAGATTTCTTCGCGCGCTTTCTCGTCTGGACCTCCGACAATTATTATTTTGTCAATTCTTCCAGGCCTTAGCAATGCAGGGTCTATGAGGTCTGGCCTGTTTGTTGCCGCAATGAATATCACTCCATTAAGGCTTTCAACTCCGTCAAGCTCTGTGAGCAATTGGTTTGCGACCCTGTCCCCAACTCCGGAATCAAATTCAGACCCATTTCTTATTGTGGCTAATGAGTCAATTTCGTCAAAAAACACTACCACTGGGCTTACTTGCCTTGCTTTCCTGAAAATTTTTCGAACTCCTTTTTCGCTTTCTCCGACAAACTTGCTCAAAAGCTCTGGGCCTTTGATGCTGATGAAGTTTGCCTCGCTTTCATTTGCGATTGCTTTGGCCAAAAGTGTTTTTCC
>JAUSFL010000042.1 GCA_030649735.1 Candidatus Iainarchaeum sp. | reverse complement strand
ATGTGGGGGATTATGGGTTTGAAAACTTCTCCAACAGGCCAGTATTTGAAATTCGCAACCGGCAAAAGCAATATCCTTGCTGGAAACGGATTGGATGTTTCAATAAGGAACATTTCTGACGATGGAGCCCCAAAATCAATCACTTTCAAGTGCATTAGCGGCAGCAATTGCGACAATATAGCGAGCTTAATCTGCACTCCTGGAACGTCAACTTTGTCAACGCCTTGCAATACTGCCTCGCTTAAAGGAACTGGAATCACTTTCACAGGCGTTAATTTTTTTGGCAGGGCAGACGCTGGAACTCCAAAAATTACCGCGAATTTCACTGATTCTGGAACTTACAAGTTTCAGGCAACAATCTCGACAGCCGTGCCAAAAACAGAAACATTGACTGTCATAGTTTCAGGCCCTTCTGTTGAAATTACTGGAATAAATTTTTTTCAAAACTCAAAAGATGTTGGGACACTGGTTGACAAGGAAAAAGGCGATTTGACAGTAAAAATTACTGTCAAAAACAATGGAATCGACATGGGCTGGACTGGATTCATGCTTTTGACAGTCAAGGACAGCAAGGGAACAGACATTGCGGCAAGCATGGATAATCTCACTCCATTTCAGCAATTAAGCGGAACAAAGATTTTTTCATTCAAAATTCCGGCAAACTGCACTGCGGGAGAAGTTTGCCTGCGGGATTTTGAGGAAGGGCGGAATTATTCTGCCGTGGCAGTTCTTGAAAGGCGGGCAAGCCCGTTCATATATTTGGGAACTTTGGAAAAGTCTTTTATTGTAAAGCAAAAGCAGGCCAATGTGCCGGAACTGCCTTTGCCTTTAGTGCTACTGTGCTTTGCCGTAGTTGTTGTTTTGGCTGGCTTTAAAGCCAAGCGGGCAGATTAGCTTTAAAAAAACCTTTGCACTTTAATCAATTGTGCTTTAAAGAATGGAGAATGGTTTTCCTTGATTGAACTGAAGAACGTTGTTTTTTTCCAAAAGGCGATTAACTCAATTGCCGCTTTCATTAATGAAGGAAACTTTCGCTTTTCAACCAGCGGGTTTTCTTTCAAGGCAATAGACCCTTCGCAAATTGTCCTTGTGAATTACAGCGTTGCAAAGAATGTTTTTGACAAGTACGACATTGAGCCATTGTTTGTCGGCGTTGACTTGTCAGAATTGAACAAGATAATGCAGCGTTCTTTGCCGAACGACAGGATGCAATTGAACATTGACGAGAACGAAATGCTCGTTAAGTTTGAAGGCGAATTAAGCCGTTCCTTCAAGTTGCCTTTAATTGACATTAATGAGGAAGAAGTGAATATTCCAACCCCGAAATTTGACGCCAAAGTCACAATCAACGCGCGCATTCTCAAGGAAGCATTAAAGGATGCCGGCCTGTTTGGAAGCAGCGTGATTTTAAGGGCTAAAGCCAACCTGTTCACCATTGAAGCGCGCGGCTCCCAAGGGACTTTAAAGACAGTGACCAAGGAAACAACAAACACAATGGTGAGCGCGAATTCTGAAGTGGTGAGCAAGTACAGCCTGAATTTTCTGCAAAACATAATCAAGGAAGCAGACAACGAAAGCACTGTTGTCCTAGAATTGAAAAGCGACGCGCCAATGAAGGCAAGTTTCAAGATTGGCGAAAGCACTATTGAATTTTATTTGGCGCACATGATACTTTAGGATTGTGCTTTTTTGCAATGTTTTTCACAGGTTTTTTATTAACTCTTTCTTCAATTTTTCAAAAAGCGTCGGCGTGATTTTTCCGATTTCTTTCAAGAACAGCTCTTTTTCCATTGATGCAATTGTGTCAGTCCTGATGAAGCTTTGCGTTTTTAATTCGCCTGTAAATTCTGCTTTGCTAATTTCCAGCTCGAATTCTTTCAAAGAGGCTTTCGATGTTATTGGGCATGCCCAGCAAAAATTGTGCGCGCCATTGAATTTGCTGTTTGAAATCACGACCACTGGCCTTATTTTGTAGTCTATTTGGTTTGTGAATGGAAACCTTGCCAAAACAACGCTTAATTGGTTCATAAAATTCACAAGTAGGATTCCCAAATGCTGTCTTTTTCATTGTTCCAGATTTTTCTCAAAACGCTTTCAGACAAGGCCGCCCTGGAGTATTTTTCTTCCCCAATTTTCTCCCTAAGCAAGTCCCTAATGACTTCGCTCCTGCTCTTGTACATACCGCTTTTTACTTTGGCGTCAATCCAATTTACCATTTGCGAAGTGACGTCGGCACTTAATGTAGACACGCAATAATTATAGCCGGCTATATTTTTAATGCATTTGGTGCTTTCTTTCATAAATTGTTTTACTGGCGTTGCTTTTAAGGCATTTTGCAAGCGCGAGATTTCCGCTCGTCAGCGGAATTCTTGCCTAGAAGCTGGTTTTAAGGTTTTTCCTCCAAAATTAGCTCATGCTTCCTGTTTCAGAGCTTCGCTTTGCGCAGTATTACCAGTTTTCAAAAACAGCCCAAATGGCTGTCAAAAACTCGAATCTTTCATTAGACAATGTTCCAAGCGCTGTAATGCAAAGGGCAAAGCTAATGCTTTTGAATGCCTTGACTGGCAAGGAATACAAGCCTTTGGCTCAGGAAAGCTCTGAACTTATACTGAATGAAATTCTGGCTTTTCCAGTCGCCAAGATTTTGCTTTCCTTTTCAAAAAACTCCTCGTATTTTGAAAGGTTTGCCGTGTTTGTTTCAGAAAACGCGTTCAATCGCCTGGAACTGGAAAAGTCGGAGGTTTTGCTTGACCTTGCGCAAGAGCTTTCATTGTCTTTCGAACTGCCTGAAGAGAAAGAGTTCTTTGTGTCAATTCCGGTCGTGCAGTTCTTGAAAATCCCGCAGTCTGCAATGCAAATGCACTTGATAAACCAAAAGCTTTTGAAAGGAAAATTGTTCCTGACGCAGCTGGAGTTTGCGAGGTTCTTGTCAGAGGCAGTAAAGCTCAAGGTTTTCCAAAGCCTTCCAGTGGACGTGAAAAAAACCCCTGATTCTTTCAAGAAAATTTCTTCAGAAATCTTCAATGAAATTTCCTCAAAGCAAAAGCAAATCCTTGTAGAGGCATTGCAGGGAAAAGTCGAGGTCGAGAATTTTCCGCCTTGCTTTTCAGAGCTTTACTCGCGATTGAATTCAGGCCAGCAGTTAAACCACTTGGGAAACTTCACTCTAGCGACTTTCCTGATTGCAATAAGCATGCCGCGCGACAAAATCCTTGAAGCCTTCAAGAAAGCCCCAAATTATGACGAAAGGACAGCGACTTACCACATTGACCGCATGAGCAAGGGAAAAAAATACACTCCCGCATCCTGCAACACAATGCGCTCTTACGGGTTGTGTATTCAAAACGGCGCCCTTTGCCCTGGAATAAAAAACCCGCTGATGTATTACCGGAGAAAAATCTTCAAGTCGCAAAAGTTTTCCAGCGCCGGGCAAAATGAGCAAACGGAGGCGGGAAAATGAATGAAAAAGAAGAGGAATTCGTTGCAAGAAAATTCCACGAGCATTACTCAAGCAATTTCGTGAACGAGCCGTCCTTTGTTGAACGAAGGGAGTTTGGATTTGGAATTTTTGGCAAGAAAATATCTGAAAGGCATTTTGCATTCAAAACCTTGCAGGACTTCAACAATTTCTTGCGGAATGAAGTGCCGTTTTACGCTTCATGCAGTCCGGCGCATTACGAGTTTCCCGAAGCGCAGCCAATGCAGGCAAAGCATTTTTTAGGGGCTGACTTGCTTTGGGAATTTGACGCTGACGATTTCAAAACCCCGTGCGCTGAAAAGCACACTTTGTGGAAGTGCTCAAAATGCGGCTTGACTGGAACAGGAAGGCAGCAGTACTGCACTTCCTGCGGGGAAAAAACTGCAATTGACGAATGGGTCTGTCCAGAATGCCTTGAGGCAGTCAAAAAGCAGGCGTTGGAATTGATTGAATGGCTGAAAAACGATTTTGGGTTTGGGGAAGGGCTTTCATTGAATTTTTCTGGAAGCAAGGGCTTTCACATTCACTTGCGCTCTGAAAAAATTTTTGGAATTCCGCAGGCCGGAAGAGTTGAATTGCTGAATTACCTGACAGGCCACGAGCTGAATTTAGAGCTTTTGGGATTTCTTTCAGGAAAGCAAAAGCTTTCAGGAGTCGCATTGCAAAAGGCAAAAGGCTGGCAGGAAAAAATAATCAAAAGAACCAGGCAAATTATTGAAAGCGCTGACGCTTTCGGTCTGCATTCTGTCACGAACCTGCGCGAAAAAGAGGCGGCAGGGCTTTTAGAGCAGAAAGAAAAGCTCTTGCAAGACTTCGAGCAGGGAAGGCTTCTTGATTTTGGGAAAAAAAGCCGCGAATTCTGGAAACTGCTTCTTGAAAGCAGCGCCGAAAGCCTAAAGTTGAAAATTGACAGGCAAACTTCCATTGATTTGGTGAAAATCGTCAGGGTTCCTGAAACATTGCACGGCAGCACAGGGCTTTTGGCAAAAACCCTGCCTTTGGATTCATTAAAAGGCTTTGACGCCTTGAAGGAAACAATAGTTTTTTCAAGAAATCCAGTCAAAGTATTTGTCGAAAGAACTCCAAAGTTTTATTTGGGGGGCGAATGGTTTCCAGAAATGGAAAATCAGGAAATTGAATTGCCCGAATTTGCGGCAGTATTCTTGCTTGCGAGAAAATCTGCAAGGCTTGTTTGAAAGTGAAGTTTATGCCAATTGATTACGATGAGTTAAGGAGAATTTACCGCCTGGAAAAAAACACTTCCAAGCCAGTGGAACTGCCTGAAGACTTTTACAACTTACTGAACGAGTTCGCAAAGGAAGAAAAAAACAAGTATTTGGATTCATTAAAGGACTTGGGCAATTCAAGGGCGAAAGAATTCAGCAATCTGAAAAAAATGCTTGAAGAGTTTTTTGGCATTCGCCAGAAAAAACTGCTTAATGCAGTATTAAGCGCATTGCACACTGGAGAATTCAGCGAGGAAAGAATGGCATTGCAGGAAAAAGAGCTTTTCCGTACTGTGCTTGCGGCAATGCAAAAGCACCAGGCATTGTTTGAGGAAATCTTCTCCAATGGAAATGGAAATTCAGTTTCCGGCGAAAAGCCCAAGCAAAAGCAAGACTTGAATTTCGTCCAAGTGAAAATCCTGAAAGGCGTTCCGTCATTTGTGGGAGCGAACTTGAAAGAGTACGGGCCTTTTTCAGACCAGCAAGCAGTAAACCTGCCTTACAAGGTCGCAAAACTGCTGATCAGCAAGGGAATGGCTGAATTGGAAGAAATCGAGTGAGAAAATTGCTTGAGAGAACAAATCCAAGAAAGCTTCCGAAAAAATTTTTTGGAAGCACATTTTCAAGGAAAAGGCTTGAAAGAATTACAAATGCAGAAGCGAGAATTGCAAAAAATGCGCTTGCTTTCCCAATTAATGATCCAATTGTGTTAAACCATGTTTTTGAAGCATCCCAAAAAATACTGCAATACCATGCAGTTCCAAACAGCTGCTTCTTGTTTGTCGGCAGGGGAATGAGGCCAATTTTTGAAACAGTCAAGGCCTTGAATGCAAGAAATAGGCGCAGAAGCATGCGCGATTTCAAGTATTTTGTGAATCCGTTCACTCCATTAGATTATGTGCAAGAAACAAGCGCGACAATTGACAAGCAAAGGCTCACAGCGCTTGCAAAGAATTCAATCCTGAAAAGCGGGGTTTTTTCCCAGAAAAAAAGCGTTTATTATATTGTTGATGCCGAATACAGCGGGCTCACTTTTGAAATCATAAGCAATGCATTGAAAAGCCTTGGCGGGAATGTTCAAGCCATCAAGCTAAGCTCAGCAAAGCTCGGCAGGGGAATCAACCTTGCAGACCAGCTGTTTCCAAAGCCCACATTAAAGCAGGAAAATGGGCTGCAATCGCCCGCTGATTTGGAGTCAAGGAATGGTTTCCTGCTTTTTCGCAAGGCAATGGGCGAATTTTTGGAGAAAAAGTTCAAAAGCAATTAAGGCAAAAATCCTTGGATTGAACCAGTTGCCTTTTTAGCTCTTTTCAAACCTTAATTGTCTTGTAACTTAAAAATACAGAGTGAAAAAATGCCCAAAGAATTTCCGCAAAATGGAGAAGTGGTCGTCTGCAAGATAACAAAAATCCTTGAATACGGGGTTTTTGCAGAGCTTCTGGAATACGAAGGGCTTAATGGCTTTGTGCACATTTCGCAAGTCGCGAGCTCTTGGGTAAAAAACATCAGGAATTTCGTCAAGGAAAACCAGATTCGCGCGGCCCAAGTAATGCACATTGACTTTGAAAAAGGCCAAATTGACTTAAGCCTTACAAAAGTGAGCGCTGGAACGCAAAGGGCAAAAATTGACGCCTGGAAGTCATTGAAAAGAAACCAAAAGCTCCTGGAAATTTTGGCGAACGAAAAAAAATCCGATTTTGAAACAGTCTGGAAGGAAATTGCAGAGCCTTTGCTGCAGAATTATGACGGATTGCAGGAAGCATTCACTGAAATTGTAGTGAAAGGAGAAAGCGCGGCGAAAGGAGTTTCAGACAAGTGGAAGCCAGCATTGATTGAAATTTTGCAAAAAAACATTGAAATCCCGAAAAGGACAGTTCGCGGAACAGTCACTGTGTCTAGCGAAAAGTCCAACGGCGTTGAAGTCTTGAAAGCGGCAATGATCAAGGCACGGAATTCGCAAAAGCAGGGAAAAGTCGAATTGAATTACCTTGGCTCTGGCAAGTGGGACTTGAGGGTTACAAGCAATGACTTTAAAAGCGCGGAAAAAGCATTGAATACTGTCGCGGAAACTTTGGAAAACTTGCTCAAGGCAGAAAGCGGAAAGTCAGTTTTCGAAAAAATTGAGAATTAAGTTTTGAAAGGTGCTAGAATGCCGACTAAAATAAAATTTTTGAGAAAAACAAGGCCGAAAAAAGCAATTCTTTTGACAGGCCTGCCTGGAATTGGGCTTGTTGGAAAAATCGCGATAGACCATTTGATATCGCAGGTAAAGCCTGAAAAAATCGCTGAAATAACTTCAGACAGCTTTCCGCCAAGCATTCGCACTCAAAATGCTGTCTTAGATTTGATAAAGGATGAAGTTTATTACGCAAAGCTTGCAGGGCAAGAGTTTTTGTTTTTAGCCGGGCCAGTGCAGCCAACCTTGGACTTTAGGGCAGGAAGCCCTCAAGAGCATTACGAGTTTGCCGAAGCAATTGTCAAGGCAATGAAAGAATTGAACGTGAAAGAAATTTACACTCTTGCAGGGCTTGACATTAGAGAACGAAGAATGAACACCCAGCCGCGCATCATAATTGCGGCAACTTCAAAAAAGCTCTTGGAAGAATGGAAAAAATTTGACGCAATAGTCGACAGGAATGAAGGATTAATTAGCGGAGCCGCGGGATTGATTATCGGAATTGGAAAACAGCAAGGCCTTGAAGGCGCTTGCTTAATGGGAGAGACTTCAAGCCAATTATATTTGGGCGATCACGGAAGCGCGAAAATAATGCTTGAATTGCTAGTGAAAAAATTCAAGTTCAAGCTCAATCTTTCAGAGCTTGAGAAAGAAGCCAAGAACATCCAGGAAGCATTTGAAAAATTGAACAAGCAATTGCTTGACCAGGTAGAACAGCAGGAAAACCCGAACTTGACTTACGTCAGGTAAATATGGCAAAGCAATTGGTATTATTTGATTATTAAATGATATTACTTTTTAAATGCCTTTATTGTTTTATTATTTATGTTAGTTCGCTGGAGTTTGCATGCCAAGCAAAGGTTTGCTGAAAGGGCAGTAATGCTTGGGATTAATTATGGCGAACTTGAATTTGCAATAAAAAAACAATTAATAAAAATAAAGGAAGAAAAAGACAGAATTAAAACAATTTTCAAGATTGGCGAAACAGTCTTAACCGCGGTAAAAATTGAAAAAAAAGAATTTATCCATGTCCTTACATTGTGGGAAGCAAGTGAAAAGGAGGTTGAATTGTGGAAAAAGAAATAAAATGTCACTTGTGTGGCGGAAATTCGATTCTCAAATTTGAAGAGTTGGCGTTAAATGAAGGCAAATTGATAATCAAGGATTCTCCGTATTATAAGTGCCTAAAATGCGGCGAGTCATTCAGCACCAGTGAACAAATGCAAGAATTAAGCGAGCAGATAAACACGAAATTCTCTTTCAAAAGGCCAATAATTAATGCTGGAAGAAGCCTTGCAATAACCCTGCCTTCAGATATTGTGCAAGCCTACAAATTGAAGAAAGGTGAAAAAATTTGCATAATCCCGGAGAATAATAAAACGCTAAGAATAAAGGTTAAGCAAGCCTGCTAATAGCCATTAATAATCCATCAGAGTCTTTTGCTTTTTCTTTGCCGCAGAGACTTTTCCGATTGCTTCAAGCTCTGCCTTTTTTTCAATGAATTCGTGCTCGTCAGAGCAAATAAAAGGCCTTCCATAATCTCCGCCGCCGCCAGGCGTGTAAACAACAAAGCCTTTCCTGAAGCTTTCAATTCTTTTGCCGATCAAATCATGCAATTCCATTAATTCTACAATTGGCGCGTCAACCAAAACATTGATTTCATTTTCAAACTTGTCGACAAATTGCCTCCAAAGCGCGTGAACTGCCTTGTCTTCCGGAGTCCTTTTCTGCAATGTCAATTGTATTATTTCAGCAAGCGAAATAATATGCAAATAGTCTGGCCTGAATTTCGGGTGGATTTCTTCCTTATAGTCCGCAAGCTCCAGAATCAAGTCTTTTACTCCTTTCTTGATTTGGCCCGGGCAAGGACACTTCCACTTTAATGCTTCGGCTTCCTTTATGGTGTAGTGAGTGTAGCAGGCATTGCATGCAGTCTCGTGGTATTTTCCTTCCCGCGGGTCAAGGCCGACATTCAAGTTGATTTTTCGATCGCCTTCAAAATTCAATGTCTTTTCCAATTCCTTGAAAGTGGTTTCCTTCATTGAAGCGCGAATGAATTCCCTTCCAAGCCTGTGCGGCCAAGGAGAGTGGGCATCACTGAAGGAAAAGAAATTGTAATTGTGGTTTTCTTCAATCAAGTCAGCATAATAAGAGTCTGCAGAAAGCCCGAGTTCCAAAAATTTTATTTTGTCTCCGAAAGCCCCGTAAGCCTCTTTTATGGACTTGAAATGAGCGTAAATTCCAAAGTAAGGCGTGAAAGCATGAGCCGGCCCCAAAAGCCCGCCCAAATCTGTAACGATTTCAGCAAGCTTTTCCGGAGGAATTTTTAGCTTTGGCCTTCCAGCGCCGTAATAATCCAGTTTTCCCCATGGCTTTAATTTTTCGCGCAATTCCGCAGCGCGAGTCAAATCCTCCAAGTAAACCAAGTGATGAATCCTGTTTGCAGATTCTATTTCAGTCCCGACAATGAATTTAGTCTCAAAGCCCGGAAAAGTGTAAACTCCATTCTTTTCTTCCTTCAAGTTCTCGTTCAAATGCTTCAGCCAGTCAGGCTGCGTAATGTCGGCTGTTGAAATGCAATCCAATCCCTTCAACTGCGCCTGCTCCGCAAGCACTGGAATGCTCATATTCTTGCTGACGCCGCCAGCGTACGGGGAATGAAAATGCAAGTCCAGATTGAATTCTTCCATGATTTCACGCTTAAAAAATGATTAATTAATTAGCCAGCAAAACAATAATATTAGTATGGCTTTTGAGGCAAAATTCAGCAAAACACTTCCAAAAGGAAGAGTGCAGTGCATTGCGTGCAATCACTACTGTGTTTTGGCAAACAATGAGTTTGGAAAATGCATTGTAAGGCAGAATCAAGAAGGCAAGCTCATCAGTTTGGTTTATGGCAAGACTCAGACTTTGACTATTGACCCGATTGAAAAAAAGCCCTTATTTCACTTCAAGCCAAAAAGCAAATGCTTGACTGTAAGCACTTTAGGCTGTAATTTCAAGTGCGATTTTTGCCAGAATTTTGAAATGAGCCAACAATTCAGCGCAGAAAATCTTGAAGGCCGGTTTGGCATTGTCTCTCCGGGGCAAATTGTTGAAGCCTGCTTGAAAAACAAAGTGCAAGGAATTGCATACTCGTATAATGAGCCAACAGTGTTTGCAGAATATGCGTTGGAAACAATGAAGCTAGCGCGCAAAAAAGGCTTGTACAATGTCTGGGTCTCTAACGGCTTCATGACTGAAACAGTCCTTGAAGCCATTGTGCCATTCCTTGATGCGATAAATGTGGATTTGAAGGGAAGCAAGGAATTTTATCAAAAAGTGTGCGGAAGCATTGGCCAAAAAAAAGTCCTGCAAAACATTGAATGGCTCTCAAAAAGCAAAGTGCATTTGGAACTGACTTATCTCATAGTTCCAACTTTCAATGACGACAAAAAGCATTTTCAAGAAGCCGCGGACTTTGTTTTGGGCCTTTCAGACAAGATTCCACTGCATTTTTCAGCATTTCATCCGGAATTCAAGCTCTTGCACTTGCCGCCAACGCCTCAAAGCAAAGTCAAAGAAGCACAGGCAATTGCCGAAAAAACCGGCTTAAAGTACGTTTATTCCGGAAACTTGGGCCTGGAAGAAAACTCCAAATGCCCTAATTGCCGGAATCTGCTAATTAGAAGGAAAAGTTATGTTGCAGAAGTTTTGGGCTTTAAGGCCGGAGAATGCAAGAATTGCGGAATTGACTTAAGCAAGGACTTCAAGCTTTAGACTTGAATTCCCAAAAACTTCAAAAGCAAGAGAACGCCAATTCCAGCAAGCCCGAAAATAATGCTGACAATTAAGGAAATCCCAAAATTCAATTTCACTTGAAACACGTACTGCAGCAAAAGCCAGGCAATGATTCCCAAAACGCTGTTGATTAGGATTTGCTTGATTAGCAAGACAACAATTACTGCAATTATTATGAACGCAATTGCGCTGAAAAGCAGGCCTAAATTGCCTTGTGTAAATTCGACAATTCCGCCGGCATTCTGGGCCAATGCAGTTGAAGCTTCTAGCAAAAACATCCAAATCCTCTTTAAATACTTGTCAATGGCTTATTAAAAACATTTTGTACAAAAGTTGTTTTTATATGCCAGAACTCTCAGACTGCCAGAAAGGAATAGCTAAATTGCTGGCCCAAAGTCCTAAAACAGCGGAAGAAATTGCCGCAGAGCTAAAGCTTTCATACTTGAAAACCATGGAAGAGCTTAAAGAAATGCTCAAAACCGAGCTTATTGTGAAAGAAGGCTTCCCAACAAAATACTCCCTAGCCCAGCAAATAGTGCAAAAAGTGAAAGAACGCAGGAAAATAGAGGAAAAAGACCTTTTCAAAATCCGCCTGAACTGCATGATTGAAATAAAAGCCATTGAAGCAGAGCTTTTGAAAAAATCAATCAATGAAATAGAAGAGGCATTAAAGACAGACCAGGCATTCACAATTTACGACATTAGAAAGGCAGAGCCAATGCTGGACGGAGAGTACTATTCAAGCTTTCTGGAAGTCAACTTGAGCATTAGAGACTTCAAGGCAATAACCCACTTAATGTTCTATTATGCCCCGGCAGCAATTGAAGTCTTAAAGCCAGACAAAATAGAACTGACTCAAGACGACCTTCAAGATGCCTTAGTGGACATGTCAGAGCTAATCCACGCCTACGCTGATCAAATAACCAAATTAATGAACAGGAAAGAAATGGAAGACTTCACTAGAAAGCTTTACGGAAAATAAGGCCAAAATCTCATGCTTGAACCGAAAAAAACGCTTTCGGCAATTGCCTTCACACAGTTCCACAAAAGCCTGAATTTTGCTCTGTTTTGTTTAAAAAGCTTGCTTTTTGCTTTTCTTACCGGGCGAACCTTTAAAAACAAACTCTACCCAGATTAGTACGAGCCTTAAAACTAAGTCTTCCAAACCAAACCATTACTTGGCAAGGAAAGATAGCTTTGGCTTCAGTCTTGATTCAAAACAAATCTATTTGATTTGTGAGGTGAATGAATGAAAAATATAGGAGTAAAGAAACTTGCGGCAATAGCAGCCGGAGCAGCATTGTTGGGAACAGCAATCGCACCATTTGCTACAGCAGCAGTTTCAGATTTGACAAAAGCAGACTTTTACGCTAGCAGCGGAAGTCCAATAGTAAACGTTGTTGTAGGAAACAGCGCAAGAGCCTCAGACGTTATCTGGGCGGGCAATATTGCCTCAAAATTGGCTGAAAAAGCAACAACGACACAGACAATAACAAAAACAGTTTCTGGCGGCGGAACAGCAAACGTTAGCGCTGCAAAAATCGCAGTAACTGTCGGCGGAGGCGCAACAACCTTTGCAAACGCAAAGACTTTAGAGGATTACCTGATTTCAGCAACAAGCCCTTTAGAGCCAACATTTGACAGAAACATTGCAATAGACTCTAACGGAACAATAACAGGAACTTCTTTGACAAGCTCTGCATTGCCAGACTTGACAGACAAGACAACGACTTACAAATATAATGGAGCAAACACAAGCATTACTGTCAAAGAAAGGCTTTCATTGGCGGCAAACCCTAGATTCAACACAGCATCAGACGTTGAAAGAATGGCATTGGATATTGATGCCGGCTCTTTTGCATACATTTTGGATTTGGGAAATGGAATTCCAGTGCACAGTTCTGCAACAGCAATAACCGCATTCAGCGATGGAACTGACGACCACATGATGGTTCCCTTCTTTGGAAAGAACTACTTGGTCAAAGACATTGATGAAACAACAGCTGGAAGCGAGCTTATAAAATTGGTTGAATCCAATGCGAAAAAGACATTGCTGCCTGGAGAATCAGCAGAAGTTGAAGGAAAAGGAGCATATGCAGGAAAGACACTGACTTTGGTCATGGATGTCCTTAACACTGCAGGAACAAGCGCAAAGTTCATCTTGAAAGACGGCGACACTGTGTTGCAGACAGTCACTCAAGGAACAGGCGACTTGGATTTCACAGACAATGCAGGAAATGACATAATGGACACCACAGTAACTGTTGATACAATAACAGCCACTGGAAGCAACACAACAACCGGCGTAACAAACGGTTACGTTGACATGTTTGTCGGAGCTTCAGGGTTGACTTTGTACAACTCCAAAGGATATCCATATGATTCAAGCAATTCCACAGGAATCTATGAGTGGGCAGTGACTTTCTATTTCAGCAATGGAGACACTGCGGCTTTGGCTAGAACCTTGAAAGAAATCAAAATAGCAAATTCCAACAAGAGATGGAATGACGCTTCAGCCGTAAAAGTAGGCGAATCTGCAGAGTTTGTCAGCGGAGCTTACAAGGTAAAATTCCAAGGCTGGAAGAACGACAAGTCATTGACAACAATCAAGGTTGGAAACGAAAAATTGGATTTCAAAGACTCTAGCGGATCAAGCCACGCAATACCATTGGTTGTCAAAGGAGACGCTTCTGACGACACTTGGAATGCATTCACTTTCGACGGAAAAACAATAAACTACCAAGTCGACAAGACAGACTCAAACATAAAAATCACTGAAGGAAACGAGATCAACGGAAGAACTTGGACCAACATTGGAAGAGTCGGCGACAGATCCCAACTAACTGTCACAGGCATCTCTGACTACAATGTTCCAGTAGACGGCAACATTTGGGCAGAAGGAGTAAATTACAGGGTCACAGGAGCTGATGCAAACTCAATAACTGTCTCCACAAGTGGTAGAGTGCAGTTCTTGAAAAACTCAGTGACTAGAAGCGCAGATTCTTTGCTGTATACTAGCGACGCAAACACTGCAGGGCCTGGTTACGGGTATGTGTACTATTCAGACGGCACTGTTTGGGACACTAACGGAACAGCAGCAGGAACAACTGCCTTCACTATAGAGGGGCAAAATTCACAGACTTACAGATACGCACTGCAAGTCAGGGAAGGAGACAACAAGATATGGGTTTTGTTGAATGACCAGAACATCAGCACTGAATTCACAGGAAACAGCAAAACAATAAGTTTCTTGGGAACTGACTATGCACAGGCCACTGAAGACGGCGTAGTTGACACAAACAGAGGACCAATCCTAATGAACGGGGATGTTGGAACTGCACAATCATTCTACAGGCCAGACGACTCAGCATTTGGAGGAGACTCTGCAGACAATACATACTACACTGCACTATTCCAGATAGACACTGGAACAGTAGGCGCAGCAGCTGTAGCAGACGGAACAGCGGATTGGAATGCATATGTTAGCACAAAGTACGGCGACGGAAAACTGATAACATTGCCAAACTCAAACCTTAGCGGATACAGCTACCAGGCAACACGCCTTTCCGGAGCAAACGTGCAAGCCCTGAATTTAAGGTCTGACACTGCGGACTCATACTATGCAACAGCGTATGATGATGTAGGATCGCTTGCAGCAGTTGCGGATGGTGTCTTGACTTTGACTATTCCGGAAACAAAAATGTACGTCCAGGAAGTAGTAACCTCAACAGGAACTACTGAATCAATAGCCAACGGAGACGCAGGAACTTTGGAAGTCGGAAAAACAATAACTATTGGAACCACAAAAATTTCAATAGCCGATGCAGCCGCAGTTACTGGAGTCACTGTATCAGGCGCTGATTCAAACGCTCCACCAGAGACTGTAACAGTCACTGTTCCAGCAGCATTGAACGGTAAAGCTACAGTAGTTTGGGACAATGGAGAACCAGGCGCAGCAATCTTGGTCGGCGGACAGGCAGTAAACAGGCTCACTAGGGCTTTGGGTGCTGTAGTTAACGCGCAGATCCAGAAAGCAGGCGACGCTATTGTTGTAAAATCAGGCGACAAAATTGTCGTAGCTGGTTATACAGCAGCAGACACTGGAAGAGCAGCCCAAGAATTAATCAATTTCTTGGAAACACAATAAATGATTCAATGAAAGAACCCGCAAAAACTGCGGGTTCTTTTACTTTCTTTTTTTTTAATAAAATTTCCTAAAAATTTGATTCTGTTTTTTAATGATTTCCAAGCTTTAAAGGTATTGCTATGGCTTCAAGGACAGAGTGGGTTTTGGGAATTGTCATTTTTGCAGCGGTTTTTTCCGCAATTCTCATTGTTTTCACGCAGGCAAATCCAGGCCCTGAAAAATTCAAGTTTGAGGCGACTGAAGGCGGGGTTGTTTTCCAATCCAATGAAAAACAGCCTTCAGAATTTCTGACTGCATTGAAAGACCATAATGAGTTTGTAATAGTGATTTCAAGCAGCAGCGTTTCTGAAGACATTTCTGCAAGAGGCAACACAATGATAATGTTCCAGTCAATTCTCACGGCAAACAAAAAGAAAGCCATTGCATTGATAAGGAATTTCGCAAAAGGAAGCCTTGCAAGCTGCAACACAAATTATGGCCTTGCGCAATTGAATGAGCAAATCGACCCCAAGGCATGCAATGAACTGCTTGACTCCAACAGGGCTTTTGTCTTCATTGAAGCCTCAAATGCCGAATTAAAGCAGCCGAGAGTTTTTTTGGAAAAAAACAGCATTTTCTTGAAGGCAAGCAAGGATTCTGAAATGCAAGATGCCGGATTTTTGGTTTTGAAAACAATGTACTCTGATTCTGAAGGCATTGTGAAATTGATCAATGACTTTTTGAAGAATTCTAAAAGCAAGTGAAACACGCATGGATGATTACTTAAGAAAGGCAATAATTTCACTGATTGTCGCGGCAGCAGTAATTTCAATAACTACAACACTAACTAACGCGCAGGACGAACTGCAAAAAATCAACCCATTATTCTTCGCAATTAGCGCATTGCTTTTCATACTGAGCATGGTTGTCTGGATTTTTTCCTGGGCGTACTTGATCAAGAAAAACTCTAAGGTTTCTTACAAAAACCTCTTGAAAATCGGCTATTCTTCAATTTACGGCGCTTTAACTCCAGTGCAATTGGGCGCTGAAGCATTAAGGTCAATCCAGCTAAAGCATTACTTCAAAGTGCCTTACCAGGAATCAGTCAGCGCTTCAATGGTTGTGAAAGGGCTTAAATTTTTGGTATTGCTTTTGGCTTCTTTCTTTGTAATGGCATTCCTGTTCTCGCAAGTCCCGATGGATGCCCCAGTATTGATTGCATTTGTAAGCGGCTTTGCGGTTGTTGCACTGGCTTCGTTCATTTTTTTGCTGCCTTTGAAAAAATCATTTGGATTGACAATTGCGGCTTTCTTCAACAGCGTTTCCAAAATAATAAGGCAGTTTTCAGTGCTGGAAAGCTTTTTCAAAAACTACTCTTCATACCTGGAGCGAACTACAATCAGCGCTCTTGCCGTAACATTCCTGCTGGCAGTCCTTTCATTCGTCCTTGAATTCTTGGCATTAAATTTTGCTTTCCAGGCAGCCAATGTTGTGATAAGCCTTAAGGCCTTGGCTGTCTTGATGATTTTGATTTCAATACTTGAAAGGACTCCAATACTGCCGCGCGGCGTTGGAATTGTCGAATTGGTTGCATTCAATTTCTTGAGCCTTCCCGCATTTGCAGCCGGATTGAGCACTGGGCAAATTGGGGCCGCAATAATTGCATTCGACCTTGTAAGGCTGGTCATTCCGACAATAACAAGCCTGATTGCATTGTTTGTTTTTTCAAGAAGCTTTGATTCAGGCATTCACAAGAGAAAAAGCCTGATGTGATTTTGCTAAAGCTCAAAACCTTAAAAACCCGAAAGCGAAAAGCCAAATTAAAGCATTTGCCGCAACCACTATCCAAATTACCGCGACAATCTGCCATTCTTTCAAAGGCCCGAAAATCCTTATTATCAATTTGGCAAAATCAAACCTTGTTTTCTTGTCAGGGTATTCTGGAATTGCCAAGCGAGAGTCTTTCAAAAGCCTGTAAGGCCTTATTCTTTGCTGGCTTGGATCGCTGCGGTTTGTCAGGATTTTCAAGAACAAAAAGTCAACAATGTGCGGAATGTAAAACAAGAGCGCCAAAAGCATTAGTTCAATCTTTCCATTCATTACAAGCAAGCCTGCAATGCAGCTTCCAATCAAAAGCGTGCCTGAATCTCCCTCAAAAACCCTTGCGGGAAACTTGTTCCAAGCCAGAAAACCAAGTATTATTGCCGCCAATGCCAGCGCAAACGCCTGAAAAGCAGTTCCAGCAAGCAAAAAACTCACTGCCACTGCAATGATAAGCCCGCTTCCACCCTGCCAGCCATTCAAGCCTGCAAAAGTATTCTGGAAAGAAGCCAGTCCAGCAATGAAAAGCGCTATTGGAATAATCCAAAGCCAGTTCTGGGAGTAAATTCCCGCAAAAACAAGGCAAATTACTGCAATTGGCATTGCCCTTGACATCCAAGGCGTTGAAGAAGTGCTCCACTTGTGCTTAGTGTCATCCAAAAAGCCAATAATTGTAAAGCCAGTAACTAAAAGCCCGAATGCAATCCAGTCAATGCTAAATGATATTATTTCAAAATATGCAATTGCTGTCCAAAGCGGAATAAGCAAGGCAATTCCAGTGCTTTCAGTGATTTTCGGCTGCGAGAGCTTGTTGATGTCAATGCCTACAATCTTCCTGTTGGCTTTAATCCAAAGCCAGACGCTAAAGGCCGAAAGCAAAAAGATTGCAATGTAAAGTTCAATCATAAATTTCAGAAAAATTAGAGAGTTCTAAAATAAAAAGCATTCGCTATTTTTTCCAGTCCCCAGCAGTCAAGCGATTGCTTGCATTCAAGTGCCAGGCATGAGGATTGGAATTCTGTAATTCAAGCCAGAGTTTTTTCGCTGATTCTGTGAATAACTTTTCAGCCTGGGCTTTCCTGTGCTCTTTCCAGTCTTTCTTAATGCGGCTTCCCATTGCTTCAAACTCTTGCAATTCAATGTCAACGTCCAAAATATCAGCATCCTTGACAATTTTTGCCTCAATGCTTTCCTTTGCAGAATACTCTTTCCACACTTCAATGAATTCTTCCAAAGAACTGCCTTTCAAGGTTTCAGCGATTGCCTTTTCGCTTTTCCTTTCAGCAAACTGCCTTGAAACATAATCAACGTCAACGCTCCTTGACTCATCCAAGTCATGCACCAAGGCCATTTTCATTATTTTTTCAATGTCTTTCACGCCTTCCATTTTTGCAAGAATCAAAGAAATCCAAATGACTCTCAAATGGTGGTCTGCAAGATTCGCGCAGTTAGGCATTAGAAAGCGCGTCCAAGAACGCTGAATCAAGCGCAAGTTGCCGATTTCAAAGGCAAGCTCCAAATCCTTTTCAAAAGCCATAACTTAACCAATTTTCTAGAAAAAGGTTTAATAATTGCTCAATCTTTTGGCTTAAAGCTTCATTAATTCTGTAAGGACAGTTGTCATTCAATGAGCAAGTGCCTTTAGAACAGTTGAATCCTGCACTGGAATTGCAAACCTTCCATTAACCGAGTGCATTTTTCCAATTCTTTCAGGCAAGGCATAAAAAACCTGGCTGCCGATTGCTTTCTTGTCAGAATGGGTTTTTTCAATGATTTTTTTGAGCCCATAATTTGGCAGTTTTGCAGGCAAGCCAATTTTTCCCAGCAACTTTCTGATTCTTTCAATTTCTGCTTCATTCATCAAGCCTAAAGCTTTAGAAATTTTGGCTTCTGCAATCATTCCGATAGAAACAGCCTCTCCGTGGGCCAGTCTTGAATAATTTCCCAGGTTTTCAATTGCATGCCCAATTGTGTGCCCGTAATTGAGGATTTTTCTCAAGTTTTCCTCCCTTTCGTCTTTTTCAACAACATTTCCTTTAATCTCGCAGCTTCTCTTGACTAAAAAAGCCATTGTTTTGCTGTCTAACGCGAGGATTTTTTCGCGGTTGCTTTCAATGAACTTGAAAAGCCCCTTGTCAGTAATGACGGCGTGTTTTACAACCTCGCTCATTCCATTAATCAATTCTTTCTTCGGCAGGCTTTGCAAGAACTCAACGCAGGCGTAAACTTTTTTCGGCTGCTTGAAAGAGCCAATGGAGTTTTTTGACAATGCGGAGTCAACGCCAGTTTTTCCGCCAATGCTGGAATCAACCATTGCAAGCAATGTTGTTGGAACCTGAACGAAATTTATCCCGCGCATGTAGATTGAAGCAGTAAATCCTGCAACATCGCCTGTAACTCCCCCACCTAACGCAATAATGCAGTCTTTCCTGTCAAAACCCAAGAGCAGCATTTTTTCAGCAAGGCGCGAGACAGTCTGCATGTTTTTGCTTTTTTCTCCAGCTGGAAACGAAACCATTTCTGCAATTGTTTTTTCCTTGGCAAATTGGGCCAGCAGTCTTTTCCCGATTATTCTCTCGACATTAGAGTCTGTTATTATGAAATATTTGCGCCCAAAACCGCCTTTTATTATTTCCTTTGCAAGCATTTTGGACTTGCCGTCTTCAATAATGACGTCATAGCTTTCGTCGATTTTTTTGCGCAATTCTACCTTGACTTTCAAACAAACACCTTGAGTACTAAACTTTTTCAGAAGATTGCTTTAATAATTCGCCTAGTACAGTAGTCGCATAATTGCCTTTTTCCAGCTCAAAGGCAATCGTTGCCTTTAGTTTTCCCTCATTGAATTCGTCAATCGCAATTTCCAAAACTTTAAAATCAGAAACATCAAGCTTCAGCTTTTTTGCAGCGCCTTTGGAAGAAAGCTCAGGCATTTGCTTGACTTTAAAGTCTTCCTTTTTCACGTTTTCGGAGTCAAGGATTTTTTGGACTATTTCACCAGACTTTCCTGAAGGCAAAACGCTTTCAAAGCCAATTAGTGGAATCAAAACATTTCCTTCAGGGTCTTTCAAGTCGCCTTCAATTTCCCCAAGGCTAAAGCCTTGCTTCAAGCGTTCTTCAATAATATTGTTGTACAGGAAAGACTGGAAGGCATGAGTGAAAAGAAAACGCATTGCTTTCGGGAGTTTTCCAATCGCGTTCGCGAAATCATTAGGGTTTTTCACCAAGTGATTGAGCATGGACTTTTCAAACCTGTATTCTCGCGGGAATGCCGCCAGCGATTCCGCAAATTTTCCGGCTTTAGCCAATGCCCTTGCTTTGCTTGTTTCCTCATTTTCTCTACCATTGTCAGAGCCTAAGTAAAGCATTACTGCGCTTTTCAAGTCGCCGCGCAAGATTTCCCTTCCAACCAAATGAGTGACTTGGCGTACTCCGCCAAACCTTTGCTCTCCGAAAAAATTCGCAATTCCATTCTTTTCAATTTCCTTTTGAAAATCCAGAATCCTTTCTTTCAATTTTGGCTCTTGAAGCTCAATGTTTCTTACAGTGATTTTGAACTTGTTGGCTTTTAATTTTCCAATTTCCATTCTTTCATTAGACCATTCTAAAGGCCGCAGTTCAATGAATTTGCTCTTGAAATTCGCAAGCTTTTGCAAATCAGGCTTCCAAATGCTGATTTTCTGGCAAGTGATTCCCCGCTTGTCCTTCAGGCCGGCATAGCCAATGCGAGTGCGGGAAAACTGCAAGTAGTGAGAGACAAAGCGGATTGCCATGTTAAGGTCGTAATTGAATTTTTCAAGCTCGCAAATCAAAAATTCCTTTCCTTCAGGGTTTGCGGGAATTTCAATCAAGCCTTCAGTAAAGCCGGCAATTTTTCCATCAGGCCCGAAAGCCTTGATTTCGCAAACTTTTCCTTCAGTCGTGATTTCTTCAACTTGAAAGTCTGAAATTCTCTGCTTTATCCTGCCGCCAATTCCAATGCATTTTGTTGAATGCATTAAAACCGCCCTGTTGCTTTGGCTGCATAAATTGGAAAAATGAATTTCAAAGAATAGCCTGTTTTTGTTAATTTAATGTTTGGCCTTTTTTCCGCTGGAATCTTGTTAATGATTCCTTGAATTTTTGCAATATTTTTTTTGCTTGTTGAATACCTTTCAATGTGCTCTTTTTCCGTGACAATCAATTCTGGAGCGTTCCCGATTTTTTTTATTTTTGAAAACCCGCCAGCAAGGCATATTTTAGCAATGTCTGCAGGGCATTGAAAATGCCTTTTTCCCATTTTTTCATTTGAAGAATAGATTTTGTCGGCAAGGTTTCTTTGCATTAAAGTGGGCATTGACGCCGCTTGGTTGAAGAAAACTCCGGTTGGCTTAAGCATTTTTTCCAGTTTTTTTAATGCCTGAATCTGGGTTTTTTCAGTCCAAAAATAATCCAAGGAGCTTCGCATTATGATAATGTCAAATTTTCCTTCAATTTTTGCTTTCAGAAGGTCTGCGCAAATCTTTCTAGTTTTCTGGTTTTTGTTTTGGCTCAAGTGTTCTTTTGAAATGTCAAGCAAAACTAAATCTGCCCGGATTCTCTTTTTTTCCAATTCATTAAGTAATTCTTCTCCAAGAAAGCCAGGTCCAGAGCAAGCGTACAATACTTGCACTTTGCTCATTTTCAAAGTGTAGGGAATTACTTGTTTTACAAATGAAAGCATGTTCTTTTTGCTGCCAAAATATTTGTTGTATGTATTATTCCACTTTTTCCCGAGAACTTTACTGTCGTGAGCCAAGTTTTCTCTGGCCATTGATTTGCTTTTGGTTTTCATAATTGCTTCTCAAAATTCACTTGTACCTTAAGAAAGCGCCTAATCCACCGAAGCTTTTGAGGAATTGCTCGCCTTCCGGAGTGTCAGTGCTTAAGACTTTTACATCAGCGCCTACAGCATGGGCTTTTTCAATAATCAAGTCAATATAGTCAATTTCTTCAAGCTCTTCGACCTTTGAAGAATCGCACTTTGAGCACTTCAATTCTTTAGACTTGAAAGTTGCAGGGTCTTTGATTACAAAGTCTTCAACATTCCCGCATGCTTCGCATTCAATCTTGACTGCGTCCCACCCAAGTCCTTCGCTGACCATTACTGTTTTTGCCTTTCGCGATTCGATTGCCTGCATTACTTCTTTCTCTCCGTAAGTGACAAGGCCGTCTTTTGCTATTTCTTCCATGAACTTGTTCATTATTTGCCTTTCTTTAGTGACTTCGGCATCTTTTAACAGCGAATCGCTTTGCTGCATTACTTCGCGAATTCCAGACTCGTCAGTGTATGAAGTGTCAATGCTGCCCATGATTTTTTGCTTCAATCTGTAATCAAGCATTTCTCTCTCCAAAAACTCGTTTTTTGTAATTCCCGGTCCTGCAATTATTAGCCCTTTTACCTTGTCTCCATGCTGCAGAAGAATAGAGTTCATTCTTTCGGAAATCCTTCCAAAAAACTCTTTTTCAGCCTCAACCCTTAATTGCTCAAAACGGCCTGCACTTTGGCCACCGGCCTTTATTTTGCCAGCAACATTTGAAGTGAAATGGCCTTGAATTTCGTATTTTTTTCCGATCAATAATGCAATTGTTGCCTCTCGCTTGTCGACAACCAAAATCGCGTAGTATTCATTGGGTTTTACCATTTCCTCTAATGGGTCCAAGTGAAATCTTGAATCGCACCAGTAAAGCTTTGTCTTCAGTTTTTGAATTGGCTTTACAGTGAAAAGCTTTATGTCTGAAACTCCTTCTCTTTCTGAAACATTGCCGCAAAAAACGACAATTCCATTTTCTGGAATCCTGAAGTTTATTTGCTTTAAGAAGTTTCCAATCTTGCGCAAAGCGCCTTGAACATTCTTTCGAGTGAGCTGTGACTTTATGTTGGAGCTTTGGCTGGTTTCTTCAGTTATTTGCCCCATTACTGAACCGCGGTCTGCAGTTGCCGGAACATACAGGCTAATGAGTTCTGTGCCTTTTCCCTTGAATTCTTTAAAGAATTTTAGCTTTTTCTTGAAGACTGACATTTCAGCCTCAAAGTCTTCCGCAAGCTCGTTCTTTACCATAAAATCATCCCTAAAAAAAGCTCCCGAACTGGGAGTGAAAAGCTAATTCTCAACTAGAGAGAAATCAGTCATAAGTAATGAATAAATACTCCAAAGTGCTTTTTAAAACAAAGGGTAAATGGAGTGTTTTGAATGTTCGGCAGCATGTTTGACGAGCCAAGCTCGATGGACACAGTCATCAGAGAGCATGAGATTGAGAACAAGAGCTCTGGCGCAAATTACCAAAGCAGTTCAAGCTCTAATGGGCAATTGTTTGTTGTTTCAGTTTCTGGAAAAGCCATAGTGAATGAAGGCCTGGATGAAAAGTTTGTCAGGGATTTTTCAGCAAAAATCAGCCAATTGCACTCTCAAGGATTGCGATTTGTTCTAGTTGTCGGAAAAGGAAGCATTGCCCGCGATTTTATTGAAACTGCAAAGCAATTCAATGCTTCCAAAACAGCTTTGGATGAATTAGGCCTGCAATTCTCTAAAGCAAATGCATTGCTGCTTTCACAGGCATTGGATGCTGCGCATCCTAAAATAATAAGCGAGTTTTCCGAAGCAGTCAGCGTTCTTGATTCTGGCAGGATTCCAATAATGGTTCCCCACGTCTCTGGAATCAGCGCTGAAGGAACCGCAGCCTTAGCCGCAGAATATCTAGGAGGCACTTTAATCAATCTCACAGACGTTAAAGGAATTCTTTCAAGCAGTGGAAAAAAATCAAGGCTTTTGAAGAGCGTTTCTTTTGACGAATTATTGCAGTTAAGCCTTGGAATGAGCCTAGAGTCTGAAGGAGAAGCAGTGTTTGACACTTTTTCAGCGCAAGTGCTGAAGCGCAGCAGCATTAAGGCAATGGTCTTGAAAGCAAATGACTTGACAAACCTTGAGTCAGCGCTTAATGGCGGAGAGTTTGAAGGAACCAGGATAGAATAGGCGATTTTGTGGGCGCAGGACTTCCAATCATTGTAAGAAAAAACGGGGTTTGCTTTGCCGGTGAAAAAGTCACAATTGAGCTAGGCAAGCTTGGAAAAGACTCGCCTGTTGAAGTAATGTCTGCGGAAAATGCCAGAGTAAATTTGGATAAGAACAAAGGCAGGGCAGAAATAATTCCTGAAAAAGAAGGCAAAAGTATTGTGAAGATAAAATACTATTTGGCCTGGGGGCCGCATCAAATGGAAGGCCCGTTGTATAATGCGACTTTTGTTGAATTGGATGTTAAAAGCAAGGCTGAAAGGAAAGGAAAAAAGTTTGAATTCTACAAAGGCCTTGAAAGCCAGCCTCTGGCTGATGATTAGGCTGTAACTTTCTTTTACGGAGTGATTCTTTCAGTGTCTCTGGGAAACAGCACTGCTTCCCTGATGTTTGGCAAGTTAAGCAAGGATTTTGTCAGTCTTTCAATTCCTATTGCGAATCCGCCGTGTGTTGGAACTCCGTACTGGAAGAATTTAGTGAACCATTCAAGGCTTTTTGGGTTTTGGCCTGATTCCTGAACTTGCTTCATCAAGATTTCATAACGGTGTTCTCTTTGGCCGCCGCTGCTTAATTCAAGGCCTTTCCAGTTCAAGTCCACGCTTCTTGCAAACTCTGGCTCTTCGTCAACATGCATTACATAAAATGGCTTGATTTTTGAAGGAAACCTGTTGAAAAAATAAAATTCATTGTCATAGTTTTCCTGAACGAATTCCCAAAGCAGTTTTTCAGCCTCTGAATCCAAGTCTTGTCCGCGAATGCTTTTTCCCTTGCTTTCCAGAATGCCGTAAATTTCAGGAAACCTTAATTCTGGAAACGGCGCTTTCGGAATTTTCAACTCTATCTTTAAGAGCTTTAATTCTTCACTGCATTTTTCATTTACTTTTTTTAAGGATGAAATTATCACTTGCTCTTCAACCCGCATTGTGTCCTGCTCGCTTTCAATGAATGCGAATTCTACAGCGCAAGTCCTGTGCTCGCACAAGTGCTTTGTAGTGTGCGATTGCTCTGCACGCCAGCTTGGCCCAATGTCGTAAAGCCTTTCAATCCCGCCTGCAATTGTCAATTGCCTGTGCAATTGAGGGTCTTGCCGCAAAAAGGCTTTTTTCTCAAAGTATTTCACTTCAAACAGTTCAGCGCCTGATTCTGAAGGAACTCCCATAAGGCAAGGCGTGAAAACTTGCTGAAAATTTTCCTTAATCAAGCACTCTTGCATGCCTTCAATCAATGCGGACTGTATTTTAAAAATTGCCTGGTTTTCCGGCTTTCTCAAGTCAATGCTTCGCCAGTCCAATCGTTTCGGCAATTGGGTTTCAGAGCCAGTCTTTTCAATTACTGGAATCGGCAATTCTGCGGCTTTTGAAATTATTTGAAAGCTTTCAGCCTGCAATTCTATTCCGTTAGGTGCTTGCTTTTCTGCTTTAATGATTCCTTGAATGCTGATTGCGCTTTCTTCCGGAATTTTTCCGAATTCTTCAAAGTTTTTCGTGAGTTCTGGAGTTGCTACTGTTTGGATAGTGCCAGTGCTGTCCCGCAAAATAATAAATTTTACCTTGCTTTGGTTTCTTGCTTTTTGCACCCAGCCTTTAAGCAATGCCTTTTGGCCTATTTTCTTTGCGGCTTTACTGATGTCTGTCCTTTCCATTTGAATTCCCTCCAAAAAATATTAGTTCACTAGTTTTTTTAATGGCGGGAATTCTAGCAATTCCCATTATTGTTATTATTGCCATTATTGTTTGCGTTGCAAGGCCTAAAACCAAAAACAGAAAAGTCCCTTAACGAACAACTGCCTTGCATGATAATATTGCTGCTGAAGGAGTATTTAAAATAAAAGGGCGCTTGGGGCTTAAAATCACTTGAATTCTTCAAGCTTTCTTTTTCCCATTGCTATCTCCAATTCTTTAAAGCTTAAGACCGGCTTGCCGTAAAGCATCGAGTCATCGACCGCAATGCGCGGGCATGCAGTGTTCACGAAAGCGTCAAAGTGCATTCCAGTCAAGTACTCTGGCTTCAGCAAGTTGGCTGCTAAGAGAATTGCGGTTTTCTTTTTTTCTTCCAAAAGCTTTTTTGCGGAAAGCGCGGTTTTAATGTTTAATTGGCCCGGCTTTGTTGAAATCAAAATTCCAAAAATTTTGGCTTGTGAAGAAAGCGAGATTTGCGAAATTCTCCTTCGGTAGTAAGCGTCTTTTTCAGAATCCAGCTCTTTCACTGCAAGGCTTTCTGAATTTAGCGCAAGCACTTTTGCGCTGGTGTTGAATTGCATTCCTAAAGCGTGAAAAACCCCAGTTCCCAGAAAGAATGCTCCGTCAAGCTTTTTCGGGTTTTTTGCGATTGTAGAACTGCAGCCTAAGACTTGAGTTGCTTTTGCAGTAATGTGTTTTGCCAAAAGGAGTTTTTCGAGTTTTTTTGCTTGCGTTATGTGCTGGATTGTAGTGCCTAACTCTATTTTGAACCAGTTTCGTTTAGTGCATTCTTCCACAATCTTTTCGCAAACTTTTTTCTCGTCAAATTCCATTTCCACGGGCCAGTAAATTACGCGCATTTTGGTTTTGACTCCAAAATCAGAGTGCCCGAAGTGCAGTAAAAGGTCTGCCTTGAGCATTTCCGCTTCTTTAGTGGCCAAGTCGCAGGCTCCAAAGCAAGGCTCTGCATTTAGAACCACTGTAGTGCCTAACTCGTGTTCCAAAAACTCAACAATTTCTTTCCCCTGCGGCTTCAATCCTTCAGGCACTTGCGCCAAAACCAGCTCTGGCTTTCCCTTTAATGCCTTGATTTTTTTGGCAAGTTCTGGAAGATTTAGATTAAACATTTGCATCATACCTTGTGCCTATTTTGTCAGTGCATTCAAAATGGACTTTATTGTCCTTGAAGACTTCAATCACTTTGTATTTTCCTTTAGTGCAAAGCTTTCCATTGTCCAGAAAGTGCGTTGATTCCAGAATAATGATGCTTGCAACCGGCCTAGACCATTGCTTGTTTCCTTTGGTTTCAATCAATGCAATTTCTCCCAAAAGGTAATAGTTCCTTTGCTCTGTCTTCAAGAAATTGTAAGTTTTTCCGGCCTCGGGCTTTTCTGGAATGCATTCTTCAAGCTTTCTTTTGCCTTGCCTGAATTCCGCAATGTTCCTTAATGCAAGCTCTGGATCAAATTGTACTGCAATTCCCATAGTTTTCACTTGTCCTCAATCCTTAAAAAAATGCATTTCAAGTAGTTTCCTTTCTTGCTTCCAATTGGCGTCAAGTGATCGCGTGCCTGAAACCTTTGCTCCATTAAGCTTGCCCTTTTTCCAGCATTTGCAGATGCGGCAATCAAGATGTCAATGAAGTCCTGCAATTCCAGGAAATGACTGCAAGAGCTTGAAACTAGAATGCCGCTTTCTTTAAACAGCTTGATGCAGTTGTAGTTGATTTGATGGTACGCTTTTTTTCCTCTTTCCAAATCTTCAAGTTTTTGAATGAATGCCGGCGGATCGCAGCTTATTACATCGAATTTTTTTCCTTGAGAATTGATTTTTTGTGTCATGTCGAAAGCATCGCCTTCCATAAAATTGATTTTGTCTTCGACCTTGTTCAATTTTGCATTGCGCTTTGCCTGGCCCAATGCTTCAGGAAGGTCAACCATTGTGACTTTTGCTCCGGCAACTGCCGCGTGCAGTCCAAAGCCGCCAGTGTATGAAAAAACATCAAGCATTTCAGTTTCAGAATTGCAGTACTGCTCTATTGCAATTCTGTTCTCGCGCTGGTCCAAATAAAATCCAGTCTTGTGCCCGCGCAAGGCGTCAACTTCAAACTTCACTTTTCCTTCCTCAATTACAGTCTGGGTTTTCTTGTTTCCTGCAAGCACTCCTTTCAAAATTGGCAAGCCAAGCTTTACGCGATTGCGCGAGTCATTTCTTTCAACGACTGTTTCTACTCCGTCAATTTCCAAAAGAATTTCCGCGATTTTTTGCTTCCAGCTTTCAACGCCAGGGCAGGAAATTTGCAGTGAGCAAATAGTGTTGAACCTGTCAATCAAGAGGCCGGGAATTTCGTCAGTTTCCCCATAAAACAGGCGGTAAGCATTTGATGTTGCGGCATGCTCTTGCAGTTTTTTTTCGTGCTGTGAGTTCAGTCTTTCAATTAAGGCTGGTGAGTTTGCCGCGAATTTGTTGAATTCTGGCTTTTCAGAAATTGTAGTGCCTAACTTTAATGTATCTTGACGAAAAGAATTTGCCTTGAAAATTTTCTTGCGGAAAAACTCTTCATTGATTTTCTCCTTCTCGTTCAGGCTCAGGATTTGCGCGACTGCTGCGCTTTTCGGGTTTGCGAAAGCTTGTGCAAGGAATTTTCCATTTTCGTCAGTAATCCAGACTAATTCGCCTTTTTTTGGCTCGCCTTTTGTCTTTTTGACAACTGTTCCGTAAATTAGGCGCGTTCCTTTCTGGATTTCGCGCTCAATGCTTTTGCCGACAATTAGTTTTGGAATTTCTGTTTTTTCGCTCATTGAAACAATTAAGCAAAATCAGGGTTTTAAACTTTTGTAATGCCGCGAATGCTGTCAAGTGTTTTTTTAATCAATTCTTGCTCTTCTTCAGCAACCACTGTCTTTATTTTTTCCACAGAGTCAATGTTTGCTGAAACCGAGCTTATTCCCATTCTCACGAGCTTTTTCACCATTTCCGGATTGCTTCCAGCCTGTCCGCAAATGCTGCATTGCACGTTGTTTTTCCTGCATCTTTCAATTACATAAGCGCATTGCTTCAAAACTGCAGGATGCAATTCTGTGAAGATTTTCTGTATTTTTTCATTGTTCCTGTCAATTCCCAAAGTCAATTGAGTCAGGTCGTTTGTTCCAAAGCTAATGAAAGAGATTCCGTCATTGATCAAGTCGTCAATAATCCACACTGAAGCCGGAGTTTCAACCATTACGCCAAACTCGACTTCCTTCAATGGCTTCAGTCCCAATTCTGTCGCAAGCTTTTTTGCAGCGCGCAATTGCTCAATGTGAGTCAGGAAAGGCAGCATTATTCCGACATTCACAATGCCTTCTTTTCGCAGTTCTTTTATTGCCATGAATTGCGCCTTTAACATTTGAGAATCGTCAATATCCCTTCTTATTCCGTGCCAGCCCAGCATTGGGTTTTCTTCCTTTGGCTCCTTGTCCCCGCCAATCATTGCCTTGAATTCGTCAGTCCTTGCGTCAAAAGTCCTGTACCACACTTGCTTTCCCGGGAATTTTTCAGCAACTGCCCTGATTCCTTTTTTCACAGTGCTTACCAACTCATTGTATTTTCCCTGCCTTATGAATTCTGCAGGATGCATTCCTGAAGAAGTGATCATGTGCTCTGCGCGCAAAAGCCCGACTCCGTCAGCTCCAGTGTCTGCGGCTTTTTGCGCAGCGTCAGGAAGCGCGACATTCACTTTCACTTTCACGCGGACCTTGTCCAAGACGTCATTCAGTCTTTTCAATTCTTTTCCCGCCTCTTGCTCTATGATTTTTTCAGGCGCCGCGTTTATTGTGAACTCTTTTGCCTCTCCCTCTTCAATTGCCTCTTCCAAAAACATTTCAAGCTTTGCCTGTTCGGCTTTCATTTCTTCACGGACTTTTTCCTTGCTTTTCTCGTCGCTTTTCAGCGCGATTTTGCCAGCGTAAACATTTCCCTTAAACCCGTCGACTGTAATTGCCTGCCCGTCCTTTAATATTTCTGTCGCTGTTCCAGTCCCGACAACGCAGGGAATTCCCAATTCTCTTGAAACAATTGCGGCGTGAGCTGTAATTCCGCCTTCATTGGTTATTATTGCCTTTGCCTTTCGCATTGCCGGAACCCAGTCAGGGTTTGTCATTACAGTGCATAAAATGTCGCCTTCTTTCACTTTTCCAATGTCCTTGATGTCCAGAACTACCCTGACATTGCCGAAGGCAATTCCCGGGCTTGCAGGCAGGCCTTTCAATATTGGCTTTTCCCTGGTTTCAATTTTCTCTTCCTCTTGCACTTTCCTTACTGCATTGATTGTGGTGATCGGCCTTGTTTGCACAATGAAAATCCTGCCTTTTTCCACTGCAAATTCCATGTCTTGCGGCTTTCCATAATGGGTTTCGCTTTTCAGCCCGTACTTTGCCAGTTCAATAATTTGCGGGTCAGTGAGCTTTTGCTCGCTTTGGATTTTCATTGGAACGTTTTCCTTGTTGTTTCCCTGCATTCCCCTTTCCAAAAGCCATTCCTGCTTCACTATTTTCTTGTCCAGGATTTTGAATCCTTCCTTGCTTACAACATAAGTATCTGGAGTAATGCTGCCTGAAACAATGGCTTCTCCCTGGCCATAAATTGCCTCAATCATTATTTTGCTCAAGTCTCCTGTCTGCGGCTCTGCAGTGAAAATTATTCCGGACTTTTCACTGTTCACCATTTTTTGCACTACAACCGCAATTCCCACTTTTTCTGTCCCAAACCCCTGCTTTTTCCTGTAGTAGACTGCGCGTGCAGTGAATAGTGAAGCCCAGCATTTTTTTACTGCCTCAACTACTTCGTTAGCGCCTTTGATGTTCACGAAAGTTTCCTGCTGTCCTGCAAAGCTTGCTTCCGGAAGGTCTTCTGCGGTTGCAGAGCTCCTTACTGCAACAAAGCATTCCAGCGGCGTTGAAAGATTGAGGATTTTTTTCTCATCCATTGATAAATAGCTTTTCCGAATGTCATCCTTGAGCTTTTGGCTCATTGGAGTATTAATGATTAATTCCCTGATTGCACTGCTTGTGTCTTCCAAATCGCGGGTTTTTTCAACGTCAATTGCGTCAATCTTTTTCACAATTTCGGCCTTTATTCCCGTGCTGTTTATGAATTCAAAATAAGCCTGTGCTGTTACAACAAATCCTGCGGGCACTGGAAATCCTGCCCTGAACATTTCGCCAAGGTTTGCGCCTTTTCCGCCGGCAATTGGAATGCTGTCTCTTCCAAGTTCCCTAAACCATGCGATTGTTTGAATAAAGCCCATTTTGACCAGTTCTCAAATTAGGAATTTGGAATTTATTAAGCTTGCTTTTTTTTGGCTCTTGCTTCATGTTACTTGCGGCTTTTCGCTTTTCAAATGGTATATTGCAATCCCATAATTGATTATTGCAAGAATAACTATTAGGAGGATTATTACATTGAAGACTCCCCCAAGGATTGCAATAAAAATTATCGCGAGCGCGATTACTTCCAGAACAAGGCCTATTGTTGAAATGCTTAATTTCATAATGTTTTCTCCAGAACGTAAATCAGTCTTTCAATCCTGCTTTCAGCATCCTTGTAAACAAAAGGCAATGCGTCAGGCAGTTCTTTCAGCAATGGATTCGCTTTCTTGAATCCATTATTCAAAAAGACTGTTTCTGGTATTTTAACCTTCTTGTTCTGGATTGTCGGAAAGACAGGCATTATGAAAACGACTTTTCCGCCTTTGGATAATAGCTTGCTTAATTCCTTGAAAACTCCGGCGTAAAGGCTTTCAAGCTCTCTTGCTGTCCTTTCCGCGGTTGGCTGTGAAGGCAGCTTTCTTAAGTAAGGCCCGAGGTATGGCTCTGAAACAACTGCCTGAAAGCTTCCTTGCTTCAAAAAGCTTGAAAGCCTTCGTGAATCATTATTGAAGACACTGAATTCCCTTTGAACGTGGTATTTTTTCTTGGTCCATTCTAGGTTTTGTTCGCAAGCACTTGCGTTTTCCGCGCTTGCGTCAACTCCAATTGCATTATGCCGTGAAAGCAATATTTCCTGCATTATGCTTCCAATCCCGCAAAAAGGGTCCAAAATTGTCTTTCCTTTCTCAGCGCCTGCAAGGTTTACTAGAATGCGCGCAAGCCTCACTGAAGTCACAAGCTCTGCCTTGACTACTGGCCTTTGGGTGTCGCGTTCTGCAAAATCCAATGGATTGCTTGAGGCAACAGTCTCTCCAAGCAGTATTTTTTCGCCAACATCAATGAAGAACAAGTCCAAATGCTCTGTCGCAAGCCTTTTTGCCAAAAGCTTTGGGGAAATAGTGTTTTTTTTCTCGCCCTTGACTTGCTTTGGCTGCTTGAACATTGCCTTTAGCCTTTGGCCCTTGAATTTTTGCTTGAAGTATTCGCCAATGAAAGAGCAAAGCTCGTTATTGCCCTGTGTTTCGCCATAGTCTTGAATGCTGTAAAAGAATTTTTTTCCAAGCCTTTCTGTAAAATCTATTGCTTCAAGCTTTTCCTTCAAGTC
Organism: Candidatus Iainarchaeum sp.; assembly: GCA_030649735.1. GTDB lineage: Archaea > Iainarchaeota > Iainarchaeia > Iainarchaeales > UBA10191 > UBA10191. The sequence continues at coordinate 5,747 of JAUSFL010000042.1, read as the reverse complement.
ATCAAAGCCTTCTCCGCCTGCATGAATCATTACTTTCCCAATCTTTACAATGCCGCCAAAATCCTTGATTCTTTCACTGGACTTGAAACTGTCAGGCAGTTGGAAAATTACAGAGTCTTTTGACAGGAATTGAATTTGAAACTCAAAGCCATTTGCGCGGAAATAACTCACTGCCTCAAGCAGTGACAATTCCTTGTTTCTTCCGAACACAAACAATAATTCTTGCATAATTGAGAGAATTCAGGCAGAAAAAGGTTAAAAATGGGAATAAAATTCCCTTGAAAAGAAAAAATAGCGTAGAGAAATTACTTCTTTTTCTCTTCTTTTTTGCCTGATGTTTTGCCAGTTGCCGGCGCTGCCGCTTCTTTTCCGTCAGCCGCTGGAGTAGTGGCAGTTCCTGCCGCAGCTGTTGCGTCCACTTTTTCCTCGACTTTTTCTTCCTTTGTCTTCCGAGGCTTTGTTCCAAGGCTGTTAACGTCAGTGTGAACTTTAACGCTTATTTTGCAAGGCAATTTTGACTTGACTCTCATTAAAGTCTTTCTTCCAAAGTCAATGTTTTCTTTGTCAAGTAATATGCTGATTAAAACCTGGCCTTTCTTGATTCTTGCCGCCCTTCCAATTGGCTTTCCGAAAGGATGCGCCATTCCCTTGGTTACACGATCTGCCCCGGCCCCTTGCGCTTGCTTGTTTTCGCGCAAAATCTGGAAAGGGTAAATGCGGAGTTTCATGAAATAGCCGTCTTTTCCGAGCTTTTTGTTCAAGTTCCTGTTAATTGTGGTCCTGATTGCCTCAAAAGCATTGTCCCGAATTTGGATTTTCTCGTCGCAAATCAAGTCAAGAATGAATGGAAAGTTCTTCAAAGGATTCCCCATGTTAAACTGCCTGATTTTCAGGCCAGGAGTGGCTCCAATGTAATTTCGCTTGTGCACTTTAACTGCAGAGCGAGTGTATGATGGCTTTTTCTTTGTCGAACGATAACACTTTGCTGGCCTTAATGGCATTAAAAAACACCCTTCAAAAATTCATTTATAGTGGTTGTTAAATCGCTAAAAAATAGCTGTTTTAACCGTCAATACATTACTTTTCCAAAAAAAAGCTTTTAAACCCTCTGCATTTTCAGAGCTTGCCAAGCCTTTGCTGCGGGCTTTGGACATGGTATTTCAAGGAATTGAAAACTTGCAATTGCTTGGAATCAAAGCCTTCAGGAATCAAAATTCCATTCTTTCCAGGCTTTAATCTTCTATCCTTATAGGCTTCCAATGCCCTTGCAACCTGGCTTACTTTTCCAGCATTCAGCGTGTGATAGCCAAAATGGCTTTTCCAGTTTGCTGCAACAAGGCCTTCCATGGTTTTTGGCTTTTCTGCAGGCCTGGCTGGAGTTTTTTCCAATTTTGGCTTTCTCGAAAGCTTTCCCAAAACTCGCTTGAAAAATCCTGGCATGAAATAAATAAGCCCGCAAGCATTTAAATTGCTTTTCTGAAAACCATGAAAGCACCAAAAACTGCTTTAAAACAGCCGGCATTCTTTAGTGAAGAGAGAGGTGGTTTTCTTGAGAAAGAGAATTGAAGAAATGACGTGCAGAGAGCTAGACTTTGCCGAAGGCAAGATCAGGACTGATGACGAGCGGGTTCTTTCAAGAATTTACGCGTCAAAATTTGAAAGAAACTGTTAGCGGTTTCTTTCCTTTTTCACTAAAAAAAAATTATGGAGGGATTGAAATGACAGGCAAAATAAGCAGGCTGGATTGCAATGAATTAAGCCTTTTGGAATTTGCTTCGCAAGACAGTTCTTCAGAAGACCTGCAAAAAATCTACCTTGCAAAGTTTTCAAAAAAATGCTTTTCTTGAAGAGAATCATTTGATTCTTTGATTAATCAAAGATGCCAATTCCAGGTCTTTGTCTGAAGGGCAGCCAAGGCAGGCAATGCTCACATAATACCTTCCCTTGCCAAACCTGACATTGTTCGTGTACCTGCATGCAGTGTAATCTCCAAGGCTGATTTTGTTTTGCGCGCAAGCCTTGTTCAAAAAGTCGGCAATGCCTGCAGTGAAAGAACTGTCCTTTTGGGAGTCAATGATTGTCAATGCAACAGTCGCTGCAGGAACCCCGCTCCTTAATCCAACCCAAGTCCTGGAGCATTTTGACGCTGAATTGACTGCCGCAGGCAAGTCTTCAGTGACTTCAGCATTCAGGCTTTGCGTCAATTCGGCATTAGAAAAAACACTGCATGCCTGCTCTAAATCATTTACTTCAGGCAGGGCTTCTGGAATTGGCGGCGGCATTGGAGGCTGGTTGTTTGTTGAATTATTGTCCGGAACATTTGCCGGAACATTCGCGTCAGGGCCTTTTGCTGTACAGCCAGCCAAAGCCAGCACTGCAACAATGCAAATCAAAACCAGGAATTCCTTTTTCATAAATAAAAGACTATTTTTTCCTATTTAAATCAATCGGCAAAAAGCGGGGGGCGAGATTTGAACTCGCGATCTTCAGCTCTGCAGGCTGATGCATAACCGCTCTGCCACCCCCGCGGCGTTTTGTTAGTCGGCACATATTTTTAGCCCGCGTTTTGTTTTAAACCCTTATGGCTTTTTGGGCTTTGTTCTTGCAAGTTTTTTGTTGACTTTCTTTCCATCCTGCTTTACTATTCTTGCGGGAATTCCAACTACAGTGCAGTTTGATGGAACGTCCTGCATTATTATGAAAGTTTCAGCCCCGATTTTCACGTTGTCGCCGATTGTTATTGGGCCTAGGAGAGTTGCTCCTGTTCCAATTAGCACGTTATTGCCTAGCGTGGGATGCCTTTTTCCCGAATGCTTTCCAGTGCCTCCAAGCGTTACGTTGTGGAATAAAGTGCAGTTTTTCCCGATTTTTGCTGTTTCGCCAATCACTGTTGCAGTGCCGTGGTCTATGAAAAACCCTTCGCCGATTTCAGCGCCCGGGTGTATTTCAATTCCGGTCAAGAACCTGTTGGTGTTTGAAATGAATCTTGGAATTATTGGAATCTTCGCCTTGTATAACGGGTATGTCATGCGGTGCAGTAGTATTGCGTGAAAAGTGTTGTAGCAAAGCATTATTTCAAGAGTGCTTTTTGCCGCTGGGTCTGCCTTGAATGCCTTAAGGTCTGACCTTATTTTTTTCCAAAAACCCGTGAAAAAACCGCCTTTTTTTGATTGTTTTATTGTTTTTTATTGGCTTTGCTTTAAATTAATAAGTATTATGGAATCCTGGATTGTTGTGAAGACAGCGCCGGAAATCAGCCTGAAAAGCGGTTTTGTGCGCTCAATGTTCATGAAAAGGCTGGAGTGGAACATCAAGAATTCATTGTCAGCAAACAATTTGAAGGCTTGGGATTTGGACAGGAAAGGCGGCAGGATTTTCTTCAAGACTGAAAATCCTGAAAAGTGCTTGAAGGTTTTGCGCAAGGTTTTTGGAATTCACGCGCTTGCAATTGCTGAAAAGCATTCGCCCGCAGAATTGCCTGCAATAGGGCAGGAAGCAGCGAGTTTTGCGAAAAAGCATTTGAAGAAAGGCCAAAGCTTTGCTGTCCGCGCTAAAATTGGCGCAAAGAAACAATTCAATTCTCACGCTGTTGAAGTGCAAGGCGGAGACTCTGTCTTGAATGCAGTGAATGGCTTGAAAGTGAATCTTTCAAAGCCTGACGTGAAAATTGTCTTTGAGATTTTTGAGAATTCATTTTATGTTTATGCCGGCCAAAGGCTTTGCGAAGGCGGCTTGCCTGTCGGGGTTTCTGGAAAAACCGCCTTTTTTCCTGGCAAAAAGCTTTCTTGCGACTTTAATGCCTGCTGGCTTTTGATGAAGCGCGGGTGCGAGATTGTCCTGGTTGGAAAGAGCGAAAAGCTCGCGAAAAAACTCAATGCTTGGAATTCTTTCAATGATTTGGAAGTAGTGAAAAGCGAGCAAGAGGCGGTTTTGAAAGAGTGCGTTTGCTTTGCGACTTCAGACTCAAAAATTGACGAAAAATCAATTGCCGGCTTTGAAAAGTTCGATTCTGAAAGAAAGTTTTTGGTTTTGCGGCCTTTGCTTTTGTTCCCTAAAGAATTATTGAAGGGTGCTGTGGATTGAAGGTCGGAATTTTTTCAGACACTCACTTGGGCTTTTCTGCAGGCGGCAAGCGTTCTGGCGATGCTTTAATGCAGGCAAAGCAAGCCTTGCAAATTTTAGTGAACGAGCGCGTCGACTGCATTATAATGGCCGGGGATTTTTTTGATGACGGCATTCCAACGCAAGAGTCATGGCATGACGCGTTTGAGCTTTTGGAGATTGCAAATTCTGCCGCAAAATCCGGCGTAAGTGTTTCTTTGGAAAAGAAAGAAAGCAAGTCTGCTTTTGACTTTTCTGGAATTCCAATAATTGCAATTCATGGAACTCACGAGCACTTGAGCAAGTCAAGAAAGAACGCGCTTGATGTTTTGCAAAAGGCCGGCTCTTTGCTGCACGTGCATGCTGCAAAGTCAGTTGTGGAAAAAGTCGGTGATAAAGTGGCTGTTTTTGGGATTGGCGGAGTGCCTGAAAAATACGCGAGGGATGCATTGAATGCGTGGAAGCCAATTCCTGAAAAGAATGCTTTGAATGTTTTGGTACTGCATCAGTCTTTCACTGACTTTTTGCCTTTTGATGATGAAATGACTGCCACTTTGGCTTTGGAAGACTTGCCTAAAGGATTTGACTTGGTGATTAATGGGCATTTGCACTGGAGCCTGCAAAAGCAATTGGGCACTACAATATTTCTTCTGCCTGGAAGCACTATCACAACCCAAATCAAAAGCTCCGAATGCCTGAAGCCAAAAGGAGTTTTTATCTTGGACTCTAAAACCATGGATTTAGAGTTTAAGGAGATTCCAGAACAGCGCAAGGCATTCCATGCAAAATTGAAGTTTGAGGATGCAAGGCCGCAAAAAGTTCTTGCTGATGTAGAGCAGGAAATTGAAGGCTTTTTGAAGCAAAACACTGGAAAGCTAGAGCCTTTGATTCGCGTAAAATGCATTGGCTCTTTGGAGAAAGGATTTGCGCAAAGCGACGTGAATTTTTCAGGCATTGAAAAAAAGTTTTCTGAAAAAGCACTGCTTTCCTTGGACAAGAATTTTGACTCTGCAGATTTCAAGAAGACAATTTCTGAACTGCGTGCCTTGCAGCTTGAAAAGAAAAGCGTTTCTGCAATGGGATTGGATATGCTTGAAAAGAAATTGCTTGAAACTTCCTTTGGCAATGCGTTTGACGTGAAAAGAATTTTTGAGCTTTTAAGCGAGGGAAAGACTGAAGACGTAGAGCAGATTTTGAAGGCTGCGAGAAAGAATTAGGCTATTTTAGCCCATGGCTTATTGCTGGTTTCTTCCCAGCGTTGCTTAATTATTTTTTTATCTTCTTCTGTGACTTTGTGCTTGAATTTCTTTTTGCAATTTTTGCATTCTACAGTTACTTCTGATAAGAATTCTCCGTTGCCGTCAACAATTGGCCAGCTGTCATTTTTGCTTTTGCAATAAATGCATTCAACTTCCACTGCCTTTTTAACTGTGATCATTCATTTCATCTTTTCTTTTTTGCTGGCTTTGTTTTTTTCTTGGGTAAGGTTTTTTCCACTTTTGGCTTTGCTGCTTTTTCAGCAACTGGTTTTTCTGCGGCTTTTTTCCTTGCTTCTTTGATTGAGTAGTACTGCACTAGCGTCTTGAGTGCTTTTGCCGCGTCAAAAGGGCTTTGGAAAGTGCTGTCTCCGCCAGCTTCCATTCTTT
>JAUSFL010000041.1 GCA_030649735.1 Candidatus Iainarchaeum sp. | reverse complement strand
GCATTTTGAGGCATTGTCCGATCTTGTGGAAGTTGCAAAGCCAGAAGACATTCACTTTTGAGCGAATTTCTTCTCAAGCATTCCACGGTATTCTTGCCCTGCTTTTTCAGTCAGCTTCCTGAATTCCTCGTCAGTCTTTGCCTTGCCTTTTCCCTTAAATATTCCCCTTGCCGCGTAAAGCGCCCGCCAGCCTTTCTTTCTTTCTCTTTCTTCAGCCAGCTGCTTTAGCTTGTCTCTAATGGACTCCCTAATAAATTCTGTTTTTGTGGAATACTTGAATTCCTGCATGTCTTTCTCAATCTGCCTTGCAAGCGCGGAATCCAGCCTTACGCAAATGTTTTCCATACAATACAATGTAATGCATTGTAATATTTAAAAATCTTTTGGAGAGCGGGGCATTTGACGGAAGGATTCCCCGCTTTTTGAAAATGATTGCAAATCTTAAGGTTGTGGCGGAGGAGTGTATCTTTTTTGGTTTATCAAGTATTTTTCAGCCAATCTATTCAGCCTTAGTTGGGTTGCTGGTTTGGAATTGTGCAATTCATCAAAGGCGTCAATTAAATTTCTCATGCTTGCAGACCATTTTTCCGGGCTTTTATTGAATTCTTTATGGACTTCTTTCGAGTGTTTCACAATGTGTTTTCTTAAAGAAAGCGAGGTCTCATTCTTTAGGGTTTCTTTAATCCATTTTTCCAAATACTTTTTTGTTCTCTTTCAGGCAATTCTTCCCAAGTCTTTGAGCTCATAGGGAAGTAAGATAGAAAAAGCATTAGAATTCCTGCCTTTCAAAGTTCGGCGGAGAGTGCAAGTTGTCCGTAGGGCTTTCTTTTTCGTTAAGTTTTTAATACTAGAAACCGTAATTTTATCGTGTTTTTGAATGCCTAAGGTAGAGCAGTCTCCATTTTATGCAGAGCCGGTCATTGAAACCAACATTGACTCCTTGATGAAGCTCTTGCAGGCAAAAAAAGTGCTTTCTTTCTCTGACGTGGCGAAAGAATTGAACTGGAGCGTTGCAAGCATTGAAAAAGTCGGAAAGTCGCTTGCCGCTGAAGGGCTTTTAAGGCTTGAATACCCGAGCTCGTTCATTCAAAGCCCGAAAGTCTACTTTGTCAAAACCCTTTCCCAAAGCGTTGAAGGATTCAAAAGCCAAAAAATAATTGATAGTTACGGGTTTGAAGTCGACTTTGTGCCCGCGAAAGTCTTCATTTTTTACTCGCTGGAGGACGAAATGCCGGAATACAACGTGCAAATCCCCACTTTGGGAATTTACACGCAAATTTTCCTTGACTCCTTGAAGGACAACATTGCAAAAAAATTGCCTGTAGAATTGGCTGAAGTCACTGACATTGCAAAAAACTCAGAGTTGAAGAAAGCCTTTTTGGCAATAGTGAAAAAAGAGCTTTTGGAATACTTGAGCGATTTTTCAGACGAGGTATTGGCATTGCTTGCGGGAAATCTTTTGCATTCAATGTACGGCCTTGGAAAAATCGAATTGCTTTTGGCAGACCCGCTTTTGGAAGAAGTCGCAATCAATTCTTCAAAAACCCCAGTTACAGTCTACCATAGAAGGCACGGGTGGATGCAGACAAACATCACTTTGGCCAGCGAGGAAGAAATCGCTAATTATTCTTCGCAAGTCGGAAGAAAAGTCGGAAGAGACATCACAAACCTTTCGCCGATTTTGGACGCGCACTTGGGCTCTGGAGACAGGGTCAATGCGACATTGTTTCCAATCTCAAGCTTTGGAAACACAATAACAATCAGGCGTTTTTCAAGGACTCCGTGGACAGTAATTGACCTGATTGGAAAAGGAAACACTTTAAGCACGCAAATTGCGGCAATGCTTTGGCAGGCAGTCCAGTATGAAATGAGCGCCATAGTGGTTGGCGGAACCGCTTCCGGAAAAACTTCAGTATTGAACGCGTTCGCTTCACTGATTCCCTCATTCCACAGGATTATTTCAATTGAAGACGTTCGCGAAATTGACTTGCCGGATTATTTGAAATGGAATTGGGTTCCATTGACAACCAGAAACCCAAATCCTGAAGGCGCGGGAGAAGTTTCAATGCTTGACTTAATGCAGTCTTCGCTTAGAATGCGCCCTGACAGGCTGATTCTTGGAGAAATCAGAAAGCCTTCAGAGGCCGAAGTCTTGTTCGAGGCATTGCACACTGGCCATTCAGTGTACAGCACTTTGCACGCTGACTCCGCAAAGCAGGCCTTGCGCAGGCTGACTGAAGCGCCAATAAGCATTCCTCCATTGGAAATCGAGGCAGTGGACTTGCTTGTAGTCCAGTACAGGGACCGCAGGACAAACTTGAGGAAGACTTTTGAGATTGCAGAGTTTGAAGCCGGAGGCTCTGAGCAAAAATTGGCAATCAATGACATTTTCAAGTATTCAGTAAGGGATGATTCCTGGCAGCAAGTCAACCAGGCTTCAAAGTACTTGCAGCAATTGAACATTCACACTGGAATGACAGCTAAGGAAATCGCGCAAGACCTGGCGCAAAGGGAAGAAATTCTTGACTGGATGCTAGTGAATGGCTGGAATTCAGTCAACAATGTCGGCTCTGTAATGAAAGAGTTTTACGCGAGCAAGCAAGAACTGCTTGACGCTGTCGCAAAAAAGGCTTTGCCGCAAAAGTTTTTTGAGGAAAGGAGCGCTTGAAAATGGGAAGACTGAAGTTTTTGCTGTTTTCTGAGGAAAGCTCTTCAAGATTCCAGGTCGGAATACTTTGGGTTGGCGGCTTTTTTGAAAAACTGATTCCAAGCATAGGCGCTGATTTGGAAAGGGCGGAAATTGAAATTCCCGCAAAAAACTTTCTCACGGCCTGCTTTATTTCCTCGCTTGTTTATGCTTTCGCAATCCTTGCTGTCTTTTCAATCAGCGGACTGGTCTTGGGAAGCTTTAATTTATTGTTCTCCCTGCTTTCGGGAATTCTTTTCTTTCCAGTCTTTTTGGCAATCACGATTTTCTCGCCGAAAATAATTGCCGGACAAATTTCCTCGGAAATTGACAGGGGACTGATCCTGGCTTTGCGTTCAATGCTTGTCCAAATTTCTTCAGGAAGCAGCCTTTATGACGCAATGGTGAACATTGCAAAATCAAATTACGGCATTGTCTCATTCGAGTTCAAGAAAGTCATTCAAGGAATCAATTCCGGAGACTCTGAAATCGAGGCCTTGGAAAAAATCGCGCTGAATTCAAAATCAGAGTATCTTTCAAAAGCCTGCTGGCAGATTTTGACTGCCTTGCGCTCTGGAAGCAGTTTGGCGAATTCAATAACTTCAGTCGTTGACTTATTGCTTTCAGAGCAAGAGCGTGCAATAAAGAATTACTCTTCAGAATTGAACTTGTTTGTCCTGATGTACTTGCTTTTTGCGGCCGCAATCCCGACTTTAGGCGTGACTTTTCTGGTGATTTTTTCATCCCTTGGCGGCGCGACAGTCGGAGACCTTGAAGTTTTTGAAATAATTTTTGCGGCTTTTGTCACGCAGGCTGTTTTGATTGGCTTTGTGAACTCGAGGGTTCCAAAAATTTTTGATTAAAGGTGTTATGGAATGGGCTTTGAAGGATTCGAAAATCTGGTTTCAAGAAAAAAGCGCGAAAAGCTTTATTCATTGATGAAGTTCGCTGGCTTTGAAGGAAGCCTTCAGGACAGGGCCGGCAAAATCGCGCTGTATTCGATAGTTTTTTCACTTGCTCTTTTTTTTGCCCTGGTTTTACTTTTCGCTGGTTTTGTGAAAATTTTTGATGCCGCCACCATAATTATAGTGTGCGTTGTTTCAGGAATTGCGTCATACTTTCTGTTCATTGAATTCTTTGGCCTCCAGCTTTACTACAAGTCTGAATCGCGCGCGAAAAAAATCGAGGGAATTCTCCCGGACTTTTTGCTTTTAATAGCCAATAACATTCGCGCAGGCCTTACACCATTTGCTGCATTCCGCCAGTCTGCAAGGCCAGAGTTTGGAGTTCTTTCAGAGCAGGCAAAAATCGCTTCAGCAAAGTCTTTGGGAACACAGTCTTTTGAAAAAGCCCTCCAGCAACTAAGCGCAAGTATTGACTCAAGGCAATTGAGGGAAACAGTTGCATTGTTTGCGCAAAGCCTGAAGTCAGGAAGCCACATGGCAAAATTATTGGAAAGCGCTGCAATGGACTTGCGCAGAATCCAGGAATTAAGGAAAGAAATGGTTTCAAGCGTGAGGACTTACGTATTGTTTGTCGGGTTTGTTTCATTGATTGCGGCGCCATTGCTTTTGGCAATTTCAATACAATTCCTTTCAATGCTGCAGGGAATTCAGGCAACGCAGGCCTCTTCTTTTGCAGCAGGCCAGGTTTCATTCTTGAATCCAAAAATCGGGGTTTCTGCGGCAGTAATGCAAAACCTTTCAATACTCTTGCTTTTGGGAAACGCGCTTTTTGCAGGAGTTTTTTTGGGAGTGCTTAATCAAGGAAAGGCAAAGCAGGGAATAAAGTATTTTCCATTGATTTTCATTGTCTCGCTAATTTTGTTCCTGGTTTTCCAAATAGTGATTTCAAGCTTTTTCACTTCGTTCTTTGCGTTTTCTTAACTTGCTTTCGGGAGTGCGGGCGAAATATTATATTTGAGTCTTTCTTAGTTTCTTGCAATGAATTTCAGGAATTTAATTTTGGTTTTGGCGCTTGTCTTGCTTTCTGTTTTTGCTGCAGGCGAGAGAGTGACGCAGCGATTTGGGGAGTGCGCTTCCTGCGACGTTAAAGGAGTTGCAAGCGATTCCATAGTAAAAAGCACGCAGCCGGCACTAAACTTTGGGTCTGATGCTACAATTTATTACAGGTCCTTAAGCCCTTCACTTGAAGCAAGGGCGCTAATGCGCTTTGACCTAAACAGCATTCCTTCAGGGGCCAGAGTTTATTCTGCAAAATTGCGGTTTTTTTCAAACACTGATTCATTGACAGACAAGCCGGAGGGAAAAATCGGGATAAAGCAGCCAATTTATGCATTGACTGACTCTTCCGGGACTGGCGTATGGGTTGAAAGCCAGGCAACATTCAATAACAAGGCAGCCCAAATTCCATGGAGCTCTCAAGGAGACATTACAACTGCAATTGGAAGCCAGGCTGGATTTGTTTATTTCAAGAACTGGGTTGCAGGCTCGCAGGCTTATTATGACGTTGAGCTCGCAGGCATTGTTCAGTCCTGGGTTAATTTGCCTTCTTCAAATTTGGGACTATACATTCCAACAGGGCCTTATTACAACAAGTCTTTCATTTCTAAAGAAAATCCGCGGGCAGACTTAAGGCCGTATTTGGAAGTTGCTTTTGAAGGAACAAATTCTGAAAGCATTCCGTTGCCTTCGGACATTCAGGCAAAATTCCACAATGGTCAAACATTCATTACTTGGAAGGAAGCCGTCACTGACAAGAACGAAACAAGCTATAGGATTTATCGTTACACTCAGCCGATAATTTCAAGCAACATCAACACCGCAGAACTTTTGGATCAGGTTTACCAGGGCTCTTCATACTTTACAGACATGACCTTGAACGGCATTGGCGGAACAACAATCAAGCAGCCAGACTTAAGTCCTGC
>JAUSFL010000039.1 GCA_030649735.1 Candidatus Iainarchaeum sp. | reverse complement strand
GCTTGTAGTAAAAATGTCTCTTTCTGATGAGGCAACGCCAAACCTTGATAATGCATTGGATAAGTTAACAGGTACTTTTAAGAATTTTAAAGCGGTGGTTGTTGGCGGAGTTTTTGCTGTTTTTGTTAAAGTGCTTGCGGATGCGCAGGCAAAGCTTCGGGACCTTGAAAATTCTTTGCAAAAAACTGCTGTCAGGTTTCAGGCAACGGAGCGGCAGACAAGAGACCTTGTTTTTCAATTAAACGAGCTTGCAAAGACTTCTGTTTTTTCAACTGAAGAATTGGCCAAATCGCTTGACAGGATTACCCAAGCGGGCTTAAACGCTTCTCAGTCCATGGATTTGCTGAAATTTGCAACGAAGGCTTCTGAGGAAACCGGCCAGGACTTGGGTGTTGTTTCTGATTTTATTGCAAAGGCCTTGGAGGAAGGCATTGTTGATTCAGCAGAAGAAGCGGAGGAATTGTTCAATGAATTGGCTGGAGCGGCCGCTTCAACTGGAGTGGACTTCAATACTTTGGCTGAAGCGTTTTTTGCAAATGCCGATGCAGCAATGGCTGCAAACATTCCGTTGAAAGAATTAATCAGGCTGATGGCAACTGATGTGGAATCTTTGGGTTTGACTGCTGGCCTGAATTTGTTAAAGCTTCAAATTGATTCTTTGGCTGGAGACCCTGCTGCAATTGCAAAACTTTCAAGGCTTCCAGAGGCTTTGAGGGTAAGGCCGGGGGAAACTGTTGGGGACGTTATTGAGCGCATGATTGGTTTTTTTGCTTCGCTTGATGCGCCGGGAAAAATCAAGGAGCTTGAAGATATCCAAAAGTCTTTGATTTTGTCTGGCGAGCAAAACCTTGCAACAATCCTTGAGCGCATTACACAGATTGACAGCGAAGACTTGCGCAAAATCGTGAATGTTGCTTTTGTAAAAGAATTTCCAGAAGAAGTTTCCGAGGCAAAGCAGAGGCCTTCTTTTTTGAAAATGGTTGGAGGGATTTTTGAAGAGCTTGACCTTGAAATCGGGACTGCAATTGAAGGTGTTTCAAAATTCGGGCAAGCGTTTTTTACGCTTGGCTCTGAGGCTCCATGGGAAGAAGCAACAAGAAAAGAAATTGAGGCCGCTGAAAAGAAAATTGAGGAAGAGCAAAAGGTTACTGAAAAGCTTGAGGAATACAAAAGCAAGCATGCTGACGCGCAGGTTGTCATTGACCAGACGAAGGGACCTTTT
>JAUSFL010000006.1 GCA_030649735.1 Candidatus Iainarchaeum sp. | reverse complement strand
GTTTTTTGCCAGTTTTGCGTTTTCCACCAGCTGGTATGTTTCACCGACTGGAAACAACACTACTGGAAATTCTTGGGCTAATGCTTGGACAAGCCTTAATTTTACTGGAAAAACTACTATAAATCCGGGCGACACGATTTTCATTGACGGCGGCTCTTCAAGCCTGAGTTATGCTGCTTTAACCACTGGAAAGGCTGGAACCGCAAGCCAGAGAATCACTATTGCAAGATCGCAAGAATCTGGAAGAAATGGCATTGTTTATATCGACAGCATGGCAATAAAGCACCCATACATTACTGTTGATGGAAGAGACAGGGACAAGATTATTGTTCCCGCGGCCGGTGGTTATACAATTGACTTGCAGGATGCTGCTTTATGCGCTGGCTGTAATGGCGATTTTTTTGAATTGAAGAATGTTTTTGTGAAAGGGGATTTTTCTGGCGCTTGGGGAACTTCGCTTTACATCCGCGTTCCCAATGCCACAATTTCTAACAGCACTTTTGAAAAGAACAGCGCTGAAGACATGATAAAGTATGCCGGCGGCGGAACAGTTACAATGCAGGATTCAATTTTCATCCATAATGTAGGCCCTGCTGATGGAAAGCACAGGGATGTATTTCAGGTTGAGAACAACAATTACAGCCTTAACGTTTACAGGAACATTTTTTGGGACACTGGGGACATTTTCATGCTGGACGCCCATTTAGGGCCTTTAGGAAACTTTAATTTTGCATACAATGTTTTTGTTTCGAACGGGGATGTTTTCAAGCCGCATAATTACACTTCAATTGGTGCGGTAAAATTCCACAATAATGTTTTCAAGGGGCCGGCAAGGCTTTTAGGCAATTGGGATGGAAGAAACAACATCATTTCAGGCCAAAGCTGGTCTACTGGCGAGCCAAGGATTTATCCAGATCTTACTGGCGCGAACAATCTTTATGATTCCACTATTACTACTCCTGGATATGTTTCTGGAATTGGCAATTTCCAAGGCGACCCAAAATTCATTAATCCATCAAGCCCTTTAGGCGCTGACGGAATTCCCTTCACTGCAGATGACGGCTTTAACATTCAATCAGGAAGTCCTGCAATAAACAATGGGGCAAGCTTGGGTTATTCTACAGATATTCGTGGAAATGCAATTTCTGGAACTCCGGACATTGGGGCTTACGAGTTTCAAGCCGTTCCTTCCAATGTTTTTTACATCCGCGCCGGCTCTTCCTGCACTAGCAGTTGCGGCAATGATTGGACTACTGCTTTTCCTTCACTTGCTGCCGCAAAAGCCGCGGGAACTGGCGGACGTTTTACTAGGGGCGCAACTTATTACGTGGCTGTTGGAAATTATACGGCTGTTGCCCTTGACACTGCCCAAAGCGGCATTAGCGTTATAACAATCAAGGGAGCCACAATAGCAGATCACAACATAGCAACTGGATGGTCTAATGCTTTTTCAGTTTGCTCTGCTGAAGGCGGAACACAGGCCCAGTTTCCTTCAGGATGGGACATTTCGACAAATTATTGGACTATTGATGGCTCTTGCGGTGCTGGCTCTGCAAACAATGGGACAACTACTGGCTATGGCTTTCGCTCCCGCAGTGATGCAACTGGCTCTGGCGCTGTAGGTTTTACTTTTGATAATGATGTATCAGGCATTACAATTTCCCATTATGAAATTGACGGAGTAAACGCGACTAATTTGCCAATAACTCTTGCTGGCCCTCATGGAATGCTGTGCGTTGGCGGCTGTGCTTTTAACGGCTTGCTTGACCACTTGTACATTCACGACATTAAAGGCGCCGGGTTTCTAATGGGCGGCACTGCCACTTTGCAGTATAGTTATTTGGCAAGGAACCGTTCTACTGCTCCAATGCATGCTGAAGGATGGGCTTCCCGCACCAGTTCAGTCATACTTCGCTGGAATATTTTTGAAGACATTCGCGGAACCGGGCAGTTTGTGCAATTGTATGGAACTGGCACTAACCATGAAGTTTACGGCAATGTATTCAAGCTTGTTGAAGGGCCTTGCGCCACTGAATGCGGTTCGACAGCGTTCCCAGTCATTGATAACACCAGTACTGGCACGATTAACGGCTTGAAGTTTTATAATAACACAATTTATGGATTTAATGCAAATCCTGGAGTTGCTTCCATAAACGGATCGACTGGTTATGATGTCAAGAATAATTTGTGGATAAATAATAGTTACGGCGCCAGCATTGCAGGAACTGAAAACTACAATAATGTGTGGGGCACCTACTGGTATTCTGGCGGGCCGACTGGCGCGCAAAGCTATTGGAGATGCATCCAGTATGGGGGAAGCGATCCAAGCGGGAATTGTGCTGGAAATAATTCTTTAGTTGCTCCATCAGCAAGCGCAATTTTTGTTTCAGTGCCTGGAAATTTGCATGTGTTGGGAAACACAATTTCCGGATTAACTATGATTGGAACAAATCTTGGCGCTCCATACGATGTGGACATGGAAGGCAACACGCGAACTAATTGGACAAGGGGAGCTTACGAGTTTACTGGCGCTTCTCCTCCTGAAGACACTATTCCTCCAGTAACGACAGCTTCTCCATTAGGGGGAACTTACGCTGGCACGCAAAGCATTACGCTTTCCCGGAACGAGTCTGGCATTACTTATTATTGCCTTGGTTCTGGCTGTGCCCCGTCAATGACTTATTCTTCCGCGATTTCAATTTCTTCAAGCAATATTTTGAGGTATTATTCTGTTGATGCTGCCAGTAATTCTGAAACTGTGAAACAGCAAGTGTACACTATTACTGCCCCTGATACTACTGCTCCGTCTGTGCCTTCTGGCCTTTCTGCGGCTGCTGCTTCTAGCTCTCAAATTAATCTTTCTTGGATTGCTAGCTCTGACAATGTTGCAGTTACTGGCTATAATGTTTATCGCGGCGGAGTGAACATTGGCTCTTCTGCAACAACGTCTTTCCAGAATGCTGGCTTGAGTCCGAGCACGACTTACAATTACAAAGTTTCAGCCTTTGATGCAGCAAATAATGAAAGCGCGCAATCAGCGCAGGCTTCTGCAACAACTCCAGCACAACCAAGCGGCAATTGCGCTTTAACAAGCATCCGGTGCGTTGGAAGCGGGCAAGAATACTCAACAATTTCTGCCGCTCTCACTGCCTCAGTTGCTGGAGACACTGTTTTGGCCTATCCTGGAAATTACACTGGAGCTGGGATTGTGAATATTTCAAAATCAGGCACTTCCTTAAGTAAAATCACAATCAAGTCTGAAACAAAACAGCAGGCTTTTGTGACTGGCTTTAACATTAATGGCTCCAATTTGATTATTGACGGCTTTGATATCACAAACAATGGCGGCAATGGAGATGGAATTGACTTTGCAGGCAACAATATTGAAATAGTCAACAATTACATTCATGACATTGGAAAGTACGGAATCATTGGCGATGGCGATGGAACAAGAGTTTCGCAAAACCACTTGTACCAAACGCAAATAGGAATTGTTGTTGACGGCTCGAATTATTTGGTTGAAAACAACGACATTGAGAAGCAAATAGACAACGCATATTTGGGAGACTGTGATTATACAAGGTTTTTTGGAACAAACGGGGTTTTCAGGGGCAATTACATGCACGGCACAGCCAGTGACATCATTGATGTAACTACCAAATGCCATGTTGATTGCTTTCAGACTTTCGGCTCTGGCGCACAAAACATGCTTTTTGAAAAGAATTTTTGCACGGACAGCCACGAGGCAGTTATTGGAAATGCCTATACTGGCTCTTTGCATTCTGACTGGATAATAAGGAACAATGTTTTCATTGACATTGTAAATTCCATAATTGTCATTCAAGACACTCAAAACGTAAAGGTCTACAACAATGTGATTGGCACTGTGAAAAAGCCAACGATTTATTTTGTCTGGTACCGCGCAAACACTACTGGCGATGTCAGGAACAACATAATTTACTCTGGCTTTGAGGCAAGCGCAAGCTGGCAGTTCACTGCAGAGAATGGCGGGACTTTCACTCAAGGAACCAACTTGTTTTATGGAATCACTCCAGCAAAGCGCGATGCAAGCGACATTACTGGCCAAAACCCATTGTTTGCAGATTCGGCAAATCTTGATTTTCATTTGCAATCAGCAAGCCCCGCAATAAACAATGGAACAGCAATTGCGGGCTTTAGCGAAGATTATGACAGAGTTTCAAGGCCTCAAGGAACTGCCTGGGACATTGGCGCTTTCGAATACACTGGCGTTGCTCCGCCAAGGACTTGCTTTGATTTGACCAATGATTCTAAAGTCGATGTTTTTGACCTGGTTTTTGTTGCCTTAAGGATTGGAAATGCTACTGGAGACCCTGCGGATGTTAAAGACAATGACGGAGTGAACATCAGCGACTTGCAGGAAGTTGCTGCTAATTTTGGACAGGCCTGCTAATGATTATTTGTCAGAAATTCTGGGAAAGTTTAAAAAGAGAAAAGGATTAAGTGTAATGCAAATGAGAAAAAATTTGAAGATTGGGTTTGTTTTGCTGGTTCTTTTGGCTCTTGCCGGCTTTTCTCAAGCCCAAAGAATTTACATCCAGCCTTCAAGCATTGTTGCTTCGCCAAATTCAGATTTTACTGTTTCCATTGCCGCTGAAGGCATTAGTAATCTTTACGGTTTCCAGTTTGACGTTCAGTATGATGGAAGCGTGATTTCTTTCAAGAACGCGGGCTTTTCGAATGCTTTGGGAACAGCTGGCCAGGTTTTCTGCACTGACTCAAGCATTTGGCAAATAAACACCGGGCTTGCTTCAAAGTTTGCGTGCGTTAGGATGGCAAGCGGCGGTGTTTCAGTGAATGGAGTCTTGGCAACTTTAACGCTTCATGCAGACAATGCCGGATTCTCACAGATAAATCTTTCAAATGTTGCGCTTTCCGACAGTTCAAACCAGCCAATAACTTTTGCAATAACTAATGCTTCAGTAAGCACTTGCGGTTATGCAATAGCATGCTTTGGCAATTCTGACTGTTCGGTAGGAAGCGAGTGCGACTTGCCTGGAACTTGCGATGCTTCTTGCATTCTTCCCCCAGACACTCAAGCGCCAAGCGTTCCTGCAGGACTGGCTGCAATAGCAATTTCCCAAACGCAAGTCAATTTGTCTTGGACTGCATCAACAGACAATGTGGGAGTTGCGGGATATAATATTTATAGAAACAGCATAATGGTTAGCTCTTCAATTGCCACGTCATATTCTGATGCCGGATTGACTGCAGGCAGCGCTTACAATTATGCAGTCAGCGCTTTTGACGCGGCAGGCAATGAATCTGCATTGTCTCCAATAAAAAGCATTACAATGCCGACTGTAAGCAGCATTGTTGCAGCCTATAATTTTAATGAAAACCAAGGCATTAATCTCACTGACTCTTCAGGAAACGGCTTTGCTGGAACAATCTCTGGAGCCCGTTGGGTGAATGGAAAATACTCAAAGGCCCTTTCTTTTAATGGAATAAATAATTACGTGCAATTGAACGCAAATGATTCTTTTGACAATTTGACTGCCGGAACAATAACTGCGTGGGTGAAAGTGTCTTCAACAACTTTGGGATTTAATGACTGGTTTGCTGCAGATTCTGGAAACTGCACTAATCCTTTTGAACTTGCAATAAACAATGGCGCTTTTGAAGTCCGCGGTGCAGCCAGCGGATGCACTCCCACATTTGACGCTTACATTGCTTTGCCTAAAAGGCAAACCAATTGGCATCATTTGGCATATGTGGTTAGCGTTTCAGGAAACAAGTTTTACATTGATGGAGTTTTAGTCACGCCAACTTATAGGGTGGGCTCTGCCTCAACAGTGTTCTTTTTCAACAATGCTTCTGCAGGCGCCACAAAGTATCGGATTGGAAATGCAGTGAACAATGACTCTTTGGCTTTTAAGGGAAGCATTGACAATTTGCGCGTTTACAGGCGCGCCTTGACAGCCGCTGAAGTAAAGGCAGACATGGGCTCTTCAACAATTGTCTTGTCTGGAGCGTCAATCTTTTCTGCTCCGACAGCATTTGCTGTAGAATCCGCGATTTCAACATTGCGCTTTAGTGTCATTCTGCTTGCTTTAGGAATGCTTGCCATTGTCTTGTTCATTGGAAGAATGTTCATCAGATCAAGAAGCGCGAGTACTGCCTCAAAGAAAAAGAAATAATGCTTTTGGCTTTCTCAATGGTTTAAGGCACAATCCGGTTTATTTGATAGTAATTCACTTCGTCTTCCCTGTCCACTACTGCAATGAGCAATTGCGTTTTCAAATTTTGCGCTAGCCTTACTTTTCTGGACAGTTCTGTCATTGAGTGCCTGTCCTGCTCGTTCATTACGCTAATGCACCATTGAGAATGGTCTTCGCCCATTTTCTTTCCTTTAGGATAGACGCGGAAGTCAAACCCGAACTTGAATCCAGTCTTTACGCAGTATCCCTTGTTCCTCAAGTCTTCAAAGACCGCGAATTTTGAATGCCATTTCTTGTCCTTTAAGCAGGCGATTTTTGCTATTTTCTCGGCTGAAACTTTCTTTCCTTTTGCGTCTTCCACATTGAGTTTTTCTTTCTCGATCAAATAGCAGGCTTCGAACAAGTCAAGCACAATGCGCTTGTCCTTCAATTCCCCAAAGCCTTTCTCGTGAAGAGCGTCCCTCTCGAGCTTTCCCCTTTCAACTACCTTATTATTCTCCAGCAAAGCCATTTTTTCACCATTCTTTTTTAAACAAGCATTTTCTTTATAATTTAAGAAATGTTTAATTTTTAAAGGTGTTTTTTTGGAAGATCATACTGTTATAGACCCTTGGGGTTCTGCTGAAATCAGCGATTACGAGCATGTTTTCAAGGAATTTGGGTTGAAGAAGTTTCCTGAAGAAATGTCTTCAAAATTAACCCATTATTTTTTCGAACGTAATATTGTCATTGCGCACAGGGATTTTGAAAAAGTCTTCAATCGCATTATTGCAAAAAAGCCTTTCATCAATATGACTGGAATTGCCTCTTCAGGCAATGTTCACTTTGGACACAAGGTTGACATTGACTTGTTCAAGTTTTTCAAGGATTGCGGTGCAGTTAACAGGTTTGCAATCTGCGATTTGGACGGTTATGTGAGCAGGCCTGACAAGAAAGTGCCTTCTTTGAAGAAAGCGCGGGAATTTTCCGTAGAAAATCTTTCTCACGCATTGGCTTTGGGGCTTTCTGAAAAAGACGTTTATGTCCAAAGCAGAATGCCAGCGCGCTATTACTCTTTTGCTTTCGAGCTTTCCAAAAAAATAACCGCAAATACTCACGAGGCAATGTATGGGCATTTGGACTTGGGAAAAATTTCCGCAAATCTTTTGCAATACGCCGACATTTTGCATTCCCAGCTTCCAGAATTTTCTGGAAAAATGCCGTCAGTCACTGGAATTGGCCTTGACCAAGACCCTCACGCTCGCTTGACGCGGGACATTGCAAAACGCTTGGGGGAATATAATATTGAAGAGCCGTCTTTCATTTACTTCAAGCACCAGTCTGGCTTGCAGGAAGGCAAGAAAATGAGCAGTTCAGAGCCCGACACTGCAATTTTCCTTTCAGACGCACCTAAAGAAGCGCGAAGGAAGATAATGCGCGCTTTTACTGGCGGCCAGCCCACAGTTAAAGAACAGCGCGAGAAAGGCGGAAATCCTGACATTTGCAAAGTTTGCGAAATGCTTCGCTTCCATTACCCTAACACTAAAAAGCTCAATCAAATCATTGAAGACTACCGCGCCGGCAAAATACTTGACTCTGAAAACAAGGAATTCACTACCCAGTTTGTTGAAGAATTCCTTGAAAAGCACCAGGCCAAAGTTGCTGAAAAGCTGCCTCTGGCGAAAGAGATTGTTTTTGGAAAATGATGGTTTAAAAGATGGCCAATAGTTTTAAGATTTGGGGCTGGTTCTTCCTTTTAACTTGGGTTTTGAGTATTTTGTATTTCTTATTATCTGGGCAGTTTGCTTTTGTCGTGGTTCTGCTTCCTATATCTGCTTTTGCTGTAATAGTTGAATTTTATGCTTTAAGAAAGAATATGTCTGTGGCGCTTGAGAGAATCAAAACTGTTGAAAGCACTTTAACATTGTTTTACTTCTTAAGTTTGGCTTTTGTTGTACTTCAAGCTTTGTCATTAGTGCAATTTAAGAATTTGTTTGTGTTTTCAAATATTGGGCTTGTTTTTGGGCCGGCTATTTTCCTTTCAAGGTTTTATTCAAGAAAGAATACTGTGGCGCCCGAGTCTTTTTAATTTCATTAATTTTTTTAGAGCACTTCAATCTTGACTTTTTTTTCCTTGATTTTCTCGAGCTCTTTCAATAATTCGGCAAAGGATTTGCCTTCTTGCTTTTGGAGGAAGATTGTTTCGCATTTTTTGAGCCTGCAAGTGTGGTCAATTTTGATTACTGTTGAGCCCCATTCCACAATTCCTTCGACTTTTACCTTGAGTTTTGTCAGTTCTGCCTCAATGCCTTCCATTATTTTGTTGGCTTGCATTATTTCCGTTGCTGCAAAACCGAATTTTCCTGCAAGGTCTGTCTTGTCAATGACTGCCAGCAGGACTAAATCATCGGCCTTGTCCAAGATTGCGTTAATGAATTCTGGCTTGAACTCTTGCTTGGTTAAAATCGGCACTAGGCATTTCATACTGTAATAACGCCTTCAATTGTTGCTTTTCATTATCAGCCAGGCTATGATGTAAACCAGTATTCCTGCTCCAATGCTTAGGATTGTTCCCAAAACCCAGAGTATTCTGATTAATGCAGGATCAACTTCAAAGTAGTCTGCAACTCCAGAGCATACTCCGGCGAGAATCTTGTTTTTTCCAAGCCTTAATTTCTTGATTTTTTTAGATTCGTTTTTTTCAGCCATTTTTAATCAACACCTCACGGTATGTAATTGTAAATTCCCCGCTTTTTTTCCATGATTTCGCCGTCTTCTTTCAGGAAAGCGCAGACTCCTTTCACCAGGTCTGGCTGGACTGAAAGCTTTACTGCAAGGTCTTCTGCGCTTGCGCTTTTGCAGTCTTGCAATAGTTTTATTAGTTTGGATTTTTTTTCGCTGAGCAAGTCAGTGTCTATCAAATAGTATGAGTTGTCGAATTCCTTGATTCCTTTCAGTTGCCCGTCCTTTAATTCTTTCCCGTACTTGTCATTGAGCTCGCGTGCCTGCTGTTCTGTCCTTACTGTAATGAATAGTTTTCCTTTGGAAAATTGGGAAATGGATTGTGCCGGCTTTTCCGCGCTTTTTTTCTCTTCAATCTCGCTGATTTTGTACACTGCTTTCTTGTATTTTTCCGATGCCTTGAATTTTTCGACTTTTCCCTGCTTTAAGAGCTCGTTAAACCTGTTTAATTCGAGCTCATTGAGCATTTTCTCGAATTTTTCCTCAACCCTGTCCTGGATTGCGCTTTTTTCCAGGAGCGCGAAGATTTTGTCGTCAAGCTTTGTGAGGAATTCTTCCTCTATCAAGTGCTTGTCCATTAAAACATAGAGTCCTTTTCTTGCCTTGAGTATTTCGTACTCTTTTTCTGGAATTAGCTCGAGCTCTTTGATTTCCCTGTCGCTTAATGGCAGCGAAAAGCCGCCTGCTGTTTTTGAAAGTTTTGTCATTTTCAAAGCCTCTTTATGATAGACTATAATGCTTGAACTGGCTTAAAAAACTTGACTTTTGGGCTTTAATTATCGCCTTTGTTTTGCAAAGAATCAGTTAAAAGAATTAAAGAATGGATTCAGTCTTTATTTTTGAACCCATGTTTCTTTGGGCTTTCCATTGCCTGCGAGCTTTCCAAGCATTACTAAGACAACAATTATCGCTATTAATGCCAATACTCCAAGCCAGACGCTTTCGCCCAAGGTCAAAAATCCTGAAATTATTCCTGACAGGAATCCTTGCTGCTGGTTTCCGACAGTCAGGTTGAATCTTTTTGTCTGAGTCATTCCAAACGCCTGAATTCTTGCCGCAACTTCAAAGTCTCCAGTGCTTGCTGTCTTGTCTGCCTTCAAGACTGCGGTTATTGTCTTTCTGGACTTTGCCTGGATTGTTTCAATAATGTCTTCTTCGAGCGAGACTCCGTCCGGAAGCCCTGAAAGCTCTATTGTGGTGCTTGCCGGATTGCTTGATGGATTGTAGATTATGAAAGTTATTTCTTTGAACTGGCCTGGCATTAATTGCACTTGTGTTGGATAGCTTTCAATGTCCAGGAGGGTTGTTTCAGGAATTGGGATTGCCGCTGTTATGTTAAGGCCCAAGTCCAGTTTTTTTGTTGGAACGCTTCCAGTTCTTGCAGTGATTTTGAAAGTCCTGCTTCCTAATGCCGCATTGCTTGGCGCGGTGATTGTCAAATTCACGGTTTTTGATTCCCTTGCAAGCATTCTGAATGTTGGTTCGCTAAAGCCTGTTGTGATTGCAGAATCGCTTTTTTCAATGCCTAGAGTGAAGTCTTCAGTGTAGTCCGCGTTGTCGAATTCAATCGGGATTGTAATGCTTTCTCCCTGCCTTAAATCAAGGCTTTGCACGCTTGCTGAAAACTCGAAGTAGTGTGTTGGAAGAACCCTGACGCTGATTGTTTTTTCTTTAGTGAAGTCGTCATTTGACACTATAATTTTGTAATCGTATCTTTTGTCGGCTTCCTGGAATGGCCCCGCGCTAACTAAAGAAAAGTCACGTTCTGTGTCTCCAGAATGCACGAAAATCAATGAATTGTAGTCTGTGTGCAAGTCTGTTTCAACGCTGACGTGAAAGTACTGGTCAAAGTCTGAATTGTTTGTAATCCTGTACTCGATTCTCCGTTTTTCGTTCTTGCGGATTTCTATTGAAGAATTGTCAACAGTCAGTGAAAAATCGCTTGAGCCTGAAGAATTGCAGTTTGAAATATTCACTTCCAAGTCTTGGACTGAAATATTGCTGCCGCTTCTTGCAGTCACTTGGATTGTGTACTGGCCTTCAAGCCCGTTTGCCGGCTGGTTGTTCAATATCAAGTCTGTTGTTGCTGTTTCATCAGGATCCAATTGTATTGGACTGTCATCCCAGTAAGGCATGAAAGTGCTGTTTGATGCAGTCAGGCTGATTGTCTTGGTGTTGCTTGAAAGGTTTGTAATGTCGACTGGAATTATGATTGTGTAATCTTCATTGCAGATTTCAGGGTCTGGAATGTCAAAGCTGACAAAATCGCTGTTTCCTACAGTGACGTCAATTGTTTTTGTAACTGTCAAATTGTCATAGTTTAATTCAATTGTGATTTCGTGGTCGCCTGACCTTACGTTGCTTTCAGCAATTAGTGAAAGGGAAAATGTGGTCCTTTCCCCGCGGTTGAGCCTGAAGTATGTCGAGCCAAGCTCTGCGTTCAATCTGCCGTCATCGCTTGAGGCGGTTAAAGCAATGTTTTTTGACTCTTGGGTGTCGTTGAATACTGTCACTTCAATGCTGTATGAAGTTCCTTCCTCCAGTGTTATTGCGTTCTTGTCAAAGCTTATTTGCACAAAGCCCTGCACTTGGACGGTTTTTTCATTGGATAATTTGCTTTCGTTTCCCGCGGCGTCAACGCTTGTCACATAGTAATAGTAAGTGCTTCCTTTTGCAATGTTGCTGTCATCAAATATTGTGCTGTTTGTTTTTGCATAATAGCTTGCCAGCTTGAATATTTCAACCACTGGGCTTCGGCTTTTGTAAATTTTGTAAAAGTTCAAGTCTGCCCCGGCTAGTGATGGGGCAGTCCAAGCTATTGTTATTTGCATGTTTCCTTGGATTCCGCCATTCAAGTCTGTTATTGCGTCAAGCGCATTCAAGTCAATATTGAAGCTTGCTGTTTCAGTTGCCTGGTTTCCTGCAATGTCATTCAGGTCTATTTGAATGTAGTGCGGCCCGTTGTTGTAGTCTATTGTTTTTGGAGTGTAAGTCAAAACATTGGTGTCGCTTGCGAATGCCAATGAATAATCCGCAAAGATTCCCAAAGCCCTGCTTTTTTCGTCAATCCTGAATTTTAATGAGCTGATTTTCAGGCCTGAAAGGCTGTCTGAAATGCTTGCAATGATTTGCCTTCTTGAATTATTGTCGAATCCATTGCCCTGCGGCTGTGTTATTTCAATTGTTGGCCCCACGGTGTCAAGAATTATTGAATCCGAAGCCACTGCCGAATTGTTTCCTGCGGTGTCTTTAACCCTGAAGTAAACTGTTTTGTTGCCGTCTGTTGCATTGCATGCTCCATTTCCAGTTGCCAAGTCTAAAGCCTTGCTTGCTGCAAAGTTTTCCCACGCAGTAAAGCTTGAATTGTCGCAGGAGAATTGCATTTGGTTTGCGTCAGCGCTAGCGCTTAAGCCTAGAGAAAGCCCTGTTTCGTTTGTCAATGCTTGCGTGTTGTTTATTTGGATTGAAACTCCTGAAGGCGGAGTGTTGTCTATTGTCATTCCAAAAATGAATGTTGTAGACCAGCCTGCATTCAAGTCTTGCGCTATAGTGTGTAAATATTGCGCTGCAGTGTTTATTCCCGCAGTGTTCCAGTCAAAATAGCAAGTTGGCTTTGCTGTCCAGTCAATGCTTGTGCAATTGCCTTGTGTCTTCAATTGCAGGTTTTCTACTATTGCTTTTGTGCTTGAATCAAAGTAGTAAATGCTTGCGTTAATGTCCGCGGCAATGTTAGTGTCGTAAACTTTGAACAAAATCCGGTAATTTCCGTTTGCTTGGCTTATCAAGGCGCCTGATTGCGGATTCAAGACTTCAAGTTCCAAATGGCTTGGTGCTTCTGCCTGCGCGTACGCTGCAAAAGCCAGCATGAAAATTCCAATGATTACCGCGAGTATTTTTGCTTTCATTTCAGAACTCTCCTTGTTTTTTGCCCCTGTTCACAAGCCTTGCAAACAACGCGATTGCAAGAATTACAATTATAATTACTAGTAAAATATCCAAAATTTGGTCCCAGCTCAAGTTTCCCAGGCTTGGCAGCGCAAAAAAGCCAGTGCTGCCTGATTGGCCTTGCTTTTTTGAAAAATCGCCTGAAATTGAGACTTCAATGCTTTTTTTGCTTGCAGAATCCCCTATAGTTGCGATTATTGTGCCTTCAAAGCTTTGGTTTGACTGTGAATTGTCGGGGGAAAGCTTGATTTTGAAGCTTTGCGTAGTGAATGCCTGAATGCTTACTGGCGTTGGCTGAATGTCATAGTCCATTGGGCTTGAGAAAAGAATTGAAATAGTGCCTGGCTTGTTTGAGTCGTTAGTGACTTTTACAGTGAATTCCTTGTTTTCCGGGGTTATTTCAACAAGGCTTGGCGCCTTGATGGTTTGAGCCAAGGCAAGGCCTGAAATCATTAAGGCAATTACTGCCATCATTGAGAATTGCTTAAAATCCAAAACAAAACCCCCTAAAGAAAAATACAGTTAACTAGGCACAGTTAAGAAGTGTCTATAATATAACTCCCTAGCGGGGAAATATTTAAACCTATGCCTTTTTTGGGCTTTTTTCACGTTAAAAAGTTACTTTCTCTTTGCAATGCTTGCTTTCAGCAAGTCTGTTTTTGTGATTATTCCAACGACTTTCCCATGGCTTCCGACAAGGATTCCTGAAGAGTATTTCAGCAGTTCTGTCACCGCGCTTAAAGGCGTTGTTTCCTGAACTACAGGCATTGAGTCGTCCATTATTTCCTCAACGCTTAATTTCCCGAATGATTCCCGCGAGCCTATTCTTGAAACAATCAGCCTTTCGCTAATCCTTCCCACTGAATGATTGTTTTCCAAAACAGGCATTTGCGAAATTCCCTTGGAAGTCATCAGCCTTATTGCGACCTGCAGGCTTTCCTTCGGCTTCACTCCATAAATTTTCCTGTGCATTATGTCTTTTGCCTTCACTTCAGAGTCTTCCTTCAACGCGTTCAGGCAGTCGAAGATTTTTTTAGCGTTCTCAAAATTAGGGATTAAAACTCCTGCCTCGATTTTTGAAATCAGGCTTTGCGAAACCCCCGACTTTTGGGAAAGCTCTTTTTGCGTGAGGCTGAACTGCTTTCTCTTGAATTTTATTTCACTCAGGTCTGGAATTGCAGTCAATCAAAATCGCCCTCTTTCTCAAACACATACTAATTATATTCTTTAATGAATATTTGTTTCAAAAATTATTAATAAACTATTCTTTCCTCATTATGCCTGCTTTACAGTCTTTTAGGGGGAATTTTTAATGAAAAAGCAAAATTATATTTTTTCTTCGGAGTCGGTTACTGAAGGGCACCCCGACAAAATTTGCGACCACATTTCAGACGCTGTCCTGGACGCCGCGTTAAGGCAAGACCCTAACTCAAGGGTTGCTGTTGAAACCTTGGTGACTACTGGCTTGTGTGTGATTGCCGGCGAAATAACCACTAAGGCAGTCCTTGACTATCAAAAGATTGCGCGAGAGACAATTCGCGAAATAGGCTATAATTCTCCAGAGGTAGGCTATGATGCTGACTCTGTTGGAGTTTTGATTTCAGTGCACGAGCAAAGCCCGAGCATTTCAATAGGGGTCACTGAAGGCCAAGGCTTGTTCCAAGAGCAGGGCGCTGGCGACCAGGGAATGATGTTTGGCTTTGCATGCAATGAAACTCCAGAATTAATGCCAATGCCTATTTCCTTGGCGCACAAATTAACTGCAAAGCTTTCTGAAGTCCGCAAGAGCAAGGCAATTCCGTACCTTAGGCCTGATGGAAAAAGCCAGGTTTCTGTTGAATACAAGGATGGAAAGCCTGCAAGGCTTGAGGCAGTTGTAATTAGCGCTCATCACGCGCCTAATGTAAAGCACCAGCAAGTTTTTGACGACATTCTTGAAAAAGTAATCAAGCCAGTTTGCGGAAATTTAATTGATTCCAAAACAAAAATTTTCGTAAACCCTACTGGCGACTTTGTGATTGGCGGCCCGCCTGGAGATTCTGGAGTGACTGGAAGGAAAATCATTGTTGACTCTTACGGCGGCGCAGGCTATCATGGGGGAGGGGCTTTTTGTGTTGAAGGTAATTCTTTAATTAACACGCAAAAAGGTTTAGAGCCGATTAGAAATATGCAGGAAACTGTCGAGAATCATTTACTTGTTAAGACTGATATCCATCCAACCCCAGCAAAAGAATGGTATGATAATGGTGAAATGGAAACTTTTGCTGTCACAACTGATGATGGTTATTGTTTAGAAGGCTCAAAAAACCAGCGTGTTAGAATCATTGACAAAAAAGGCGATTATGTTTGGCAAAGATTGGATGAATTAAAAGAAGGCGATTACATCGCAATCCATAAAAAAAACAGATTATTTGGAGAAAAGGTAGATTTGAGCGATTTTAATTATAATTATAAGGAAGGAACTGCCGAAGCCAGAAAAAACAAGTTTGATCTGCCAAAAGAATTAACTGATGATTATGCATACTTGCTTGGATTGCTTGTTGGAGACGGAAATTGCATGATGGATGGCGCAATAGCTGTTTGTGTTTGCGAATCGGAACAAAAAAGCAACATAAGTGAGTTATATGAAAGGCTTTTTGGCAGTAAATGGAAGATTTTTGGCCATTGGGCCTATGTTGGTGGTGTTGAGCTGAGAGCTTATTTGAAGCACATTGGCTTGGATTATAAACGATCTTGGGAAAAGGCAGTTCCAGAAAAACTATTTAAGGCACAAAAGAGCGTTATCGCAGCTTTTCTTAGGGGCTTATTTGACACTGATGGGGGTGTAAGAATTCATGGAAGAAACAAGAGTTTTCCGGACATAAAACTAGTTTCAACTTCTTATACTTTAATACAGCAAGTTCAGCAATTATTATTGAGTTTTGGGGTTGTTTCAAGAATTCAAACAACTGATAATGCTGGAAAAAAGTTCAAAATTAATGGAAGAGAAGCAACCTCTCGAAGGATTGTTTATGCTCTCCGCGTTAAAGGTTCTGAAAGTGCCAGAGTTTTTAAAGAAGAAATAGGGTTTAATTTGCCGAGGAAACAAAAAATTCTTAATGAAATAAACTTTGAAGAGAAAGAAAACTTTCTGAGGATCCCTAATCAGCAGGAAAGAATAAGATTGCTTTGGGAAAAACTTTCAACAAACGAGCATCAAAAAGACCAAGCTAATATTGGAAGACTTACTAGGGCTAGGACTGGAAAAGCAACGAAAGAATTAACTTACAACAAACTCGAAAACTTTCTGGAAACCTATAAAGGCAAGCTTGGTTTTGAAAAAGAATTCAAAAAACTTGAGTTATTATACAAAATGAATCATTTCTACCCTAAGGTTAAAAAGATTGAAAGTTCTTTCGCACACGTGTATGACTTACTTGTGCCAGGCAGCCATACTTTCACTGCAAATGGCTTTGTTTGCCATAATTCAGGAAAAGACCCCACTAAAGTAGACCGTTCTGCAGCCTATTACTGCCGTTTTGTGGCAAAAAACATTGTGCGGGCCGGCCTTGCTGAAAAGTGCGAAGTGCAAGTCGCTTATGCGATTGGAGTTGCAGAGCCAGTGAGCATTCTGGTGCATTGCTTTGACACCAATAAAGTGCCTGAAGAAAGAATTGAAGAGCTTGTGAGAAAGCACTTTAGCTTCAAGCCTGCAAACATCATCAAGGAATTAGACCTTAAGAGGCCAATTTTCAAATTGACTGCAGCAAACGGCCATTTTGGCCGCGAGCTTCCAGAATTTACGTGGGAGCAAACCCCAAAAGCCAGCATTCTTGCTGAAGAGGCTGGATTGAAGTTTGAAGCGAAAGAGCGCTGAGTTTTTCAGCGCTTTCTTTTCTAACTTGCAGGCCAGTCAATGCTTAAAGTCTTTTCAGGCTTTGCTGTCCTGTCAGAATTCCTTAAAACCATAAAAACCTCAATGCTTTGCGGGAGTCCATTTTCTTGATAGAACCTGTACTCAATTCTTCTTTTGTCAAGCTTTCCTTCTGGAGTGAATGGATCGCCCCTAATGAAGTAATTCTTGCCTTCAAGCTCTGCTTTTTTAGAAAATTCCAAGGCTGAATTTTCGTCAAGGCTTGTTCCAGTTATTATGTCAGAACGAATTTTGACTTCAAAATTTCCAGTGTTCAAGTTTTTTTCCTTGCAAACAATCACCGCATACCATTGATTTAAGATCTCGTCCTTTTGCTCCAAATAACCAAGCACAGTGTCTTGGTAAGGCTCTGAAGACTTGCAGTACTTGCCTTCCAATGACTGCTTTAGTGCGTCTCCTTGCAGCTCGCTTTCAGCACAGCCTGCCAAGGCAATCGCAAGAACAGCTAATATTGCAATTATAATCAATGAATATTTCATAATTTTCCTCCACTTGGATGTGAAATTAAAAGCATTTCCTGCTTTTTAATACTTTAGTGAATTCCAAATGATTGAAGACTTCATCAAGGCAAACCAGCTCAAGGCAAAGCTTATTTTTTGCAGCAAGAAAGTTCACACCGTACAGCAGGCTGCAAACTTCATGAAAGTGCCAGTTGGCGAAATTGCAAAGTCAATTCTTTTTATTTTGGACAATAACGAGCCAGTGCTTGCAATTGTTTCAGGCGACAAAAAGGTTTCTGCAAGAAAGCTCCAGAAAATTTTCAATTCCAAAACTTCGCGCATGGCAACTCCGAAAGAAGTTGAGGAAATCACCGGTTATGAAGTTGGCGCTGTTCCTCCAATAAGCGTTTACGGAGTTCAGACAGTGATTGACAAAACTCTTGCTTCCAAACCGCAAATCATTTGCGGCGGCGGCTCTGAACAGCACTTGCTTTGCATTTCTTCAGAAGAGCTTTTGGAATTCGGGTTTGAAATAAGGAGAGAAGATATTAGCGAGTAAGACTGCAGAGGCTAGAAAAGCCAGTAAGGTTTTTAAAGGAAAGATTGTTGATAATATAGTTCAAATCATGAAAAAGGCACTAATAATTCTGATTATACTGGCTGCAATTATGCTTGCTGGCTGTACTCAAACTCCGCAAGCAAGAGACCAGAATGACTTTAATGGAGGCAGTGGTGGAGGAACTGGAGGAAACACTAACTCTGGAAATGTATCGGGCAATGGTGGAAATGGCTCTGGTGGAAGTTCTTCTGGCACTTCGGGTAGCACTGTAGATATTTCAAGCTGGTGTACTCAAAGTCGCATGGGCAATGGTGT
>JAUSFL010000038.1 GCA_030649735.1 Candidatus Iainarchaeum sp. | reverse complement strand
CAAAGCAGGAAGTCAGGGAACAGCTGGATTTAAAGCTCTAAAAGCTGCATTTAGATTTTCCTGTCAACCATGAAGTCTGCAAAGTCTTTCATGATTCCTTTCGCTTTTGATTCTGGCAAAACCTTGTCGACTTTTACCCACGCGTCTTTCACGATTTTGTTTGCCTTTTCCCGCGCGTACTCTATGGTCTTGTACTTCTTGATTATTGCAATTGCTTCATCAATTGTCTTTTGGTCTTCAGGATGGTCGTTCATTATTTCCGCAAGGCGGATTTTGTCTTTAGGGTCTGCCTTCTCCAAAGTCTTAATGACCATCAAGGTCCTTTTTCCCTCATGAATGTCTTCCCCAACGCCTTTTCCTTTTTGGAACTCTTCTCCAACAAGGTTCAATATGTCATCTTGTATTTGGAAAGCGACTCCAATGCTTTCCCCGAACTTTCCCAAAGCGTCAATTTGCTCCTGCTTTCCCTTTCCCAAGATTGCTCCAAGCTTGCAGGAATACCTCGCAAGCACGCCCGTCTTGTTAACGCACATTTGTAAATACTCTGCTTCTGAAACATTCAACTTGTTTCCCCTATGCCAGTAAATGTCTGAAGACTGGCCAGTGTGAACTCTGAGCAGCTCTTCCCAAGTAATGTCATAAATTTTGCATTTTGTTGCATCATCCAATTTTTTCGTGTTCTTGTACATCATTATGTTAGGCAAAATGTACATTGCACTGCCGACATTGACTGAAACATCAAGCCCGAAAAGCTTGTAAGTGCAAGGCTTTCCTCTCCTGAGGTCTGAGCAGTCTTCAATGTCATCTTCAACTAAGGTTGCATTATGGATTAGTTCAGGAAGTACAGTGAATTCTTTCACTTTTTCTGGATTGCCGCCAACTGCCTCGGCGCACAATAGCATTAAGACTGGTCTCCAGCGCTTTCCGCCCCTATCTATCAAATCCCATAATGGGTCAATGAGCGCTCTTTGAATGCTTTCAACATCATACTTGTAGTCTGCCTTTCCCAAGACTTCATTCAGCCATTCTTCAGAAATCTTGTGTGGAATCAACTTGTCGATTTCCTTGTCTACAATGCCTGAATTTTCCGCCAAATACTTTTGAATATCAACCAAATGCAACACTCTCCCTTTGGGGCTTTTAACATTAGCAATCCAGAATTGGTTAAAAGCTTTACACTTTCGTTAATTCTTTAAAATTGCACTGTTGGTTTCGGCAATCAGCGCTTTGGCTTTTCAGGAGTTTTTTTAAACCTCAATTGCATTACTTTTGCATGCCTGCAGAATTCTTTGACAAAATCTATGACTCTTGGAAGCCAAAGCAATTGGAAAAATTCGAGCAGGCATTGCCTTTCCTGAAAATGCACTTGAAAGAAAAGCAGTCAATGCTTGACTTGGGAATTGGAAAGGCATGGTTTGAATGCTTCCTGTACGACCGGGGCTTCAAGCCGGGCAGAGTTGTCGGAGTAGACATTAACGAGCTTTTAGTAAAGCCAAAGCTTTCCTGGATAGATTATGTGTTTTCGAAAAACTTCCAGACCCAAGAAAAATTCGATTGGGTTGTTTGCATTGATTCCTTGCATTTGCTGGAAGACAAGAACATTCTCAAATTCCTGAAGCCTAAGGGATTTGCTTTAGTGTGCCTTCCAGGCACTTTCTTGCACGAGTTTCCAAAATTCGAGAATGCAGAAGTATTGCATGAAGGGTTTATTGGCCAGCAGGAAAAGGATTATTTTCAAGTGCTTCAGCTGAAAGACTAGTTTGAAGAATCAATTATACTTGAATCTCTTGCTGTATTTATTGTGGTCGGAAATCTCAAGCACGAAAGCTATTATTTCAATCCTGCTTTCGCTGTCTGTCAATGAGTAAAGCATTCTCCAAAAATTTGGCAATTCAACCCTGAACAAGTTTGTTATCCCATATTTTTTGCAGTATTCTTGCGGGATTTTGTCTTTCGATATTGGATTGCCGTAATGCGGGTTTGCCTTGATTAATTCTGTCTTTTTGGTTAGGGCTGAAAGAATTGACTTTTCAATTTTTGACTTTGGAGCTTGAGCGTTCAAGTAATTGTAGACTTCTTCAGCTTCTGGAGAAAGCACTACTCTGACTTTTTTCATAATTCCAGTCCCTTGGCTATTGCTTTCTTCAAGTTGGAGTTATTGTTTTGAATCCAAGTTATTCCTTTCAGGCTTACTGCAATCTTGTTGCTTTCTTCTAAGTATTCCAAAATTGCCTTTAGCGTGTAGTGATTGACTTGCTTTGGAAGCATTCTCTTGATTTCTGCAATTGACACTGCGCTTTCCTTGGAATTCTTCAAGACATTTTCCACCATTAGCACAGTGTTTAGTGTTGGCGATGGCTTTTGAATCAAAACTTCTGAAGTTCTAGACATAAAAATCACTTTTAATTATTATTCAATAACTAATAGTTATTAGTGTGTATTTTTATTCTTTTTGGCGTTTTTGGCATTATTTGACTATTTTTCCAAATTCTTCAGCTGAAGTAATGCAATTCGTGCTTTTCCTGCTGTGTTTCATCAACTGCTTCGCTGAGCTTTTTTTCGCTTAATTCTTCCTTTTCTTCCTTGCCGCTGATTTTCTTCAATGCTTTTTGCCTTTCTAAAAATCGCAGTTTCTCGCGGGCGCTTTCGCGCAAAAAGTCCGCAGTGCTTTGGTAATGAAAGTCCACGCAGGCCTTTTGGATTTCCTTCACCATTGACGCATTAAGCCGCAAGTGCACTAATTTCGACTTCAAAACCATGGTACAAATTGTATACAAAGTGATATTTAAGCTTGGCTGTTCATTTGACGATTCTCTCAATGTCTTTTAAGTCATTGAGCATGAAGTCTGGCTTTAGTTTTTTCAAGTGCTCTTTTCCCTTCAATGTCGGTTTTAAGAGCGCGACTTTCATTCCAACAAGCTTTGCAGCGCCGTCGTCTCCGACGTGATTTCCCACCATCAAGCATTCTTCTGGCCTGATTTTTTGCTTTGCGTTTTTATTTAATTGTTTTAGCAGGTTTTGAAAGATTTTCAAGTCTCTTTTGAGCCCGCCGTGAGAATGCGATGAATAAAAGTGCTTGAAGTATTTTTTAATGCCTAGCTTTTGCGCTATTCGCCTGTTTGAGTTGTTGCTTGCGTTTGTTATCACGCACAGTGTCTTCTTTTTTGCCTTTAGGAAATCCAATACTCTTTTTGCGTTTGGAAATAGCCTGATTCTTTTCTTTTTTTCCAATTGGAAGTTTTTTTCGCAAAGCTCCGCGAGTTTTAAGCTTGGCTTTAGCCCGAGGTTTTCTAGGAAAAACTGCGCGAAAATTATCGGGTTCTTGATTCTTTCAGTCTCTTGCATTCTTGCTGCTTGCTTGTCCATTAAAGCCAGAGCTTTAATCACTTGCTTTTTCGTGAAATCATAGCCTTGTTTTTTCAATATCTTTTGCTCTATGACCGCACTCCTGATTTTTTTAACAACAGCAGCAGTATCGGCCAAAGTGTCATCAAAGTCGAAAATAACACACTTGAAATCCTGAGCCATAATGTAAGAATGCGCTGTTCTTGTTTTAAATGCTAAACTTTCTTAGTTTTTTGCCAGTAAATTTTAAGTATTTCTTTTGGATTGTCTGGCGCCCTGCTTTTTGGCAGTTTGTCTAATGAAAACCATTTGATTTGGTGTACTTCAGACTTTTGAAATTTGATTCTGGTGCTTTTTTGGATTTGCGCCAGAAAGTAATGGTGGCTCCATTTTTGATTGTCGGTTTTGTATTCCACGACTTTAATTTTATTAAATTTTAATCCTTTCAAACCTAATTCTTCAAAGACTTCTCTATTGGCTGTTTCATGGGTTTTTTCTCCTTTTTCGGCTTTGCCAACCATAAAACCCCAGTCAAAGCCAAATTTTTTCACTCTGTCAAGCATTAATACTTTTGAAAAGTCTTCATTAAAAATAAAAACCAGAATTGCATCCTTGTGTTTTTTGCTTTCAATAAATATCTTCACTGCATTTCTGTCTGGTGCAACATCAATTTTGCCGGTTTCGCTAAAGTCCAGCCATTGCAGGCTTTCTGCTTCTTGATTCTTGATTTCTCCAGTCCATTTTGTAATTACAAAATAATGGCATAATTGGGTTTCTTTAGGGTGCTTGTAAACTAGTTTGCATAATGGTTTGTATGTTGTAGGAACTACATTCAATTCTTCTTTAACTTCTCTTAACAACGCTTGCTCTGCAGTCTCTCCTTTTTCAAAATGTCCTCCAGGAATCTCCAAAGCGCCAGGATCAACAGCTTTAGTCATTGCTCTTTTCTCAACTAAAAACTTGCTGCCTTTAACAAAAATGAAGGAAGCGCAATTGACTTTTTTTGGCATTTACTGTTCCCTTTTTTCATTTAATATTTTTAGTGCGTAATATTTCAGATTTGGACCCACTTCTTGGCTGTTTTGGATTTCTTGCTCGGACAACCATTTTGCTTCTGTTGATTCTTCGCTGATTTTGAGTTCTCCGCTGATTATTTTTGCAGTGTATAAAAAATCAATGTCTTTCTTGTTCCTGCAAGGCAATAATCGCATGCACAATGGCAAAGGCAATGGTTCGACTATTTTGGTTCTTGCTTTTTCGTTGGACTTTTCCAGTAATTCTATTTTCAAACTAGTCTCTTCAAACGTTTCTCTAACCGCAGTTTCGTGGGGAAGTTCATCCTCTTCTACATGGCCTCCAGGAAGCAATAAGTAGTTGCTTCTCGATTGTTTCAAAAAAAGAATCTTGTTCTCGTGAATTACGAAAACGCTAGCGCAGTAGTGGATTGGTCTTGAAAAGTCATATTCCATAATAATTCCTTTATTGTTTAATCAACTTCTTTCACTATTTTTTCAACTTCTTTCAAGTCTT
Organism: Candidatus Iainarchaeum sp.; assembly: GCA_030649735.1. Taxonomy (GTDB): domain Archaea; phylum Iainarchaeota; class Iainarchaeia; order Iainarchaeales; family UBA10191; genus UBA10191. The sequence continues at coordinate 29,726 of JAUSFL010000038.1, read as the reverse complement.
TAATCAAGTAGTCTGGTTTTATTTTTTTTAGCAAGTGTTCTTGCATTATTGTTGGTTTTAGTATTGCGGTTTTCATTCCAATCATTTTTGCTGCCCCGTCTTCCTCGACATTGTTCCCAATCATTAAGCATTCTTTTGGTTTTATCCTGTTTTTTCTTTTTTTGTTAACTTTTTCTAAAGCGTGGCGGAATATTTTCAAGTCGCTTTTAACGCTTCCGAACAAGTGAGACATAATGAAGTGCTTGATGTATTTTTTCATTCCGAGCTTAATTGCCGCTTTTCTGTTAAAGCCAATCCTGGTGTTCGAGACTACGCAAATTATAATTTTCTTTTTTGTCAAATATTTTAAGAGTTTAAGGGCATTTGGCATTGGCTTGATTTTTTCTTCCAAGGCATTATAGTAGCTTTTTTCGCATTCTTTAGCGAGCTTTAAGTTTGGCTTTAGCCCTAATTCAACCAGTAGTGTCTTTGCATAAATGTACTTGTCCTTCATTCTTATTGCGGCTGGTATGTCTTTGGTTTTTTCTCGCATTCTAATCCAAGCTTCAAGAATCTCTTTTTTTGAAAATTCAAAACCGTGCTTTTTTAAAATTGCAATTTCTGCAGGGTTTTTTCTGACTTGAAAGCCAGCTTTAGAGTTTTGCGCTAGAGTGTCCCCGAAATCAAAAATTACGCATTTGATTTGGCTCATGAGTATTTGCTCTTTGATACTGCTTTTATTCCTTGTTTTTCACTCATTTGCATTAGTTTTTGCATTGTTTCGATTTCGTTGTCCAGAACGTATTGTTCTCCATTAAAGCCTATTAGTTTTGCCTTGCGTAGCTCTTGAAGCGCTTGCAGGGCGTATTGTTTTTCAATGCAGGTTATTAGGATGATTTCAGAGGCCAGTAGTTTTTCGTGCTTTTTTATTGTTGAAAGCACTTTCGCGTGACGGATGCCAAACCATTCTATCAAGCGTTGGTTTATGATTTTTTTGCAGAATTCTTCAAGCAATGTCATTTTTTTCAAATCCCGGGCTTTTTGTGAAAGTGGGGAAAGCGCTTCCAAAACAAAAGGCTGTTTTCAAAAGCGCTTTCCTTTTAGTTGGGAAACCATTGGGTATTGGCTTACCTTACATTGAATCCTGTCTCGTGCATTAATATGCTTGAGGTTGAAAAAAAATCAACCACGGGGTTGAGAAAAAGTCAACCGCAGGCATATTAAGCCCGCAAGCCGGGATTGTTTTGTGGGGGAGTTTTCTTTGAGGAGACTTTTTTTATTGCTAGTTTTGGTTCTGGTGTCTGCTTGTTTTGTTTCGAGTGAAAAGCAACCGTTGATTAACTGGTATCAAGGACAAATTACAAATAATGTTGATTCGGGAAATACTTATGTTAACTTTGTGAGTTCTTCAAGAATTGTTAAAACCTCGCAAGGTTTGGCCGCTTTTTGGATTTCTACGCAGGAAACTTATCGAGAAGGAATAAAGCGGAGGAATATTGTTTTTTCACAAAGCGTTGATAAAGGAAATTCTTGGTCAATGCCAAGAAAGATAACTGATTTGAATGTAGCTGGGGATTTTAGTGTTTTTGCTGATGGACAAAACATTTATTTGGCTTGGCAGGAAGATGGCTTTGTTTCAAATTTTGGCAAAATATATTTTATAAAAAGTCTGGATTTGGGAAACACTTGGAGTCCTGCGAAGCTTTTGTACAGTGGAAATTATGTTAATGTTATTTCCCCGGTTATTTCATTTTTCAATGGAAAATTGCATTTGGTTTGGCTTGAGAAAGGCAATACTGGCGAGTATGGCACAATTTATTACTCTAACAGTTCTGATTCTGGATTGAATTGGTCTGCAAAAAAGCAGATTTCAAGCAGTTCAAGATATCCTGCAATGCTGCCTAATGGTTCTAAAATCTTGGTTTCTTTTACAACTAGCACCGGACTTTATACTACTTTAAGCTCTGATAGTGGCGCTAATTGGAGTTCAATCCAGAAGCTTTCAGACTATAATGGTCGATTGAATTGTGAGTTGAGCGGCAATAATCAGCCAGTATTTGAAAAAAATGTTTTGGGAAAGAAAGATAGCCCTGAAAGCTTGATTATTTCCTGGTCTTGCGGAAATGCTATTTTTGTGCGAAAATCAGTTGATTTTGGGTTGAATTGGTCGCAAAGTTCAAGAATAATATTCTCAAGGACTGCGCCTTGGCGGTTTTCAATAAGTTCTAATTCGGAAGGATTTCACATGGTTTTTGGGTCTTTTTTGAACACTGACACAAAGTTTTACTATTACAAAAGCGTTGACGGGCTTTCTTGGAGCCTGCCTGAAGAGATTAATGTTGATTCTTTTGTTAATTTTCCAAGAATTCTTTCAGGTAATGGATTTATTATCGCTTCTTGGGATAATGGCAGAAGTACAGGATATCCTGGACTCAATGAAGTTTTTTATAGCACTAAACAACAAAAAGCTTGTTCTTCAAGCAGTTCTTGCGGGCAAGATAGTTGGTTGAGCATGCCTTTTTGTTCTTTTGGGTCTGCCAGTGACACTTTCCGAACTTTCTCTTGCGATTCTGGATTTTGCTTTTACAATGATGAAAATCGGGTAATTGAGGCCTGTCCTAATGGTTGTGCCAATGGGTCTTGCAATCAATGTGCTCCCGGCTGGATTTGCTCTGACGCCAGTACAATGGCTTTTAGGACTGACAATTGCGGTCTCACTAATGCATTCCCTTGCTCAAATGGTTGTTATAATGGCTCTTGCAATTCAAACGAATGCAACAGCGGGCAGACTAGATGTAGCGGTTCTGTAAAGCAAACTTGCAGTAATTATGATTCTGACTCTTTTTTAGAATGGCCTTCAAGTCTTTCCAGTGTCGGAAACGAGAACTGCAGTTTTGGCTGCTCTAATGGAAACTGTAATTCACCGCTTTGCAGTTCAAATTCTGACTGTGGAACTAATGACTTTACCGGAAATCCTTTTTGCAAAAACAATAAAGTTTACCAAAAATTCAAAACATTCTCTTGCAAGAATTCCGGAACACAAAACGCCAAATGCTCGAATAGCACAAGCGACCGCCTTGTAGAGTCGTGCCTTAACGGCTGTTCTAATGGGGCATGCAAACAACCAGCTTGCATTCCTCAATCGTATCAGTCTTGCTCTAACAATGACTTGTATTGGTTTGATTCTTGCAAGAAAAAGCAGGAATTGGCTGAAGACTGTGGAAGCAATTCTTGCGATTCTTGGAGCAATTATTGTGAAGGCAATAAGGTAAAGAAAGAGCGTTATTGCTACACTAAAGGATGCTCGAGCAATTCTTGCTTTTCAAATTCAAAGCTTGAGTCTAAAACAGTTCAAACCTGCAGTTCCAGTCAAACTTGTTCTGGCGGAAAATGCGTTAACCAATCAATAACTTGCTCTTCTAACTCTCAATGCGGAACTGACGCTTTTGCTGGAAGCAAGTTCTGCCAGTCTGGAAGCGTTTACCAGAATTACCAATCTTTTACTTGCAATAATGCGGGCAGTTCAAACGCCAGCTGTTCTTCAAGCAATGCCGCAAGGCTTGTTGAAAATTGCTCTAATGGTTGTTCTGGTGGGGCTTGCAGTGGGTCTTCGGGAGTTTCTGTCACTGTAACAGAATTCACAGACAGTATTGAAAAGGATTTTATTGGCAGTTTGGAATGGCAGGTTTCAGGCAGCATTAAAGAAACCGGAGTGGAGTATTCGCCTTACACTAATGGAACTAGCATTTCGAAAGTTTCTTATCCTAAAATCAACATTTCTGGAAATTATGCTTCAATCCTCGCCTTACGCTCTTGCACTGCATCTGGAGCAATGTATTTTAGGGCATATGCTGTTGGAAAAGACAATTCCAAAAAAACCAGTGATTGGAAGGCTGTTTCTCTAGTTGAATTTTGCACTCCCAAAGCAGTGGCAGTAAGTGCGGGAATATCAAAAAGTGTTCTTGTTCAAAAGCAAGGATTATCAAGCGCAACTTGTTATGACAATTCTGATGTTTGCGTTCAGGATGAAATTCCATTTACGATAGAAGAAGTTGATTGGGTTGGCCTTGGTTGGGAAGGCGCCAAGTTTTTCACTATTGGAAGCTGTCTTGATGATGGCTGGTTTACTGTATGGTGCGCTTTTGACGCTGGCTCTACTGTCTTAATGATTGTTCCTGCAGCAACTCTAGAGACTGGCGCTGTCAAGGCCTTGAATGTCTTGGCTAAAGGCAGCAAAATCATCAAAATTATTGGAACTGCTGAAAAGATTTCAACCACTACCAGAAAGATTAACTTGATTTTGAATGGCGCGAAAAAATCCACGCAAGGCAGTAAAGTAGCCAGGGCTGCAGAATTGGCTTTGCTAAAAATAGACTTTGCAAGCGGTAAAATAACAAGCAAGTTCCCAAAATTAACAGAATGGTTTGTTTCCAAAGGAGAATCCGCAATAGTCAGATTGAAAGGAAGTGGAGCGAGTAATGAGATTTTGGAAGGAGTAATAAAAAATGGTGGAAAAGACCTTGAAGTTGTAAAATATGCTGGCAAAGATTCTAGTTCTGCAGTGCGTTGGATTGAAAAAGGCACTAATGATTGGGGTTGGCAACACTTATGGAAAAAACATGTTACTGGAGAAATAAGTGGCGGAACAAGATTTTCGGCTGTCACATCAAACGTGTCTGAAAGTAATATTAAGAAGTTAGTTTTTGATACTGTGGGAGATTCAGGTTCAATCAAAAAAGAATCATCCAAAGTATATTGTTATTTTTCTAAGGCCATAGTAAATGGGTATAGAATAATAGTAGTAGTTGACAAAGGAATAGATTCTGGAGTTGGTTTTGGAAAGAATGGGGCTATAAAGACCGCCTATCCAAGACCTGCCGAGAATTTAACATGTAATTAAGGGGTATTATTATGCGCATTAAATTGCTAAAAATTAAGTCTGATTTTTCTGACGGGGAACAAGGTTTTAATTTTTTTATAGGTCCTGGTCAATATGAAAAGCGCATTAGTGAATTAATAGTTCCTGAAACGATTTTCGAACAAATTTATGAAAAAGCCCAAAAGTTAAAATTGAATAATCTTGCAAAACTGCAATATCATGGCGGAGTGGGCTTTGAATATGATCAAATTAAGCCAATTATTTTAGAATTGACTATTTTAGAAAAGCAATTTATTGATAAAAAAACACTAAAGTATCTGAATCATATTAAAGAATTGTGTGTTGAAGCATTAAACAAAAAATTGCACTTTCATGTAATTGGCTTGTGATTGTTATTGTGTGATTTGAGTAAGTAGTGCCTAACTCTAGGTTTTTTAAGCCAATTTCTCCCAAATTCAATTGGGGGATTGGCTTTTGGATTTTCTTTCGCTTTCGAATTTGGAGAATTCTTCAACTAGGGAAAAAGTCATTGTTTTGTTGAGCAATGAGTGGCCTTTGTCTGCAAAGCAGATTTACAGCAAGGTTTCTAAGGGCGAGAATTTGTCTTATCAGGCAATTCACAAGGTTTTGAAGAATCTTGAGGCTTCTGGCACTATTGTAATGGTTGGCAAGAATTACAAGTTGAGTGATTCTTGGGTTTCTGGCTTGAAAAAGTTTTCTGAAGAGATTCATCAAAGGTATTCTAAAACCCAGGGAAAGTATGAAATAAAGCCAGACTTTACTGGCAAAATCACAATGCATTTTGACGATTACAGCAATTTTATTGTTGTGATTGCTGGCTTGTTTGAAAAGAAAGTTTTGGTTGGCAATGGGCCTAATGTTGGGGTTGGTGTTATTCGTCATGTTTTGTGGCCTTTGCGTTTTAGCTTTTCTGATTTTGAATTGTTCATTAGAATGACCAAGAATGTTTCTAGAATGTATGCCTTGGTTTTGAATGACACTCCATTGGATAGGTGGATTAAGCAGCAGTGGATTAGTGGTGGTTTTTCTGCCGTAAAATTGGGTGTTTCTTTTGAAGGCTTGGATGGTGATGTAATGATTCACGGGGACGGCATTATTCAAGTCAATTATTCTAAGGAAACAAAGGCTGTTGTTGATGGAGTTTATGCAAGAAACTCAAATCTTTTGGGCATTTTCAAGGAGTATTTTTACAAGCAGGCCTTGAAAAAGAGCAAAACAAGCATTGACGTTACAATAACTAAAAACCCAGAGCTTGCAGCCTTAATGAGAAACCAGATTCTTTCCCACTTTCCAGAAAGCAAAAAGGCAATTAAATAATTTGTAGTGCCTAATTCTCTGTTTTCTCAAAAACCTTGTTTAATTGTCTTTTCAAGTAATTTGCCATTTCCGGGTTTTTTGTAATGCGCATTGTTGCGTGGATTTTCGGCTCGTCTTTAATGCCAAATTCTAGCAGCGAATCATTCAAGCCTTTCCATTTGTTATAATAGTGTTCTATTATTTTTTTTGCTTCTTCTGTGAAAGTCACTTCTATTATGAAATCTCCTTGAATGAAAACGTCTTCGTTCAAGTCTACTTTGGTTCCTATTGGTGCGCTTACTCCCCCAGTCGCTACATATTGTGATCGGATCCATTCGCCAAATGGCGTTTTTGTCCTGATTATATTCTTTGGGTTCAAATTCACTCTACACATGTCATAAAGCAGTTTCATGTGCTCAAACCTGAATTTGATTGTCCACCAACCGTATTCTAGGGTGCAGATGAAGGTTTTGTCGTTTGTTCCTTTGGCAAGCTGTCTCGAAAGTAAAAGTTCGGCTGTTGAAACGCACATTTCTGTGAAACTGTCGAATTCTAGCACTATGCTGCTTTGGATGTCCTTGGGTATTGTGATTTTTGTGTTTTGCAGATAGGTTCTTTCAACGTTTTCAAGCATTTTTCTTGTGTTTTGAATCCATTCAATGCTTAATAAGTAATTGTTGCCGTTCTTTTTGATGATTTTTTCTTCAATCATTTCTTGAAGTGTTTTGTGGACTCCCTGGTAGGAGATTTCTAAAGCGTATAGTTTTTGCAGTCTTTCATGAATCTTCTTGGCGCTTAAAGGCCATTCTGTGCTGAGCAAGTCAATGGTCTTTTGCTTTGTTGTGGACAGTTCCATGTTGAAATTTATTGTTGAAATGTCGTTAATCATTGTTCTTCCAATAGTAGTTCTTTAGGCATCTGAATAAAAACTTGAATTATGTAGTGCCTAACTCTTTAGTTTGCCCAAAAAACCCTTTTTTTGGTGCTTTTGCTGGCAAGTTTTTTAAATTCCAAAAGCTTTTTGGTTAGAGAGATGGTTGTTTTTTATGGCTGAGATTGAGAGAGTAAAGTTTGGCATTCAAGGGCTTGATAAGGCTTTGAATGGCGGCATTCCTAAAGGAAACTTGGTTTTGTTGTCTGGCGGTGCCGGAACTGGAAAAACCACTTTTTCACTGCAGTTTTTGATTAATGGCGCTTTATTGTTTGGGGAAAAGGGACTTTATATTTCTACAGAACAGTCTGTTCAGGAATTGCGTAAGGCTGCTAGTACTTTTGGCTGGAAGCTTGAGGATTTGGAAAAGGCTGGCTTGATTCGCATTCGTTACCTTAACATTCTCAAAGGCGACTCTTTTTTGAAAAACATTAAAGTGGAGGCTGAAGATTTTCAGCCAAAACGCATTGTAATTGACTCTCTAACAACCTTGACAGATACTATGTTGGTTACAGACCTGAAGGATGATATTGCCTTTTCAGTAGTGCAAGTTGCTGAAACTGTGAATCCATTCCCAAGGACAGAACGAATGATTGCAAAAACAATACTTTATCACTTGATTGGCGCGTTAAGAGATATTGATAATGCAACTGTAATGCTGACTTCGGAATTACTTGAGGGAGAAAAAGGCTTAAGTGCTGATGCAGTCTCAGAATTTATTTGTGATGGTGTGATTATTGTTGCATTGAGGGATCTTGCAAGAGAAAGTGTTAGAAGCGTAAGGGTTAGAAAAATGCGCAATACTGCACATTCTATAGCTAGTTTATTATTTGACATGACTCCTAGCGGGGTTGTCGTCAAAACAGAGACTGTGTTTGAAGGGGAAAAAATTTCTGGAATTATTCCTGGGCAATAATGAACTCACAGTTATTTGCGCCTTCTGAAATGCATTGTGATTCAATGCATTTTAGTTCTTGTCCTAATGCTTGGGAAAACGCAGCAGCGAGATATCCTCTAGTTCTATGACACTTGATTTTATTTGTTGAAGAATTATTTATCGTTAGTTGATACTCTTTTTTATTTCGATCAAACTTTTTGACTTGGATATTTCCAATTCCTAACACTTCTAATAATTCTAATAAAAAATCTAATAATTCTATATCTTTCATTCCTTTCTCTTTCAGAGTAGTTATTATTGGTTCTGGAATCTTCTTTGCTGCTAAGTATAATTCCTCGGGGGTGCTTTTTTCTTCTAAGTGAAGGATGTATTCTGAAGGTAATAAAAAAGCAGTTTCAGCGAACAGGCTAATCTTTCCATCTTCGCTGAATCTTAAGAGCTCTGCAAACATCAAATCTTCTGCTTTCTTATGCATAATTCTTCCCTATACACAATAGCTTGTAACTATAATAAAAGTTTAACTTTTTGTTTTCTCTCTATGTATCTGTGGGATTGTAAGTCTGTGTAAGTAGTCGTTTCCTTCATGGAACAAAATATCGAGCTCTGTTGAATGCCTCATGCGTTTTATGTGATGTGCGTGTAAATTTGTTTTCAATACTTTCTCCCCATCCTCTGAAAAAACACTTATCGCCAACCTTTTGTTTGAACCAGCGCTTTCGTTTGCTTCGGAAACAGCTTCTTCGAAAGAGGCGCATTTTTTTAATGCAAGAACATAAATTGAAAATTCTTTTGCTAAGAATTCAGAGTGTTTATCCTCAGTCGCTAACAAAAATGGGGTTGATTGTAATTCACTTATTTGTTTTCCTTGTAGTTTCTTTAATAATCTAAGGCTTTCAAGTTCTTTAATTCTTTTTGAAACATTTGTTAATGTTTGTTTGTCAACAAAACCAACTTTTGTTTTGTGTTTAAATGGGTTTCCTGTTTCTTTTTCTAGTCTTGAAAATCTTTCATTTAACATTGCTGTTAATTCATTGCTTTGTTTGCTTGCATCAAAGATTGCTTTTAGTGAATTACATCCAATTGGCCATTCGAGGCAAGATTCAGTAATGATATTGACTATTTTTTTGGATTCAATATTTTCATCACAGACTGCGGCTGCCCTGCCTGTTGAATGTCTTAAAACAATTTTGTCAGAAAAATGGTCAACTCTGTGGCCGTTAATGTCTTCAAATCTTAACAGATTGTCAACTGTTGTGTCGTCACCGAATACCCAGACCGCTTTTGCTGCGTCAACCAAAGAAAAATTTATTTTTGTAGCATTTTCTCCACTAGTATTCCATCCAAGAATATTTAATCCCGATGCAGGATATCCGTTTTCAATTATTTTTTTGATTACTTTTTGTGCAATCAAAAAGTCTGTTTTTGCCGGTTTTATTATCCCCGGAATTCCCAAACAAACTAACCATGCGCTAATGAAGGAAACGATTCGCGGATCATTTGCAGGAGTCACAGAATAAACTATTCCATCGATTGGGTACAATATCTTGAAAAGGTCATGATTGTCTAGTACTTTGCCAGCTATTCTTCCATGCCTGTTTCCAAGCGTGTTTTCGATTAGTTCTGGCAAAGCTAAAAGCAGGTTTTTTATGTCTTGTAATTGTTTTTCTACGAATGTTATTGGCATTCCAGTCATCTTCACGACATATTCTAGGTCTTCGGAATCAAATCTGATGTTTTTTGCGGTTTTTCTAAGGATTTCTGCGCGGTCTCCAAAACTTAGTTTTGAAATTTCTATTGCAGAAGATTTTGCTTTTGAAACACAGGTTTTTAGGTCAAAAAGGTTAGAATCGGGAACTTTTGTTACAAACTCGGGATAAAATGGGCTAGCAACTTCAAACCTTTTTCCACTTAGAATTACTTCTTTTCCGCTAACCAAATTGGAAAAATTTAGATCATTCAAATTACTCACCAGGATCGCGAATTTATTTCTTTCTTGTTAAAATGAAAGAAAAGCGTGATTTCACTTTTTCTATCGGATTTGATTCTCTTGGAACATAATTGTAAAATATGAAATTTGCCATTATCGCAACAAAAAGAACATTAAGCAAAACTATGGGTGTTTTATCAACAATAAAAAGAGTGTAATTTAGGAGAACAATGCTCGTTAGTAACAGGGTTGCGCGATGCAGTTCATAGCCATTATCGTAGAGTATTAAAGTAACCGCGAAGAGAATTATTGGGAAAATAACAACAATGCTTGAAATGCTTACTAATACCAAGGCACCAATTAAAAACAAGAAAATGCTTAATAAATAACTTTTTGTGTTTCCATATGTTGCGGAGAAAGTTATTTTGTCAAATTGCGTGTCTCTGATGTCTCCAATTAAGTTTCTTACTGAATAAATTATTAAAATCACTAATCCAAATAATATGTGTTCTAGTGAGAAAGCACTAATTTTCTCAAAAAGTGATAATGCGAAGAAAAATGTTCCGACTTCCATTAGCCCTCTAAAAAGAAATGAGTATCGGCCTAAAAAATGAATTGAGCCTTTTTTGATGTAAAGGTTTGTTGATATTATTACCACTAAAACAAAAAGTAATGATTCAAAATTGACTATTGCTCCAATAATTGCACTAATTAAAATTGCAACAGTTGAAATCCAATATGGCACATTTTCCCTAAACTTGTGTTTATGTTCTGCTTCAAGCAACCAAGTAATATAGCACCAGATAAAAAGAATCGGCAAAAAAAGGTAAATGTCATCTAAGCCAATTGAGATGTTCTTTAGTGCTATTGTTCTGGCGGCAACGAAAACTAAAAACAAGTCAACTAGTGAATAAGGGCGCAATAAAATAAACCAGTTCCAAAATCTTTTCAATTCAAAAATAGCCATTGATTCACCCCACACAACATCCTGTTGAAGCAATATCGCTTGGATTATCAATTCGTTTTATGTTTGAAATAATTGGGCTTTTTATTCCGCAATCACAAGTACATTCATTAGCAAGTAATGTTGCTTGGTCCCCTGGGGCATATCTTATATAAATTGTGCCTTCTCTTGCAATTGTAGTATATACTAATATTCCAGTCTCGCCTTTTTTAACCGGAATCCACGCACCGCTCTCATGTTTTAATATTTCCATATAATGCGGGCCATTCAATAAATGCAGGTTATTGTACTTGCATAATCTTTCTTCTTCTGAAAAAAAAGTGCTGCCTGCTTGGGGGATTGCTTCTGAAGACCCAAGCAAACTACCAACGTTCTTTTTAGATGTTTCAGCCCACTCGATTACTTCGTCAATTATCAGATAACCACCCAGAATTATCTTTTCTATTTGTTGTTCTAGTATATCGCTGCCTGCTTCAATCAAGGAAAGCAGGTCAACTCCCCCACCTTTTGCTTCTTTATCCCCTTTATCTAGCGGGCCTTGAGAAGTTACTATAGAATTTACTTGGTACATTTTGATTGTTTTTATTGTTTCCGCTGCCGAATCTGTTGTTCTTCGTTGGATAAAACTTGCTTTATTTTTTAGAATTGCTTCTTTGATTTCTTCTCCCCCTTTATGGGTTGGATTGTAAGTGCTTAATACTATATCCCCCTCACCTATTCCAAGATAGCTACTGCCCCTTGCAAAAGCAGTGCTTTCTATTTCGCGATCTAAAACAGTTATGAATGTTGGGGTTGCTACCCCTTTAGTGCCCCCTGATTTGTATATTTGACATGGTTTTTTTATGTCTTTTGGCAACATGCAATACGGATTTTTGTTTATTTTTTCTCTAAAACTAATTCCCCCAACTGCTGCATCTTTTACTAGCAATGGAATTGAGTAAAAGTCTTCAATTGAAGCATTTTTGCTAAAATTGCTTCTTGCATATGCGGTAGTATAGATAGGCATCGTTTTTTGTGCGCGCGTAATATTATGTTTTATAAAAGGCAACATTGTTTCTTCAATTTGTTTTTTCTTTAATAATTCCCAGCCGGGATTTCCCCAAATGTTTATTGGTATTTCTAATGGGGTTTTGAATTTCTCATTTTGCGTTTCTTCTAAGAACGTTTTAAATTCTTCATTCATCTTTTGGGAGAAATCCATAGCATCACTTTTTGTTTTATGGCTTCTTTTGTTGTGCTAATAGCTTGTCATAGAATGCGAAGATATTATTGCATACATGGTGGAATGTGGCTAGGTCTCCTGCTTTTGAGCCAATCTCGCCAGAGCAAGTGAAACCAACAAGCGGAGCATTGCCAAAGCTCGTGCTAATGTTTTGCAAATCTTTTTCTAAGTCTTTTTGTAAAACTGCTCTTCTTGAAAGGCAAGAGGTAATTAGCAATAATTCTGGTGCTTGTGTTTCTTCAGTGTATTCTTGAATGTTTTTTATTATTTCTTCTGTTGCACTAAACAAGTTTTTTGGGTCGGCATCCATCAAATAAACTGGTGCGCCTTCGATCAGTGGCGCAACATAAGCTAAACTGTCCCCTATTGGTACTCCTCCACCCCTAATTACAAATCTACCTAAATTATCTGGCATTCCTAATGGCCATCGCTGAGTTAAACCCAATACCATCACTTTCCCCAAGAAGTCCTTTTTGTCCATTTTGAGTCTTTTTGCATACCAATCAACTGGCTTTTGTCCAGAAATCTCGTCAACCACATATCCGCCCATGGAAGTTTTTGTGATTACACTGATTTCGCCGGTCTTTTTGCAACCGTGCGCAATAGAGTTTCCATACAGCAAACTGCTGCTATTGAAGACTATTATTAATCCATCCTTCAATACTTTTCCAGAATGTAGTGAGTATATTTCATATTTTGTCATAACTTTCTCTAATGCGGTTTCAAAGCTTCCGCCCCAGATTGGAATTTGTCTTCCAACAACATCAGATATCCCTAGAATTATTTTTGTTTCTTCTCCCATTTTTGGCAATTGAAAGCCTTTTGTGAAAACATTTATGTAGTATGGGGGGATTTTCACTATGCTTCGAATATCTCCGCCTTTCATTCTCAAGGCTTGCAGGTATGGATCAACATAATTGTCGACTGTTAGTTTGCTTAGTGCTTCTTTTGTTGTTTTTTTTGCTATCTCATAAGGGTCTGCTGAAACGTTTTCTGTAGAAGCTACGCCGACATGCAGAAAGTCTGACTGTATGCTTGCAACAACAATGCCTTTTTCAATTACTTGATTGCCAAAGATTACTCTATCTCCTAGACCGCCTACAAATTCTGTTCCTTTCAAAATGCTTTGCAATCCTTCGCTTAGTTTGTAAGGGTCGTAGTCTCCAGAGAAGAAAGCATAAGATATTGTTGGTTTTTTCCCATTTAGTTCTTTCAATGCGTTTTCTGCGGCTTCCTTCGCTGCTTCAAAAGCATTGTCTTTTGTTGATATTCCAGTTCCAATCAACAATTTTCTGTCTGTTTTTCCTTCTTTTACTTTCTGGAGTTTAGTCCATTTGCTTATTAATCCTTCAGCCATTTAAAACACTCCCTAATTTTCTCAACCCTTTTTTGGTGATGATTTCTTTTTTTACTTTCCTTATTTCAATTGATTCTTCAAGCAGTGGTGCTATTTGTTTTGGTACAATTCCTTCAAGCGTTTTTTGCAAGGTGTTCTTAAACTTTTGGGCGTGGTCTTTTTCTTTAAAATGTCCCAGCAAGGTTACTGGCGTTCCAATCAATAATTCTAGCAAGCCTGTTTTTAAGATTGCTCTGTGAAAGAGCTTTGTTTCAAGCAAATCAGAGCCGATATAAACGAACTCATCTTTCAAGCCACGCTCTAACTCTACCAGAAACTGTTCCAAGTTTTCTTGTGAAACTTCTTCCTGTCTTGTCAATATTTCAGTTTTTTCCAGTTTAAAAGGAAGCAAACCGCTAAAGTCAACTAACACAACATCATAAAATTCTGTAATCATGTAATTCTCTAATTCGTTATTAAACCAGCTTTTGTAAGGGTCTAATAGTATAATAAATATCCCGATATATAAAGATTATTAGTTGGGTTTTTTGCCATGTTTATAGTGAGAAAGGATTATGACGTGATTATTGAAAAATTGGAGAAAAAAAAGTAGCTTATTTTCCTTTCAAATACTCTTTCCTGTACTCGTTGGCTTGCTGTTTATTTTTTGTAATGGTTATTGTTATATTTGGTTGGATTTCGCGCATTAGGAGAAAGTGCTTTGCCAGGTTGAATTGGATTATTTTTTTTGGCAGGCGGTTTTGGATTGCCCAGACTTTCCTAAACCAGGAAGGATAGGTTATTTCTGAAATAAAGTCTCCCAAAACCATTTTGTCGCTTAAGGGAGTGGCGCATTTGACTCCAAAATGGAATTCTTTAAAACCGTAAGATTTCAAGGTTTCAGCAAACATTTTGTCAACAGCGTTTTTTTCTTCAATAAACACTATCCACTTGTTCTTTTTCATTGCTTTTTTCAAGCCTTCCAAGTGCTTTGACTCCAAGCCCACAATAGAGTAGCAAAAACGCCATAATGCAATTCCTGGCTTTTTTTCAGGATTTGGGGCCGGCAGGATTTTGTCTATCAAAAACCAGCCGGTTTCTGGAATTCCCTTGCAATTTACAGTCAAAGACTGGCCTTCCTTCAGGCTTTCCAAGTTAACTTCAGGAGTTTGCTGCTTTACTGCCTTGGTTAATTGTTCAGCGTTCTTTTGCTGGCTTTCAACCCAAGAAACCCTGATGGAGTAAGCTTTTCCTTTCTTTTCCAGAATTCCTTCAGTTAACATTTGCTTCAAGAGCTTGTGAGTTGCCTGGTAAGAAGTGCTTACAGAATGCTGCCTTTGCAGCCTGGAATGCAACTGCCTTGCAGTCAAAGGCCACTCCTCGCTCAAAACCTTAATGACTGCGTCTTTTCCACTGGCTTTCATAGAAGAAAAACAGGAATTCTGGGTTTTTAAATGTTGCAAGCAAAAGGCGCGCGGAGCAATGAGTTTAGGAAAGTGTAGTGCCTAACCAACCTCGAAATAATCAACCTATTGGTTGAGAAAAAGTCAACCGCTGGAATATTAACTTGGGGAATGCAGGTTTTGTAGAGTATTATTTTTTGGGGTTATGCAATGATTAATTTTGGGTTGATTGGCTGCGGTTATTGGGGGCCTAATTATCTTCGGGTAATAAAAGAAAATAATGCATGCTCGCTAAAATACTGCTGCGATGTAAATCCAGAAGCACTTATTCCCCCCGCCGCTAAATACAATGTCAAAACTACCCTTGATTATGCTGATGTTTTGAATGATAAGAAAATTGACGCTGTTGTTATTTCAACGCCAGCAGCGGCACATTATACTATTGTTAAAGAGGCATTATTTGCCGGGAAGGATGTGCTTGTTGAAAAGCCAATGACTGTTTCTTCAAAAGAAGCATTAGAACTTGTGAAGATTGCAGAGAAAAAAGGCCGGATTTTGATGGTTGGTCATATTTTCAAATTTAACCCGGGAATAAATAAAATCAAAAAGCTAATTGAAACTGAAAAGCTGGGAAAAATTCTTTATGCGAATTCTTTGAGGACTGGGCTTGGGCCCGTAAGGTGTGATGTCAATGCATTATGGGACTTAGGAAGCCACGACATCTCAATATTCTTGTATTTGTTTGATAAAAAGCCAATAAGCATAATTGCTGAAGGGTGTTGTTTCTTGCAGGACGGGATTGAAGATATTACTTCAATGAGTATTCATTTTGAAGATGATGTCATTGCAAATACTTATTTAAGTTGGGTGGAACCTTGCAAAACAAGAAAGCTTACTATTATTGGAGATAAAAAGGCGGTTTATTTTGATTGCACTTCCGCTGATTCAATTAGTATTCTTAATAAATTTGCAGTTAGCCGTGAAGCATCCAAAAAACAACTTACAAACGAGGCGTTGCTTGTTCAAAGATTTAGGCCAGTTGAACCTTTAAAAGAAGAATTTAAGCATTTCTTGAATTGCGTTAAAGAACGCTCAAACCCGATTTCTAACGGACTTGATGGTTATAATGTTGTGAAAGTTATGGAAGCGGCGCAAAGGTCTCTAAAAAATGGCGGAATGCGGATCAAAATCAATTCTTAAATTTGGTTGAGAGAATACTCAAACCATTTCAAAAGTTGTGTGATATGGCGAAAATAAGCTTTGTAGACTTAAAAAGGCAGTATGAGAGCATAAAACCAGAAATCGATGCTGCGATTTCTGAAGCTGTTCAAAGGGCTGACTACATTTTAGGCGCTGATGTTGAGTTGTTTGAGAAAGAGTATGCTAATTTTTGTGGAGCAAAGAATTGTGTTAGCGTTGATTCGGGGACTTCAGCGCTACACTTGGCTCTTAAGGCTTCAGGGGTAAAGCGCGGTGATGAGGTAATAACAACTCCAAATACTTTCATTGCAACCGCGCTTGCAATAAGCTTTTCTGGCGCAAAACCGGTTTTTGTAGATTGTGACTCTGAAAGTTATAATCTGGATGTTTCGAAATTGGAGGTGGCAATCACAAAAAAGACTAAGGCAATAATTCCTGTGCATTTGTATGGCCAACCAGCTGAAATGAAGCAAATTAAAGAAATTGCAGATAAACATGATATTAAAATAATTGAAGATTGCTGTCAAGCTCATGGGGCAGAATATCGCCAAAAAAAGTTGCCAGTTACTGACGTTGGTTGCTTTTCTTTTTATCCTGGAAAAAATCTTGGGGCTTATGGCGATGGTGGGGCTGTTGTAACAAGCGATAATGAATTTGCAGAGCGAATCAGAGAATTAAGAAATTATGGAAGTAAGATAAAATACTATCACAGCTGTATTGGATTCAATAATCGTTTAGACAATCTGCAAGCCGCTGTTTTAAGAGTAAAGCTGAATCATTTGGAAAAATGGAACAATGCTAGGCGAAAAAACGCTAGAATTTATAACGAGTTATTAGAACCCTATGGGGTAATAACTCCAAAAGAACTGCCTAATAGAAAGCACATTTACCATTTGTATATTATCAGGACCAATCTGAGACAACAATTAATGGCTGCTTTAACTAATGCGGGGATTGCTTTTGGAATTCATTATCCAGTTCCAATTCACTTGCAAGAAGCATATAATGAATTACGATTGAAGAAAGGAATGTTTCCGATAACCGAAAAAATTTCTGGCGAAGTTCTCTCTTTGCCGATGTTTTCAGAACTTAAATGTGAAGAAATCCAAGAAATTTGCAGAGTTGTGGGAAACTCCGTGAGTTGATTTGTATGAAATGCGCGAGTCTAATCGTAAGATATAAAGATGAGTATTTATTGCAGTTAAGAGATGATAATCCAAACATTTCTTTCCCCGGAACTTGGGGGCTTTTTGGGGGTCAAATTGAATGTTCTGAAACTCCCGAAGAGGCTATTTTTAGAGAATTTAAAGAAGAAACTGGAATAGAGATTGATACTTTCCATTTTTATAAGCGAATGGAGTTTTCTGATAGTGAAGAATTCTTATTCTATGTTGTGGATTATATCCCTTTGGAAAAGATTAAACTATTTGAAGGTCAAAAAGCCGTTTATGTTCCAAGGGATAAGCTCAGAGAATTAAATTTTTGTTTTCATGATGGTGAAACCTTAAATGATTTTGATGCAAATTTCTTAAAAGCTTCAGCCACAATGCCACTAAATAAAGGTTCACGGAGAAATGCGCTCTTTTTTGGGGATACTATTTCTGATAGTAATCATTTTGGCGTGGAAAAAATGCCAGTGGAAGCAGAGACTCTTTTTAGGGACTTTTATTTAGTTAGGCGCGGAATGTTTATTGGTCAGCGCGGTTTTAATGAAATAATTGAAAGTTTAATGGGGAAAAGACAAGTCGAAGCAGCAATTGGTTTGGCTGCTTCTGGAGGCTTTCAATTAGGAAATAAGGCTGATGTTGAAATATTGAAGTTTCTAAAGTCTTGTGGGATTCCAGCTAAAGTTTGGATACTGGACATTGATGGATATATTGACAGGAAAAGAGTTGATTCTTTAGATCGATCTAGGTCGTTTACAAATAACTATGTTAAATGGCTTAAGAAACTTGGCTTGGGCGATGAAGATATAATAATTCAAAGCCAAAAAGATATTGACTATTTTATAGATGCTTTTTGCTTGGCAAAAAAACTTACTTTGAATAAATTTAATAATACTTATGGCCATTTTGATTTAGGGTTCATTTTTTCTTCATTATTAATGTATTCAATGTTCTTTAGTTATGCCAAATCCGATAAAAAAGTTATTGGAATAGGCGGGATAGAAGAAGATGATCATGCCAGAATCATACGAGATCTTTTAAGAAAAGTAACAAGCAAATCTGTTATTCCATCGTTCTTATATTTTAGGCACGAGCAAAATTTAATGGAAGGAAAAGGAAGATTAAGTTCAGCCAACCCAGAATCAACCATATTCTTTGATGATTCTGAAGATATTATTATAAAGAAAATAAACGATTCTTTTACGTGTAAAAATAACATCTCAAATTGTAAGGTTTTTGAATTCTATAAATATAATGAGCCAAATGACAATGTTCTGGAAAAAATTTATGAAAAATGCGTTTCGGGCGAAGTTAATTGTGGTTGGTGTAAAAATAAAATGGCCGGGATTATTCTTAATATAGTTAATAGTTGATTTGATTGATGGGACGAAGCGAATGCATAATTGATGTTAATTGGTGATTGAATGGTTAATGATGAAGTTGTTGTGACTCCTTGGGAAGTTAAGGGGGATATAGATTATGATAAGCTAGTTCGAGATTTTGGCACTCAAAAGATTGGTGATGAAATAATAAGTAAAATTGAGCAGATCGCTGGTGAAGTTCACCCTTTAATAAAGAGAAAAATCTTTTTTTCGCATAGGGATCTTGACTGGCTTTTGAGTGAATACGAGAAGGGAAATAAATTCTTTCTTTATACTGGAAGAGGGCCTTCAGGAGATACTCATTTGGGGCATTTAGTCTCTTGGATTCTAACTAAATGGTTTCAGGACAAGTTTGGAGCTGAGTTGTGGTTTCAAATGACTGATGATGAAAAGTTTTATTTTAAAGATGGGCTTACTGCCGAATTCACTAATAGAATGGCTTATGAGAACGCTCTTGATGTTATAGCATTAGGGTTTGATGAGAAAAAGACATTCATTTTTTCCGATTTTGATTATGCTAAAACTCTTTATCCGCAAGCTGCAAAAGTTGCTAAAAAATTGACTTTTTCAACTGCCCGAGCAGTTTTCGGTTTTAACGAATCCTCAAATGTTGGCCAAATTTTCTTCACAAGCATGCAATCAGTCCCCGCATTTTTGCCTTCAATAAAAGAAGGAAAGAACATTCCCTGCCTTATCCCCCATGCAATTGACCAGGATCCTCACTTTAGAGTCTGCAGGGACATTCTCCCAAAATTAGGCTATTACAAACCAGCAGCAATTCATTCTATGTTTTTACCGGGGTTAAAACAAGGAGGCAAAATGAGCTCTTCAATTATGGATAGTGCAATATTCACGACTGATACGGGCGAGCAAATTGAGAAAAAGGTAAAAAATGCATTCACTGGGGGAAAATCGACCGCAGAAGAGCAAAGAAAAACAGGAGCTAATCCAGATATTTGCAGTGTTTACAATTATTACTTCATATTATTTATGTGGGATGACAATGAATTAGGCGATTTAAGAAAAAGATGCTTGTGTGGAGAAATACTCTGTGGAGATTGCAAGAAAATACTGGAAAATAAGATAAAAAAGTTTCTAAACGACCACCAGAAAAAAAGAGAAGAAGCAAAAAAGAGGCTAGATAAGTTTATTTTAAGGGATTAAGGTTGGGTAGTAATGTTTGTGGGTTTGCCATTCAATTAGTGTAGTGCCTAATTGTGTTTGAAATATGCTTATATGTAAAAAATAGTTGTTTTGGAAATTGTATTAGTGAACTGGTTGCGCAGTTGGTATTCATTAGGTGATAATTATGCCTGCTTTTGTAATACAATGGCATGTTACTGCAAATTGCGAGCAAAAATGCAAGCATTGCTACATGTATGATTCTGCAACTTATGAGTCTGAATTAAAGAATCAATTATCGTTCAAGGATTGCTTGAAAGTATTAGATGATTTTGTTGCAACTTGCAGAAAGTTAAATGCCGAGCCAATAATAAATTTTTCTGGCGGCGATCCGCTTTTAAGAAAAGATTTTTTTCAAATTCTGGAAGAATGCAAGAAACGAAGGATCGCATTCAGCATTTTGGGAAATCCTTACTTAGTGACTAATTCTGTTGCAAAGAAGCTGAAACTGCTAGGAATTAAAGGCTATCAAATAAGCATTGATGGGCTTGAAGAAACCCACGATTTCTTTAGAAAGAAAGGAAGTTTTAAGGACAGTTTGAGGGCTTTCAGAATACTCAAAAATAATAGAATCCGGACAGTTTGCATGTTCACTTTAAGCAAAAAGAATGCTCCAGACTTGATTCTTTTAATTCATTTCTTAAAAGATAAAGTCGATGTTTTTGATTTTGCAAGGCTTGTTCCAACTGGGCGGGGAAAACAACTTAAAAGCCAAATATTTAAGCCTTTAGAATATCGTGATTTTCTTTTGAAAGTATTGGAAGAATACTTAAAATTGAATGGAAAAACCAGCACTAGATTTGGAAGAAAAGACCACTTGTGGACTCTATTATACCAAGATTTGGGCTTGTTTCAGCCTCAAAAAGATAACGAATTAGTTCAATCCGGCTGTTCAATGGGAATAAAGCACTTGTCAATCCTTTCTGATGGGCAAGTAATGGCTTGCAGAAGAATGCCTTTGATAATTGGGAAAGTCCCCGAGCAAAGTCTGTTTGATATTTTTCTTAATTCAAAAGAATTGAATAATGCAAGGAAAATAGAAAAAATGCAGAAATGCAAAGACTGCGATTTGCTCAATTATTGCAGGGGTTGTCCAGCAGTAGCATTTGCTGTTACTGGGAGTTATTATGGGCTTGACCCTCAATGTTGGAAAGTGATTGAATGAATATTCTAAAATTCTCAAAATACCCGCCAATTGAAGGCGGCGAAAGCTCTAAGGCATACTGGCGGTCAAAAGCAATTGGCGAAAGAAAAAACAAAATATTTTTAGTAACTAATGCTTTTGAAGTTGAAGAAAATTGCAGAATAGCCTTGACTGGGAAAGACTTGGAGCAGTATCAGCCAAAAAACGTCAAAGTTTTCAACACGTCTCCGTTTGAAATGCCTTCTTTTTTTCCTTCATTCAATCCAATGACTGAAAAGCTGATTTCTAAAGGAATTGAAGTTATTGAAAACAATGATATTGACTTGATTGAAGGCTCTTATTTGATGCCTTATTGTTTTGCCGCTCATTATTTGGCTAAAGAATTCAAAAAGCCGCTTGTTATAACTCATGCTGGAAGCGACATGACGCGCATTTTGAATTCGGAACATTATTACCCAGCCTTGAAGCGAGTCATTAATTCAGCCGATAGAATCATTACTTTCAAGGGCGGAAGCCCAATGTTTACTCAATTAGGCGTCAAGAAAAAAAATATTGTGGAATTAAGCAGTGCCTTGAATTCAAAAGCTTTTTCTCCAAATGTTGTAAAAGTAAGGCTCTCAAAGTTTTTTGGAAAAAAGCCGGGCGGTGCAATTTTAACTCATTTTGGCAAAATTCACAAATCTAAAGGAATTTATGAGTTAATTGATTCTGCTTCAAAAGTTAAGGGTGATTTTTCAATATTATTTTTTGGCGCCGGTAAAAACAAGGCAGATTTTCAAAAATTCGCGGCAAATAAAGGATTGTCTTCAAGGGTTTTCTTTCATGATTTTGTTCCGCCTTGGATTGTGCCTTCGATAATCAAGGCTTCTGACTGTCTGCTTTCTGTAGAGCATAATTTTGGAGTGGAAATTCATGGGCCAATAATGCCTCGGGAGGTTCTTTCTGTAGGAAAGCCCGTTCTAGTAAGTAATGAGATAAACTTGTATCATTCTTTGGAAGAGTTTGATGACGGCATAATAAAAGTGAATCCAGGAAACAGGAAAGAGTATATTGAAAAGCTTTCTTTCATTGTTTCAAACAGGATTGTCTTGAAGAAAATTGGAAAAAATGGTAGAGAATGGGTTGAAAAGAACAATAATTTCAAAAAATACATTGATGAGACAATTGGAGTTTATAAATCTTTAATTTGACAATGAAAACAATTGGATTCTGTGTAATTATGATTCGCCCAGCAAAAATTCTGATTTTATAGAAGTTTTTGACATTGCATTACACCACAAAGTCAACAAATTCCTTGTTACTGGCTATTATATTCCAGATTCTGCCAAAGCAAAAAAATGGATTGACTGGAGGAATAATTGCCTGGTTTTTGAAGAAGAAGGAAAAGTAGTTGGTTTTTTGGTCTTTGCAGATTATTCTGGCAAAAAGTTTCACATTTTAGAATTGGTTGTTTTGGCAACCCACCCAGATTATTGGAGGCGAGGCATAGCAAAGTCATTATTGTCTTTGCCAATTTCAAAATATAAGAATAAAATTAAAATTGAAAGCTCGGTTGTTGAAGATAATGAAAAAGCCCTAAAATTCTATTTGAGCCTTGGTTTTGAGGTTGAAGGCGAAAGGCAAAAATCTTTTTCCCGAAAAGGAACATTTATTAATGAAAAACTAATTGCCTATTACTTGAAAGATTGAGAGAGAAAGCATTCTTTCAGGCAACTTTGAAAAGCTTTTTAAATAAGTAAATCTTAAAAGCAACAAATGACGCAATTGTATTGGTGCTTAAAATGAGTTCGACTGTTTTGAAGAAGTATGATTATTGGAATAGAAAACAAGCAAAATTAGATCTTGTTGGCAGTGATTGCGGCGGTGCTGGCGGCTGCAGCACTAGTTGTTCTGGAAGCGGCTGCGGCGCAGATGATTAGTTTCTAACTTATTTCTTTTTCTAACTTTGTAGTGCCTAACTCCTTTACCTTATGTCGAAGCCAGCGTTGTTCTTTTAAATTTTTAACGCTATTCAATACTAGAGTTTTTGGTGAATTATTGAATGTTTACTCCCACGGTTTTTTTTGAAGGCTTGAAGGCCAGCAGTCCGTTCATGGCTTATGTCGGCTTTATTGCCTTGTTTGCCTTGCTGGGCTTTTTAATCAAGTTTATTGATGATGCTTTTGATGAGGGAGTGTTCAACAAGAAGGTTGCTGTTGTTTTAGCGCCTATTGCTGGCATTTTGTGGGCTTTGGCAATGATGGCTACCCCGATTTCTGCAACTATTTTGGCTGCAATAATGATTGGAGTCTTGATTTCCGGAAAGCTTGACAATTTGGCTTTTTGGGTTGTTGGAGTAAGCATTGTCGCAGTATTGTTCTTTTTTGGAATTCCAGAATTCCTGCTAATTCCATTGGTTGTCTTGGTTATTGCGGCATTCCTTGACGAGTTAGGAAACGACTTTTTTGACAAATTGGGAATTGAAGACGCAGTCCACCCAATAATTTACTACTTTTTTTACTACCGCTTGACCCTAAAGCTGGTTTTGGCATACTTTGTGTTCTTTCAAGGATTCTCAATAATTTACTTGATTGCCTTGCTTGCTTTCAGCGCAGCATACTATGCTTTAGGAATGTATTCGAGCAAAGCCACGAAAAAATGGGGCACTAGATTAGGAAACAGCCTGGAGTTCTGAGTTTTTAAAAAAGTAGTGCCTAACTAAAATGCCTTTTTATGCTTATTTTTTCAATTAATTTACTATGGGCATTGTTTCTTTTGCTTTTGACAAGGAAAAAGACATTTGGAATTTTCACAGAATTGCAAACTGGAATGATTGCGGCTGGCAGGATGTCAAAAAGACTTTCAGCCCTAAAATTTTTGAAATTGCCGAAGGCAAGTCCTTGGAGCAGGCAAGTCCTTTGATTGAAGAATTTAACAAAAGAGTTTACAATTCCCCAATGCTTGCAATTCAAGTTTCTGCAGTGAATCAGGCTTGGCAGTCAATAGAATTGGAGTTTTTCAAAAGGCTTGAGAAAGTAATGGAAAAGCCCAATGCATTCCCAAAGATTACTGGCTATATTACGACAATGCAATCCTGCCCTTATAATATGGCTCCAAATGACACGTGGTTCATGTTCAAGTTTTTTGGGTCTACAGCTAATGCAACCAAAACAGCAGCCCATGAAATAATGCATTTTCAATTCCACAATTATTATTGGCGCGAAATTGCCGAAAAAATTGGACAAGAAAACACTGGACATTTGAAAGAAGCCTTAACTGTGCTGTTGAATTTGGAATTCAATGACTTGGTTCTCGACTATGATTATGGCTATCCAGTCCACAAGAATTTAAGAAAATTCATAACTGAACAGTGGCAATCAAATCCTTCCTTTAATGCATTGCTGGAAAGCTGCATTCAATATTTTGGTGAAAATGAAATCCCAAAGCCAACTCAGCTTTGACATTACTTGTTTTTTTCGCAAAGCTTTTTGTAAAATTCTCTTTCGCTTTCAAGCACATTCCAGTCTGGCTGTTTCTCAAACTTTTCCTTTTGGCTTGAATAGTCTATTCCGTAAAACTTTTCCCTGAAAGCGCTCACATAGCCAAACCTTACTTCGCTTCCTAATTCCCCAAAGCCAAACTCGTGCAATAGCTCGTGAGGTTCCAAGTCAGACTCTATTTCCAGAAAGTTTCCCAAGCCGTCAACTTGGTCAACTTCAATTGTAGTTCCTTCCTTTTGAAAGCTGGTCCTATGCTTTTTAATGTCAAACATTTTCATAATCTTGCTTTCAGCAAGGAGTTCAACAAGCTCTTTTGGAGTTTCCGGCTGGTTTGAACTCGTGCTTTCAATCCCCAAGAGCCCGAAAACTTCCTTTAATTTTTGCTGGTCTTTTATTAGAAAGTCAATGCAGATTTCTTCAACAAACCAAGGGTATTTTTTACATTCCAAATAAAACAATGCCTTGAATTCAAAGCATTTTTCAGCACCATTTTCTGTTCTGATTCTTAATGCCTGCGCGTTTTCTGAGAGGTAAAAATTCTCATAATCAAAATAACTGTCAACCTGAATTTTTTCTTCAGCTTTTTTGAAGCCGAGCTTTTCAATTCTTTCAAAAACCGCGTTTAATGGAATGTTATCGCGTAATCTAATTTTGATTTCTTTCTCTTCACTCATTATTTTTCACTGATTATTTCTTTCTTCAGCTTGTTTTTTTCGTACTTTTTGATGAAGCTTTCCTCAAGGTCAATGTCCAGGTAGCTCGCAAGCTTTAAAGTCTGCCAAAAAACGTCTGCGATTTCGTCATTCAATTCTGAATGCTTTGAAGTTGAAGGAAGGCTTGACCTGTTGGTTTCCTGATGCAGTAGAATTCTTGCAACTTCGCCGGTTTCTTCAATCAAGTGCAGGAATGCCTGGCTTGGGGTTGTTTCAATCTTGTCATAGCCTATTTCTTTCAAGTGCTTTTTCACTGTTTCTTGGGCTTCTCGAATTTGCATCAAACCACCTTCATCCTTTCCCGTCATGTTTTTTCAGGCCGGCCTTCCATAAAAGCCTTGCGAGCAAAACTAGCGCAATAGTCCAAATTCCAAGCACTGCAATTCCGGCTAAAGCGTCAATTGCGCCTGCTTTTCCAATGAAAAGCATTGTCGGAGTGTAAACCAAGTACTTGAATGGAAGGAATACTAATGCATCCTGTACAATCAGCGGAAACAATGTTATTGGAAACAAGGTTCCTGAAAGAAATTCTTGCGCCCAGTCCACTGCATGCTTTATTCCCCAAACTCTCTCAATCCAGAATGCCAATAATCCCAGGCAATAAAATTCCACAGTAGTAAACAAGGCGGCAATTCCAGTAAGCAGGATAGCGAGAAAAAATTCCACTATTTGGGAATGGGCATTTAAAAAAAACGTGGCTGCAAGAATTAAGGGAATTATTATTGCCGCAAAAAGCATTGTTTGCGCGCTTCTCCTGGCCAGGATGAAATTGAAGTAATTTAACGGCCTGCAAAGGTAAGTGATTATCCTGCCTTCTGTAATGTCTTCTTCAACCATTTCTACAACGTGGGCGTTTTGAATGATTCTTCTCAAAAGCACTGCGACAAGCACGTACGCTATGATTTCATTGAATGAAAACCCGAAATTGTTTCCTTGGGCAGTGAAAATAATGCCCCAAATGTAGTACAGGATTATTGCCAATAGTGGCAAGTATGCCAAGTGAATGAGAATGTCAAATCTTTCAGCAACCAGGTTTTTAAAGCTGGTTTTTGCTACTGTCCAGAACTTAGCCGCTGCCGCTTTCATAATTCCTCAACCCGTTTTTCCATAATGTTTTGAAAATGAAGTACAGCATTATCACAACTGCAATTTCCACTATGAAAGACACCAGCAATTGTGCTGTGCCGATTTTTCCGAGAATTGCAAGCGCCGGAATTGTCTGCGTGAAAATGAATGGAAAAGTGAATGCGACAAGCAATTGCAATGCTGGCGGGAAAATGTTTGTCGGCCTGCCTTGAAAGTTCCAAAGGCTTTCAAAGATTGTTTCAAGGCTTTCCATTCTTCCAAGCCAGAATGCCGAGCATGCGAGGCAAAGCCCGAAAAGGCAGGTTATTACTCCGCCAGCAATAATCATTGCCGCGATTATTGCAAGCTTTTCAATTTCGAAATTGACTCCTTGCATTGCCGCAATGATTAGCGCGATTGTTCCAATAATGTATCCTGAATAGCTGATGCTGATGTTTTTTGACATTGCCAAAAGCCAAGGGCTTGCAGGCTTTGTAAGGAAAGAATCCAGTTCTGCGCTGTGAATGCTTTTGTGCACGAAAATTCCAGCGTACGCGAATCCTAAAACAAGGCTGATGAAGTATGATTCAAAGGCAAAAATCAGCAAAAACCCTTGCAATGTCCAGCCTGCAAAGCTAGTGCTTGCCCCGAGAATTATTGCCCAGAATCCGAAGAATAATGCAGCGTCCACTATTCTGAGCAATAGGTCGAATGCAAGGTTTAGCTTGTATTCCCAAAGCCTTTTGGCTTCAAGCTTTAGGCTTTCGCGAAGGATTCTGTAGTTTTTGACTGCGTTCATAAAATTCCTTTATTATTTCTTCTAAAGTCGGTTCTGTGATTTGAAAGCTTGAGGTATTGCAGCATGCAAAAAGCCTTGAAGCTGCCTGCTGTGCTGTCATTTTGTCAAGGTTGAATGAGACCTCGTAATAGTTTCCTTCCTGCACGACTTGCTTTGTTTCTGCAAGCAGGCTTATGAATTCATTGCTTTCCTTGACTTCCAAGACTTCAAAGCTCATGACTGCTTCTTTCACGTGCATTTTCTTGAAAGTTTCCGGTTTGCCTTCAAAAATAATGCTTCCTTGATCTAGGACTATTATTTTGTCAGCCAAGGCTTCAATGTCGTTCATGTCGTGCGTTGTCAAAACCACGGTGGTTTTTTCCTTTTGGTTGATTTCTTGAATGAAAGAGCGCATTTTTTCCTTTGCAATCGCATCAAGGCCAATTGTCGGCTCGTCCAAAAACAATACTTTTGGCTTGTGGATTAATGCGGCAATGATTTCACAGCGCATTCTCTGGCCTAAAGAAAGCTTTCTTGTGGGAGTGTTCACGAAGTCTTGCGCTTCAAACTTTTCAACCAAATAATTCACGCGGTTTTCAAACTGTTCTTTTGGAATTTCATAAATTTCCTTGTACAGTGGAAAAATGTCTTTTGGCGGAAGATCCCACCATAAAAGGCTGCGCTGTCCAAACACTACTCCAATGTGCTTTGTGAATTCCATCCTGTCAAGCCATGGAGTAAAGCCTTCAACACTCACTTTTCCAGAATCTGGAGTCAAAATTCCAGTCAATGTTTTGATTGTAGTGCTTTTGCCTGCCCCGTTAGGCCCAATGTAGCCTAGAATTTCCCCGTGCTTTACACTGAAAGAGACTTCCTTTAAGGCTTGAAAGCGTTGCTTGTTTTTTGCGAAAATGCCGAAAAGGCCTTTTCCATTTGTCGATTTTATTGGAAAGCTTTTGTTCAATTTTTCAACAATGATTGATTCTGTCATTTTGAATCCCTCAAAAATTAAATCCAGGCATTAAGGTCTAGGTATGTCTGGTTTTTTTACAATGTAAAGCAAGGCAGCAATAAGCCATTTTTTCTTTAGTTAATTAGTTTTGGTGGCTAGACTTTTTTTGGCTTACAATAATATTGGTGCTTCCGGAATTTAAAAAACCTTGTTTTTTAAGGCAATTGCCGAAGGGGTGTTTTGGTTCTCGGGGATTAGTGAAAGTTTTTTTTCATTCTTTCAATTGCTTCCTTGATTTTTGGCAATGCTGTCGCATAGCTCATTCTCAAGAATCCTTCGCCTTGAGTTCCGAACTCGTTTCCTGGAGCAGTCAAGACTTTTGCTTTCTGGATTAATGCTTTTGAAGCCTGTTCGCTTGACATTCCATTAGTGATCTTTGGAAACAAGTAAAATGCTCCTTCAGGCGCGACTTCAATTTCCAACCCGTCAATTTCTTGAATTCCTTTAATCAGTATTTTGCGGCGCTTGTTGTACTCATTCCGCATTTTTTCAATGTCTTTGCCGCATTTGGACAATGCAGTAATGCCTGCAATCTGGCTCATTGTGTTTGGAGACAGCGTAGTGTAAAGGTGAAATTGCTGCATTGCTTTCACAAGCCTTTCAGGCCCTACCGCATACCCCAGGCGAAAGCCGGGCATTGCATAGCTTTTGCTGAAGCTGAACAAAGAGAGCACGTGCTCTTCCATTCCATTCAAGCTTCCCATGCTCAAGTGCTTTGCATTGTCGTAAACCAAGTGCTCGTAAGCCTCATCGCTGATTATAATAATGTTTTTCTGAATTGCCAAGTCTGCAAGCTCTTCCAAAACCTTCTTTTTCAGCACAGTTCCTGTCGGATTGCTTGGAGTATTCACTATTATTCCTTGGGTTTTTGGAGTGCACAATTTTTTGATTTCTTCAACGTGAATTTGAAAGCCGTCCTCGCTGTGCAAATTGTAAGAGACTGGAACAGCGTCAATTAATTCGACTGTCGGCCTGTAAGTCAAGAACCCGGGGTTTGGGACCAAGAGCTCTTCGCCAACATCCACGATTCCCATAATGGCCATCATTATTGCTTCGCTGCTTCCTGAAGTTGCAATGATTTGAGAGTGAATGTCTTCAACGCGGATTTTGTTTTCTTTCTTGAGCTTTTTCGCAATTGCTTCCTGCAATTCATGCCTGCCGCCAGTTGGGGAATAGTGAGTGAAATTTTTGTCAACCGCATTTTTCAAGGCTGCTTTCACTTTTTTTGGGGCTGGAAAATCAGGCTCTCCAATGCCTAAGGAAATAATGCTCTTGTCTTCTTCAGCCATTTTAATGATTGCGGGAAAATTGCTTTTCGGAAGCTCGCGAATCCTCTTGCTTAAGCCGCTGAATGCCATGGTATGATTATTGCGTGGAGTTTTATAAGTGTTTGCGTGCTTTGCGTTGTGCTTTTTTCAAAAGCCGTCTATTTTTTTAAGGCTTTCATGCAGTTTGTTGAGTCTTGCTGCTGATGGCTGTGGCATTTGGATTATTGCTTTGCTTTTTTCTTTTATCTTTTTCAATAGGGCTTTTGCTTGCACTTCGCTGCAGCTGCTTGAGCTCTCTCCAGAGTATCCGAGAATCATTTGGGGCGTCAGTCTTGATTTGTTCATTTTTGTCACACTCCTTCGATTTCTTTTATGTGCCCCAGGAGTTCGCCAAGTCTTGCTGCTGATGGCTGTGTGCTGTATTTTATTGCCTTGCTTTTTTCCCTGATTTTGCGCAAGAGCTCTTTTGCCATTATTTCGC
>JAUSFL010000035.1 GCA_030649735.1 Candidatus Iainarchaeum sp. | reverse complement strand
GTCAAAGATGCGTTGCTGAATATTACTGGCCCCGTAAAACTAATGGAAAAGCGCGCAAAGCTCTTGCACCAGAACAACTGGAATTACGCAATGATTGACGTTGTAACTGTTGGAACTGCAGGAGTACAGCAAATGCGCGATGTTTTGGGAGATTATGGAATGGCAATTCACGCGCACAGGGCAATGCACGCGGCTTTTGACAAAAACCCCCAACACGGAATCAGCATGTGGTTTTTGGCAAAATTAATGCGGCTTGTTGGAGTTGATGAAATTCACGCTGGAACAAGCGTTGGAAAACTGGTTGGAAGCAAGCATGAAGTTGAAGTGGTTTCTGAAACCTTGAGAAAGCAAAAAATCAAAGAGCAAAATCATTACTTGCTGAAGCAAGACTGGGGCTCAATAAAGCCAGCGTTTCCAGTGAGCTCTGGCGGCTTGCATCCTGGATTAATGCCTGACATTGTAAAACTTTTTGGAAATGACGTGATGATTCTGGTTTCTGGAGGAATTCACGGCCACCCTAAAGGCACTAGAATGGGCGCTGTTGCAACAATGGACGCAATCCAAGCCTCAATGGATGGAAAAACTCTAGAACAGGCTGCAAAAAACAGCATTGCGTTAAGGATTGCTTTGGAAAAATGGGGCACAATGCACCCAAAATGAGTTGGAAGTGGTTTCAAAAATGACTTTAGAAAAATTGGAATTCAAGAAAGCAAGCGCAACTACTAAATTATTTCTTAAAGGGAATAAGAACTATAGAGAAATTGCGCATTTAGACAAAGAAAGGATTTCTGGCGGGGCACAACAAGTGACAATCACTGAACTAAAAGAGCCTTTTTCCAATTCAATAATTGCAAGTTATTGTTCAATTAACATTGCCGCAGATCCTATAACGCCATATATTGCTTTTTACAGGATTAAAAGTTTGAAGGCATTGCGTTTTAGGCTTGGGTTTCAAACTAATGGAACAGCATTTGAAGAAAGTTCTGACGGCAAAAACTTTACAGATTGCAGCAAGGGCTTTTTGGACGGTTTTTTCAATCTTTTGAAGAGAGAAAAGCCTGAAGAGGTTTTTAGAGAATTCACATTGCTATTGTTCACTTTAATGTCTAGTAATCAGCCAGACCTGAAAATAGTAAATTCTGAGAAAGAATTGAGAGAAATAAATGGAAGAATTGAAGAAAATGAATTTGACTTCGCAAAAATACAACCGTTAAAATTCAGCCAAAAAGACAATGCGTTTTTTGGAGAGGGATTTACTTATTCCGAAGGCCAGCTTTTCAAATTTGAGATTGAAGTGAAAAAAGAAAGTTTTAACTTAAATTTGAAAGCAGTAGCCCAAATTTCTAGGCAGAGGGGAATTATTTAACTGTAATTGGATATTGAAGCGGCAAAAGCACTCAAGTGGGGCTTTTGGCGCAAAATTTAAGATGAAGCCGATTTTCATGGCAATTTGCAAATTAAGGGGCTAAAATCGAATTATTTGGGAAAATACAACTGCAGCCAGTCAGTTATTGACGAGCTTTGGGCGCTTTCAATCGCGAGGGAATATAAAATTAAATAATACAAGCAAGTTCAATAAGTATGCGCTTTGGAATTCTCCTTGCAATATTATTTTTGCTGCCTTTTGCAAGCGCTTTGACAGCAAATTGCCCCGATGTAAAGCTTGACGGCAAAATTGACATTCTAGACCTTACTAGAATGATAAAGGCAATTAATGAGAAAGATTATGCTTTTGACATTGTTGGAAATGATAATTTGCCGACAATTTCGGACTTGCAGGAAATTGCGCAAAAATTTGGAAGCTCTTGCCAAAGTATTGAATCGTGCACTTCTGAAGAGCAAAGCTTTTATGATGATGAATTGTCCTCAAGCTTGAAAAGCAGGCAGGCAAATTGCGCGAGTTTCAAAAAAAACATTCATTCAGAAATGGCCTTGTGGGGTAATGAAAGGGCTGTTTTAAACCAGGCAGAAAAAACGACTGTCTTGCAGTATTTTGACGCTTATGTTAACAAGGACGGGCGTAGCTATTCAAGCATTATTAAAAATGCGGACAATATTATTAGAAAGTTTTTCACTGGCGGCAATTGGGATGATGCAAAAGCTTCAGCCGAAGCCAGCGGCTTGAATGATTTTGCAAGCTATGGGGGTTATTTGGATTCCTTATCCAAAGGATATTATTTTGCTAGAGAAAATGACGTTTCAAAAAAGCCCGATTATGTACGAGTTTTCAAATTTGTAATGGATGACTTGTATTCAAAGCACGAGCGGCTGATTAGCGAAGCTGGAGCCGACGGCGTGGTTTTTAGCGAAGGGGGAGCATTGCAGCAAGGGCTTGGAAGACCTGTTTTGATAATGGGAAGCGATGAAAGCATTGATTCCCAAAGGACAATAAAATACTTGAAAGTTATTGACAATCTTTCAAACTTAATTCTAGCCAATGCCGGACAAGGAAGCAAAACCCCAAACAAGTACATATTTGAGGCGACAGGGCTTGCACTTGCGGGCTTTTGGTATCCTGGCTTAAAAAATTCTTCACAATGGGTTTCAGCAGGCATTGATGAGATTGACTCAAAATTTTCAGACTGGGTTGGAAGCGATGGAGCGTGGGTTGAGAGAGCATTGAATTATGATTCTATAGTTGCAAGAAGGACTTTTGAAGTAATGGCTACAAGAGAACTTTTGAGAAGTCGGGGAATTTCTTGCAGCAACTGCGACTTTGCAAGCAATACTTTTGAAAAGCAGGAATTATTGATTGGCAATTGGGTTACAAAAACCCGCATTCCCCAAACAAACAACAGGCCTTCAATTGGAGACACTTCCAATGGAGATTCTGTATTGACTACAATTTGCTCGCTGCCAACGCTTAATCGCACAGAATGGACTTCCAGAAGCACTGTTTGCGAAATTCCTTCAACAAGTTCTGCTGCAAATTACCCTTCAGGGTTTTTCTACTTTTCAGGAAAAATGGGAATAGACAATTATCAAAGGTTCTCGCAAGTTTCTGAAAGCAATGATTCTTTCAAAATAAGCCCTTCAAACCTTGTGATTTTCAAAGAGCCGCAAAAGCAAGTTTTTGCAATATTCAATGCAATGCCCAAGGCAAGCTTTGGAAGGGCCAGAACCCATACTCATTTGGATTCATTGAGTTTAATGATTTACGTTAATGGCGAGCCAGTCATTCTTGACCTTGGCTATAATGAGGACCCGCCTGAAAGAAGAAGCATTCAAAGGCACAGCACAATCTACAACAAAAACAACGACTATTCACTAGAACTTGACATTTGGACTTCAAGCAATAACCCAACAATAAGCAATTTTAGCAACTCTTCAGATTCAGCAACAGCCACGGCAAGCTATAATTTCAGCGGCACAACCCACACCAGGCAAATAACTTTGAACAAGACTGAAAGCTTTTTTGATGTTTCAGACATTTTGAAAGACTCAAGCAGTTTTACTGGAAGATTGAATTACAAGCTCTCCCCAAAATTGACTAGCATTGCGCTTTCAGGCAATGTTTTGACCGCAGGAATTCCGAACACCAATTATGTCCTAAAAATTGAAGGACTTTCAGGAACTACGCTCTCTACAACAGTAGATTCTGGGGATTCTGCAGGCGGAATAAGTCCTTCAAGTCCTGTAACCACGGTTTTTGCAGAAAAGACCGGAAGTACAGTGAACTTTCATACTAAAATAACAATTCTGCAAGGCTAAGCCTGCAGGCTTTCTTAAAAATACTGGTTTTTAAAACTAATTGCAAACTAGTAGATAATGGTTTTTTGAATGGCAAAAAATTTGATTATTGGCGGAATGTCCGGAAGCGGCAAAAGCACTCAAGTGAAGCTTTTGGCGCAAAAATTCAAGATGAAGCCGATTTTCACCAGCAAATTGTTCAGGGAATTGCAAAAGCAAGACCTTCAAACAAACGGCTTTTGGGAAAAGCAGGGCGGAACCAAGTTTTTGCAGCAGCGCTTGAACAATCTCTCGGCTGACAAGGCATTTGACAAAAAGCTTTTGGAAATAAGCGCAAAAGGGAATTTTGTAATGGATTCTTGGACAATGCCTTGGCTAATGGACAAGGACAGCATGGTTGCTGTATGGCTTGAGGCTTCTCCAGAAACCCGCGCCAAGCGCGTTGCGAAAAGAAACAAGCAAACTCAAGAAGAAGTACTGAAAGCAATAAAGGAAAAGGAAGAGCTTTCCAAAAGAATCTATTACCAGGCTTACGGAATAAAATTCGGCGAAGACTTGAAACCTTTCAGCATTGTATTGAACACTGACAATCTTTCAGAAAAAAAGGTTTTTGCAATCCTTTCGGCCTTTGTACAGGCAGTCTTGAAAAAATAGTTTGAATTTTAGGTGAATCAATGAACAAAAAGTTAATCGCGGCAATGCTATCCTTGGCTTTAATTCTAGTGCTTTCAGGCTGTTCACAGCAGCCGCCTGCAGAAAAAGTCAATGTCACTGGAATTTTTGCAGCGGAGAAAAACAATGCCTGCGGCCAGTACAGCATTACAACACAAGCAAACTTGAAGTACTTCCTTGACTTGAATTCTGAGTTCGCAAAGCAATTATTGACCGGCGACCAAATTGACATTACTGGAAGCCTGATTAAAAGCGAGCAATGCAGTAAAATCACTCCAGAAACCCAAAAAATAATCAAGCGATTAAACACTGTGGAATTCGGCGCTGCAGTTTCAGTGAATTTCACGCTGAAATTAAAGGACGGAAACGTGATTTCAACTTCATTGCGGGATATTGCAGAAAAGAATGGCTTAAGGCTTGACGAGAATATTTTTACTCCATTGGTTTTCAAGGCAGGAACAGGCACTTATTATGACGGGCGGCCGGGAAAAATGTTCGGGAAAGTCGCCAGCGCAGTCATTGGAATGCGGAAAGACGAGGAAAAAACGATAGAGCTTTCGGCAAGCGAGGGCTTTGGAGAATATGATGATTCAAAAATAGTCAAGATTGAAAGAAGCAAATGGCCGCTTCCAGCAAACGTAGACCCCGACATTGGAACTGACGTGAGCTTTTTTTTCAACACTCACGCAGTAGTGAAAGGCTTTGACAAGAATTACCTTTACTTTGACTTAAATCCGGAATACGCGGGAAAGCCCGCAATTTTCTGGTTTAAACTAGTTGACATAAATAATGGAGCGATTCAAATGTACAAAAATGTTGTTGAAAAAGGAGACTCGGTAAAAGTGGATTATACTGGAGAACTGCTTGACGGAAATGTCTTTGACACTTCAATCGGCAAAAAGCCCTTAGAGTTTGTTGTAGGCGCCGGCCAAATGATTCAAGGATTTGATAACGGCGTTGTTGGAATGAATCTTGGCGAGACAAAAACAATAGTGATTCCTCCAGAAGAAGCTTACGGGCCAAGGAATGAAAAGCTTGTTTTGGTCCTGGACAAGAACAGCCAAGATTACAAGGACGCGTTTGCGGAAGAGCCGCCAATTGGCACTCTAGTTCCATTGACTATCAATACCACTGGAACTCCACAAAATGTCACTGCAATAGTGACTAAAGTTGACCAGAATTCAATAACCCTGGACTTGAACCACAAGCTTGCGGGCCAAACCTTGAAATTCAAGGTTACTGTACGCGAGATCAAAAAAGCGGCTTGAAAAACATCAAAAAACGGCTTTGAGCCTGTAAAACCTTAAAAACCAGCAAGTGCATATTATCTTTCAGGCCATGGTTTTCTTTTAGAGGTGCTTTAATGGTTGAAAAAATACAGACTGGCATTGAAGGATTGGACAAGCTGCTCCAAGGCGGATTTCCAAAAGGCGCAATAGTCCTTCTTTCAGGCGGTGCGGGAACTTTGAAAACAATCGCTGCAACGCAATTCCTTTACAATGGCGCAAAGCTTTACAAAGAGCCGGGAATTTTTGTTACAGTTGAAGAAAGCGTGAAAAACATTGGCTGGAACATTGAAAGCTTCAACTGGGACATTAAAGGCCTTGAAGAAAAAAATTTAATAAAGCTCTACCGCTTAAAGCTCAATCCTGAAAGAGACATTAAAACCCAGGTTGATGAAGAATTGAAGACAATTGGCGACTTGATAAAGAAAATCGGCGCAAAAAGGCTTGTGATTGACAGCACGACAGCATTTGGAGTCTGGATCAAAGAGCCTGGAGAATTAAGGTACTTGCTTTACAAATTCACCAACGACTTGAAAGAATTGGGCTGCACTACAATACTCACTGCAGAAACCAAGGGCGGCAAAACAGACTTTTCAGCATTCGGTGTTGAAGAATTTGTTGTTGACGGCGTTGTCGCAATGTATTTTTCCCCGCCAAACAGGAGCATTTTTGTAAGAAAAATGCGCGGGACAGACCACAGCAAAAAAGTCCACCCAATGGAACTGAATGCAAACGGCGTTGAAGTCAAAAGCAAGGATGAAGTAATGTGGGAATCAATTAAATGATTTTTTATGCCTGGAAAAAAAACCCCGGACTTTGAAGCTGGAATAAAAATTGAAGAGATTAATTATTCTTTTTTAGAGCATTTGGAAAAGAAAATCAGCGAACTGCCTGAAAACTATGCCATAATGCTGCTTGTTGACGCCAACGAATACAACGACATTATCCTTGGGCTTGTGAAAAAGTTTGTTTCAACAGACAAAACAAAGGGAGTTTTCTTGACTGCAAACAAGCAAAGCAGCCAGCTGGAGCAATTGTTTTTCAAAGAATCCAAGAATTTTGACCAAAAAAAAATCTATTTTCTGGATTGCGCCAGCAAGGAATTAGCCAAAGAAATGGATAATGTGATGATTTGCAACCCGCAAAACCTCATTGACTTGAACATTTCAATAAACCAGGCCTTTGACGTGATTCCTGCGGGCGGGTTTTTCATAATGGATTCAATAAGCACTCTCGCAATCTATAATGATGAAAGAGTGCTGAAAAAATTCGTCAAGTCGGTTGTTGAAAAATGCTATGCGAAAAAAATCAACGGGATTTTCCTGTGCAACAACACAAAAAACATGAAGGAATTGATTGACGACATTTCGCCATTCTTTGACGAGGCAATAGACGCTGAAAAATTGTAATCTTGAAAAAATCATTTGCTCCAGTCTATTCTCTTGCCGTTTCTTTTCGCTTTTTTCAAGTCAAATCCTGAAGGATAGCGGTCTTCAAGCTTTTTGGCATTGCTTTCCAAAATTTCTTGCAGGCTCCAGCCAAAATAATTGCAAATCATTGCGGCATACCATAAAGTGTCGCCCAAGTTTTCCTTGATTCCTTGAGTCTGGTCATTCTCGTGAATGAAGGTTTTCTTGATGCAGGAAGCGACATCACCGGCCTCTCCAGTGATTCCGAGGCCCCAAGTCAAAATTTCAGTCTGGCGGTCATCAAACTTTTTGGCGGTCAGCTTGCAGAAATCCTGGTACTCTCTCAAAGTTTTAGGCATAAAAGCAATTTATGCAAACACAAATTTAAACATTCTTTGCCGAAAGCCCTAAATCATTGATGAATTTATCCGGTTCTTTAAGGGCAATTGCCACTTCAAAAGGATTCTTCTCAGACGCTGGTTTGAATGGCTTAAAAATTGATGGCCTAAGAAGATCTGTTTGACCAACCCAATATTCCAAAGGTTTCTTGAACTCAATTTTGACCATCTTTATTCTTAAAAATTTGCTAAATGAAATCTCTGCTTTTCTAATTTGTTCTTTCCTAAAACTATAAACCATTGTACTGCCATCTGAATTGCCAAGCAAAGACCAGTATCCTGGCGGTATTTCATCTCTATAATTGGTGGTTGCCGGAATATTAATTACGCCATTGTCAATAGATACTGCTGCCGAGTATCTATTTAGCAGAATCACAATTGCAAAAATCACCATCAAAAAACCAAATAAAAATGCAAAAGAAATAACATAAGAATATTTTCCATCTAATGCGGATTTCAGAATCAGGGCTAAAATTGCAACCGCAAACACAATAAACAAATAAATGAAAAAAGCATTGCTGCGAGAATAATAATTAACTCTGGACTTATTTGTTTTTCTTACGGCCATGATTCCACTCTATGACAAGTTTAGACTTAAACGTTCTTTGCAGCAAGCTTGATGTCTGAGTCTGTTATTGTTTTCCTGTTGGCGTGCTTGGCGAATTCTGAAGCCTGCTTTGCGATTTTCAAGCCGTGCTCTTCCAAGATTTCAATCAATGCAATGCTTGCGTCATCGCTCACTCGCATTGAAGAGTCAGCCTTCCTGATTAAGCGGTCAACAGCCGCAATTGGCAATTCACTCATAAAAAAACGCTCCTAAAGACTTTTTTGAAGCAAAAGAATAAAAAACGTGCTTTTTACCGCAATTACTGGTTTGAAAGCGATTAACATTGGGAAAAAAGCTGTTTTCTGCTGATTCTGCAGTTTTTTTCGAGCGGAATACTGGCCTAAAAAGCGTTTAAAAAGCACTTGCGCTGATTACTTCTGAAAGAAACTGAAGGAATTTGAAATGAGTTTTGTAGAGCATCCGTTAATCAAGAAAGACTTGGTTGAAAACCGCGAGTACCAGGAATTTTTGACCGCAAGGGTTTTGGACAAGGGAAATTCATTGATTGTGGCCCCGACAGCGTTAGGAAAGACAATAATTGCGGCAAGAGTTGCCGCTGAAATACTGCGGAAAAACCCTGAAGGAAAAATCCTGCTTTTGGCGCCTACAAAGCCGCTTGCAGAACAGCACGCGAATTCTTTCAAGAAAGTATTGAAAATTGCGGAAGAGAAAATAAAGTGCCTGACTGGAACAATAAAACCCGAAGAGAGAAAAAAAGAATTCGAGGAAGCGACAATAATTACTGCAACTCCGCAGACAATTGAAAATGATTTAATGAATGGAAACATTTACTTGGGCGAAGTGGATCTTTTGGTCTTTGACGAAGCCCACAAGGCAGTGAAAGACTACAGTTACGTGTTCATTGCGCAGCAGTACATCAAGCAAAATCCCAAACCATTGATTTTGGGATTGACCGCTTCGCCTGGCGGGGAAGAAGAGCGCATCCAAGATGTTTGCAAGAACCTGTTCATTAAAAACATTGAAATCAAGACCTTGCAGGATGATGATGTAAAGTCTTTCGTGAACTTGATCAATGTTGAGTGGGAAAGCGTTGAGCTTCCAGCAGAGTTTTTGGAAATAAAAAAACTGCTTTTTGAATTCAACCGCGACCAAGTGCTTGCCTTGAAAAGGACTGGCTATGGGCAGGGAATTCTGCCTCACTTCCAAAGGCAAAAAGACCTCATTGAATTGCAGTACAGAATAAGGCGGGACATGAGTTCAGCGCGCAAAAACCCTTTGATTTACCAGGCGGCAATCAAGGCCGCTGCGCTTTTGAAAGTCGTTCACGCAATAACTCTTTTGGAAACCCAAGGAATTACAGCATTAAGCGATTATTTTGAAAAAATGAGGGAAAAAAACTCCAAGGCAGACGCTGCAAAAAGCCTTGCAATGATTATGAAGACTCCAGGCATTCAAAAGGCAATTGCTTTAACCGGCGAGTTGAAGGAGAAAGGAATCAATCACCCAAAAATCACAAAACTTATTGAAATTTTGCAGAACCAGTTTTCAACAGTTCCAGAAAGCAAGGTTTTGGTCTTCAACCACTACCGCGATTCAGTGAAAAGCCTTTTGCAAGAGTTTGAAAAATTCCCGGAAATTAGGGCAAAAAAATTCATTGGCCAGGCAACCAAAGGAAAAGACAAGGGATTGACTCAAAAAGAGCAGGCCCAATTAATCAAGGAATTCAAGGCAGGAGAGCATAATGTCTTGGTTTGCACTTCAGTGGCTGAGGAAGGGATTGACATTCCGCAAGTTGACCTCGTGATTTTTTACGAGCCAGTGCCTTCAGAAATCCGCCTGATTCAAAGGCGCGGCAGGACCGGAAGATTGACTGAGGGAAAATGCATTATTTTAATGGCGCGCGGAACGCGTGAT
Source organism: Candidatus Iainarchaeum sp. (assembly GCA_030649735.1). Classification (GTDB taxonomy): domain Archaea; phylum Iainarchaeota; class Iainarchaeia; order Iainarchaeales; family UBA10191; genus UBA10191. Next base: position 61,182 of record JAUSFL010000035.1, on the reverse strand, counting down.
GAGGCATTCTATTGGGCGGCGAACTCCAAGGAAAAGAAAATGCACTCCACATTAAAGAAAATGCGCGATGCAGGAAATGAAAGCCCGGTTCTTCCAAAGCAAAGCACGCTTGTAAAGTACATGGAAGACGTTAAAGACAAGGTTTTGATTTACGCTGACTTTCGCGAGCAAAACTCTGGAATTCCGGAAAAGCTTTCTGAAATGCAGGCGCTTGTGAAATTAAAGCAATTGGAAGTCGGGGATTTCATTTTGACTGATGAAATTGCGGTTGAAAGGAAAAGCGTTGAAGATTTTTTGCAAAGCATGACTGACGGAAGGCTTTTCGAGCAATTAAGCAGGCTGAGCGTGAATTACGAAAAGCCATTGCTTTTGGTTGAAGGAAACTTGGAAGAATTGTACTCTTTGCGGAACATTCACAAGAACGCAATCATTGGGGCCTTGACAAAAATTGCGTTGGATTATAAAATTCCAGTATTGTTTTCAAGGAATTTTCAGGAAACCGCGGAGTTTTTGCATGTTATTGCAAAGCGCGAGCAGTTGGGAAAGGAAAAAGACATCAGGCTAAGGCCTGGCGCGTCTAAAGGATTGGAATTTCATGAACAGCAGCAGTTCTTGATTGAAGGCCTGCCAAATATCGGGCCAACGCTTGCAAAAACGCTTTTGGAGCATTTCGGAAGCCCTGAAAAGCTTTTTTCAGCTTCAGAGAAAGACTTGCAAGCCGCTGAAGGCGTTGGAGAAAAAAAAGCCGCTGAAATTCGCAAAGTCTTGGAAAAAAAGTGGACAGAGAAAGAAAATCAATGAATGATTATTTCATTTGCCTTAATTGCTCGACAAAAGTCAAAAGCAATGGGTAAACTTGCTTGCCTCTTGCTTCTTCAACGCCAATTCTTGACAAGTCGATGTAAATTTCCTGCATTGCGGAATTAAATTCCGCCAATTCAACCGGGTCTTTTATCCCCTGCAAATGCTCTCTTAAAATATTGAAGTTTTCCTCGCTGATTTCCATTGAAGCGCCATTATTCCTGAAAGCATATCCTGCATATTGCTTTTTCATGTTGGCAATCCTGTCCAAAAGAACATCCTTTGCAATAATGAAATCTTCACGCCGTTTCAAAGGCCCTAGAAGGTCTGCATTGAAAATTCTTCTGACATTCTTGCCGGCTTTTGCAGCGGCTTTTTTCACTGAAACTCGCCCATTTCCGTCAATTCCTGCGCGCGCTGAATTCAAAACCGAGGGCAATCTTCCATTATTTCTTTGATTGCTTCTTCCAGTAATTCCCGCGCTTGGCGCTTTCCTTGAAGGCTTTTTTCCATTCACTGCTTTTCCCCAAGGAGTTCCAAAAAATGAAGGCATTGCAGTTCTCGGCTTTTTTTGCGCTTCAAGCCCTGCAAGCCTTTTGCCGTACTTTGCTTTCAGCAATGCTTCGCGCGCATTGCGTTCGCTTTCAATGTTTTTTCCGGCAAGCCCTGAAATTGCCTGCTGTCTTCTTGCAAAACGGAAAGAATTCCTTAATGATTTCATCTTTAAGAATTGAAAATAACGCCCAATCTTATAGCCAGACTTGTTCATTCTTACTTGTGACATTTTGGATTTCGCGCTTGCTTTTTTGGCTTCGAGTTCAGCAAGCCTTTGGGCCAATCCATTTTTTTTTCCAGCGGTTTCTTTCGCCAGCCTGGAGCTTTCGGACGCGAGCTTTCCTTTTAATGCCTTGATTTCTTGATTTCTCAAGGCAGCCGGAGTTTTTGGCTTTTTTTTAAAGAATGGCATTCTAGCAGGCATGTTTCAACAACTTTTGATATTACAAGAGTTTTACTGGTTTAAATTCTTTGGCTTTTTGCTTAAAACCAATTCCTCACAGTTCAATGCTTTCAATAACCCGCTCTCCAAAATTTCGATTTCTTTCTTTTCAGAAAAGCCTGCTTTGGCAATCAATCCGCAGACTAGCTTATTATCTGCAGAATCAAAGAATTCCTTGCTTCCAGCAACCAAAAACCCGCCAATTTCAGCAGCGCCAAAATTCCATGCAACTCCCTCAAGGGGGGCTTCAATTTTTCTTGGAATGAAGATTGCAAATCCGTTGAAGAAAACCAGGTTGTACGGCTGGCTGAATTTTTCCAAAAGCCCGTGAACAAATTCCGCGGTTTGACTGCCTGAAATTTTCAGGCAATATGCCGGGTAATAAAGGCTTTCAATCTTTAGGCTTTTAGGATAATTTGAAAGCACTTCTTTTCCAAGGCAGGAAACAATTGGCAGTCGTTCATCAAAGCAATGGAAGTGCAAATGCTGCTTTACGCTTGCGCCAGAGCCGGCAATGTTTAAAGTGACTGTCTGATTAAGTTTTGCTGAAAGGCTTAACGCAAGCCTCAAGTCTTCAAGGGTTGGGAGAGAGTAATGCCTGAATGGAATGAGCATTGAATGGTTTTTTGAGAAAGGATACCAGTTTGGCGTTAGATAATGCCTTTCAAGGTCAAGATGCGCCCTGCTTTCGCGATTGTCAAAAGGGCAAGCGGAATTATTGCCTGAAAAAACAGGCCTTGAAACCCTGCGCTTGTTGAATGAAATCTTGAAATTCATTCCGGACTTGTCTTCCAAAATCCTGCAGGGTGAAGACTCATCAAAATATTCGGCGAATAAATTCCCATTATTGTCTGACAAAAGGCTTTTTTCCGGCACTAATGCAACTCTCTGCAAACCTGAAAGTTTAAACTGGTTTATTAACTTTTCCGGAATTCTGGCTTGAAAATCTGGCGAAAGGAATAATAAACGCCAAAGCATTCAATTATGAAAACAAAAAAAGCGGTTTTAATGGGCAGAAGAGCAAAATTGAACATTAAGTTTTCAAAGCCAGCAAGGCCTGAAAGGCCGGAAATGCTTCAAAAATTCAAGAAACGCAATGGCGCGCTAGGCGTTGCAAACCATACAGGGTATGTCGGGGAAAAAAAAGTTGCGGAAGTTTTCAAAAGCTTAAAGCATATTGGAGAGCCAGGCGCAGACTTTGCATTCAAAAGGCCTGATGGGAAAGTCTTGTTTTTTGAAGTTAAAACAAGCTTTGGCGAGTGGAAAAGCAAGGGCGGGGCTTTAAGGAACCACATTTTGCTGAAAACCCGCGGCAGAGAATGGGTAAACAACAAAACGCATTACGTGATTTTTGTGACTAAAGGCGGGCTTTTCATGGGAAAGGCAAGCGACTTGCGAGCTTTTGTGAAAATGAACCATGCGGCACTTCCGCGCCCGAAAGTCAACGGAAACTTTATTCTGGCGCAAAAAGAAAAAGGAATTGACCTGGTTTTGGTCTCAATCAAAGAACTTTTGAGAAGAGACATTGTATTCACGATAGACCAGCATAATGCCGATGCAAGGCTGCGCGAGTATATGGGTTTGGAAAAGCAGAAAGCAGGAGAGCAGGACAGGATAAGGGAAGAGCTTGCAAGAAAGGCCGGGCATTAATTGGCTTTGGATTTTATTTTTTCCATTATTTTCTCATGCATTCTTTTCACAAACTCCAATCTTCCTTCCATTTTCAAAATGTCAGAATAGCCTTCACTGTAAAGGCCTAGCGCGAAAGGGCTTGGGCTTTCGGAATCCAGGATTTTCAATTCAATGCTTTTCTTTTCAAGCATTTCCAAAACCTTCAAGGCGCTTTTAATGTCCATCATGTCTTCCAAGACTTCCCTGCGCGCTTCCTTTAGGATTGGAAAATTGCGGGAAATCTTAAGCACTGCAGAAAGCAAGAGCCTAGAGCTCATTTGCTGCCTTCCGGCGCTTTTTTCCCTTCCCTTGTAATTGCGCAAAATCATCAAAGAACGGCAGGCGCAATGCCTGAAGCGCCTGCGCAAGACTTCAGAATCATCAACTGCCAATTCCAAAACCTTGCGCATCTCGTGGCTTTTCAATAGAGAAATTGCCTGCTGCACTGGAAGCTTTTCATTCGCTGAAAGAATGAATCCATTATCGTTGATTATTATTTCAATGTCCTTGTGGATTAGCTTTCCTAACGCATAAGCAATTGCGCGGCTTAAAGCATCATTGACGCGGCGGCCAAAGCACGCGTGAAATATTGAATGCCTCAAGTCGCCTTCGCGGAAGTTTTCAACAATTAATCTCTTGTCGTGCGGAATCTGCAAGTAAAGGAATTGCTCTTGAAAGTACTGGAAAATTGCGTTCGCGGCATTCTTGTCAACGTAAACGTACTTGTTGATGAATTCCACAATTTCTGCCTTGCTTTTTTTCATCCTGAACTGGTCTTCCATCAATCTCCTGAATCTTTGGATTTCCAAAGCCAAGTCAAAGCTTAAAGGCAGCATTTCAGAAAACCAGCTTGGAACAGTTGGAGGCCTGCGTTCTGCAGAGCGCACAAAAGCAGTCATTCCCAAAGAGTGAGTGAAAACATAGCTTTGCCCGCCTAAAACGAACACGTCGCCTTTTTTCAAGCGTTCCAGAAATCCTTCATCAATTGTTCCAACAGTGAATCCTTGAATTTTCACTGAAACCCTTGCCTCGTCAGGAATTGTCCCAATATTAGTCAGGTATAAGACGCGTGCGAGTTTTCCCCGCTTTCCAATTTCGCGGGTTTTTGGATCAAACCAAATTTTCGCGTACACGTGCCTGCTTTCCAAGCTTGCGAACTCTCCGGAAAGATAAGAAATGATTTCATCAAAGTCTGTCCTTTGCAAAGCGCGGTAGCAATAGCTTTTGCGTATTAAATCAAACACTTCATCAATGTCGCGTTTTCTGTCAATTGCAATGCCAAAAATGTGCTGTGCCATTACATCAAGGCAGTTTTCAGGCACTTCAATGCAGTCTATCTTGTGCTCTAGCGCATTCTTCAAAAGAACACTGCATTCCACTAGGTCATCGCGGTCTAGAACAACAATCCTGCCTTTTACTTTGTCATGCAGTTTGTGGCCAGAGCGGCCTACTCTCTGCAAAGCCCTTGCCACTGACTTTGGGCTTCCAAGCGCGATTACAAGGTCAATGAATCCAATGTCAATTCCCAGTTCAAGGCTTGTGGAGCAGACAACGCATTTTAGTTTTCCTTCCTTCAAGCGCTGCTCTACATTCAAACGATGCTCTTTGGAAAGCGAACTATGATGGGCTTCCAAGTTTGCCTTTGAGTATTTTGAAGGAAACTTTTCTTTGAGATTATGCACTACTCGTTCTGTTGCAGAGCGAGTGTTAGTGAAAACCAAAGTGGTCTTGTGCTCTTGGATCAAGGAGTGCAATTGCTCGTAGAGTTTTTCCTGAATTTCCTTAGAAGTTATGTTGATGAAGTCTGGTAGTGGGCTTAAAACTTTCAAATCCAGCTTTTTCAAAAACTGCACGTCAACAATCAGGCAATCCCTCGGCTTGTTGGGTTTTTCCATTCCGACAAGAAAGTTCGCGATTTTTTCCAAAGGGGCGATTGTTGCAGAAAGCCCAATGCGGCACATTTGTGGAGAAATTTCCTGCAAGCGCTCCAGCGTGAGCGAAAGGTGAACTCCGCGCTTGTTTTCCGCCAGCGCGTGCACTTCATCAACAATGCACCATTGCACTTCTTTCAAAAGCTCTTTGAATTTCGGCGAGTTAATGAGTATTGCAAGAGATTCCGGGGTTGTAATTAGAATGTGCGGGGCTTTCCTGAGCATTTTCGCGCGTTCTGAAGTTGTGGTGTCTCCAGTCCGAAGTCCAACGCGAATGTCAATATTTTTGTTGATTTTTGCGCCGGCCTTTTGAATTTGCCCCAAAGGATCAAGCAAGTTTCTTTGAATGTCATTCGAGAGGGCGCGCAATGGGGAAATGTAAACGCAATAGACCCGGTCTTCCAATCTTCCGGCTTCTGAAAGATTCATTAATTCCCCTAAAACAGCGCCGAATGCCGAAAGCGTCTTTCCAGTCCCGGTCGGTGCTGAAATTAAAGTATTGATTTTATTGTGCACGTTAAGCATTGCATAACGCTGGGGCTCTGTGAAAGAGCCAAAGCAGTGCTTGAACCAAGCGCCCAATAAAGGATTCAAGGTTTTGTAAATCTCGCCGTCAGAGTATTTTTCAGTCTGGAAAGAAATAGGCATAATGGCTTTATGAAAGAGAATTAATTTATTATATTACTTTCTTGTGAATGCGCTCAATGTTTTTCCAAAGCGCAAAAACAAGAATCAAGTATGCAAAATAGCTCAAGACTTCCAGTAAGGATGGATTTCCATTATAACCTAATAATCCTTTGAAAATGCTTCCGACAGCGCCGTTCTCATGCAGCAAAGGATAGCTCCCATCTGAATTTTGCGCGGGATTAATGTCCCAAACATGCTCAATGATTGGATTTAAGACTCCGGCTTCTTCAAATTCATGAATTGCGTGCGCTACCAGGCCAGCGGCAAAGAGAACCAGCAAAATGCTTGTAATTTTAAAGAATTTTTTAATGTTAATTTTTTTAGAGTTAACAAACAGCAAGTATCCTAAAACTACTGCAAGGGCAATTCCGGCAAGCGCCCCAATAAAGCCATTGTCTTGGGATACAAAGCCAGCCGCCCCCAAAAAAATCACGGTTTCAATGCCTTCGCGCAATATTGCAATGAAAGCCAGGAAAAATAGCCCGAACTTTTGCGCTTGCGATATTCTTTCAGAAACCTTGTGCTGCAATTCCAAAGCAACATGCTTTTGCTTCATCATCCACAAAATCATTGTTGTCAGAAGCGCGGCCCCAATCAGCATTGTTATGCCTTCAAAAAGCTGCTCTGCTGTTCCTTGAAAGCCGCCGGCCAAAGCCGCAAACAAAAAAGCGCCGGCAAGGCTGGCAACTACTCCAGCGATAATTCCTAAATAAATGATGCGGTTGTATTTTTCCTGGCCTGTTTTCGCAAGATAACTGAGTATTATTCCAGCAATCAATGCGGCTTCCAGAGACTCCCTGAACCCAATTATGAATTCTGGAATCAATTAGCTTCCCCCGGAACGCTTTTCAAACTCTTTGGCAATGCCCAAATACTTTTCTTTAACGCCTTTGGCGAATCTTTTCTTTTCCGCCAGCTTGAATCTTTCAATCATTGCTTTTTGCACTTTGCCGCTTAATGCCTGGTCAGCCATTGGATAGAATATGTTGTCCTCTTTGTAAATGTGCTCCTGCAAAAGCTGCGCATAACCGCGAGCATTCTCCAGAACTTTTCCTTTATCGTTTTTTTGCAGGCCTTCTTCCATTCCTTTGACGAAATTCCTTCCGGCATCATGCTCGAAAAGCATTTGCTCTGTTGGATTGCAGTGCATTTCAACGCTGTCCTTGCAAACTTCTTTGAATAGAATGTCCTCTTCTTTGGCGTGATGGAACCTGTCGGCATAGTTTCTTATGAAATCAATCGCCTTTTCAAAAAAAGCCCGGTCTATTTTGCCGCCGCCTTCAATGCTTTCGCACTCGTTATTTAAGGCCTGAATCACTTTCATGATGTTTTTATGCTCGTTTGAAAGAATTGCCGTTGGTTTTTCCAATAAACCGCCTCTTGCAAACACTTAACCAGCGCAAGGTTTAAATTCTTATGCGTGAATTATAATTCACGTGAACTCCGGCTGTTACCTGTTTTTCGAAACCCTCGCCACGCGGCTGAAAAGCGACATTATTGAAACTCTTGATGAAAGCCCATTAAGCGTCAGCGAGCTTGCGGGAAAGCTAAGGCAGGAGAGAAGCAAGGTTTCGCACGCGCTTCTATCGCTTGAAGAATGCGGGTTTGTAAAGGCGGAAAAAAAAGGCAAAAGCAGGATATACTTCCTCAACAAGCAAACAATGCGGCCTTTGCTGCGCTTGATAGAAAAACACACTCAAAAAAATTGCAGAATATGCAAAAAACACTCAGGATAGGTGAACTCATGAATGGAATTAAATTGGACTTGAGGAAAATGCCCCATTTTGAAAGGCATTCAAAAATATTTGAGGACTGGAACAGCCTCAAGAGCGGGCAGATCCTGCGCATAATCAACGACCACGACCCAAAACCGCTGTATTACCAGTTTGACGCTGAAATGAAAGGAAGCTTTGAATGGAATTATGAAAAGCAAGGCCCTAAAGACTGGATTGTGAAAATAAAAAAAACACAAGACAGCAAAAGACAGCAGGTGAAAGAACTGCTTAAAGAACTGCATTCCGGAAAGAACGCCAAAAAAATAAAAGAAAAGGGAAAAAAGCTCCTAAAAGGCCTTTCGCCAGCAGAGCTTGGGCTAATAGAACAAGAAATAATCCAGGAAGGAGTCTCAAGAAAAGACATGAGAAAGCTTTGCGACGTGCATTTGGAAATAATGAAAGAAAGCCTTGAAGGCAAGGCGCTAAATCTAAAGCCAGGGCACTTGCTGCACACTTTAATGGAAGAGCACAAAATGATCCTGGACTTTGTTGAAAAAATGAAAAAGGCAGTTAAAAAATTGGAAAAAGCAAAAGGCTTTGAGCAAGCCGGAAAAGAAATCGAGATCTTAAAGCACGTTTCAGAGCACTTGGTTGAAGCAGACAAGCACCACCAAAGGGAAGAAGAAGTCCTGTTCCCGGAAATGGAAAAAGCAGGAATCAACGAACCGCCGGAAATAATGCGCGAAGAGCACGAGGAATTAAAGGCACGGAAAAAAGCGCTTTTCAATCTTGCAATTAACGGCAAAAAAATCAAGTTTAAGGAATTCGTCAAAAAAGTGAAAAAAAACGCGGACTACATTGCAAAAGAGCTGCCAGACCACATTTACAAGGAAGACAATATTCTTTACCCAATGGCAATGCAGGCAATTCAGGCAAAGAACTGGGCAAGGATGAAAAACGCCTGCGATAAAATCGGCTATTGCTGCTTCACTCCTTCATTTTGAGGCGAGATTTAATGAGAAAATACAAGGTAACCATTGACAAGGAAGCATGCATTGGCTGCGCGGCATGCACTGCACTATGCGACAATTTCATAATGGACGGAGACAAGGCAAAAGCAAAAAAAATGATAATTTCAGAAAAAGAGCTTGCAAAAAACAAGGCTGCCGAAAACTCCTGCCCAGTGAACGCAATAAAAGTTGAATAAAATGCCAAGCCTTGAAAAGCACATTGAGCTAAGCAAGAGAAGAACAGGAAAAGAATTCCAAAAAGTCCACGAATGGCTTGACGGCAGGCAATTAAGCATTGCCGAAAGAATTGAAAGGCACAAAATAACCAATATTCAAAAATTTTTGCCAGTCATTGAAAAAAAGTTTGGAAAAGACGGAGTCGCTGAATATTTGCGGCACATTGCCGATGATTACGACAAGGACTTGCTGCTATTGCTTTTTAAAAAAGCGGAAAAACTGAAATTCTGGAAACCCATTTGATGGCATTAATCATTTCTTTTTTTGTTTTCTGGCTTCTCTTCCAGGAAACGCGCCTTGAGTTCCGGCCTTTGCAGCCCTTGACTTGCCCTTCACTGCCTTTGCAGTCCCATACCTTACAGGGCCTTCGCCGTGATGCGCTATTTTTCCATGACTTGAATGCCCAGGCCGTTTAAACTGAAAAGTAGAGCTATCCATGCTTAAGTTTGCCTTCCACTTGAAAGCGCCAGCATTGCTTGCTGATTTTCCGGCATTAAGTAAAGCCCTTGCCCTGACTCCCATCCCAGTACCGCCGTTTACTTTTCCCAAAACAGACAGCTTGTGGGCCAAACTTTGCTTTCTGTACTGGCTTGGAGTCAAACCCAAATTTTGCATTATAATGCGCTTTCTTTGAGGCGCTAAATTCTTGTGAGATCCGCGCTGCAACATGCTTCTTTGTCTTAAACCAGGCATTTTCAAAAATCACCCTTAATTTTGTAAACTAATAACGCAAAGCCGATATTTAAATTTGCGGGTCATTTAATACTGGCCGTGATTTCATTCTCGTCCATTCTGGCCTCGCAATAATGGCATTTTGCCTTCAGCGGGCTTGTTGAAACAATGTGGAATTTTGTTTCAAGCAATTCCTTGTTTGTAATGCAGCAAGGATTAAGGCATTTGAAAATTCCGCTTGCAATTTGGGGATAATTCAATTCCTGCTTTTTCACGACAACGCTGTTTTTTATTAAATTCAAGGTTCCGCCCTTTCCAATAAAAGCTATTTTTTCAGTCTCTTCCGGAGAAAGCTCTACTCCTTCAATGAAAACAATGTCTTTCAATCCCATTTTCTTGCTTTCAACATTCATTGCAACCCCAATCCTTGCATTCTTTATTTTTAAGACTTCCAGGACTTTCAGCGAAGTGCCTGGATTCAAATGGTCCAATGCAGTTCCATTCTGCACTGGCGTTACATAGACTCCTTTTACTCCAATAGAACTCAAGCTTTTCCCCTCCTTGAAAGAATATCAAGCAATGCTTCCCTTACTGGGATTCCATTGGCAGCCTGCTTGAAATACAATGCCGCATTGGTTGCGTCAAGCTCTGGATGGATTTCATCAATCCTTGGAAGGGGATGCATTATCCTAAAGCTTTCTTTAGTGCTTTCAAGCAGTTTTTTGTCCAAGACATAAACGCTTTTCACTCTCTCATACTCAAGCAAGTCCAAAAACCTTTCCTTCTGGATCCTTGTTGAATAAAGCACGTCAAGTTCTGGAAGGAATTCCTCAAGCTTTTCGCCCTGCACTATTTCAATCCTGTCGCCCACTTCTTCAACAATTGCCTTTGGCATTTTCAATACTTCCGGAGCCACTAGGTAAAGCTTGATTTTCTTGAACATTGCCAAAGCATAAGCAAGCCCATGGACTGTCCTGCCGTACTTTAAGTCCCCAAGAAAGCAAATGCTCAAGCCGTCAATTTTTCCAAACTCTTTCTGTATCGTGTACAAGTCCAATAGAGTCTGGGTTGGATGCTGGTTGCTGCCGTCGCCCGCATTGATTACATTGCAATGGCTTATTTCAGCAGCGCGCTTTGCAGCGCCTTCAATGAAATGCCTCAGCACTATCAAGTCAGCATATCCTGAAACCATTCTAATAGTGTCGCTTAATGTTTCGCCTTTTTTTGTAGAGCTTGTTGCAGCGTCAGCAAAGCCAACGACTGAAGCCCCTAAATTGTGCGCTGCAGTCTCAAAGCTCAAGCGAGTTCTAGTGCTTGGCTCGAAAAACAATGAAGCAACGACTTTTCCTTTCAAAAGCCCGAGCTTTTTTTCGCGTGGAGTTTTCTCCATCAAGTCCGCTTGCTGTAAAACAAATTCAATGCTTGAGCGTGAAAAATCAGAAATCGAGACAATATCAGTTAAAGGAAATTCTTTATCAAACGCATCTCCCAAAATGACCCTCTAAATTATGAGCGCAAGTACTATTTATACTTTCTTGGGTTTTTGAAGCCTTGATTTCAGACTCTGACATTCAAGAAAGCCTTTAGCGCAATTCCAATCAGGAAAGAAATGACTGCAATCCCAAAGCTCACAAGCAAGGTTTCAGCCAGGCGTTTTTTGAAAGAATCTTCCCGAGTCACTGAAACAAAGTAAGTGAAAACCACAATCACCAAAATCGCGTTTATTATCGTGCCTGCAAGCGCAATCACTGCGTTTTCAAAAAGAAAGTTAGGCAAAACCAGCAGTGAAACAACCACAAAGTATGCAACGCCAGTGTAAATTCCCGCTTTTAAAGGGTTTTTTTTCAAAGAGCCTTCAGACTTTTTTGACAAGTATTCTGAAGAAGCCATTGACAGTGAAGCGGCAATTCCGCCAATCATTCCAGCAAGGCCAATCAATTTCGTGTTGTTCAATGCAAACGCCAGTCCAGAGAGAGTCCCAGTGAATTCTACAACAGCATCGCCAATTCCAAGCATTATGGATCCAACGTACTCCAAGCGCTCTTCAGAAAGAGTGCGCAAAAGCTTCAATTCTTCAGCCTCTTCAAGTTCAAGGCCTTTCTTTAGCTTCGGGAGAGAATTAATCAGCTTGGAATATTTTCGCTCTCCTGCAAGCTCCATTTTTTCCAGAAGCTTTAACGCAAAAGTCAATCCAAAAATTCTTGAAAGCAAATTATGCCTGAAAATCGCGAAAGAGTCAGGCCGAACACTGGCTTTTGAAAGAGACTTCCAAAAATTATGGTGCTCCAATTCTGTCTTTGAAATTCTTTTCAAAACCGACCGGTTTTTTCCAGCAGCGCGCCTTGCCAAATTCGCATAAACAAAATGCGCAGTAAGCTCGTGCTTTTGGAAATCCAAAACCATTCCCTTGAATTCCTGGCTTGAATGCTTTGGCATGGTTAAAGAAAGAATTCCCTGTTTTTAAACCATTCTTTTTTCGACAGCAAGCCAATCAATGGCATTAAAGAAAGCCGCAATGTAATCAGCGCGCTTCAATCCGTAATCAATCATGAAAGCGTGCTCGAAAACATCCATTACAAGCAATGGATTGCAGCCAGCCAAATGCCCTGTGTCGTGCTCATTGACCCAAATGTTGAATAATTCTTTAGATTCCTCATCATAATACAAAACAACCCATCCAATTCCGCGCATGGATCCCACAGCCGCAAAGTTTTTCTCCCAAGCTTCAAAACTGCCGTAAATTCGCTCAATCTCTTTCATTAACTTGCCGTCATTAAGTTGATTCTGCTTTTTTGTCAAATTCTCAAAATATAACTCGTGCAGCCTCATTCCATTCCATTCCCAAGCAAAACGCCTCTGCAATTCAGAATATTCCAAAGTTCCAGGTTCTTTAGTATCCAATAAATCCAACAACTTGTTTACATTCGCCACATAGCCTTGGTATAGGGTAAAATGGTTTTTCAACAAAGTATCGCTGAATCCTTTCAGTCCTAAAAGATTTTCAAAATTCTTCGCTTCAAAAGCCATGCTACTGCCCCCTTTTGGAATGCTTCCTGAAAATATTACCTGACGCAGTGACTCTCTTGAACTCTTCCTTTGTCACGACTTCAGAGTAAACATTATACCACACAAGGATTTTGCAAATTATGCCTGCAAGAACCAAAACAAACGCCAACGCAAGAAATGGGAAAAAAAGATTTTGCATTGCAAAAAAAGCCGCTGCAGAGACAGCAAAAACCAGAATGCCGGCCAACAGCAAGGTAAAATAGGCCTTGTTCAAGAATGCATAATTGCATGCCATAAATTATTAGAATGAAGGATTAGTTTAAAAACAATTCAAGCCTTTTTCAATATAAGCATGGCATCAGACATTCTAAGCGGTTTTTTGAGCTGGTTTTCAACAACAGGCGCTTCAACAATCGCGCAATTCGGGCTTTTGGGAATTTTCGCCACGGCAATAGCGCTGAACGCGACAGTGTTTTTTGGAATTCCAATGGAAATCCTGCTGATTGCATTCTATTATTCGACAAGAATAGACCCTTTGATAATTGCCCTTGCCGCTGGAAGCGGGGCGGCAATTGGGGAAATGATTATTTTTTACGCTGGGTGGAAAAGCAAGTGGCTTTCTGGAAAAGTTGAAAAAAGCAAGAGCAAGCTTTTGCAAAAAGTCAGGAGAGAGATTAACGCCAAAGGCCCAATTGCAGAATTTATTCTCTTTGTAATTCCATTGCCAATAGACTTTGTGGGAATAATGTGTGGAATCATGAAAATGAATCCCTTGAAGTTTTTTCTCACGGCACTGATTGCAAAGATCGCGAGATATTACTTGGTGATGGCGCTCGTGGTTTGGGGAATCGGGCTTATTGCAAGGCTCTTTGGGTTTGGCTAATGTTTTCCTTTGGCTTTCAAGTAAGGCAAAAGCAGTTTTTTCTTCTCGGCCTTTTGAATCAAGCTTTTTGCGTAAGAGACTCTTTGCGCAAATCCCCAGACAGTCAGGAGGAAAATCAAGAGTAAAGTGGCGTCAATTATTGAAACAGCGTACTTGAAAAGCAAAAGCTTTGAGACAATTATTGCCGCCAGAATTCCAATCACTAAAACCAAAAGCCTGTCAGACCTTTCTCCAATTGCGGGCCAGTCGTGATTGTCAGTGATTATCACAAGCCCTACGCGCGGCTTTGCATAGCTTTCGAGCATTGTGCCTGCAAGCGCGAGGATTGCAAAAATTGGCGAAATGAAAGCAAAGCCGATGTAAAAAATGCATTCTACAACCTTGTCAACTATCGCGTCAAAATAATTCCCGAAATTAGACTTCATTTTCTTGTTGGCTGCAAAGCTTCCATCCAAGACATCAACCAAAATTGCCAAAATAATGAACAATAATGCAAGCGGAAGATTTTGCAAATACAAAAAGTACGCGGCAATTGCAGCGATTGGAATTGACAATGCAGTGAACTGGTTTGGAGTGATTGGCAATGCAGCCAATGGCCTTGTCACTGCAAGGAATAATTTTTTCAAGGAATTCCTGAATTTTCCGCCAAGCATGGGATAATTTATAAAATCCAAGTTTTTAATTCTTTAGTATGGGAAAATTTGACCTTCATTTGCATTCATTGCATTCTGCAGACGCGCTTCCAAAGCCAGAAAGCATTGCAAAGCAGGCTTTAAAGCAAGGGCTTGCCGGCTTTGCAATAACAGACCACAATTCCACAGCAGCTTTTGCAGAATTCAAAAAACTGCAAAAGCAAAACAGAAAATTGCTGATTGTGCTCGGGGAAGAAGTAAAAATCATTGAAAATGAGAAATGCGCCGGAGAATTACTGTGCTATTTCCTGCAGGAAGAAATAAAGCCGGCAAGCTTTGGAGAAATTCTTGATTCTGCAAAAGAACAAGATGCTTTAACCAGCATTGCACATCCTTTCGACATTCGAAGGGCGGGATTTGCAAAAGACTTGGGGAAAGAATTCAGGAAAGTTGACGCAATTGAAGTCTTCAATGGCCGGGCATGCGATAAGGAAGTAAATGAAAAAGCCGCAAGTTTTATTGAAAAGCACAAGTTTCCTTTCACTGCAGGAAGCGATGCGCATTCTTTGGGAGAAATTGGGCTTGCTGGAGTTGAATGCAATGCAAAAAACAAGGAAGAACTTCGCAAGGCAATCCTAAAAAGAAAATGCAAGGTTTTCGGCAGTGAAACAACAAGCGCATTTAATCAGGCAATAATTTCAGCAAAGGCAAGGATTGGTGGAAAAGAAAAATAAATTTAAAGCGCCATTTGCTTGTCTACAACCAAGTGCGTAAAAAATCCCAGAAACCCAAACAATGCAAGAAAGGCCGCCTTGATTGGAGAAAAATAAATTATCAAGCCAAAAGCAAACAAGAAAATCGTGAACTCTACCAACGCCCTGCGATTATGAAACGGCTTGTTTTCCCCCAAATCCAAAGGCCTTGCCTTTTCTGAAAGAATGTAATAAATCATTAGTGGAGTGAAAAACAAGGCAATCCTTTTCTCAAACCAATTTGCTTTCTTTCCGCCTTTCCCGTGCTGAAAAAAAGCGTCAAGGTCTGGAAGAAAATTAGTGTAAAGAAAGACCATTAGTGCAGCGAATAATGCCCCTAAAATGTGCTCTTGGAAAAAGACCCCAACAAGGATATAAAAAACAGCCAATGGCAGAATAATTCTCTTCAGACTCCACTTGACAGTCCCAAAATGCTCGCTAATTTCCTCAATTGCCTTATCAGCGTTAGCAAACTTTGGCAAAAAACTGGAAGCCTTTGATTTTTTCAAGGTTTTTTTCAAGATTGTCTTGACCATACTTCAATAATGTGAGAAATTTATAAAAAAGAAACCCACTAGTTATATGAATGACTAAAGCAATTCTGGGAAGAACTTTTTCTTCCTGTTCAATGCCTTTATTAAGTCAACAATCAAAACAATGCCAACCGAAACAAATATTGGCAAAATCCACTGCCCAATGCTTAGGCCAATTGTCCCAAAAACCTGATTTAATGGCGTGTAAAAAACTAAGAGTGTAGCGATAATCGAGATTATTGACGCGTAAACCAATGACTTGTTTGAAAGAATATTTGTTTTGGA
Source organism: Candidatus Iainarchaeum sp. (assembly GCA_030649735.1). Taxonomy (GTDB): domain Archaea; phylum Iainarchaeota; class Iainarchaeia; order Iainarchaeales; family UBA10191; genus UBA10191. The sequence continues at coordinate 45,370 of JAUSFL010000035.1, read as the reverse complement.
AAACAACCTTCTGAAAGACCTGAAGTTGAATGCATTTGCTATTTCCAAAAGAATCAATGTTGCCAAGGTCATTGTCCTTGCTGTTGTTAAATCAAGTTTTAATACATTCAATGCATAATAAAAGACACCTAATGAGCCAATGACCATTATTACGCCAGTAATCAGGAAAAATGCAATTAATTGGGGAGTTAAAATTGATGAGTTCTTCCTTGGCTTTGAGCGCATTGTGTCCCTTGAAGCAGGATTAAACCCCAATGTCAGAGCAGGCAGGTCATCAGTAACTAAATTCATGAATAAAATCTGTAAAGCAAGCAAGGGCAGAGGCAGACCTAAAAGAATTCCCAAAAATATTATCAATAATTCTGCAAAATTGCATGAAAGCTGGTATGAAACAAACTTTCTAATGTTGAGAAAGATTGTCCGACCTTCAGAAATTGCCTTTACAATTGTTGCAAAATTGTCGTCCTTTAAAACAATGTCCGCGGCCTCCCTTGAAACATCAGTCCCATTCTTTCCCATTGCAATTCCTATATGCGCTTCTTTCAAGGCCGGAGCATCATTTACTCCGTCACCAGTCATTGCAACAACTTCCCCATTAGTTTTCAATGCCTTGATGATTTTGAGCTTATGTTCTGGCCTCACTCTCACAAAAAATGAAACCCCGCCGACAATTTTTGAGAGTTCTTCATCAGTTAGATTGTCCATTTCTTCTCCAGATAATACATCTCCAAAAAGGCCTATTTCTTTTCCAATCTCCAAGGCAGTTTCTTTATTGTCTCCAGTGATCATTTTTACATTAATGCCTGCAATTTTGCAGGTTTCCAAAGCAGCTTTTACCTCTTCCCTTGGCGGGTCTTCCATTGCAACTAAGCCAGCAAAAACCATGTTTTTTTCGGAAATTTCCAGCACGCCTCTTTTTTGTTCTTTGAAAGCCAATGCCAAAACGCGATACTTTTTTGCAGAAAATTCATGCATTGCAGCAAGGACTTTTTCTCTTTCTTCTTCACCAAACTTTAAAATACCGTCTTTTGAAGAGTAAAACCCGCAATTTCCTAAAATGATTTCTGGAGCGCCTTTGGCGTAAACAAAACTTTCATTGCCTTCAGCACATAAGACGCTCATTATTTTCCTTTCAGAATTAAAAGGCAATTCCTCAATTCGCTTAGCCTTCAAGTCTTCAATAAACTTTTGCGCCTTTGCAGCCATTATGAGCAGTGCGCCTTCAGTAGCGCTCCCAATTATTTTATACTCATTGTCTGTCCCTTTTCTTTCAATTCTTGCGTCATTGCAGAACAAAGCAGTTTTGAAGAATTGCTCAAAAACAATTCCCTCCAAATCCGCATTCTTTCCATTTATTGTGAATTTTCCTTCAGCCTCGAAGCCAATTCCGCTTACCTTAATTAGTTCATTGTCTGAAAAAACTTCTCTGACTGTCATTTCTCCCTTGGTTATTGTCCCAGTCTTATCGCTGCAAATGACAGTAGTTTCCCCCAATGTTTCAATGATTGAAATCCTGTTCACTATCGCGTTCTTTTTTGCCATCTTGAAAGCGCCTAAAGCCAAGGTAGTAATCAAAACAATCGGCAGGCCTTCAGGAAATGCTGAAACAGCGATTGCTATTGCAACAATCATTGCGTGAATCAAGAATTGCTTGTCAGTTTCGCCCGAGTTTTGCGCCAAAAGCAATGCAAAAGTCAACGCAGCCATCACCAGCGCGATTATTGAAGCCTGTTTCGAAATCAGGTTCAATTTTTCCTGCAAAGGATGCGCTTTTTCTGCGGTTGAAATCATTCTTGCGATTTTTCCAAATTCAGTGTTCATTCCAGTATGCAGTGCCCTTGCAATGCACTTTCCGCTGGTAATCAGGCTTCCTGCAAAAAGCTTATTTTGCTCGCTGGATTTAATGCCTTCCAAAACAGGTGTTTTCTTGATTTCTTTTGACTCGCCAGTCAATATTGATTCATTTATTAAAAGGTCTTTTTCTTCAAGTATTTCACAATCTGCGGGGATTTTTTCCCCAGTTCTCAATACAATAATGTCTCCGGGAACAATTTCCTTTGTTTCAACTTCACAAATCTTTCCGTCCCTGACAACCAGTGAGATTGGGACTAGCATTTTCTTTAAGGCCTTGATTGCGGTTTCTGCCTTGAATTCCTGCACAAAGCCAATTATTGAAGAAGCAAAAATGACTGCCAAAATCACTATTGATGTTATTACTTCCCCAATTAATGCTGAGACAATCATTGCGGCAAAAAGCAAGTAAATGAGAAAGTTTCCTTTTATTTGCCTTGCAAGAATCCGCAGGGGGCTTACTTGGGAAACCTCTTGCACTTCGTTAAGCCCAAAAGTTCCAAGACGCTTTTTTGCCTCCGAATGGCTCAAGCCTTGGGAAAAAAACCTGCTTTCAATCATTGTACTAAAGAAAAGCTTTACTTTTATAAAACTCTATTTGGTTTCAAGGCAATGTTAGCCTTAAAAACTTTAAATCCGTCAATAAAACGGGTTTTCATGGAAGTTCTAATGATATTGTTTGGAATAAGCCTAATTTTATTCTTTGGGGCTTTTTCAGAATTCCTTTTCAAAAAAACCGGAATTCCAGACATTTTGTTCCTGATAATTTTGGGATTTATTCTAGGACCTTTTGTATTGGGTTACGCAAATCCTGCCTCTTTTGCAGGAATTGCGCCATTGTTCACGACATTTGCATTGCTCTTCCTGCTTTTTGACGGCGCATTCAGCATTGACCTATCTTCACTCGCAAAAGGCGTCTTGAAAAGCCTGCAAATCACCTTGTTCAATTTTTTACTTTCCATGGCTTTAATCACAATAGTTTTGGTCCTCGCGGGCTTTGATTTTTTCACCGCATTGCTTGCTGGAGTGATTTTGGGCGAAATTTCCTCTGCGTTTGTGATTCCATTGCTCAAGCAGTTGAACATTCAAGGAAAAGCATACTCTGTTTTGGCTTTAGAATCTGCTTTCACTGATGTATTGTGCATAGTTATGGCATTGGCTGTTGTTGAAGCAGTCAAAATCAACGCTTTCAACTTTCAGGTCTTGGCAAGCAATCTTTTGATTTTATTTTCAGTCGCTGCAGCAATTGGAATTGTTGCAGGAATTTTCTGGATTTTCTTGGTTCAAAAGGTTTTCAAGGAATCAAAGCATTACCTCATTACAATTGCATACCTTATTTTAGTCTTTGTGATTGCTGAATCATTGAACGGCAATGGCGTCATTGCTGGCTTGTGCTTGGGGCTGGTTTTGCGCAATTCAAAACAGCTGACTTCCTTATTTTCAGAGATTGTAAACCCGAAAATAGACAGGCAAAAGGCAGTGAATGGAGATTACGGAGTTGCTGCAGTCTCGCAAAATGAAGAGTTCTTTTACGCGCAGATTTCATTCTTCCTGAAGACTTTCTTTTTTGTTTACATTGGAATCTTGATTAATCTTTCAGACTATTTCATTTTGGCATTAGGCCTCATTATTGCAATTATTCTGATGTTTGCAAGGCGTTTGTCCATGATTTTTGCAAAAGACTTCACTTCCTTTGAGCAGAAAATTGTTGGCTCAGTATTTGCACGCGGTTTGGCTGCCGCTGCAATTGCGCAAATCCTTGTAATTGAGGGCGTTCCTCACTCAGATCAAATCGCCAGCATCACTTACGCAGTGATCACTTTCTCGATAATTTTGAGCTCAATCAGTATTTTTGTCGCAAAAAAAACTCGAAGCCACGAGGATGAGATAATTTCCAGAGAAATCCTTGCGGCTACAAATAATAAAAACTAAATGAATGTATTGCTAAAAAGCAACATTATTTCACGAAAATTATTACCGCAATCACTATGAGCAATAATCCCAAGTAAACGTTCAGGAATTCGACTGGCGCTTGAAAGCTGGGCAAGTAAAGCCCTAAAGCCATTCCAATCAGGAAGAACCCAATAGATCCATTACTCTCTGCCATAAAAAAACCACTTGAAAAATTAAGGATTTGAGGTTAAAAAAGCTTTCTGTAGAAAAAAATTAAAAAAGCCAGCTATTTACAGCGGGCAAACAGGGCCTTGGCTCTGCTGTGAAGGCTCGTACTTTTTGATGCTTTCAGCATCAATAATAAACACTGCGGCGGCAATGACTGTAGTCCACAAGCCGTCCTTGTTGCCTTCTGCAGACTGGCAGGTGTTGCAAGTCTTGAAAATGTGGCCGCTTGACTTGTAGGTCTTTTCCCTCTCGCTCCATGCTTCGTTAGTGTCAAAAGGCACTCCTAAAGTGGTTGCAAGCATTGAGGCTGCCAAGTCTTCAGCATACTCGCCCGCAATCACTGCTTTTTCCCCAAAAGAATGATGCTCTGACAAGTAGCCGTAATGGTTGTTGTCTGTAGGCAATGCAAGGCCGATTGCGGCAGCCATCAGCCTGTTTGGCTCATTGGCTTCATTGCGCGCCATTACGCAAAAAGTGATTTGCCCAGGCCTTAATTCAGCCAAGCCCTGCTCTTTAGAGACTACTTTGCAGTTTGGCGGAAAAATGCTTGAAACATAAACCAAATTGCATTTTTCAATTCCGGCATCCCTTAAGGCTGCCTCGAAAGAAGCAAGCCTTTCCTTGTGGACTCCCACGCCTTTTACAAAAAAAATCTTTGCCGGAACCATTTTTCAATTACCCCTTGTTTTCAGTGATTTTTTCATGAAAAATTAAAGAACTAGATTTTAACGCGCAATTTTCCAATTTTTGCCTGAAGCCTTCAAAAAACTTTTCTAATAAACCTAATTGCAAACTAATATTTAAATTTGCTTCCGCAAGCCCTTGAAAGACTTGTGCTGCAGAAGTTTTTAAAAAGTTCTTGCAAAAAACCGCAAAAAATCGTGAAAAAAGAAAGAGAAATTGAAGAAAGTCAGAGATATAGTGGAAAAGGGGCGAGAGCCATTATAAAACCTTTCAAGTGAACAGCCAAATTCTCGGCGTCCGAAAGTTTTTTCTCTAAGCAGAGTGAGCCTGCTCTACTGCCCCTTTTTAGCATCCACTATTGTCCAACCACCTCTCGAATATATTTTAGGATTGCGCATATAAAAGCTTTAGTATTCACTGGCGGGGAATAATTAGTACAAGTTTGACAATTGCAGAGAATTCTAGAAAACCAGCCTGTCAAGCACTTTGACCCGTTCCTGAAGCCCTATTGAATTCCGGAACAAGTACCAGAAAACATTCTTGCACCACTCGACCCAGTCAATGTCAAACAATTCATAAAACAAGTACAGGTCTTCTGACAATTCGCCTTCCTTGAAGTCTGAAATTTTTTTCTCGTCCTTGAAGCGCGCAATTTTGGAATCCATTATGAAGCCGCGCACTGGCTGGCTTGAATGCCTTACTTCAACCTGGCCTGGAAATTTTTTCATCAAGGGCTCGAGCAAGCGGATGTTTTTCATTGAGGCAATGTCAATCCTGCAGAGTATTTTCAAGACTCCGCGCTTTTTCAGGAATTCCTCAATTATTCTTAAGGCGCTTTCGTTTCCTTCCTTGATGCTAATCCAGGAAATGTTTCCTGAAAAGCACAATAATTCAGAATCCGCCTTTTTCAGGAATGAAAGGAAGTTTTTATGGTGCTTGCTTGAAAGCCTTTTGCTCTTGAACTCCACAGTCGCATTAGAGCGTTTGTCCTTGGCAAACTGGAAGATTTCCAAGGGATCAAATTCTTTCTTGCTTGAAAACAGCTTTATTCTCTGAAAAAGCCTTTCCTTGACCTCGTCATCCTGGACGCTTTCAGAATAATTCCAGTAAACAACCTTGACAGCGCCTTTGGTTCCCTTGCGGAATGCCTTTGTCCTAATCAAGCCAGTGTCTTTCGAGATTCTTTCAACATAGCCTTCAGTCGCAACCCAGCTTTTTCCAATGTGCCGAGAAATGTCCTGCACCAGGCAAGGCTCTTTTTTCACAAGCTTGAGTATCTTTTCCTGCAATTCCTTTGAAAGCACAATCCCAATGTGAACGCAAGAAATTAAAACACTATAGGGTGTTTTTTTGCAGGATTGCTTAACAAAAATAAAACACTATCAATTCCAAAGGTGAGCGGCTTGAAAAAACTGCTCAATAATTTGGTTCACGCGGCAGACGACAAAATTTGGGATTTTCTGCTGAAAAACTGGAAAAAATAGGAAAACTGCCAAGGTGGTTTGATGGTGCTGGTTGTTGGGATTGCCGGGGGTTCTGCTTCTGGAAAAACAACAATTGCGAGAAAGGCCGCCGAGAATCTTGGAAAGAACGCGCTGATTTTAAGCCAGGACAGGTTTTACAAAAGCCATTCTGAAATTCCAGAATTCAATGGCGAAAAGAATTTTGACTGCCCGGAATCCTTTGACTGGGAATTAATCAAAAACTGCATTGCCAGCCTGAAAAACAGCAGGGATTTTAGGGCCCCAATTTACGAGTACGAGAACGGAAGGACTGGCTTTGAAAAGATCCATTCCGCCGAGATAATAATTTTTGAGGGAATTCTCGCACTGCACGACAATGAATTGAACAAGGAAATGGACTTGAAGTTTTTTGTCAACGCGCCCGAGGCTGAAAGATTTGCAAGGCGCATTAAAAGAGACTGCATTGAAAGGAATATTTCGCAAGAGAAAGTGCGCAAACGGCTTGAAGAGCACGTGCGTCCAATGCACGACTTGCACATTGAGCCATTAAAGCAAAAAGCGGGCTTTGAGCTTGATGGGACAAAGAATGAAGAATTCAAGAAAGTCGTTGAAGAAATCGGAAAAATCAATGATTTCATGCTTGAAATTTCCTTAAGGGAATGCAATTTGAACTGCAACTACTGCAAGAGGGAAAACAACCAGGAAAGAATGCCAAAAATAAGCAATGAAGAAATCATTGAAATACTGCAGGCTGCAAAAAATTCCGGAATCAAGCGAGTCAGATGGACTGGCGGCGAGCCCACAATAAATCAAGGTTTTTTACAGCTCACAAAAAAAGCAAAAGAGCTCGGGTTTTCAGAACAGTGCATTTCAACAAACGGGACAACGCTTTTTAGAAATGCTGAAGCATTGCAAAACTGCGGAATCAGCCGCGCCAACATAAGCCTGGACACTTTAGACAGGGAAAAATTTGCGCAAATCACCGGCTTTGATTTCCTGCCGCAAGTTTTGCAGTCAATAGAAAAGGCCGCAGAATTCTTTGAGACAGTCAAAATTCATTTTGTGCTCTCAAAGCAAAACTTGCAGGAAATTCCAAAAATAATTAATTTCATAAAGGAATTGTCTGAACGCAATAGAAACTGCAAGATTGCCGTACGGTTTTTGGAGCTAATTCCAGGCGGTTTTGAAAAAGACGCGCAATTCGTCAAGAAAGAATACGTGCCAGTCAGAAAGGCAGTCGAGGCAGTCAGGAAAGAATTCGGGCAAATCAGGCCTGTTTTTTTCAAGGGCGACAACCCAAAAAGCGAGTATTTTGAAATAATGGAAAACAAAGTGGTTTTTGGAATTTTGCCGCAATACTCGATAGACTTTGAATGCGACCCGAAAAAATGCAGGAAAATCAGGGTCAATCCCACAGGCCAGGCAAGCAATTGCATTATTTTCAAGGAATTTGGAAAAGACCTTAATGGAAAAAGCGCCAGTGAAAAAGAGGAAATCATGAAAAGCCTTGTTTTGGAGAAAAAACAGCGCAGTGAAGGATTTTCCGGAAAAAATTCCTGCTTTCCTTCAGAATTTGACTTTTGGAAATTCGGCAAGCTTGCCGAAAACTAACAGTCAAAAAATTAGAATAGTATTACCGCACTATCAAAAATAGCGCACATACTTTGGCACGCGCGATCGAAAGCATTACCGCGCTGTCTTTAGATAGCGCACATGCCCAGACATAAACCGGCTGGGCGGTTTGGGGCTGCACGGATTTGAACCGTGGTTTTATGCTCCCAAAGCATAGGTCCTAACCAAGCTAGACTACAGCCCCAAAAGATCTCATTCTAGAACTTATTTACAAGTAGAGTGCGGAAAGGTTTTTATTGAATTAAGCATTACCGCGCTATCGCAAGATAGCGCACATTCCCAGATGCCAACTGGCTGGACAGTTGGCGAACAAAGGTTTTTATTGATTTAACGACAATTTTTAACTGTTAATTATGAAAATTAAGAAAGATTCTGATTTGGCAAAAAAATGCCTTATTTTTGGGTTTGAAGACGTGCTGATCCCGGGAAACATTGACAAGGACGTGAAAATGAAGAATGTTTCGGGAATTCTGAAAAATTTGAAGAAAGTCGAGGAAATATTCCCGCGCTTCAGGTTTTTTGCAGCCACTGGATATTCAGCAGACGAGGCATTGAAAAGAATTGAACAATACAAATTGCGGGAGTTTTTTCCAGAAGACAGGATTTCTTTCGTGAACAGGGAATACCTGGCCGGAAGGGAAGAAATTGACAGGAAATTGTATGAGCAAAAAATAACTGAAAACAAGGAATTCAAGGACGAATACTTCAAGCAAGTGACAATTCAAGCAATTCAAGAAAAATTTGGCTACACGCCTGAAGAAATGGTTTTTGTAGGCCATGACTTGTGGACTGAAGGCTATTACACTTTCAGGTTTTCAAAAATAGACTTTGCGTTAATAAGGAGTTCTCATTCATGCCTTGGAGAGTGCAAGGATGAAGAAATCAAGAATTTGACTTACATTGACCGGACTTGGGGAGACATTGAAAAGCTCATTAAAGGCGAGTTTCCAAAGCAGGATTATGCCTTGCTTGAAAAGTTTGTTTTCAGCAAAATGAAGGAAAAACTGTTTGAAGGCACTAAACTGGGGGCTTTAAGCAGGATTGCGGGCTCTTAAGGGCTTGAAAAGTTTAAGTTTAAATGAGTGTTGGTTTCTCTATAATTACACTAAAAGTGGTGAAAAATGGCAAAAATATTGAATGTTAAGGCTAGAATGGTTTTAGACTCTAGAGGCAACCCGACAGTTGAAGCCGAAGTTGAAACACAGGCCGGAACTGGAATTGCAATAGTGCCTTCAGGCGCTTCAACTGGAGTCCATGAGGCAATGGAATTGCGGGATGGCGGAAAGGCATTCTTGGGAAAAGGCGTCAAGGACGCAGTGAATAACGTTAATGAAATAATTGCGCCAAAGCTTAAAGGCCAGGACTGCTCAAAGCAGGAATTGATTGACAAAATAATGATTGAACTTGACAACACAACCAACAAGTCGCGCTTGGGAGCAAACGCAATATTATCCGTGAGCATTGCGGCCTGCAAGGCAGCGGCATTGAATGCAGGGCTTCCGGCATTCGAGTATGTGGGAAAGCTTTCAGAAAACAAGGAATTGCTTTTGCCGGTCCCTTTAATGAATGTAATCAATGGCGGACAGCACGCAGGCAATGGATTGGCAGTCCAAGAATTCATGATTGCTCCAGTCGGAGCTGCAAGCTTTACTGAAGCATTGCAAATGAATGTTGAAGTCTACCAGACATTAAAGCAAATCATAAAGGACAAATTCGGCAAAACAGCAATCAATGTCGGTGATGAAGGCGGCTTTACGCCAAACATTTCCCGTACTGAAGATGCTTTAAAGCTCATTCAGCTTGCGTTGAAGGAAACAGGCTATGAAAAACAAGTACGGCTTGCGCTGGACTGCGCGGCTTCAAGCTTTTTCAAGAACGAAAAATACTCTTTTGAAGGAAAAGAATACTCAAACATCCAATTTGTCGAAGTTATTGAAGACTTTATAGACCGCTTTAAGCTAATCAGCGTTGAAGACGGCTTGGCTGAAGACGACTGGCAAGGGTTTTGCGCCTTGACCAAAGGCAAGGGAAAAACAACGCAAATAATCGGCGACGACTTGCTTGTGACAAGCCCTGAAAGAATTTTAAGGGCAATAAAGCTTTCAGCATGCAATGCAACGCTCATAAAATTAAACCAGATTGGAACAGTGAGCGAGACTTTAAAAGCAATCAAAATAACGCAAGAAGCAGGATTCAACGCGATAGTGAGCCATAGGTCTGGAGACTCTGAAGACGCTTTCATTGCAGACTTTGCGGTTGGAACAAGCAGCGGGCAGTTAAAAAGCGGGGCTCCTTGCCGTTCTGAAAGAACCTCAAAATACAACCAGCTCTTGCGCATTGAGGAAGAACTTGGCAAGAAAGCGGTTTACGCTGGAAAAAAGCTTTTGGAAAAGTTTTCGAATTAAAATTTGAAGATTTTCAAAAAAGAACATTTTTTGAAATATTTGCTGGCGAATAAACCAGCAACTTTTTAAACTTTAAAAATTCTAATTCTTTAGAGTTTTATGAAAAAGACAATCCTGATTGTTGACGACGATTCCAAAGTAAAGCAGGCAGTGAAGGCAGCCTTGGAAAAAGGAGATTTTAAAGTTGTTGAAGCAAGCAATGGGCTTGAATGCCTGCAAAAATTGCATGACGGATTGAAGCCGAAACTGATTATTCTGGATGCCGCAATGCCAGTAATGTCTGGCTGGAGAACTCTTTACGAAATGCACAAGGACCCAAAGCTCGAGAAAATAAAGGCAGTGCTTTTCACAAACAAGGAAAGTCATTGCAAGGAAAAAGACAAGGCATACTGCAAGGAACTGGACGGCCATTACATTGCAAAGCCATTCACTGCAAAAGAAATTCTGAAAAAAGTAAGGCAATTGACAGCAAGCTGATTCTGACTCAAACAAGCGTTGTTTGCTTTTTTTCAATGCCTTTTATTTTTGCGGAAGGATTGGAGATTTCAAAATCCAGTTTGAAGAATTCAATCCCATAATTGTCCGCCAAAAGCTTTGCGTTCTCAGTAATTTCAGGCGCAAGCAACAAGGCACGCACTTCCTTGTTCTTCAAATTTTTCATTTTTTGCTGGTAACGGTGCAATTGTGAGACAGCATCAAGCGATGCCTTGCGGCGTTTCACTTCAATCAGGCAAATCCTGCCTTTGCTGTCTTCTGCAATAATGTCTGCAAAGCCCTGCTCAAAATGCGCTTCTCTTTTGAGTGGCGTAAGGCCGGGCTCAATGAATGAAAGGTCATCTCCCAAAAGCTCTTGCAATTGCTTTTCGCTTCCAAACAATCGCACGTCGTGAATGTCGTGCATTTCAAAGCACTGGCAAAAGTCAATGCTGCTGAAAAAAACCTTCAGGCTTTCTTTCGGCTTAAGCTTTTCAGCAAGCACAACAAGCTGGCCATTTTCTTGCGAAGTCTTCATTGAAGCGCTCATCATATAATTCACTGGCCGCAAGAGCTTGTTCTGGTGAATTGCAAAAGAACCGTCTCCTTTAATCAAAAGCATCCTGTCGCCTTCAGAAAGCTTTGAAGCCGCTCTACCCCAGTATTCTGCCTTGCAGTTTCCAATAACCATGCACAATTGCTTTTGCCTGAAAGCATTGTCCAAAACCTGCTTTGCAATAGTTAAGTCCATACCCAACCTAGAGTTTGGGAAAAAAACAGTATAAAAATCCTTCAAGCAGGCTTTTCCCAGAATTCTTCAAGCATTTGCTTCAAGTCTGAATTGTATGCTGCAATTCGCAGGAAAGGCTTAAAGTACGCAGGCAAGGACTGAAAGTAATAATGCTTTAGGAAATAGTCTGAGTAATAGCGCGAGTCTGCAAGGATTATCGCCCGCGGGCTTTTCAAGTCCCTTGTGATTCTTCCAATGAATTGCACTGCATTGTCAACTGCTTTTCCATTGATTATTTTTCCAGCCTCGAGTTTACTGTACTTTTTTTCAAGGTAATCCTTGCGCTTTTGGAGGTAAAAGTCAGAATAGTCTGGAAGCGGAAGCCCAACAATCAGGCAATTCCTCAAATGGCGGGCTTTGTTTGTGGAACGGGCGCTTCTTGTGCGAATGTTCAATGCATAGGATTTTTCAGGATCGAGGACTGAAAGTTTTGAGGCGTCCTGCAGTTCTGGAATTTCAGCAAGGGCTTTTTCAAGCTCTGTTTGGTTGCAAAAGCTGACAAGCAATGAATTGTCAATTTTCATCAGCATCCTGATTTTTTCCAAGTATGCTGGAAAGCTTTGCTCGCGTGAAGTGTACAAAGTGTTCAATTCAGTGTCTACTACAAACAAGAGTTTTTTGTGCGGCATTTCCTTAATGCGTAAGATATTCACTTCAGTTCTTTTCAGGCCGAATTCTTTAAGGAAAAGGTCTGGATCGCCAATTGTTGCAGAAAACAAGATAACGCTTTGGAATTCAAGCAAAGTGTCCTTCAATGTTTTTCCATTCGTTAAAGTGATTGCGTTGATTTCAAAAGGCTTTATCACAATCTTGTCTTTTGCTGAAGGAATGAAAGCCAAAAACTCGCCAGAATCCTTTATTGCTTCAAGCTGTTTTAGGAACAAATCAGGCCGGGCAGTGGCTTTTTCAGACTCTGCCAATCCCTTCAATGATTCAATTATTGTTTCAAGGTTTTTAGTAATTTGCGCGAGGGAAATTTCTCCCTTCAAGCCCTGCCTTTTTGCGGTTTCCTTAAAGCGCGTTTCAAAAAAAGAGATTATTTCATTGGGTGAAAGCTCTAGCTCGCTTCGCGAGTTTGTAATGTACTGTTCTGAATAGCGAATGAATTCTTCCAAAAACAAAATGTCGGTTTCCATCAGAATTCCGGCTTTCAAGCCGTGCTTTGCCTGCGAGTGAAGGATTTTCAATGCCTGAAGGCTTAACTGCGTGTGATAGTTGTTGTAAATCCTGTCAACCAGCAAATCTGCCTCATCAATCAAAAGCACAAAGTCTTCAGTTCCGATTAGTTTTGCCAGTATCGAAAAAATTCCCGTAAAAACCCAAAAATAATCCAAAATCACAACGTCTGCCTCGCTCACAAGGTTTTTCACCAACTCGTAAGAGCAAAGCATTCTCTTGCCGGCGACTTTTTGCACTTTTTCAAAAAGCAAGGGCTCTGAATCAGTTGATTTTCCATTAAAGAAAATCTCTGGCTTTGAAAGCATTCTTTCAACAAGCTCTTGATTGAAGGAAAACGCGTTTTTTGAAAGCTCTTTAGGCTTTGAGAAAGTTTTCCTGAAGTAAGAGCAGGTCTGGTCGTTTTTTGAACGTTCGCAGGCCTCGTGGGAGAAAGAGTCTTTTTGAAAGCGCGCGCACATGACTGCCTTGCCCCGCAAGTCTGCAACAACCAATTCTTTTCCATTAACCTTGTTCATGCGCAATACTTCAGCAACTGCCGCATTCCTTGCAGAATAAGTCGGAGTCAAAAGCAAAATCTTTTTTCCAAGCGCGAGCGCTGGCGCAAAAGTTGAAATTGTCTTTCCAAAGCCGCAGTAAGCTTCAATCAATCCAATCTGGCTGTTTGAAACCACGTGACCAGTAAAGTCCAAGACTTCGCGCTGGTAAGGCTTGAATTCAGAATAAGGAAAAAAGCCAGAATAATCCACGGTCATTATTGCTTTATTGAAAGAATGAATTAAAACACAAACCAGGGCATTATTCCGCTGGATTCTTTTCAAATTCTCAATTTTGAATCAAAAAGCGCTTTTTAAAACTCGCTAAATTGGATATAGGATGCAAAAAAAGAAAGAAATCGCGGTAGTTTTCATGGTTGCCGGCTTGTCAAGCCGTTTTGGCGGAAAAATCAAGCAATTCGCGCGCGTGGGCCCTGAAGGGGAAACTCTAATTGAGTTTTCAATAAATCAGGCGTTAAAGGCCGGCTTTGGAAAAATTGTTTTCATTGTTGGAAGAATGACAGAACAGCCATTCAAGAAAAAGTTCGGAAATTCTTTCAAGGGAATTCCAATAGAATATGCATTGCAAAGCTTTGATCCTGAAGAAAGAGACAAGCCTTGGGGAACTGTTGATGCATTAGTTAGCGTTAAAGAAATTGTGAAGGAGAATTTTGCGGTCTGCAATGGAGACGACATTTACGGCAAAAATGCTTTCAAAACAGTAGCAAAGGCATTGCAGGATTTGAAGGCAAATGAAGGAATTGCAATAGGCTACAAGTTGGGAAAAGTGCTGCCTGAAACCGGCCTAGCCAATAGGGGAATTTTCAAGCTTGGAAAGAATAGCGAAATCACTGAAATCCAAGAAATGATTGGGGTTGGAAAAGAAAACATTCATCAACTAAGCTTGAACGGGAATTCGCCTTGCAGCATGAACTTGTTTGGCTTGACTCCGCAAACTTTAGGGCTTTTGGAAAAACGGCTTTTGGGATTCAGGCAAAAGAATGCCGGAGACAGGAAGATTGAATGCCTTTTGCCAGTGGAATTGGGAAACTTAATCAAGAATGGAGAATTGGAATTAAAGCTTTTGAACACTGAAGACCAATGGTTTGGAATCACGAATCCTGAAGACGAGGAGAAAGTAAGGCAGCAACTGGCCAGCATTTAGCAGATGCAAATCTTTATTAATGAAAAACTCTTGATTATTTTGTGAATTTCAAACCTTCAAAGTTAAAAGTGCTGTTTTCAGTAATTGCTTTCTTTATAGTAGACACTTTTCTTTCATCAAGAGTTATCACCAAACTAAATTGTAGTCCAAACACTGACTCCATTTGCGGATATTACCCAGTATTCTATGCACACATGGCTGACCCAGTGCCATTGGCTGCGGGGCTTGCTGGCGCAATAATTGTTTACCTGGTCTGGAGCCTGGCTGAAAAGAAGAAATCTTCAAAGAATTAAAAGCTCTTTTGGGGCTGCGGTAAGCATTTTTGCGCCTTGCGCTCCAATGTAGCAATTGTCTTCTATGCGGATTCCGAATTCTTTGCCGTAAAACGCAGGCTCGATTGCCAAGCATTGGCCTTCCTCAATCTTCCATTTCGCGAATTTTGAGAATCCTGAAGGAGAATCATGCTCTTCAAGCCCAATTCCATGGCCTAAAGCGTGCGGCAATTCCTGCCCCAAGCGCTTTTTCAAAAAACCGTCGACTTCGACTGCAATTTTTGCGGCGCTTTCTCCGACAATCAAGTGCTTTTCAGCAATTTTTTTGGCTTCAAAAACACTGTAGTATTTGTCGCGCTGGTCAAGCGATGGCTTGCCTACAAAAAAAGTCCTTGAAATGTCAGAGCAATAACCTTCAAATTTTGCCCCAAAATCCAAAAGCAAAAAACTGTTTCCTTCAATTCTCTTGCGCGAGCACTCGTGGTGCGGAACGCGCGAGTTTTCCCCAAATGCTACAATTGGCTCAAAAGCGCTTTGGCAGCTCATTCTTTTAAAGAATTCCTTGAGCTTTTCAGAAACTTCCAATTCAGTCATGCCTTGCCTGAAAAAGTTTTCCAAATAATCAGCGGCCATTTCAGAAACCTTGCATGCTTCCCTTATTTTTGAAAGTTCAAGCGAAGATTTTTTAGAGCGGATTCTTGCAAGGCTTTCGAAAGCGTCAGAAAACTTTCTTCCCTTAAGGATTTTTTGCAGGCTTTGGTAGTTTTTTACTGGATAATTCGCAAAATTCAGCGCAATTTTCTTTCCAAGGCTTTTCTTGAGCTGTGCAACCAATTCTTTTTCTGAATTGAAAGAACGCACGTCAAATTCGGCAAGCTGGGAAATGTTTCCAAACTCCAGATTGTTTGCAAGCAAAACAGGCTTTTTGCCTTTCTTAGCGCAAAAGAAGCAATCGCTTTTTTGCATTCCCGCAAAATATTGAAAGTTTGGGTCGCTAAAGCGGGGAAAGCTCCTAAGCAATAGGCTGTCGGCCTTGGATTCCTTGAAAAAACTGTCAATGCGCGCTTTAAACTCTAAAGAAGTCATTTGTTCCTTTTCACTCTCAAAAATCCGGAGCATTCAGTGACATCTAGCTTTTGCTTTTTTTCAAGCTTGTCCAAAAGCAAGTTCACTCCCAAATTGTCAGAGGCAATGTGGCCTGCAACAACAAGGTTTACCTTGTTTTCCTCGGCGCTTTTGCGCATTTCCTTTCCGACATGCATTGCAAGAATTGTGCCAACGCCGGCTTTTCCCAAGGCCTCATAGTTTTTTTCATGGCCTTCTGTTCCGCCAGTCATGTCAACGACTATTTTTCCGCAGCGGTTGTCAGGAGTGCCAGCAAAAATCTTTGGGCCGGCGTCAATTTTTATCGCGCTCTTGTATTCTGGAAGCGTTTTCAAAAGCTTCAGCAAGTCGCGCAAGGTTTCCGGCTTTTTTTCCTCAACCAGTTCCAAAAGGAATTTTTGAACATGATTGTCGGCAGTCGTGTGAGTGTTCATGAATGGAATGTTAAGCAAGCGCGCAAAATCCACAGAACGATTGTGGTTTATTGGCGAAAGGCCTCTTTCCACTTCACGGATTCTTTCACCCATTAGGCCTTCGGCAACGTTTATTGGAACTCCATAATTGTGCAAAATGTCTTCCTGCAAGTCCATTACTGCATACAATCCTGCAAGGGCTTTTCCTTCAGGATGATGCGCCAAGACAAGGTCTATTTTTTTGCCGTTTTTTTTGAGCTCGTTTGCAAGCAAGAGTTCCTGGCCTTCCATGTCAATGCCGACCATTATTGAAGAGATTTCTTCAGTTCCAGCCCCGTGGTAAATGCGGCAGTCGGCGTAAGGATTCCACAATGCTTCTTTGTCAAATTCTTCCTTCTCGTCTTCCTTTAATTCCTTGAAAGCGTCAGCGCGCTTTTTCAAAAGCTTTTCAATGGCTTCAAGGCCGCGCGGGTCTGCCTTTTTTCCTTCACTGACAAAGAATTCATGGATTTCCTTCAACTTCATTCCAAAACACCTTCTAAGATTAAGTGTTTTGTTATTTTAATCTTTTTGGTCTTTCAAACAAGCAATGCCCGCAAAAATTCTTCAAGAATTCGACAATTACGTAAAAAGCCTTTCATCAAAAGACCGCGTGGGAATTTTGACAGACAATGACACTGACGGAATTACTGCCGGCGTGCTTGTCTTCAAGGCATTGTACCAAATTACTGGAAAATTTCCCGAACTAGTGCTTTTTGCCCCGAAAAGAAGCGCTCCAATAAGCGAAGAGACAGTAAAAGAATTAAAGAAAAAGAAAATCAACAAGTTCATTTGCACTGACATTTCTTTAGACCAGGAAAGCCGCCTGCTTTTTGCGAAAAAGATTGCAAAATTCGCGAAAATACTGAACATTGACCACCACAAGGTTTACGGAAAGCTTCCAAAAGGCAGTGTTTTGGTAAAGCCGCAGTTTTTTTCAAAAAAAGAATCAAGCTCTTACTGTTCTGCAAAATTGTGCTTTGACTTGTTTTCAAGGCATGCGAGTTTGAAAGGAAGCGAATGGATTGCAATCGTGGGCTTGTTTGGAGACAAGGCAGAGAAAGATTGGCCTGACTTTCTGGAAGCGCACTTGAATCATAATCCTTCAAAGGCAAAACTTGAGCAATTGAACGAGACACTGACTGCTGTTAGAATACTGGATTTTCCAAGAATTCCTGACTGCTTCAACAACCTGCTTTCAACAGAGCCAAAAACAGCCTTGAACGCGTTTTTTAAGTACAACAAAAAGTATGAGAAAATACTGGACAAGGGCGAAAAGGCGTTCTGGAAAAACGCCGAATGCTTTCCAGGGCTAGAGTACTGCTTTTACTTTTCGGAAGAAAACCACACTTCAGCCTCTGCCTTGATAAACCGGATTTCGGACAAGGCAAAAAACACGACTTTGATAATTGCTCAAAACGCAGACAATGGAATAAGCTTTTCTTCAAGAAGGCAGGACAGGAAAGTCGCAGTCAATGACCTTTTGGAAGAAGCAGTGAAAAACTTGAATGGCGGAACAGCCGGGGGCCATGCTCCTGCAGCTGGCGGGAAAATCCGCGCGCAAGACTTGCAAAAATTCAGGCAAAACGTGCTGGAAATCCTTGAAAGAAAATATGCCGCAGCCAGAAAGAAAAAGTATTAATACCAGTAAATTCTAATTCTTTGGATAGCATGGAATTTGAAGCCTTCAGGAAAATAGTGAAAGAGCAGGCAAGGATTTCATTCAATTTGTGGATGAAAATTTCAGAACTGCAGTCAAACCCTCAAGAATGGGACAAAATGCTCAAAAGCCTTGCAGACGGCAAAATAGACCCTGGAGACAAGGAAGAAATCACGCAATACCTGCTTACTTACATTAAAAAAGTCCCGGAATTCAAAGAACTGAAGGATTTCACGAAAAAGTACAAGAAATCATTAAGCCAATTGTACGCTGAGCTTGGCGAGTCTTCAGACGAAGAATTCGAGCAATTCACTGACGTGAACCAAAAGGCAGTCATTGACCAGTCAGTGGAAATATTATTGCAAAAACTAATCAATGCCAAAGCAATTAAAGACAAAAGATTCCATTAAATTAAGCCTTGATTTCTTTAGATGCAGCCCTTTTCAGCCTATTCATTACAGCAAAGCCAATTCCTTTTTCTTCAACCCCGGCAACAAGAATGAAGTGGACGCCTTGAGTATCAAACTCGCGGAATTTTTTGAAAACGCTCTTTGCCAAAGCCTTTGGGCTTGAAATTGAAATAATTCCAGCCTTAAAGCCTTGCTTTTCCAAAGCTGATTTTTCCTTACGTATTTTTGCCAAGGCTTTTGCGCGCGCGCCAGTGAAAAGCAAGACTTTTGCTTTTGGAGAATAGTGCTTGTGCTTCAAGCCTGGAGATTTTACTTTTGCGACTTTGCTTTTCACGCCGTGAACCGCCTTGTGAACTTTGACTTTTCCTAAAACTTTGCGCAATTGCTCTAAAGTAACTGCTCCAGGCCTTAAAATTGTCGGAGTTCTTCCAGTAAGGTCTAAAACAGTTGATTCAACGCCAATTCTAACGCTACCACCATCAAGGATTAATGAAATTCTATCGTGCAAGTCTTCAAAAACATGCAAGGCATTTGTTGGCGACGGAGTGGTGGAAAGATTGGCGCTTGGCGCAGCCAATGGAAATCCAACCGCGCGAATTAATTCAAGAGCCACTTTATGGGCTGGCATTCGAATTGCAACGCTGTCAAGGCCAGCAGTAACTATTTTTGGAATTTCGGGAGACTTTGAAAGCACTAAAGTCAAAGGCCCCGGCCAAAACTTGTTCATTAAAACTTTCGCGTTGTTTGGAATTTTCTTGACTAACGAAGGCACTTGCTCGATTGAAGAAACATGGACTATTAGCGGGTTGTCTGAAGGGCGGCCTTTTGCCTTGAAAATTTTGCTGACTGCTTTTGCATTCAAGGCATTGGCGCCAAGGCCATAAACTGTTTCAGTAGGAAAAGCAACCAATCCCCCAGCGCAAAGGATTTTTGCGGCTTGAGAAATGCTTTTTGCTGAAGGCTTCAGAATTTTGGTTTTCATTACAAAACACCCGGCAGCTATTTTGGAAAGTTTTGCCTGCGGATGATTTTCTTTCGCTCTCGCAAGTTCAGAAACGCTGAAAGCTTTTCAATTCTCCTTGAAGTATTGCCTCTTTCGACATCCTGCCTTAAAGCGCCTTTTCTGTGCGCGCCAGCCGCGTGAAACTCGCGAGACAGGAAAAGCTCTTTGGATTCATTGCCAAAATAGAAGTTCAAGAATTTTTCCAGGCCATAACCAACATATTTTGTCTTAAACCTGCCAATTCTTAATTTTGAAAGCTTTTCAACCGCTGGCAGGGAAAAGCTTCGCATTCCAGAAGACTGGCTAAAGCAATAGCCGTCAGGGCCTCCTTCACGCACGCTAGTCACAAACATTGCGCTGGTTTTCTTCAAAGTTGCATTGGACGCGTGCTGGATTAATTCATTAAGGCCTGCCGCAGTGGCCTTAAGCATGTCTGCGTCAAGCGAGACTATTGCAATCGGCCTTGACTGAACTGCCTTTTTCACGCCAGAAATAAAAGCGAAAGCCTTTCCGAAGTTTTCAGGAATTCTCAAAACTTTAACGCCCTTGGCTGCCGCAATTTCTGCAGTTTTGTCTTTGGAGCCGTCATCAACTACCAAAACATTGGCGTCAACGCCAGAACCATGAACCAAGCCTAAAGTCCTGCCAATGAATTCTGCCTCGTCAAATGCGGGAATTATGATTACTGGCTTTCCAAAATTGCTCATCAAAGAATTAATGCAATTTAGGATTAATATTGCTTTTCATTTCTTGCTGTCCTCTTTCCCCAGAAACTTTGTCCAGTCAATCATGAAAAACGCGATTGTAAGGATAATTCCAAGAATGTCAATTGCCCAAACCAAGGGATCCTCAAAAGAAAGGCCGGAATTTACAAAGCCGACAGCAAACAATGAAAGGTGCAATAGCGCAAAATAAGAGATTATTCTGCCAATGAAAAATCCGAAAACTATTGGAACAAGGCGGATTTTTGCTGTTCCCGCAATCATGAAAATTGCATTGCTTGGGAAAGGGCTCAAGGCATAAAGGAAAGTGAAAAAAAAGCTCGCGAAAGGATTCTTTGAAAACTTTTCATGCGCGAACTCCGCGTTCTTTTTCATCGGCTTTGTCAAAAGCCTTGAAACTAATGGCCCAGACCATTTTGCAAGCACCAAACGCCCTAATGTGGAGAACAAAGCGCCAAAAACGGCAAGCATTAACGGATCACCGCCTTTAGTGATGTAAAAATAAGCAAGCACAATCCAGGTTGGGGGCATGAATGCAGGAATTACATTCACTAAGAAAACAATCAATCCAAGGAGTGGAATTGTCAATTCAAGGCCGAACATGAATTATTGAAGCAGTAAAAGGTATATTAAAGTGATGAAGAAATTGGTTTGCGAGAAATAGAATATTCAAATTATTTTGCGCTTGCTTTCGCTGCCGCCTTCCAAAATAGACATTACCATCAGGCCCCTAATAGAACGCTGCATCATTGAAACTCCTTCAAGGCCCATTCCTTTTAGCTGTTCTTCCATCAGAATTGATTGCTTCAATAATACAGAACTGGCGTGGGCTTCCGGGCTATTGGCTTCCAAAATCGGGTTTTTTGAGGCTTCTCTAATCCTGCCCTGCATTATGCTGTTCAAGAATTCCTGGTAAGGCTGTATTCTGCCAGAATACAATTTGTGAACATCAAAGCCCCCAATTATTGCGGCATTGATTGCAATTGCCTTGGTATTTTCCTCAAGCGGTCCCCCATCTCTCTTGTTAAGCAATTCCTTAATTTTTCCTTCATTCAATCTTCCCCTGAAAGCATTGGTTGTTGCCTCTAAATAAGAGTGAAGGTCGCCAAATTCGGAAAATTTTTTTGAAGAAATCATTCTTTCCAAAATTCTGTCTCCGGCTTTCTGGCCGTACATTACATCGGCTGAGCAAATCAATGCAGAAAGCTTGGCGTAAGGGTCAATGCCGCCAAAATTGTGCATTTCAGAACCAAAATTAGATTCTTTCAGTATGTTTTCTGCCAAATTTTCGAGAGTTCTCAAGTTCAATGTCTTATCAACTGCGATAGTATGCCTGCTTAATTTGGCCAGTCCGCGTTCCGGAATTGCAGTGCTTGTTAACCTTGACTGGTTTTGGACAAAACGCCGTAAATGATCGCTTAATTGCCTTTTGTTCATCCTATCAAGGCTTATTCTTTGAAATCTTCCAAGCCGCTCATTGATTTGCTGCTTCTCATTAGGGCTGAATCCAAATTTAGGGTCTCCAACCACGGCAAATGCATTTCCAACCTTTTTTGCAACTGCAAGCTTTCGCTTGCGGGTCAAGTCTTCAGAGTATCTTATTCTAATTGGCTTTTGCGGCATGGTTGTTTCAGTTAGAAAGAAAGCCGAAGCAGTATTTAATCTTTCCTAAATTTAAAAATGATTAGAAAAAGAAAGAGAAAAAGGAAGGGAAATCATTCCCTTTCCCTTTTGAAATTTTACTTAATTACTTGATGTAGTCTATTCCGAAGTCTTTGTCTCTGCTCGTATAGCCGTACTTTTGCTGTGGCTGCCTTGCTGAACCGCTCTTGATGAACGGGCTGTGGACTCCAGTGAAGATTGCGATTACTTCAATCTTGTTTTCGAAAGTCGGGTCTACTCTGGCTCCCCAAATGACTGTTGCTTTAGGGTCGATGTTTTCTGTAAGCATTTCGCCGACAGCGTTTGCTTCTCCCAAAGTCAATTCTGGACCGCCAGTAATGTGGATTAATGCTCCTGAAGCTCCTGCAATGTCAACGTCCAACAATGCGTTCTTCAAGGTGTCTTCGACAACTTCTTCGACTTTGTTTACTGATTTTGATTCTCCAACAGCAATCATGCTTAATCCTTGGTTTCCCATGATGCTTCTGACATCTGCAAAATCCAAGTTGATTAATGAAGGCTGGGTAATGGTTTCAGTAATTCCTCTGACAGTTCTTGCGATTACTTCGTCTGCAACTTTGAATGCGTCAGAAATTGGCAAGTTTGGCACTAATTCGACCAATCTGTTGTTGTCAATGACAATTACAGTGTCAGTGCATCCCAAAAGCTTGTCTAGTCCTTCTTCTGCTTTAATCAATCTTGCTTTTTCCAGAGCAAAAGGGTATGTGACTATTCCGATAACAATTGCCCCTTGTTCTTTTGCAATTCCTGCAACGACTGGCGCAGATCCTGTTCCAGTTCCTCCACCCATTCCAGCGCTAATAAAGAGCATGTCAACGCCGCTTAATGCTTCTTCCAAAGCTTGCTTTGAAACTTCTGCTGCTTTGGCTCCGATTTCTGGATATCCTCCAGCTCCGAGTCCTCTTGTAACTGATTTTCCGATTAAAATCTTTGTGATTTCATCGTTAATCAAGGCCAAGTGCTGCTTGTCTGTGTTAATTCCGATCAATTGAGCGCCGCTTATTCCCATGTTTGCGAGTCTGTTAACTGTGTTGCATCCTGCACCACCGCATCCGATAACCATAATTTTTGGAGCTCCAAACTCTTCAATTCTGGAATCGTCTTCGCGTGCTTTTGAACCACCTTTAGTGACTGCGCTTTCTAAAATAGATTTCATTCAAAAATCACCCCAATGTAGTATAAAAATGAAATTTATAGACTTCTGCTTTTTCTATTTAAATACTTTACTCTACGATTAACGAAAACAGTTAAGACAATGAATAAAATAGTAGTCAAATAGTTTGAAAAATATACTATTATGTAGCTTAATCCTGTGTATTATGTAGCTTTTCTAAGTAATTATGTATTATCTTTCTATTATGTAGTTGGGCTATTTTCTATTCTGTTTCTCTTTTTCTCTAAAGAAATCCAAGAAAACAATTGCTAATTAATTATAATGCAATTTGTTAAAAACCTTCCAGCCTTCAATCTTTAAAACAAAGGGTTTGGAAAATGGATTCTTTAGAAAAGCAAAAGATAGCTGGAATTCAAAAAGAAAAAGGGGAAAAAGTCAAAAAAAGCCTTGACGCTTCAGTCAAGGACGCAATGGCATTCAATGTAATGCAAGGCGCTGGAATCAACTTCATGAACGCCTTTGCTGTCGCATTAAAAGCCACTAATTTTCAAATCTCAATGCTTGTTTCAATACCGCAATTGCTTTCAGCATGGATTCAACTGCTTTCTTCAGAGCTTTTGGAAATCGTGAAAGACAGGAAAAAACTCATTGGAATTTTCGTGTTCCTGCAGGCAATAACCTGGATTCCAATACTGCTCGCGCCTTTCATTTTCACTGGATTGAATTCTTCCTGGATTGTATGGTTTGTGATAATATTTTACACAATGTTCACGGTTTTCGGCGCAATTGTCGGCCCAATTTGGCAAAGCCTGATGGGGGATTTAGTGCCCATTGAAAACCGGGGAACTTATTTTGGAATGCGAAACGCGGCAGCAGGAACAATAACTCTTCTAATAACTCTTTTTGCGGGATTTTACCTGAACATTTTCCCGCAAAGCAAAATACTGTACGGCTTTGCCGCATTGTTTTTCATAAGCTTTCTTGCAAGAATGATTTCACGCCACTTCCTGATGAAAATGCACGACCCGCAGTTCATCCCAAATAGGGCCGCCCAATTCACATTTCCGCAATTCATCAGCAAAATGCGCAGCAATAATTTTGGAAACTTCGTGCTTTACGTAAGCTGCCTTTCATTGGCAGTCAACATTGCGGCGCCATTCTTTGCAGTCTACCAATTAAGATACTTGCATTTTGACTATTTGACTTTTACCCTAATCGCAATAGCGCCAATGATTTCAACGCTTTTCATGATGCAATATTGGGGGCCAATAGCAGACCGCTTTGGAAACCAAAAAATCCTGCGGGTTTGCGGACTAATGGTTTCATTAATTCCATTATACTGGTTCTTGTTCAAGGACCCGGTGCTGATTTTCCTTTGCGAATTCTTCATTTCCGGCTTTTTCTGGGCTGGATTCAACCTCGCGGCTGGAAACTTCATCTTCGACACCACAACCCCTGAAAAAAGAACGCGCTGCGCGGCATACTACAACATTTTCAACGGAACCGGAGTTTTCATCGGGGCAATGATTGGAGGAATTCTCGCGACAATAATCCCGAATGACTTTTTAATATTCAAGATAAATCTTTTGGCAATATTCCTGATTTGCTTTTTTGCAAGAATTGGCGTGTGGTATGTTTTCCAAAACAGGATCAAGGAAGTAAGGCTGGTTGAAGAAATCAAGGACAGGCAAATGTTCTACAACGCCATAGTCGGAAACCCATTCAAGGGATTTACAGTCGAATTAATCACAACGCTCGCCACGCGCACTGAAAAAACAGCCCACAACATTGCAAAACTTCCGAAAATAATCAAGGACGAAATGCACGAAATAGATAACAGAGTAGAGCACGCAATCGAAGGCGTTGTCCAGACAGCAGACAAGATAGTCAAAAGAAAGCGCAAGGAAAAGCCAAAAGAATAAATACACAAAACACTTGTTCTAAATCATGAATAGAATTCAAAAGATTGGAATCGCAATTTTAATAATAATCTTACTGGCCGCAATAATATTTCTTGTTTTATCTCCCGGATTTGGCCCAATTGGAGAGGGGGGCATTCCAGTAGACAAAGTAGCGGCGGACCGTGTTAAGTATGGCTTATTAAACAACACAAGATACCTTGAAAGCCCGCTAACAACATTCAATAAAATGAACCCAACCCTAAACGGGAAATCAATCGCACAGCAGTCAAAGAACATTTCGCCCACGCAGCTTTGCATTGGGAAAGGCGATTTTTCAGCAAACAATACTTTTCAATTCATCCAAACGGAAAATAATGTAATTTTAAGATATTCCGGCAATTCCCAAAGAGCAAGACTTGGAATAATCTGCGATGCTGCAAAAAGACTTGCAGCAGACTTGCAGAACCAAAGCATTGCCACTGGCGAAATGCAATGCGGCGATGGCGGAACAAGCTTTCCTGACAAAAGCGAAACTTATTGCGTGCTGATTTTAAGAAATGCTTAATCAGTAAAGCACGTCAAACGCTTTCTTTCCTTCAATGCTTTCCAAGAACTCGTAGCGCGCGTTCACGTACTCTTGGATTTTTCTTGTCAAGTCCGGAGTCAAATGCTTGAAGCGATTTTGAGGCATCAAGTATTCTTCAACAGGCCTTGCGTTTTGCTTTTCGACTTTTTGCGTGAAAGTTAGAACGCCTTTTTCAATTTCCATTAAAGGAAACACGCGGGTTTGGATTGCAAGCCTTGCCAAGTCAACGCCATTAGGGCCTGCATAACCCCAGCTTTTAACGCATGGGGAAAGCACGTGAAGTAAAGTCGGCGCATTGATTGAAAGCGCCTTTTTCACTTTGCGGGAAATGTCCAAGGCATTTGCCGGAGTTGCAGTGGCAATGTAAGGAATTCCGTGAGCCGCCATAATTAAATCCAATGGCTTTTTTGGCTCGAGCTTTCCAGAGCTTTTCTTGCCGGCCGGAGTTGTTGTAGTGTTGGCGAATGGAAAAGTCGCACTGCTTCTTTGAACCCCAGTGTTGGCGTAGGCTTCATTGTCTGTAACAATGTACAAGAACTTGTGGCCGCGCTCCATTGCGCCAGAAAGCGATTGAAAGCCAATGTCAAAAGTCGCTCCATCGCCGCCAAAAACTATGATGTTCACGTTTTCCCGCTTTCCCAAAGCCTTTAATGCGGCATCAATTCCTGAAGCAACTGCAGAAGCGTTCTCAAAGGCAGAGTGAATCCATGGAATTTGCCAGGAAGTTTGCGGAAAGCCAGTGCTAATTACTTCCATGCAGCCAGTCGCTGAAACAGCAATGGTGTTCGGTCCACTCGCCTTAATCACGTGCCTGAGCACTAAAGCCTCAAGGCAGCCTGAACAGGCATTATGGCCTGATGCAAAGCCTTCAAACTCTTCCAATCCGTTAATAGTCAAAACAACCACTCGCCTTGCTTTTCCTGCATTGCAAGCTCTAATGCCTTTTGCAAATGCTGTTCAGTAATGTCTCTCCCGCCAAGCCCTGCAATAAAGCCATTAATGAAAGGCCGTTTCTTTTCTTCAAAAAATGCAGAACGAACATCAGTGAGCAATGGGCCTTCAAAACCGTAAGAAACATGCCTGTCAATAACAGCCAATGCCTTCAAATTTTTGCAGGCCTTAAGCAAGCGGGCTTTAGGGAAAGGGCGTAAAGTGCGAAGCCTTATCAAGCCAACTTTTTTCTTTTCTTTGCGCAATTTGTCAATTACAGAACGCGCTGTGCCGCAAAGAGAGCCCATTCCAATGATTGCAAACTCCGCGTCTTCCATTTTATACAAGTCTAAAAGGCCGTCTCCGTAAGAGCGATTGAAAATTTTTGCAAAATCCTTATTGGCTTTTTCAATAACTGCCTCTGAAGCAAGCATTGCATCATCCAAATCCTTGCGGAATTCCATGTAAACGTTCGGGAAAGCAATCGGGCCAAAAGTTTTTGGGTTTTTCGGGTCTAAAATATTCACTGGCGCAAATTCCGGCAGGAAAGAATCAACTTTCTTTTGCTCTGGCACGTCAACCGGCTCAAAAACATGCGATAGTGTAAAACCGTCAAGGTTTACCATTACAGGCAACTGCACTGAAAGGTCTTCAGAAATTTTAAAGGCCTGAATTGTAGCGTCCAATGCCTCTTGAGAGCTTTCAACCCATAATTGAATCCAGCCTTGGTCCCTGCAGGAAACAGCGTCAGAATGGTCGTTCCAAATATTGATTGGCGCCGAAAGAGCCCTGTTTGCAACCGCCATTACCATTGGCAATCTATTGCCGGAAATTATCGGCAAAATTTCAAACATTAAAGCCAGGCCTTGAGAACTGGTTGTCGTAAAAGTGCGGGCGCCTGAAGCAATAGACCCCATTGCCGCTGAAAGCGCGGAATGCTCGCTTTCCACAGTAATCACTTCAGTATTAATTTCCCCATTTGCAACCATTTTGGAAATTTCTTCAGCAATGTGCGTGGCTGGAGTGATTGGATACATTGGAAAGACATTGACTTTGGCGAGCTTTACGGCTTGCGCAACACTCATTGAAGTCTCAAAAACCGCACCCAAGAAAAAACCTTCAAATAATAATCTCAAGCATTGTTTAAAAAACTCTAAGTTACAAGGCCGATTAAAAACAAGCCAAGAAAGGCTTTTAAATAAAAGAGCGCTAAAAACTTTAGATCATGAAAAAGGCAATAATAATCCTGATTGTTTTGGCCGCAATAATGCTTGCCGGCTGCTCTCAAGGCCCAATTAATGGAGCAGACAGAAATGACTTTAACGCAATTGCCGGTGGAGGAAACGGCGGTTTGGGCAATGGCTCTGGAGGAAGCGGAGGCAATACTGGCTCTGGAGGTAGTGGCGGTTCTGGCAGCGGAACTGGCGGAGGAACTGGAGCTGGAACAAAAGTAATGGTTGATTGCAAAATATGCGACAACAAGGCAGCCAATCCGCCAATGTGCAATGAATGCTGGCGCACTGACGAACTTAAAGGCAATCAATGCGTTCCAAAAGCATGCGCTAATGGCGCTTCAAACCCGCCGCAATGCGATTCCTGCAGTTCAGGAACTTGGTTCACTTATTCTTATTTAAGCAAGGCAAAAATCCCGTCTTCAAGTTCTGCCCCAGAAGTGAATGAAGAAGGCCTGGAGTTTGAAAGGTGGGCGTTATTCCCTTACAACAGCGTCAACACTGAAGTTAAAAGAGAATATTATGGCACTTGCATTTCAAGCCCTGACAATTCCTGCACTAACGGCGCAATAAACCCGCCATACTGCAGCCTTTGCAGCAAAGGACAGGCAATTGCAGGAACTGGAATAGTAGAAAAGCCAGTGTGCTCTGGAGTTTCAGAATGCGAAAGCACTAGAACGTCAAGGGAAAATTGCATTAGCATCATAGAATACAATGACCAATTTGTGGACGGTTTCAAAAGCGTTGAAGAATTGAAGTCAAAGAAAACAACTTATTTGGCGAACCTAAATGACGGAAAATACTATCCTGCTTCCCAGTTCGGCAAGTATGATGATTACTCTCCCGCGGAAGCCTCAATATTGCGCGTTCGTACTCAAACAGAAATGTGTTTTATTGAGCCTGCCGGTTATGAGCAAATGATTCTTAACGCAGCGAACAGCAAGGGCGAAAAACCGCTTGCAGAATCAAGGACAGTAAAGCAAGTCAACTATAATGATTATTTGCAGGGCATACGCGACAGGATTTCGCAAGCACTTGGGAATTAATGCGGTTAATGGATGAAGAATGAAAAGACAGTTTTTAAAGCTCTCAAATAATGTTTAAATATTAGTTTTTGCTATAATACTCTGTGTGAAATGAAATGGGAATGCTTGATTTTTTGAAAAGGACTGATGCTCCAAGGCAGGATTTGGAAAAGCCCGCGGAAACAGTCAAAATGCCGCTTGAAAAGCAATTGAAAAGCCTTTCAGGCCAAGGCAGGGCAACAGTGGTTTTCAATTCGCGCAAAAAAGCCGAGAAAATGAGTTTTCCCGGAGTTCCCTGGAATTCTATCGGAAGATACATTGATGGAGTAGTGCGCGGGGAAGAAAAAGAATTCGTGCGCAGGAAAAGCAGCCTTGATTTTGAAACCACGGCAATCCTTGATTCTTTAATCGAAAAAGAAGTGGATAAGATACTTTACTAACCTAATTTAGCTTATGACTAATTTTTTCATAATTCACGGGGCTTTCGGAAACCCTCAAGAAAACTGGTTTCCCTGGCTTAAGGCACAGCTGACTAAAGAGCACAACAAGGTTTTTGTGCCTGAATTTCCAACGCCTGAAGGCCAAAGCCTGGAAAACTGGATGAAACGCTTTGAAGACTTTGAAAGAGAATTGAATGAAAACTCAATAATCATCGGGCACAGCATTGGCTGCGCTTTCATACTTTCTCTTTTAGAGCAAAGCCCGAAGCAAATCCAGGCAGCATTCCTGATTTCTGGATTTATTGGAAAATTGGGAGACTCTGAATTGGATAAATTGAATGCCAGCTTTGCAGAGCGGGAGTTCGATTGGAAGAAAATCCGAGAGAACTGCAGAAAATTTGTAGTGTTCCATTCAGACAACGACCCTTTTGTCCCACTGGCAAAAGGCAAGGAATTGGCTGAAAAGCTCGGCGCGGAATTTATCATAGTTAAAGGCGCTGGCCACTTCAACAAAAAATCAGGCTACATAAAATTCGAAAGGCTTTTTGAAAAAATCAAAGAAGTCAAGAATTAAATCAGGTTTTGGGCTTTTCAGTTCTTTTAAAACAGCAATTTTAAATTCTGCCAGCGCGTGATTCTAGCATGAGCGAGCCAATCATCACAGTCAGCGGACTTTCCAAAGACTTTGAGTTTAGTGAAAGAAAGCCGGGCCTTGCGGGCGCGTTAAAAGCGCTTGTGAGTTCTGAAAAGAAAAAAATTCACGCAGTCAACAAAGTAAGCTTTGAAGTTGAAGGCGGGGAAATGCTCGCGTTCATCGGGCCTAATGGCGCTGGAAAGTCAACAACGATTAAAATGCTCACTGGAATTTTAACTCCATCCGGCGGAAGCGCAAGCGTGGCTGGCTTTGACCCGTGGAAGCAAAGACAAAAGCTCGCTTTCAAGATTGGGACAGTGTTCGGACAGAAAAGCCAGTTATGGATGCACTTGCCCGCAATGGACTCTTTCGAGCTCATGGGAAAAATTTACGAGCTCCCAAAAGCCCAATTTGAAAAGCGTCGGGATGAATTGATTGAAAGAATGGAAGCGAAAGAATTCGTCAACCAGCCAGTGAGAAAATTGAGCTTGGGGCAAAGAATGAAATGCGAATTGATTGCATCGCTATTGCACAATCCGGAAATATTGTTCTTGGACGAGCCGACAATTGGCCTTGACTTGATTGCCAAACGCAAGTTTCGCGAAGAAATCAAAAGATTGAACCGAGAGGAAGGAACAACAATTTTTTTGACATCGCATGATGTTTCAGACATTGAAAGCCTTTGCAAGAGAATAATGATAATCAACCATGGAAAGACAATTTATGACAATTCAGTCACTGAGCTGAAAAGGAATTACTTGAACAAGAAAGTCGTGAGCGTGCTTTTTGAGGACAAAGTGCAGGATTTTAAAATCAAGAACTGCAAGGTCTTGAGAAAATCCAAGGACGACTTGGGATTCAAGCTAGAGGTTGACTGCAAGAAAAAGCCAATCAAGGAATTCTTGAAAGAAGTCGCAAAGCTTGAGGGAATCGAAGACATCACAATCTCTGATCCGCCAGTTGAGGAAATCATTGAAGAAATTTACAAAAGAAAGTAATCACTTTTTTTCAAACCTTTTGTCGTCGCGGGTCCTTAATTTTTGCATCATTTTTTCCCAAGCCTCATCAAGGTCAATTCCTTGAGAGTTTGCAAGGCAGCACAAGGTGAAAATCACATCAGCGATTTCGTCAGCGACTTCGGCATTTTCTTCAGTGGATTTTTTCTTTTTGGGACCAAAGCGATGGTTCACTTCGCGAGCAAGCTCGCCTGTCTCTTCAGTAAGCCTTGAAATTATTGCCAAGGGCGGCCAATAGCCTTCAGTGTATTGCGAAACCCATTCTTCAACGTCTTTTTGCGCTTTCTTAAAACCCATTCTCCCACCTCAAGTTCTCAATGCAATTGAATTGCCGGACTCGTATCTTTTAAGGCACAACTTGAACAAAAAGCTTACTGTAAATCCAAAAACAATTGCGAAAGCAAACAAAATTAAGACGCTCATCCAGGAAAAATGAGTCAGTGTCTGGACTGGAAGAGTGGTAATGAAAAATGCCGGAATAATAAAGACCAGAATGAACTTTACAAAGCCTGAAAAGAAGTCTGTCGGGTATGTCGCAAAATGAATTGTGGAATTCCACAAGTTGTGGTATAAAACGTCAGTTTTTGGAATGAAGAACGCGGGCAGGCTTATCAGGATGAAAGTGAAGACAAAAATTATTCCGCTCAAAAAAGCAAATGCATTGAACAAAATGAAGTTTCCAAGGCTGAAATAGCCGGAAATCAAAAGGCAAATCCAGCCAAAAACAAACTCTCCGGCGGCGGAAATGTCTGTTTTTGAGACACAGACGTGCAGCAGGATGTTTTTTGGCTTCAAAAGGAAAAAATCCAGTTCTCCGTTTGCGACAAACTCGTTGAAGTTTCTCGCTCCCGCAAAAAGCAATGCATAAACTCCAAAGGCAGTTGCTGTAAACCCAACCAAAAGGATTGTTTCATTCAAGCCCCAGCCAGCAATCTTTGGCATTACATTGAAGAAAACATACCAGAAGAAAACCATGAAAAAGTCATTCACTACCATTGTGATTGCTGAAATTGCGAAGCTTTTCTTGTACTCAAACAAAGTCTTGAACTGGAGCTTCCAGGCACAAAGCACAAAATCCAAAGTTTTCAGCATCTTAATCCAACCTCAACCGCCATTGATGAAAACCTTCCTTGAAATCCTTGAAAAAACAAAAAGGCAAAGCCCGGCAAACACTGCAATCCAGAACAATTGCATCAGCAAAACCTCGATAAAAAAGTCAGTGGAAAAGGAAATTGCAAGCTTTCCAGCGGCAAAAACAGCCCACTTGAATGGCAAAAAGTCCGAGATTGACTTAAGCCACTGCGGGTAAAGGTCTAATGGGAAAACAAGGCCGCCGAAAATGTAGATTGCCTTGCTGTAAACAAAATAGAATGCGGAGCTGTCTTCAGTGTAAAATCCCAAAAGCCCGAAAAAAACCCCGACAAGAACCAAAAGGCAAAGGCAAAAAATGCTCGCAAAAATAACTGCCGCAAATTCCAAGAGAGAGAATGGAAAAAAGCCGAAAAGCAAAAAACAGAATGCAAGAGTCAATGCAAGATTGATGAATAAAGTGATTGCGCTTTTTCCCAAGGCGCGCGAGAACTGAAAGAAGACATAATTGACCGGCTTTGAAAGGTAATTTGTCAAAAGGCCTTTTTTCAAGTCGTCATCAATGATTTTGTAAATCCTGATTGTTGAAATCGTGACGCTTTCTGCAATTGCAACGTAAAAAACCAGTTTTGCAAGCGAGTATCCTGGAATTGCCTTTTGCGCAAAACCCAATGCCCAAAGCTGGTAGAATACAAAAATCACTATTCCAAGGAAAAGAAAGCCGAAAATCACGTCCCATTTGCTTTGGAAAAAGTCAATTAATTCTATCTTGAAAACTCCGGAATACTTTTCCAATGCCTTGAACATATGATTATTCTAACGCAATTGGAGTTTTTAAAAAAGAAGGAAAAAAAGCAGATTTTTCATCAAAAGTTGCCTTTTGATGAATATCAAAGCATTGCCGTACTTTGGCATTATTGCAAATCTGCCGGATTAATTGCCTGGACTGAATCAAGGGTTAAAAAGTCTGAAAGCTCTGTGCTTAATGAGTCAAGGCTTGATGCGTCTGCTGAAAGCGAAGCGGCATCTGCTTCAAGCGCAGTGGTTGAAGCAATGCCGGCATCAGCAGGCAAATCGACTGGAACAATGCCGGTCAAGTCAGTGCCGGGATCATTAAGCTGCTGGTCAGCGCTGTTTAAAGTGCTGTCCAATGCAGTGCTGTCAGATTCCAAGCCGCTTTGCTGCTTTGGCTGGTCTTGAGAACAGCCTGAAAGCAATACTGCAAAAGCCAGGATTCCAAAAATCAAGAGAATTGGTTTTTTCATTCAATCAACTCCTTAATCCTGCTCGTTCTGGTCGCGGACTGAATTGCTGTCTTTTGGCCTTTCAGGCCTGTTAGCCTTCACAATGTCCCTTATTATGTCCTTCAAGTCTTGCGCCGCATTCCTCAATTCCTTGTGCGCTTCTTTTAGCAAGTCTTGGCCTTCCTTGAACAACGGCTGCGCGTTGTTTGAGTCTGTTATTTGCAGAAACTTTGCCACAGCTGCCTGCTTTTTTTGGATTGCAAGGTTAATGTCAGCTTGGTATTGTGCAAGCCTTGCTTTTGCGGCGTTCAAGTCTGCTGTTGAGTTTGCGTCCAATTCATTGATTTTGTCCTGCGCTTTTTGGCTGATTTTTTCTGCGGCGTCAATTGCTTTTTGCGTGTTTGCCGACAAAATCAATCCAGTGATTTTCTTGGAAAAAGCCTTTACTAAATCCCACTCCGCATTCACTTCAGGAACCAATGCCTTGATTGCCTCATTAGAATTTGCGTCATTGACTTTTGATTTCAACAAGGCCAATTTTGCGGCTTCAGCGTCAATTTGCGCCACAATGCTATTCAAGTCTGCTTCAGGCAGGTCTTGAATGTTTTGCGCCCTTCTTTTTGTGACTTCCAAATAATTTTCCATGCGTTCAGTGGCATTCACAATGTAGTTTTTTGCGCCATTATAAAGCCTGTTCTTGTCCTTGTTTTTTCCTGACTGCCAGTCAGTCTTAAAAGACACCCATTTTGTTTTGGCGTCCTCAAACTTGTCTTTTTGCTTTTCAAAGCGCTCTTGCGCCTTTTCAAAATTTTGCTTGGCATTCTCTATTTTTTGCTGGATTTTTTCCCTCAAGTTTTCCTTTTGCGGCTCTGCAATTGCAAAAGCGCTAAAGGAAAGCAAAATCAAGAGTGCTGCAAGCACTATAATTGCTTTGTTTGCTTTCATAAGAAACCAATCCTCCTTTCAGAATCGCGTGTTCGTTGAATAAGAAACATTGCAGGTTGTTTAAAACAATTCTTCACTAAAAAAAAGCAAGCCCAAATAATGGGTTTTTGGCGAATTGGGGGGAAAGCCAGTAGCTTTCCTTGAAAGAAAAGCTTTAGTAAAGTTTTAAAACCATTTTTCCGCAATGTTTTAATTGATGGAACTGAAATTATTGCTTTTTGCCTTAATGCTTGCGGCCGGCTTTGCGAGCAGCGCGACAATTTCTGGAAGCATTTACAATGCTGAAACTTTTGAGCTGTTAAAAGACGCGATTGTTTCAGTAAATTCAACCCCGGGCCAGCAGATTGTTTCAAAAGACGCGAATTACTCTTTTGAGCTTCCTTTTGGAGATTTTGAAATCAGGGCAAAGTATTTTGAGAACTCAATGCTTGTCCTGGAATCTTCAGAAAAAATCAGGATAAATAAGGAAGGAAATTACCGGCTGGATTTGATAATGCTTCCGGCAGCCAATGATGAAAACTTGGAGCAAGAGCTTTTGGGAAATCAATTGGAAAACTTTGACGTCAACCAGTCAGAACTGCCGCCTGCCGAAAAGGACAATTCATGGTTTTTGCTTGCTGGAATACTGGCTTTGTTGATTATTGTAATGATTTGGGTCTTTTGGAAAAACAGCGGCCAAAAGGCAGGAACTGTTTCAGGCACTGTTGGAGAAAGCGCGCCAAAGGCAAAGCCGAAAGTCTTGGATAAGAATGCTGAAGAAGTCTTGCAGGCATTGCGCGAGAGGGGAAACAGGGCGACTCAAAAAGAGCTTTTGGAGAAAGTGCATTTTGGAGAGGCTTACTTGAGCCTTGTGATTGCAGAATTGGAAAGCGAGGGAAAAGTGAAGAAAATCAAGAAAGGCAGGGGAAATATAATAATATTGAAGGAAAATTAGCGGATTTCTTTCTCAAGCCATTTGTTGAATTCTGGATTGACATCTTCGACATCGAGTGAAGCAATCAATGGAATTTCGTAAGAGTGAAGCTTTTTCACAACGCGCTCGATTTCAGAGAATTTTTCCCCAAAAGTTTTGCAAATCAAAATGCTTTCTTTTCTCTTTTTGAGCTTTTTCTTCCAATGGTAAAGTGAAACTGACGGAAGGATGTTTGCGCAGCCAATGAGTTTTTTTGAAAGCAGGGCTGTTGCTATTTTTTCTGCCTCTTTTGGATTTTTGCAGGTTATGTAAATGAATTCCATAATCAAGCCTTACTTTGCAACAGTGCAAGTCGTGGTTTCTTCATGATTTATCCCATTGCTGGAGTAGCTGACAATTAATGAGTAAGACTTTCCCTTTTCAGTGTTTCCCGAAAAAACAATTTCAGCATTGTCAGACCTTGGCAGCGAATCCAAGTCTTCAACTCCATTTATTCTCGCGGCAAATCCTGAAGCCTTAGCTTTTATTGAACTGATTTCTCCAGAGCTTCCATTCTGCACTGTCAATTTTATTGAATTTTGAGCCATAGAATAATCTTTAAGCAATAATCTGCCGCCAAATTGAGTGCAGTTCGCTGGAGTATTATATATGCCTGAAGAAAAAAGCGCTTCAATGCATCCGCTTAATGCAACCATGCTTCCAATCAAAATTGCAAGAATCATGGTTTCTTTTTTCATTTGAATCACTTGCTCATGCTTTGAAGCATGTCAATCTGGCGCTTTAGGCCTTGCGCTTGGGAAGAATACCTTGATTTTTCAGACTCTGACTGCGAAAAGCCTGCTTTAGTTATTGCCAGGTTTAATTGCTCGCGCAATTCCCTGATTTTTTTTGACTTTTCAGCCTGTTTTTTTGCCAGTTCTTCGCCTTTCACAAGGTTTTCGTTAAAGACTTCCTGAGAGCTTTTAATAACCATTCAAAACCACCCCGCGTTTTACTTTTTCTCGAGTTCCATTGTAATGGCCTTGGCTTTGCACTCGTTGGCGCAAATGCTGCAGCCTTTGCAATAATTGTAATCAATTTCCACGCTTCCGTCCTTCAAAACCTTGACTGCATTGTCAGGGCAGTAAATCCAGCACAGCTTGCACTTGTTACATTTTTTCTGGTCAATCACTGGCTTGAAAGAGCGCCAGCCGCCAGTCTTGTTCTTAACAGAGCTTCCAGCTGCTGAAATGACAGCGCCGACCGGCAGTTTCTTTTTTTCATTTGCCATTTTTGCCAGCCCTTGATTTTTCTTTCTCGACCGCAATGTTTTCTTTGTAAAGTATTTCCGCAAGCTTTTTGTTCTTTTCAGCAATTTCTTTCTTGCTTTCAAACTCTTGGTCTATTGCATTAAGCAATGAAGGAAGCGTTATTTCTTTTGTCAGCGCTGCAAAAGCCCCAAGCACTGCAACATTAACCAATGGCTTTCCCAAAATTTCAATTGCTTTTTTTGAAACATCAAAAGAAACCATTCTGGCATTTGTTTTCAAGCCGAGCTCTTCTGGCTTTTTGTCAGAATTTATTATCAAAAGGCCGTTGTTTTTCAGCCCTTTGGTGACTTCGACAGTTGAAAGCAGGCTTGAGTCTAAAACAATCACATAATCAGGCTCGTAAATTTGCTGGCGCAAATTAATTTTTTCATTGCTTATTCTGGTGAATGCTGAAATCGGCGCGCCGCTTCTTTCAACCCCAAAATTAGGAAAAGCCTGGGATTGCTTTCCGTCATTAAAGGCCGCAATTGCCAAAAGCTCGCTGCTTGTGACAACGCCTTGGCCTCCCCGGCCGTGAATCCTGATCTCTTTAAGCATGTGCATTATTGAAGGCTGGAAAGAATTAAAAAAACAAACAGGTACAAGACAAGTTATGGAAAAGCCAATCGTTTATGTAGCCGGGCCATTGTTCACTGAATACCATAGAAAGCACATTGAAGAAATCGGCGCTGTTTGCGAAAAGGCCGGAAGAGGAGGAGAAGAAGAAGGAGGGGGCTTTATTGCTTATTTGCCGCACAAGAACGCCGGAGTCTTCAAAAGAGACTGTCCCCCAAGGCCTTTTTTTGAAAAAGACTTGAAGGCAATGGATTCCTGCAGTGCTTGCGTTGCATTGCTTGATGGGCTGGATGTTGATTCAGGAACTGCCTTTGAGATTGGTTATTTGTATTCTAAAGGAATTCCAATAATAGGGTTTTTGAATGACAGCAGGATTTTTGACCAAAAAAAGCAATTGAACCTGATGATTTCAAACTCTTGCGTTGAAATAGTAAGCTCGCTTGAAGAGCTTGAGGAAAAATTGAAGGAATTGAAGGCGAAAGCTTGAGCAATAATGAAAACTGCGTTTTCGCAAAGGCTTTTGGAAGAGTGCAAGGCGTTGGATTCAGGGCGTTTGTAAGGCAAAACGCACGAAGACTGGGACTTGCCGGATGGGTCAAGAATTGCGGGGACGGGACTGTGGAATTAGAGGCTTTTGGAGAAAAGAAAGAATTGCTTTCACTGCTGGAAATTTTAGAGCAGGATGCCGGGTTTGCGAGAGTGGAAAGGATTGAAAAAAAGTTTTCTTCAAAGAAAAACCAGATGGAAGAATTTTCAATAAAATTTTAAGGCTTTTGACGAAACCAACTTAAATTTGGAAAGTGAACAAAACGAAGATTAGACTCTGGTTTGCAAACTGATTTGCGGGGTATTTTTTCGGTTTTTGTTTTTTTTGGAAAGTTTTTTAAAGAAGTTTCGCTTAGTAATACTTTACAATTTTCGAAAGAAAAAAATTGTTCTCTTTTTGAATGGGAGTTTTAGTCATTGAAAAAAGGTGTTGAGAGAGATGCAAGAGGCAAAAAAGTATTTTGACTGCGTGATTAAAAGAGACGGCCGTACAACAAGGTTTGACCGTGAAAAAGTCACCAATGCAATTTTTGCCGCAGCACAGGCAGTCGGTGGAAAAGACCGTTGGATTGCTGAAGAATTGACTGACAAAATAGTCCAGCAGTTGAAGGAAAGATTTGGAAACACCAACCCGACTGTTGAAGAAATCCAGGACATTGTTGAAAGAATCCTAATCAAGGAAGGATACGCAGACACTGCAAAGACTTTCATTCTTTACAGGGAGCAAAGAAGGCAGTTAAGGGACACGAAAAGCTTTTTGAGAAAAGCCGAGGGAATAATTGACGGCTACTTGATTGGAACTGACTGGCGCGTGAAAGAAAACGCGAACGAAACTTACTCAATGACCGGCCTGCAGGCGCACATTTCAGGAAACATTGTCGCAGAATACACTTTGAATAACATTTACCCAAAAGAAATTTCTGACGCGCACAGGAGCGCGGACTTGCACATTCATGACTTAAGCCACGGGGTTTTCGCGGCCTATTGTGCAGGATGGTCTTTCAGGCAATTGCTCACTGAAGGATTCAGGGGAGTTTCTGGAAGAATTGCTGCAGGCCCGGCAGGACACATGCATGCAGTAGTAGGACAGCTAGTGAATTTTTTTGGAACTTTGCAGAATGAATGGGCTGGAGCGCAGGCAATCTCAAGCTTTGACACTTATCTTGCCCCGTTCATTTGGAAGGAAGGATTGTCTTACGAGGAAGTAAAGCAAGGCCTGCAAGAGTTTGTTTACAGCGTCAACCAGACTTCCCGCTGGGGCAATCAGCCGCCTTTCACAAACATTACATTGGACTGGACTGTTCCAGAAGACATGAAAGACATGCCAGTAATCATTAAAGGAAAATTGCAAGACCAGACTTACAGCGACTTCCAGGATGAAATGGACTTGATAAATAGGGCTTTCCTGGACATGATGATTAAGGGAGACGCTGACGGAAGGACTTTTTCATTCCCAATCCCAACCTACAACTTAACCAAAGACTTTAATTGGGATTCAGAAAATGCGGAATTGCTTTTTGAAATGACCGCAAAGTACGGAATTCCATACTTTCAAAACTTCATCAACAGTTCATTAAAACCGCATGACGTGCGCTCAATGTGCTGCAGGCTGCAGCTTGACTTGAATGAACTGAGAAAGCTCAAAAGCAAGACTGGCGGATTGTTTGGGGCCGGAGAGTCAACTGGAAGCGTTGGAGTCGTTACAATAAACATGCCTCGCTTGGCTTTCTTGAGCAAGGGAAAAAGCGAGAAAGAATTCTTTGCAAGGCTTGAAAGGCTGATGATTCTGGCAAAAGAAAGCCTTGAAATCAAAAGGAAAGAAGTTCAAAAAAACATGGACCAAGGATTATTGCCTTACACGCGAAGATACTTGGGTACTTTGAACAATCACTTTGCAACAATTGGATTGAATGGAATGCATGAGGCTTGCCTGAATTTTTTAGGGCCTGACAGCGGAATCCAGACTCCTGAAGGAAAGGCCTTTGCACTCAGGGTTTTGGACTTCATGCGCGAAAGACTGCAGGAATTCCAGGCAGAAACAGGCCACATGTACAATTTGGAAGCAACTCCTGGAGAAGGAACGTCATACAGGTTTGCAAGGCATGACCAAAAAAACCTTTCAGGCATTTTGCAGGCCGGAAAAAACGCGCCATACTACACGAATTCCTCGCACTTGCCTGTTGATTACACTGACGACATTTTTGAAGCATTAGACCACCAGGACGAACTGCAATGCAAGTACACTGGCGGAACAGTGCTGCACGGCTTTATTGGGGAAAAAATTTCAAGTCCGACAGCCTGCAAAAAACTCGTCAGAAAAATTGCGGAAAACTATCACTTGCCGTACTTTACAATAACGCCTACATTCAGCATTTGCAAAACGCACGGTTATGTTGCGGGAAATCATGAAACATGCCCTGTAGTCGTCAAAACCAATATGATTAAAGAGAGAGCCTTGGAGGTAATATAATATGACACAAGAACAAGAAGGAAATATAGAATGCGGAGAAAAGACAGAAGTGTATTCCCGAGTTGTCGGATACTATAGGCCAATCCAGAACTGGAATGCGGGAAAAAAAGAAGAATTCTGCGACAGGAAAACATACAAGGTAGAATGAAAATTCTGCCTTTCATTCTTCTTTCCAAAAATTCCTTTTAAACTAATATTTGGCTTTTTAAAAACAATTAAATAGGCAATTGTAATGGCTAATTTTCCAGAAAACGGAAGCATTAAAGAATTCCAGCAATTCATCAACGAAGTCTACGACCTCCCGAACGACCGCGGGTTTGAATTGGCTGAAATGCTCGCGAATGTCCACAGGTTTGTCACTTTAGGGATTAAGGGAATACGCCAGGGAAATCCTGAGAAAGCCAAGCTTAATTTTTTGCGCTCTTTAAGCTGGTACACTTCAATGGCGACAAGGCTTCACATTGACATTGAAGACGCGCTTTGGCAAAGGTTTCCTTACTTGTGCTCTTACTGCGGAAACATTTCATGCACTTGCAAGGCAGAATCAATTCCCGGAAGGAGAAAAGTTGACGTGATTGAAAGCAAAAGGCCTAAAACAATGCATGAATTCCAGGAAATGTTCAAAAGAATTTACCCCCCGGCTTCAAGAAGCCTTGAAATTGCAGGCATTCACTTGGCTGAAGAATTTGGCGAGCTCTCTGACGCAATCCTTGCTTTCAGGGGAGAAAGGCGCAACAGCGATTTTGAAACAATCATGAAAGAAACCGCAGATTACCTGTCAACAGTCTTTGGAATATTCAACTCATTAAATACTGACCTGGCTAAAGAATTGGCAAAAAACTTCGACAATAACTGTTTTGCATGCCATAAATCGCCTTGCGAATGCGATTACAGGCTTGTTTTAAGATTCAAATGAAATTGGAGAAACTCAGGGATTTTAAGAGCGTTTAAAAAAAGAATGCAAGAGGCTGTCTTAATGGCAAGTTTTCAAGAGAACGGAAACATTCATGACTTTCAAGAATTCGTGAAAGAAGTCTATTTTCTGCCCAATGACCGCGATTACGAGCTTTCAGAAATGCTCAACAACATTCAAAGGCACGCAATGCGCTGCATCAAAGGAATACGCCAAGGAAACGCGGAAAAAACCAAAGTAAACGCCTTGATTTCATTAAGCTGGTTCAGCTCCACAATGTCAAGGCTTCACATTGACGTTGAAGACGCAGTCTGGCAAAGATTCCCTTACCTTTGCTCTTACTGCGGAAAAGCCCCTTGCGAGTGCAAGAAAAACGCAGTGCAAGGGCGAAAGAAAGTCATCATTGACGAATCCAAAAGACCAAAAACAATGCGCGAATTCCAGGAAATGTTCAACAAAATATATCCTGCAAGCGCAAGGACTTTGGAAATCGCGGGCCTGCATTTGGCTGAAGAGCTCGGAGAGCTTTCAGAAGCAGTCTGGACTTTCAGGGGAGAAAGAAGGTACTGCGATTTGGAAATCGCGGTAAAGGAAGCAGCAGACTATTACTCGACAGTAATGAGCGTTTTCAATTCATTGAATGTTGACGTTGCAGGAGAGCTTTCAAAGCTTTTCTTCAACAACTGCCACGTGTGCCACAAGGCGCCTTGCGAATGCCCTTACAGGTTTGTCAGAAGATTCAAGTAAAAGCCATTCTAAAGCCAAATTATTGACAATTATGCCGCAAGCCAGAAAACCGCAAAAAAAGCAGGCTTTAAGGGCTCACCCGCTTGGCTTGACAGGCCATCCCGCAAAAAACAGGCAAATTTGCGATGGCTTTTATCAAAGCAGAATATTGCAGAATCCCATTTGGCTGCGGTCTTTTGAAATTAGGAAAAGAAGAATTCAAAAAATATACAAGCTAAATGACGAAGAAACGCATTATGCGGCAGTGCTTGACTTCATAAAAGAATGCAGGCATAAAGGACTGCTTTAGAAAAAGGCAGTTGCCTTGCAAACCCTTTAAAGAAGTTTCAGCAATATTCTCTTTAATGGTATTTTATGCGAATCAAAGGCATTCAAAAAACAACACTACTTGACTTTCCGGACAGGCTTGCAAGCACTGCCTTCACTCCAGGCTGCAATTTCAAGTGCGGGTTCTGCTATAATTCAGGCATTGTGAATGACGATGAAGAATTAGGCGAAGTTCCAGTGCAAGAATACCTTGATTTTCTGGCTTTAAGGAAAAAAGTGCTTGAAGGCGTTGTTGTCTCGGGCGGCGAGCCAACACTGCAGAAAGACCTGCCCGAATTTTTGGAAAAAGTGAAAGCCATAGGTTATTTGGTAAAACTGGACACTAATGGAACAAACCCCGAAATGCTTGAGGAATTGATTGAAAAAAGACTGGTTGATTATGTTGCAATGGACATTAAGGGGCCTTTGGAAAATTATGAAAGGATTTGCGGAGTTCTTGCGCCACTGGACAAAATCAGAAAAAGCATCGAGCTCTTGAAAAACTCAAAAATTGAATATGAATTCCGCACCACGCTATTGCCTGAATTCCACAAGGAAGAAGACTTTGAAAAAATCGCAGAACTTTTGGAAGGCGCAAAAATTTATTATTTGCAGCAGTTTGTTCCAGTCGACACCTTAATTGACAGCAGTTTGAGAAATGCGAGAAAATTTTCCCTGGCGGATTTTGAAAAATTCAAGAAAGTCCTTGAAAAAAAAGTCAAAAAAGTCGAATTCAGGAATTTGGACTAGCATTTAAAAATAAACCACCCAAAGAAATGATTTTTAAAAAGAACCTGCATTCTAATTGCTTGAGAGTTGGTTTTACTATGCAGATAGCGGCATTCTTTCCGCAAAGCCTTACGGCATGGCCTGGAAGAAAAAGTTCAGTTGTGTACGCTCCAGGCTGCAATTTCGAATGCAAGTACTGCTACGCGCATTCAATAATTGCCGATTCTGAAAACTTGGAAACAATCCCGCAAGAAAAAATACTGCAGGAATTGTTCAACGGCTTTCCTGAAGTGAATTCCGTAGTGATTTCTGGCGGAGAGCCATTACTGCAGGGAAAAAAGCTTGTCGAAT
Organism: Candidatus Iainarchaeum sp.; assembly: GCA_030649735.1. GTDB lineage: Archaea > Iainarchaeota > Iainarchaeia > Iainarchaeales > UBA10191 > UBA10191. The sequence continues at coordinate 2,771 of JAUSFL010000035.1, read as the reverse complement.
TCTTGCAAGTGCTCAAAGCCGAAGGCTTTGAAGTAAAGCTTGACACTAACGGCTCTGACAGCGTCTTGCTTGAAGAAATCCTCGGAAAAGGCCTTGTGGACTTTGTTTCAATAGACTTGAAAAGCCAAATCAACGATTACTCCTACTTTAAAATCACTGGAAAGCGCGTTAACATTGAAGAAGTGTGGAGAAGCATTCAGGCCACAAAATTCTACTGCAATGACTACGAGTTCAGGATGACTTTTGTTCCGGCTCTTCACTCTCACCGCGACGTGCTCGAGCTTTCACGCCAGCTTAAAGGCGCAAAACGCTTTGTGCTGCAGCAATTCATTGGAAGCGAAGGAACTCTGGGAAAAGAAGTTGAAGGCTGCCCTTCACCAAGCTATGAAAAGCTCTTGAAGACTGCAAGGCAAATCCAAGGAATTGAAGAAGTCCGCATCAGGACAATGAAAGGCGACGAAATAATCAGCCCAATCATGCAAAAAGCCGGCAGAATACTTTTTTAAAGAATTTTTGGAAACTTACTCAACTTCAAGCACGGTTTCTGAAACATACTCTTTCCCGTCAAAAGAGACAGTGAGGTCTATAGTGTACTTTCCTGGAGGCAAGGCCTGTTGCGGGAATGCCTTGCGAATGTCAAAAGCCAAAATTCTGCTGTCGTTTGGCGCCAAAGTCTCTGAAATTCTCGCGTTGTGAGGCAAAATTATGATTGAATTGAAAGCGCGCGGCCTGACTTCAAGCACAGCGAGCTTTACATTCTTGCCAGTAATGTTTGCGACTTTGACAAACAAGAGGTTTGACTGCAGCTCGCCTTGCTTCCAAGGGTTTTGCTCAAACCTGACTTCCAAAGGGCTTTGAGTGAACAAATTGTACAACGTGTACAATGCAAAAACAGCAAACAATACCACCAGGCCGGCAATGATTATTGTTTTTGCCCGGCCCAAGCTAAAATTAAAGTCAAAGCCCTTATTGTAAATGCTCATGTTCTAGAATAAGAATCCAGAATTATTAAAACTTTCTGGGCTTTACTTTTGCCCTTTTTGGGTGAGCTTCAGTATGTTTTTTGCAACGTAATAAGAGCCTGCAAAAACAATGACTCCTGGAATGCTCAAGAAAGGAATTGCAATGGCGGCTCCTGCGGCAACAGCGCCGTCCGGCGAATTAACGAATTTTACAAGCTTTGAGACACTGCTTTCAACGCCTTTAGTGTTAGGGTTTATTTCAGCAACTACTGTGCCGCCCTTGAAAATCCTCACTACTTTGTCTTCTTCTGAAGAAAGAATTGCAATAACGCCTTTTTCCTGCGAAATTCCCTTGGCTGCAGAATGCCTTGTTCCAGCGCCCTTGAAAGTCGAGGATTTCGTAATGCGCGCGCCGTAAGCCTGAATAAAGCCCGAATTGTCCAGAACTATTGCGCCATCCACTTGGGCAAGCTTAATCAGCACTTTTTCCATGCCCGCGTCAAAAATGCTTGTCTTGCCTTTTTTGAAAAAGTTTGGAAAGATAGAATGATAGCTTTTGGTTTTGCCAATGACTATTAAAGAGCCTTCGCCTTGCTTTACGACTTCTGAAGCAATTTGAATGCTGATTGCCTGCACTTTCTCAAATTTTGAAAGGCTCTTGAAATCCTTGCTTTTTTCAAGCAAGGCAAGCATGTTCTTTTCCTCTTCTTTTTGAGCCACGGCTGATAAAATAAAACCAAACACTAAACTACACCCCGGTTAGCTTTCGCTAAGGTTAACAAAAAAACGATTGCATTGGGAGCCATCGTTTCTTTACAAAAGGCAACAATATTACAGTTGTAGATATTTAAATACTTTATGGTATCGGAAACAAAACCGAAAATCTCACGCAATTTTCTTTTCCTTTTTTTTTCAAAATATTCCAGTCAAGCCTTTTCAGTTTTTTGAACTTTAATCCAGAATATTTTGCGGGCTCGGCCTTCTTGTGGTAATTTACATAGTCTTTTACATATTTCAAACCCCATTTTTTTGGGTATTCTTTCTCAAAAAACTTGACGAATTCTTTTGCCGGAAGCTTTGAGGACGCCGGGCAGTTTTTCCACAAAACCCACCACAATTCCCCATCAATTTCCTTGACGTCAAACGGGAAAATCCTGCATTCAAAAGGCCTTAAGGCATGCTTTTTGCACTTTGAGTCCTTCAAAAAAACGCAGTCAGTGTTTTTCTTATGGGTTATTTTTGATATTGAAAGCCCTTTGAGCTCGCTTTTTGAGGCAAAAGGATTTTCAGAATGGCAGCACCAGGCCTTGCAGGGAATGCAGTAAGGCAAATAGTCAAAGTCGCCCATGTTTTTCATTTGCAAAGCCCGCTTTTAGTCAAACACGCTAAAGCCATGCTCTGAATATGCGTTTTCGTTAAACTTTGCGGCAGTCTTGAAAAAGTAATCAAACAAGAATTTTGCGGACTGGCCTTTCTTGAAAACCAATGCATGGCTTAAGGTTGAAGGCCCGCTGCTATCTTTGCTGAAGTCAAGCCAAACTTGGCCTTCAGGCAAGTCATAGACTACAATGTAATTTGCGCTAGAGATTTTCCAGTCCGGCTCGCCCCAAAGTGCATCAATGTCATTGTAGGCAATTACGCCGCCATAATTTTCCTCGCCATTAATCTTCTTTGCAATCAATGCCTCAAGCTGTGAAACTTTTTTCACGCCGCCCATGTCCACATACAACGGGGCTTCAGGAACTGTGCCTTTAGGGTAAGGCTCTAAAACAACCTCGATTTTTGAGATTTTGAAATATGATTCTTCAT
>JAUSFL010000033.1 GCA_030649735.1 Candidatus Iainarchaeum sp. | reverse complement strand
CCCAAGGCAAGCATTGAATAATTCAGCCTGTTGCTTACAACCCTTGATTTCAAGTCAGTAAAGCTGGCAATCGCCAGAAAAATCAAGGCTGTTGAAAAAAACAATAAAGAAAAAGAAAAAAGAAAGGGCATTGGAAAGCCCCCGTTACTGGTTTATCAAAGAGCCGATTGTAGAGCTTCTGTAATCGATTATTTTTGCCTTTTGAGCAGATGCAATGCTGTTCAACTGTAAGGCAATCAGCAAAGCCGCTATCACTAGCACAATGCCGAAAGCCACAGTTAGCAAATACTCGAACGAGGTCTGCGCTCTAGAATCCACTAAAACACCAGTCAATTAAATGTTGCACAAGTTGCTAAGCTAGCTCCGTTAATTCCAGCCGCTAATGCTGGCGTAATAGCTCCAGTATAATTGCCGGTAGCTGCTGTACTACAACATGAATACACAACAGTATTCAAAGTTATTTGCGGAGCACTAGTTGTTGCAACAACAATATTTCTTCCAAAGCATTGGCTTGCGGCAGTTTTTAAGTCAGTTGCTGTTCCTGTACTGCCTGTGCTTGTAACAACCAAAGCTATTACAATAGCCGCAACCAATACTGCGCCACCAATCAATAACAAATACTCCAAAGAACCTTGTCCTTTTCTAGAAAACATTTTTTTGACCTCCTTTAATTTTGAATTATTTAATATAAGATTATTCTTGTCATATTTAAGATTATTCTGTTGAATTTACCCGCTCATTCACCACTGTATTGGTTCCTTGGGCCATTCCTTTCAGAATAAATCCAACGACAGCCACTACAATGATTGCTCCTGCAAGAATCAGCAAGTACTCAATTCCAGTCTGGGCATTGGATTCCTCAAAAATGCTTTTTTTAGTCAAATTCCGCCACCCAAGCTGTTAAGCATCAAGCCTATTGCAAAACGCGCTGCAAAGAAAATCACAAACGCCAAGAGCAATAGTGCAGGGAAGTATATAATGCTTTTGCTGGCTTTTCCATCGCGCATTAAAGCCATCATTACTGAAGAAGCAAGCACTTCAAATGCAATGTAAACCTGCAATAAAATGCTGATTGCGTCTTTTGCCTGGTTGGCCAATATTATTTGGGCTTGGGTTGCTACGCCAGAGCTTGCCGCAACAGTAATCAAAAATACGACAATTTGTGAAATGATCCCAAAAATGAACGGCGCAATTATTGCGCCCGCAGTCACCATGAACAGTACTTGAAGCATTGTTCTGGTTCTGCGGTCCTGGTTGACCCTGTACATTTCGCGCGCGTCTTCTGAAATGTCTTCCAAAATTTCGGCCAATCCCGCCCCTGCCCTTACTGTGTCTATTATAATGGTCACAACTCTTTTCACTAATCGGGAATTCACGTTTTCTGAAAGTGCAGAAAGCGCGGTTTCAAAATTCTCTCCTTCCTCAAGCTTTCTAAGCACGTTTTGCATTTCCTGGCCTAAAGCGCCCATTTCAGGAACTGCAACTTCCCGCAGCGCGCTCTCATAAGTGCTTCCGGCCTTTAAAGTGTCAGCCATTTGCTTCAATGCGTCAGGCAGGTTTCTTTCAATCTCTTCAAGCCTTTTTAATCCCTTCAAGTAAGGCATTCCAATCAGCATGTCTGCCACTACAATGAAAATTATTATTGGAATTATTATTTCATTGAAATTAATGATTGAAATCAGGAAAAAGCACGCGAGCGCGGCGCCTAAAGAAACAAGGATTGACAATCCAATCCACGCAAGCACTGGAACTTTAATTCCGGAATCATGCAAGTACTTTGCGTAAAGCTTGAAATTCTTGTTTTGCGAAATCCCATCAAAAATGCTTGTTTTTTCATTAACCATTTTTTTCAACTCATTTTAGCTTTTAGGCTGTGACATTTTCAGGTAAAATATCAAGTAAATCAAAATCATTGGCATTACCGCAAGGTAGAATATTGCAATCATCATTGGGTCCAATGGAAGCGAGGAAAACATGCTTCCGCTCGAGCCCAAAGGGGCATTCCTTATGCTGCCTAAAATTGCGACAAACACTGGCAGGACAATTGCCATGAAAATGAAAATGACGCCGAAAAAATTCATTTTTTCCGCAAACTCCTTGGTTTTTTGCTGGAGTTCAAAGCTGACGTCTTCCGCAATATTGCCCATTACTTCAGAAAGGTTTCCGCCAGTCTTCAAGGCGCGCACAATGTGCGTAAGCGCTGTTCGCAAGGCCTTGCTTTGCGTCCTTAATGCCAAGTGCCTTAACGCGTCCTGCGCGTCAGTCCCTTCCTCGATTTCAGCGATTGTGTGCGAAAACTCCTGCGATAAGACTCCATAGTCTGCGACTGCAATTGCCTGCAATGCCCTGTACAATCCAATTCCAGACTTTAATTCAGTCGCCATGTGCCTTAAGGCAAAAGGCAATTCTGCAGACACTGCCTCTCCTCGCTTTTCAGCCTGGGCTTTAGGCATGAAAAACATTATCAGCGCAACAAACAAGAATGAAAAAAAACCAAGAATCACCGGGATTGAATATGCAAGCAATGGAAGAATGTCCCAGTCTTTTGAAAGTATGGCGATCAGAATTCCCGCGGAAATGAAAATCATAAGGCCAAAAATTATCGAGACCGAAGTCGTCAATGCAATGTACTGCTGGACTGAAAACTGCATGTTTGCAGAATACAAATAATAGCCAAGCTCTTTCACTACAGGCAATGTTTTGAAGAAAGCGACAATTGGGGACAATGGCTTTCTTAACGCCATGTAAAAAGAGCCCAAGGTCTTTACAGTCGGGTTTTTGAATTCCTGCAGTTCTTCAACTCTTTGAATTTGCACGCCAGTCTGCTTTCCTTCGGCAATTATTCCGCGCAGTTCTGAAAGGTTTCCGCCGACTTCCTCAAAGCTCAGTCCTTCTTCAGAGTACTTTTTTTTCATTTTGTCGACAATTCTTTCCACTTGATCTAGATCCACTGACTCAAAAGCCTTTTCCTGAGGCTGGTCTGAAGCCCTTGCCTGCCCGCCATCCTTGGCCTGCTTTTTTTCCTCAATCCCTTTCTTCAAGGCGTCAAGTTCTTTAGCCATAATCTTTAATTCACTCAGACCTTTTTTCAGAAAGATAATGCTGCAATGCAGAGCTCACTTCAGGCATTGAGCGAATGTTGCTGTCAACAAGCTTTTTCAAAAACACTGTTCGCTCTTCAATTATTGCATCAAGCTGCTTTTTTGTCATTCCAGTCATGCGGCAAAGCTTGCCCATGAACTGGCTTGGAATCTGGGTTCTTTTCAAAGTGTCGTCTGTTGGATCGCGCTCAAAGATTGTCTGGGTTTGGGCCTTTTTTTCCAAAACTCCAGTGACTTCAGAAATTTCTGTAACTCTCCTGATAGTCCCTTTTTTCCTGTCATGCAATCTGTTTTCAATAATCACAAAATCAAGCCCTGAAAGCATTACTTCAGGAACATTCATTGGAGGGTTTGTCACGCGAATGATTGTTTCAGCCGCAGAATTGGCGTGCACTGTTCCCATACTTCCGTCATGGCCAGTATTCATTGCAGTGAATAAAGTAAATGCTTCATCATGCCTTATTTCTCCGACAATAATCCTGTCAGGCCGCATTCTCAAAGAGTTTTTTGTAAGAATATCTATTGTCAATTCTCCCTTTCCTTCCAATCCAGGCGGCCTGGCTTCCATTCTGACCCAATGCTTTAACGGAAGGCTTAACTCTGCAGTGTCTTCAATTGAAATTATTCTCTCGTTTGAAGGAATCATTGAAGAAAGCACGTTCAGCAAGGTTGTTTTTCCAGAGCCAGTTCCTCCAGAAATGAGGATGTTTGCCGGAGTTGTGGAAACTCCTTCAACAGCAGTCCACAAGAAAGCCGCGGCCTCAACGCTTAAAGTGTTATAATTTATCAGGTCAATCAAGGAGTAAGGGTCTTTCTTGAATTTCCTGATTGTCAAAGTCGAGCCTTGAACGCTTGCCGGTGGAATTGTCGCGTTCACTCTGGAACCGTCAGGCAGCCTTGCATCCAAAAGCGGCGCTGAAATGTCAATTCTCCTTCCAATCTGCCTTGCAACCCTGTTTATCAAATCCTGGATTTCATTGTCATTGAAGAATTCAATGTTTGTAAGCATCATTTCGTACTCTCTGTGAAAAACATACACTGGCATTTTCGGGCCAATAATCATTATTTCTTCCAATTTGTCATCATTCACCAAAGGGTCAATCAGCCCATAGCCGACCATGTCCCTGACCACTGCATTGGCGTAAAAGTCAAAGCGATGCTGCGGGATTTTCAATTCCGGAGAGCTTTTCAAAATGTCCATTACGCGCTGGTAGTAAACGTTCTTTCTTTGCTCTGGATCGCGAATCCTGTAAGGCGCGATTGTAATCAGGCGCGTTGCTGCTTCCTTGATTGTGCTGATTATTGCCTTTTCAGAAGCTGTCGGCCTTGGCACTGGAACAAAATAGTAAAGCATTGGATGCCCTGCAACCTTGTAAATTTTGGTTTCGCCATAGCTTGCAATCTCGACTTTTTTTGCATTCTCAAGCTCTGCCTCTAAAGCAGACTTTTCAGGGTTTTCTTCAGAAGGGGCTGATGTTGAAACCATTCCGGCCTGCTGCCTTGGCATTTGCGCCGGACTTGAAAAAGGGTCCCTTGTTGGCAATGGATTGCTTGCTGGATTGGTTGCTGGAGTTGTCGCCCAGGAAACTTCCTGCTTTTTTGGGGAATTTTTCGGCTCTAAAACAGGCTTGCGCTGCGGTTCAGCAATGCTTTCTGCCTCGGACTGCTTTTTTGCAGCCTTTGCTTTCTTTATCAAATCATCCAGATAGTCAGTCAATTAAAAGCAACTCCAAAATATTCTCAGATAAGAAAACAGAATTGGAGTATTTAAAGCTAACTTTAAAAAAAAAAGAAAAAATCAATTGATTGCTTTTTCCGCGATTTCTTTAAGGATTTTTGCCAAAAAATCAGCCTGCTTGAATGTTTCCTGCTTTCCCGCGCGGTCGCGCACAGTGACTGTATCTTCCTTGACTTCCCGCTCCCCAATCACAATAACATAAGGAATTTTCTGCAATTGAGCCTCGCGAATTTTATAGCCCATTGTATTATTGTCCAAATCCAAGTCAACGCGGACATTCTTTTCCTTGAATTCTTTCGCCAAAACTTCAGCATGAGAATTGAAGGAATCATTCACTGTAATCACTTTCACTTGCACTGGAGAAAGCCATAACGGGAATTTTCCCGCAAAATGCTCTATCAAAACTCCCTCAAACCTTTCCAAAGAGCCGAATGGAGCGCGGTGAATCATCACTGGCCTGTGCTCTTTTCCATCCTCTCCAATATAGGAAAGCCCGAATCTTTCAGGCAAATTATAATCGACTTGAATTGTGCCAAGCTGCCATTCCCTTGCCAAAACATCCTTTACTACAAAGTCAATTTTCGGGCCGTAAAACGCGGCCTCGCCTTCGGCCTTGTAATACTTCAATCCAGTCTCTTTCAAGGCCTCTTCAATGTTTTTTTCAGCGCCTTTCCAAAGCTCGTCGCTTCCAACATACTTGTCGCTGCTGTCCTTGGTTCCAAACCTTACAGAATATTCCTTAAATCCCAGAATCTTGAAGATTTTCAAAACAATTTCAATCACTCCAAGGATTTCCTGCTTTACTTGGTCCGGCCTGCAGAACAAGTGCGCGTCATCCTGCGTTATCATCCTGACTCTTGTAAGTCCAGTGAGCTCTCCGGACTTTTCATACCTATACACTGTCCCAAACTCAGTGTAGCGTAGTGGCAATTCCTTGTAAGAGCGCAAGTCGCTTTTGTAAATTTGAATGTGATGCGGGCAATTCATTGGCTTAAGATAATACTCTTCGCCGTCTTCAGTCTTCATTGCAGGAAACATTGAATCCTTGTAGCTCTCCAAATGGCCTGAAATCTTGTAAAGCTCGCCTTTAGTGATGTGTGGAGTGACAACAGGCAAATAGCCACGCTTAAGCTGTTCTTCACGCAAAAATTTCATCAATTCTTCGCGGATTATTGTGCCGTGCGGGGTGAAAATTGGAAGCCCTCCCCCGACATCGCCGCACATTAAAAATAATTTCAACTCTTTCCCGAGCTTCAAGTGGCTTCTTGCCTCTGCGTCCTTTTTTGCGGCAAGCCATTCATCTACTTCCTTCTGGCTTGGAAAAGAAATCCCGTAAATTCTCTGCATGCTCTCGCGCGACTGGTCGCCTTTCCAATAAGCCGCAGAGCTTTTCAAAACCTTCAAGACTCCAATGTCTTTTGCCTTTTCAACATGAGGCCCTTTGCACAAGTCAGTGAAAGAGCCATTGGCGTAAATTGAAATTTTTCCTTCCTCAAGCTCGTTAATTAGTTCTTGCTTGAATTTCTGGCCATTGAACAATTGCAAGGCTTCGTTCTTGGAAATTTCTTTTCTCTCGAACTTTTCATCCCTTGCAATGATTTTATTGGCTGCTTTCTCTATTTTTTGCAAGTCTTCCGGAGAAAAAGGCTTTTCGACAGAAAAATCGTAGTAAAATCCTTCCTCAATTGCGGGCCCAATCCCAAACTTTGCGTTGGGAAAAAGCTCTTTTACAGCAGCAGCCAAAACATGGCTTGCAGAATGCCAGACTGTTTCTTTAGGAAATTCCTGCTTTTTGCTTTCCTTGCTTTTTGAAGGCATGATAAAAACCAATGGAATTCTACTCTAAAAGTTAATTAAAAGCTATTGCAAAAAAGGTTAATTATGGGGAAAATATGATTCCGAAAGGCTTGTGCCTGAAATGCAAGGGAAGGCTTTGGTGTGGGGAAAAATGCTTTGTTCTGGAAAAATTCCAGACAAAGCAAAAAGTCCTGAAAGAAATCAAGGAAAAAGAGTTTGTCGGAAGCGCTCCGCCGGGCTTTTTCGCAAGCTGGAAAAACTACCCATTCATTACAATCGCTCCGCTTTCCCCAACAATTACAATGCGCGATTCAGATTTATTGGACAATCCGGAAAGATGGTTTGGGTATGGCTTGGAAGACCTTGTGCACTTTAGGGAAAGCCTGGTGCAGGCAAGAACTCCAGTGAACGCTTTTGAAGCCGCAAACCCAAATTATGATTTAGTAGACTTGCAGGAAATGGCAATGAGCGAAAGGCAAATGGACATTGAATTCCAATTGCAAAGCGCGCCAAAATTGGAGCTCAATTTTTCAGACTCTGTCGCGCCTTTAGGAATGGTTGCGGAATTGGATGATTTGCAATTCCAGGAAAACCCGAAAATCAACCCCAAGGTTGAAAAATTCTATTATGACTCTGACGCAAAATCAATTGACGCACTGAAAACTTTATACTCAAAGGGAATTCCAGTACACTCGCTCACAAAGCTTTTGAGCGCTGGAATTTTCGGGATTGGAAAGCAAAGAAAATTTGTTCCAACGCGCTGGAGCATTACAGCAGTAGATTCGCAAATTTCTGAAGTAATGGTTGACAGGATAAAAGACTTTGAAACAATTGATTACTTCGAGCTTTATCACTCAAACTACTTGGACAATGACTTTTGGGTATTGCTTTTGCCGACAAAATGGCAGTTTGAACAGCTCGAGGCATGGAAGCCAGGCACTGCATGGACTCAAAGCGAGGAAGAAGCCACAGTGATTCAAGACCATGAGTTTTACAACGGCCGCACCACATATGCAAACAATGTCGCAGGGGCTTATTATGCCGCAAGGCTTGCTGTCGGAGAGCACTTGATGCGCAGGAAAAGGCAAGCCGGCGCCCTAATATTCAGGGAAATTGGAGAAGGCTACAAAATTCCGGTCGGGGTTTTCCAAATCCGCGAGAACGTGCGAGACGCATTGAAGAAAAAGCCGCTGACTTTCTTTGAACTTCCGCTCGTGCTCAAGTTTTTGGAGAAAAAATTGTCTATTCCAATTCCAAAATACAAGAAAGAAAGCAAATTATTGGACAACTTGCTGCACCAAAAAAGAATCAGCGAGTTTTTCTGAACTATTTCTTGAAAGAATACGCAAACACTGCTTCTTGCCTTATGACGCAGCCTTTTTTTGAAGAATGCTTTTTCAGGAAAGCAAAACGCTTTTTTACCACGACATTGGAAAAATTGCTGAAGCGCAGGAAAGTCTCTGAAAAAACCTTCAATGCCCATTCAGGACTCTTGAACCAAAAAGACAATTGTGCAATTTTGAAAAAAGAATTTCCATTAATTTTTTTCAAGAAGGAAACAACATTTCCCTTGAATGCTTTTCTTTCTTTCAAGTCATTCCTTGCAATTGACTCGAGAATCGGCAGGTCTGCATTTCCCCCAGAAAAGCAAACAATGACTGCTCCGCCTTTCCTGCAAACCCTGTTCAATTCTTCCAAAATTCCCTGCCAATCCTGCTTCAAATGATAGATTGTCCACAAGGAATAAACAATGTCAAAAGAATTGTCCTTGAAAGGAAGCTTGCGGATGTTTCCCAACCTTGCCTTGATTTTTTTGCCCAAGCCTTGCTTTTTGATTTCTGCCTTCAAAGTTTGCAAAGCGGCCTTGCTCTCATCAATGCAGACAATTTCTTTTGCAAACCCATTGATTTTGAAGGCAATTCTTCCAACCCCTGCGCCTGCATCAAGGCATTTCTTTCCTTCAAAGTCTGCAATTTCCAAGAGTACTGGAATTTCAACAGTATTGCGGACTACTGAAGCCTTGACAATCTCCTGCCAGTAATTCCAATACTGCTTGCCCCTGAAATTATCCATAAAAATAATCCAAAACCCAAATTATTGATTGTGTGTAATGCTCACTATTCGGCCGTCTTTTTTTGAAATCTTGGCTTCCAAAACCCCTTTCGCAAAATCCTGCGAAGTTCCGCTCACAACCCAAGAAATTCCTTCAAGGCTTGCAAAAAATGGAAACTCGCTTTCAATGAGTTTCTTTCCGTAAGCTGAAATTCCGGCAGTTACTGCAATCCTTATTGCAGTGTCCTCGTCAAGCACTTCCTTGCTTTTTCTGGGAATTACAAGCATGGGCTCACTTCTTGAATTTTCCAAACTGCGCCAAAAGCGCCTCGAGCTGGATGCGCTCGCTAGCGCCTTCCACAAGGCGAAAATTGTATTCCCCAATAATATCTACAAGCTCTATTTTTGTCTTTGAAGGCAGTTCATCCTCTGGCAAGTCCATTACTTCACGGTAAAGCTGCAAAATGACGTCTTCGCCGCTCATTCCATACTCAAAAAGCAAAAAGTCAAGCTTTTCGCGCGCTTTCAAAAAGTCAGCATTCAAGGCAAACTTTATCATTTCCTTGATTTCTTCAGGTCTTGCGCGCGAAGAGACTGAGTAAACGTTTTCTTCAGTAATGCTTTTGCTGAATGAGGAAGAAGCCTGCAAAATGTTGATGCTTTTCCTCAAGTCGCCTTGCGAAACATAATAAATTGCCTTTAGCGCTTTCTCTTCAATCTTTAATCCCTCATTCGCGCAAATCATTTTCAATCGTTCTTCAACTTCCTTAGAGCTTAAAGGTTTGAAGCGGAAAACAACGCAGCGGCTTTGGATTGGCTCAATAATTTTGGAAGAATAATTGCAACTTAAAACAAAGCGCACAGTGCGCGTGTATTTTTCCATTGTCCTTCTAAGCGCCTGCTGGGCGTCTTGCGTCAAAGCATCGCTTTCGTCAAGAAAAATTATTTTAAATCCAGAATCAAACGCCAAAGTGCGCGCAAAGTCCTTGATTTCCCCGCGCACTACTTCAATTCCGCGAGTGTCAGACGCGTTAAGCTCTAGAAAATTCTGCTGGAAAGAGCCGCCGAACAATTCTTTCGCCATTGCAATTGAAGAAGTTGTTTTTCCAACCCCCGCGGGGCCTGAAAACAAGAGATTTGGCAAATTTCTGTTTTTCACATAGCTTTCCAGGCGCTTTGCAATTTCCTTCTGGCCTACAACATCAGCAAGCCTTTCAGGCCTGTACTTTTCAACCCATGGAAGCTCCATTGGACCATTAGATTCCTTCTCAGACATTAGAATACCCGTAATTAGAGTTGTTCAAACAAAGGTTTAAAATTGGATTTTTGAAAGTTT
>JAUSFL010000028.1 GCA_030649735.1 Candidatus Iainarchaeum sp. | reverse complement strand
TCAAGGTTTTTTTGCGAGGTTTTTTTAATTACGGGCTCGTAGCTCAGCTTGGTAGAGCACCGGACTTTTAATCCGATGGTCGAGGGTTCAAATCCCTCCGAGCTCGCTTTAAACTCAATTGAAAGGATTGGTTTGTTTTGGCTGGAATAAAAGAAAAAAAGGCAAAGGCGGCTTCGAAACCGGATTCTAAAAATGAATCTTCAGAAAAAGAGCATTGGGCAGACAATATTGCCCGCCAAGTCATAGCATTGGAGGGAAAAAAAGGAATTTTGACTGTTGCTGCTGGAATCACTCCTTCAGGAATCATTCATATTGGAAACTTTAGGGAAATAATCACAGTTGACCTTGTTGCGCGGGCTTTGAGAAAGCAAGGCAAGAAAGTCAGGTTTCTTTACTCTTGGGATGAGTTTGATGTTTTCAGGAAAGTTCCTTCAAACATTCAAAACCAGGAAGAGTTTGAAAAATATCTGCGAATGAGTATTGCTGATATTCCAGACCCTGATGGCTGCCACAATACTTATGCCTTGCATTTTGAAAAAGAGCTGGAACAATTAATGCCGCTTGTTGGAATTACTCCAGAATTTCTCTATCAAGCAGGAAAGTACAAGGTTTGCGAATATGCTGAAGAGATTCGGACTGCATTGCGCGCGCGGGATAAAATTAAGGAAATTTTAAACAAGTGGCGCGCTGAAGAGCACGGCGAAAACTGGATTCCTTTTTTGGTTTTTTGCGAAAAATGCGGAAAAGACGACACTCAAATCACAAAGTATGATGAAGAATACCAAATTTCTTACACTTGCCACTCTTGCAATCACAAGGACTCTTTTGACTTCAGGAAAAAAGGGATTGGCAAACTGCCGTGGAGAATTGACTGGCCAATGCGCTGGTTTTTCGAAAAAGTCGACTTTGAGCCTTCAGGAAAAGACCATTCTTCTGAAGGGGGCTCCAGAACCACTGCCAATGACATTGTAAAAGAAGTTTACGGCTTTGACGCGCCAGTGCACTTGATGTATGAGTTTGTTTATGCAAAAGGCCAGAGCGAAAAAATGTCAAAATCCAAAGGAAACACAATCACTTTAGGGACTGCATTGGAAGTTTACGAGCCTTCAATAGTCCGTTATTTGTTTGCTTCAACAATTCCTGGCCGCTCTTTCAATATTTCTTTTGACGCTGATTTGATCAACACTTATGAGCAGTTTGACAAGATTGAAAGGATTTATTTTGGTGCTGAAAAGTCAGCTGATGAGTCAGAGCTTGCCTTCTTTAAGCGAGTCTATGAACTTTCTTGTGTTGAACTTCCAAAATCATTGCCTTTCCAGCCTTCCTTCAGGCACTTGACTGTTGTTTTGCAGTCAAATGCAATGAATATTGAGAAAACAATCAATCATTATTCTAAAGAGCTCAAAACCGCGGCCGATGGAAAAAAGCTTGAATTGAGAATCAATCTTGCCAAGAACTGGCTTGAAACAAACGCTCCTGAAGATTTCTTGTTCACTGTCCAAGAAAACCCGTCAGAAACCGCAATGGTGCTTCCAGCCGC
>JAUSFL010000020.1 GCA_030649735.1 Candidatus Iainarchaeum sp. | reverse complement strand
AATAATGATTAGCGATTCGTCATATGTTAATGGCGCAGGGTCAATGTTTTATGACTCTTTCACTGTCAATGCTTCGGGAGTAGGGAGCTTTACAACGCAGACAAAACTCAATTGGGGAATTGACTCCGCGTTTTATGACCGCGCGCCAATCATTATAGCTTATTATGCCAAAAAAGCAAGGCCTGGAATTGATTTTTTGGAGGCTGGAACAAGCGGGGATTATTTTTACGCATTGGCAGTGGCAAAATTCAAAGGAACGCAGTCTCTTGATGCAATACTGGAGAAAAACCGAACAAGAATTCAGAACTCAAGATTGGGCTTTTTCGCAAATCCTTGGGACGGCTTCACTGAAGGAACCGCGGATGATTCAACCCCAAACTTTTACGGGCTTGAGCAAAGCTATTACCAAACAAACTGCGCTTTCAGCCAGCAAACATACGCCAGGTATTACAATGCATTGGGCGTTAAGGCCGCATTTCAAACAGACGATTTTTCCAACTGCACAAGCCCTAGAAGCCCAGTATACACCATAGGCACTGGGCCTTCAAAAATTACTGTAATTTCCAGGGCCGCAAGCGCTGACTTTTTTGGCTTCAGCCCTGACACAACCGCAGAATTTGACGCAAAATTCACAGCTTTCAAAAACTATTATAACATCAAAACCCCGCTAGTTTGGTTCACTGATTTACGATCAACGGCTTCAACAAAGCCTAAAATGAATGCCACAAAATTAAGGCAAATAGAATTAAGCCATCCTGAAGTAAAATTTGTCTTGCTTGACGAGCTTTATTACATGGCAAGCCTTCTTTACAATAATGAAATCCAAAATTCGGCATTTAGCAATTCATCAACTCCTGTTTGGAGCTTTTCATCAGCAGACGCGTCAATCGCGGCTTCAGACTTTGCAGACAGCAGCGGAAAGTCATTAAAATTAAATAATTATTCTTTCGCTTTCCAAAAGCCACTGGCATTAACAAGCTCCAGCGGGAAAAAATTCAAGCTGACCTACTGGGCAAAAAAAACAAACTCCAACTGCACTCCATTTGTTACAATCCAAGAACTTCCAAGCTGGAGCGCAAAAGCAACCCAATACATTGACTCAACAAGCTGGAAGCAATACTCTTTAATTTTCACATTACAAAGCAACAACGAGCACATAGTGACTCTTGCAACAGCAAACCAGGATGCAGGCAAAGGAACTTGCGCCTTGCTTGATGACGTGCGCTTGGCTGAAACCAACGAGACAGGAATTCAAGAAAACTGTTCTAATGGAACCGACGATGACGGCGACAACTTGGCAGACTGCCTTGACTTTACAGACTGCCCTAACGCCAGCGTTTGCGGCACTGGGAAAAAATGCAATATTCAAATGCAATGCATTACAGTCATAACAAGCGCTTGCCCTGACGCAAAAAAAGACGGGACAATCAATGTGCAAGAC
This sequence comes from Candidatus Iainarchaeum sp., assembly GCA_030649735.1. GTDB lineage: Archaea > Iainarchaeota > Iainarchaeia > Iainarchaeales > UBA10191 > UBA10191. The sequence continues at coordinate 258 of JAUSFL010000020.1, read as the reverse complement.
TTGGTTAGAATAGTGAAAGCAATCAACGAAAGCGACAAGGCTTACGACATTACTGGCGATAATGCAATAGACATTCGGGACTTGCGGGCAGCCGCGGACAAAATCGGGACAAACTGTTAAAAATGTGGGCAAAACCAGCATTCCGCAAAGCAAAAATTGCTAAAGTTTAAATACTAAGTTTCTCTAAAAGCTAACATGAAAAGAATTTTTATCGCATTATTTTTTCTTTTGGCCCTGCCTTTGGCAATGGCTGCATCA
>JAUSFL010000017.1 GCA_030649735.1 Candidatus Iainarchaeum sp. | reverse complement strand
CTTACTATTCAGCATACAATTCCAATTATGCGCCATCACAATTAGGTGATGGAACTAGGCCAATTGGCTATGAATTGAACGTGGGAATTCCAAAAACTTTCAAGGAACTAAAGCCCTTCGAGGAAGGAAAAAGCGTTCCTTACGGGGAAAAGCAAATGGCATTCATAATAAAATGGATGCAAAACCAAAGCAAGTGGTCTCAATTCATTGACTCAAGCAAGGTATACTTTCAAGGCGGGTCTTTAGGCGGCGGGGGAAGCATGACTTTTGCGCTTCATTATCCCGAACTTGTGAGCGCTATTGATGCAATCCAGGGAAAAGTGGTAAATTATTTCATTGACCCAAGCACTGGGGCTGGTTCTTATCCTGGTGGAATGGAAAATTATTTAGGCCCTTTTTCAGAAAACATTCCAACTCCTGAAGGAATTGGAATTTACGATTACGTTGATGCTGGAAAATATTTTTTGGCACATCCTGAAAAGGACTTTCCTGTAATAAGGACAAACCATGGAAAGAATGACTTGCTTGCCTGGTATCAAGTGCCTGCATTCTATTCGGCAGCAAATTCTGCAAGAGTTTACATTTACTCAGTGTTTGACCAGTGTGCGCACAATTGCTTTGAGGCAAGCTATTTTCCCGAATACATTCCAGTCAGGAATTTTGTGGTGAACATGTTCAATGATGGATTCAATATTTTTCATTATTCTTTGAGCAAAAGCTATCCCGCATTTTCTGACTTCAGCCTTAATTCAAATCCTGGAAACGGAGTGCCTGCCAGCGGAGACTTGCGGGGCGGAATAAACCGCTATCCATATTGGGACTGGAACACAGGCCTTGAAACTTCAAGACAGTATGACGTTAATGTTTTCTTGATGGCTGAATCGCCTTTGGATTCTGCAACTGTTTCAATAACTCCGCGAAGGCTGCAGGCGCTAGAGCATTCTGCAGGCACAGCATACTTTTGGAAAAACATCAGGGTAAGCGATGGGCAAGTGCTCCAGTCAGGCAATGTTTCAGCAGACCAGTATGGAAGGATTACAATCCAAAATTTCATTATTTCAAAGCAAAAAAGCACTTTAAGCATGGTTGTTGGAAATTCCCCGCCAGCGCAATGCTTTGACTTGACAGGCGATAATAAAGTTGACTTGTTTGACCTGGTTTTTGTTTCTTTAAGGCTTGGAAGCCCTGCAGGAAGCCCGGCGGACGTGATTGGAAATGACGGAGTGAACATTTTAGACTTGCAGGAAGTCTCAAGGAATTTTGGCCAAAATTGCTGAATTGACTTACCTTTCATTTTTCCGCCTGCCAAAATGAGGAAATATTATATATTCTGATTCTTTATATTTATTAAAAAAAAGCTGTTGGAATGAAGTCTGAAAATTTCCTTTTAGTTTTCGCGCTTGCCTTGCTTGCGGCTTCGGTAATTTTTTTCTTTACAAACTCCAACCAGCCATTGTTCACTGCGTCTTTTGCCGGCGAGAGAGTAACGCAAAGGTTTGGAGAATGCGCTTCCTGCGATGTAAAGAATGTTGCAATGGATGCAGTGCTTGATGACGGCTCTCCAAATTCAAGTTCCGGAAGCGCTGCAAGCCTTTACTACAGGAATTTAGGCGGCAATAAGCACGTGATAATGCGCTTTGATGTTTCAAGCATTCCGGCAGGCGCCACAATCCACAGCGCAAGGCTTGTTTTTTTCAGGCAGAACGATTACTTGACTGACAATTCTGCAGGGCTTGTTGAAATAAAGCAGCCGATTTACAAAATTGTTGATTCTGCACCAAGCGGGATTTGGGTTGAAAGCCAGGCCACTTACAATTCAAAAAAGTCCGGCGTTGGCTGGAATGGCGCTGGAAACATCACTTCTTCATTGGGAAGCCAGATTGGATTTGTTTTTTTCAGGAATTGGCTTTCAGGCTCCCAGGCATTTTATACTGTGGACTTGACTAATGCAGTGAAAGACTGGGTTGCAAGCCCTTCATCCAATAATGGATTTTACTTTGCAAGCGGCCCGTACTATAATAAGTCCTTTTATTCCAAAGAAGCGGCTTCAGAAAACTTGCGGCCTTACTTGGAAGTAACTTTTGACGGAACAAACCCTGAAAGCATTCCACAGCCTGCCGGAATTACCGCAAAATTCTGGAAAGGCCAGACTTTCATAACCTGGAAAGAAGCGCAAACAGACAAGAATGAAACAACCTACAGGATTTACCGTTATTCCCAGCCCATAACTTCAAGCAATATCAATCAAGCGCAGCTTTTGGATGAAGTCTATCAAGGCTCTTCTTATGTTTCAGCAAGCCTTTACGGCGGAACAGGCGCCATAAAACAGCCAAGCCTTTCAAAGGCCGGAGTTTCGCTTTCTGCAGATTCAGGGCTTTACGTTTACACTGTTGAAAGCAATGGCTCAAACTATTATGCAGTAACCACTGTTGTTGAAGGGAACGAAAAGCAAATTGTCACTGCAGGGCAGAATGCGACAGCCTCGCCAGTTTCTGAAAGCATTGGAATTCCAGACGCTTTCCTTTACGAGCACGATTCCTACAATTATTATTATTCAGGATATATAATGTGGCTTGGAAGCTTCAATCCAAAAAACACTGCGGACAATTACGGGTTTTTTAACAAGCGCTCGATTCCAGTTTTCTTTGCAGTCACACTGCCTTACAAGACTGGGTGGGATTCAAGCAATCCAGAAAACATGGCAAAGTTTTCAAATTCAACTCCAGGAATGTATGCCTTGACGCTTTACCTGCACGCTTCCGGAAAAGGATATTTTCAAAGCGAGGAAGGAGTTGACAATTCACGGAATGTCGACGCAAACCGTTACGGCGGCTTTGACTTGGCGTTCAATGACTTTTCAAGAATTGTCGTGAAAAAAGCAGACGGCTCTCTAGCAGACTTGGGGCCTTACATAGAGACTGACAGTTACGGCTATCACTATTATGCCGGGTTTAACTCAAACTATGCGCCTAACGGAATTTCCAGCGGCTTCAAGAAAAGCATTGAAGGCGCAAAGCCTTACTCTGACGGAAAAAGCGTTGTTTATGCTGAAAAGCAAGTCAAGTTCATTGCTGAATGGATGCTTTACAACAGCCCTTGGGCGCAATACATGGATCCAAACAGGGTTTACTGCACTGGAGGTTCAATGGGGGCAGGCGGTTGCCTTGCAGTCGCAATTCACAATCCGGAAATGATTGCAGCGCTTCATTCGCATCAAGGAAGGCCTTGGGCTTACGGCGGCGCAAACTACACTGCATACTCTGACTTTGTTTTCGGCAAAAAAGCCGCAAACATTCCAACCCCTGAAGGAATTGGAATTGATGATTATTTGGACTTGGCAAAATACCTGCAGGCAAACCCGAACAAGGACTATCCTCCAATGCGCACAAATCATGGAAAAAACGATACTACAATAAGCTGGGGGAATATTCCTGCATTTTATTCTGCGGCAAACAATGCAAAAGTCGCTCTCACTGGCTATTTTGACCAGTGTTCTCACAATTGCTTTGAAGCGGCATCTTACACCACTGGCTCGGCTTATTTTCCAGAAGTCATTTATGAACGGTTTTTTGTCAAAAACCAGTTCATGAATTCTTTTGATAATTTTCATTACGCGTTGAACAAAAGCTATCCTACATTCACTGACTTTTCATTGAATGGCAATCCAGGAAACGGCGATCCTGCAAACAGTGACTTGCGCGGCCAGATTAATGGATTGGAATACTTTGACAGGAATACTTTGGTTGATTCTTCAGGCAAGTATGAAGTCACAGTATACTTGGTTCCAACCGCAACCGCAGAGTCTGCGACAGTGACAATTACTCCGAAAAGAATGCAGTCGTTTCCGCACAATTCAGGAAATGCTGTGACTTGGAAAAACATTGCGGCTGACGGAGTCACTGTTTTGCAAAGCGGCACTGTCACTGCAAATTCTAACGGCTGGTATTCAATATCAAACTTCCAAATATTGAAGGCAAAGTCAAAACTCCAGCTTTTGTCAGGCGCGCCGGGAGATACAACACCGCCTGCAGTTCCTTCAAGCTTTCGTTCTACTGGAAAAGACTCCAATAATGTCGCACTTGCCTGGAACGCAAATTCAGAATCAGACTTGAGCGCTTACAAAATTTACAAGAACAGTTCTTTTCTTTCAACAGTGCTAAAGCCGAATGTTAATTACACTGCTTCGGGTTTGACTGCCAACACTAATTATAATTTCCAAATCTCGGCAATTGACACTTCAGGCAATGAAAGCGCGAAAAGCGCGGGCCTTTCAGTCACTACAGACCCGCAAGCAACGACTTGCACTTTGCCGCAAATTCTTTGCGGAGCAAGCTGCATTACTCCAGCATGCACTTCAAGCGCGCAGTGCAATGACTCAAACCCAAACACAACAGACACATGCAATAACGCCGGCACTTGCACAGCAAACTGCACCCACACTCCAATAAGCCCTGGCGGCGTAACTTATGTTGTAGAGCCAGTTGAAGGAATTGACCTGAGGTATTCTGACACAAACCACGTGAAATTATCTTATGCTTCAGGCATTCCGCCAGCAAAATGCTCTTACTACACACAGCCAGAGACTGGAATTAAAATTTGGAGAATGACTGAAGTCAATGACAATCCATCCTGGGGAACGGCAGTGGGCAGCGACAGGAATTTAGGATATTACAACGGATATTCAACATACACTAACGTGAACATTAATGGCCAGTATGCAATCACTTTCAAAACAAACGGAACGGCCGCGGTTTACCGGTTAACTGACTGCACTTACTTGAGGGAAATTCCAGTTGGAGAAACAGGAAACCCAAGATGGGACTTGAGCGGGGATGCAGGAACTGAAACAACAATATACTATCATTATGTTTATGGTGGAAAAGTCATCAAAAAAGACGTTGTGGCAAACACTGCCGCGCAAACAGTCTTTGACTTGGAGTCTATTCCAGAGTTTGCGGGCAAAGGCGCTTTCATCCATTCCGCAGACCATTCAGACCAGTCTGCAAGGTATTTAGGAATTAGAATACGCTATGGAAGCCCGCTTGTTTACAAAGTCGGAATTGTTGACTTAAAAAACAAAGTTTTGCTTCCAGTAGTGCTTTCCTCAGATGGAGAAGGGGATATTTCCCCTGACGGAGTTTGGCTTAATGTTGCAAGCCTTTACTATTCCAGCAAGTTTTACAGAATCAGCGATTTAGTCCAGGGAATTTCAACAAACTATGCTTCGCTTCCAACATTGAATTGGGGCCATGCCGGCTGGGCGTTTGATTACAATGGCGATCCAGTCTATGTTTACCAGAACAACAGCAATGATTACATGGAAGCCTTCAATCCAAAAACTTTGCAATTGACAAAAACATTGAATCTTGCAGAGCTTGACGGGTTTGATTCTGACGGAGTCGGCCAGCACATTTCAAGAATTTACAATCCTGCAAAAAAAGGATGGTTTTTGATGGGTGCTTATTCTCATCCGGCAGTCAATGGAAGGATTTGGTCAAGCAACCAAATTTTCATGATTGAAATAAAGCCAGTCAAGGATGGCGCGGGAAAACTTCTTCCTTTAGGGCAGCGCGCAAGAATCTGGCGCATTGCATCAGAACCAAACTCTTACCAAGTTGGCGCAAAAGAACCAACTTATTTTACTGAAGGATTTGTCAACATTGACCCTCAAGGAAACAATGTTTATGTGGGGGGAAACTGGAACGGCAATGACAATCTCGAACTTTACAAAATAGAGCTTCCAACAAATTGGGAGCAAACTTTGGATTCTGGAACTCCGCCGATAACTTGCTATGATTTGACAAGTGACCACAAAGTGAATGTTTTTGACTTGACTTTTGTTGCATTGAGGATTGGCCAGCCTGCAGGCAATCCCGCAGACGTTGTAGGAAATGACGGAGTGAACATCCAAGACCTGCAGGCAGTGGCAAGGAACTTCGGCCAAACCTGCTGAATTGGATTTGCATGTTTAAGGCATAAAAAATCGTGCACTAGTAATGCACGCTTTCGTTCATTACTAATGAAAGGTTTAAATATTGCTTGTTTCTCTATTATTTCATGTTTTTGAAGGATGCTTTAAGGATTGTCGCCAGACTGCAGAGGGAAGACTTGGGAAAGTCTGAAAAGACTGTTAAAAGAGAATTGCTTGAGAAAATTGACATTGACTTGCCTTTTGCAGCAGTTATTTCTGGAGTCAGAAGGTGCGGAAAAAGCACTTTGCTCAAGCAATTAACCAAGGAAACAAAGACTTTCTATTATTTCAATTTTGAAGACTCTAAAATTGCCGGGTTTGAGCTTTCAGACTTCCAACGGCTTGATGAAACATTGACTGAAGAATTTGGAGAGAACGGAGTCTACTTTTTTGACGAAATTCAAAATATTCCAAAATGGGAATTGTTCGTTCGAGAAAAGCTCGATAAAAAGAGGCATTTTGTCATTACTGGCTCTAATGCTTCACTTTTGAGCAAGGAATTGGGAACAAGGCTTACTGGAAGGCATTTAAGGTTTGAACTGTTTCCTTTCTCTTTCACTGAATTCTTAAAGTTCAAGGAAAAGAAAGCAAGCGTTGAATCTTTTGAAGAATACTTGAGCAAAGGCGGTTTTCCAGAATACTTGAAAAACGAGCGGGATGGAATACTTCAGGAGTTATTGAATGACATAATGGCTCGTGACATTATAGTTCGTTATGGCTTGAGAAACCTTAAAACTTTGAGGGAATTGGCAGTTTACTTGCTTTCAAACATTGGGAAAGAATTCTCTTACACTAAATTAAAGGAAACATTCCAGTTAGGCTCTGTAAACACTGCAATTTCCTTCATTTCCTACTTTGAAGACTCTTACTTGCTCTTTACCGTGCCAAGATTTGATTATTCCTTGAAAAAACAGCAAGCTAATCCAAAGAAAATTTATGCAATAGACAATGGATTTGCCAAAGTGAATTCAATAACTTTCTCCAAAGATAGGGGAAAAATGCTGGAAAACGCGGTTTTTCTGCAATTGAGGAGAAACTTCAGGGACATTTATTATTATAGCGGAAAGAAAGAATGCGATTTCCTGATAAAAGAGAAAGAGAAAATAACCCAAGCAATTCAAGTCTGTTACGAACTGACTGAAGAAAACAAGGAAAGAGAAATAAACGGCTTGTTAGAAGCAATGGAAAAATTCAAGCTAAAAAAAGGGATGATACTGACGTTAAAGCAAAAAGATGAAATAAAACAGGCAGACAAGACAATAATTGTAAAGCCAGCATGGGAATGGCTCAAGGGATAAACAAGCCATACTGGGCGAAAAATGCATTGCATAAAGAATAAGCGCCGGGCTTATGCAACATTAAAGGCCAAGTTAATTGGCCAATGTTAATGGAAATAACAGAGTGAACATTCAAGACCTGCAGGAAATTGCAAGGAATTTCGGCCAAACTTGCTGAAAAATCTTTGACTCCACGCATTGAATGCTGAAAAGCACTGGACAGATATTGAACCTTAAGATTCGCACTTGTTCTTGAGGGCCGGGAGAATTTCACAATTCTCCAATTGCTTGCAGCAATCTCTCGTGGCCTTTTATTAGCTTGTAGAATTCTTGCAATTCTTCAGAGACAATCTTGTATCTTGAATTATCTTTTAAACTGCCTGATTTTGCCATGCATTATCCACTCCTTGATTTCAGTATCTGAGTAAAATCTTTCCCTAATGCCTAAAAGCACTTTAGCGTTCTCTGGATTGTCTTCACTATACAAAAAACATGCTTATAAAAGTTAATAAAACCCACTAATCAAAAATAGGCCAAAACTGCCAGACTCCCACTTTCCGCCAGGCTTAGGGGCCAGCGTTAAGCAAAAAGAAAGTTTTTTATATTCCCGAATTCTTATTATTTCGGAGAAAAATGGTGGTTTTGTTGGATAAGAGAGCGCAGGGAACTTTAGAGTACTTGATAATTCTTTCAGTTGTTTTAATCATTGCAATTGTTGTTGCAACGCAAGTCTTGAAAATCGGGACAAACACTCAAGTGAATGAGCAGGACAGCAAATTATACTGGGCTGCCGCAACTCCGCTTTCAATCACGCAGTATTCAATAACAAGCACTGGAGCACAGATTGTTTTGCGAAACACTTTGAACGAAACAGTCACAATATATGATTTCAATCTTAATGGAGTTTCAATCGGGGCCGGCACTGTTGCAATAAATGCAGGAACGACAAAAACAATCACTGGCGCCGGAGTGACTTGCACAAAAGGCGATTCTTTAAGCTATAAAGTCAACATTGTATACAATACTGAAAGCTTGACTTCAGTTCCTTTTGAAGGCCAAAAGAATTTGGTTGGAAACTGCGCTGGATGAAACCAGCGTTTCTTTCTTCTTTTTGATCTTTCCCAAAAGAAATTAGTTTGCTTTCTTATTTAACCACGTTTTTTTGGTTTGGAAAAACAACCAGATTTTAGCAAGGTTTAATAATCTTAGACCTGTATATAATAGTGGATTTTGTTTTCCAAAAAGTGGTTTTTTTGCAGAGTGGGGGAAGAGTTTTACTCTTTGGAGCATTCCTAATTTTAATTGCAGGCTTTGCCCTCGCGCTTCCGCCTTCATTAATCGGAATTAATGCCGATCCAAACCCAGTTGCTTTGGGCGACACTCTAAAAATAACTCCCCAAGGAGTCTCGCAATCGCAAGGAAACCAAGTGAATTTTTACTGCTGCGTTGACATTGCAAATTGCGTTCCTACAAAAAACAACAGCGTGTGCGACAAGCCAAACACTTCATTCCCAAGCCCTTATGATAATATTTCCTGCGATTTCACAATAACTCAAGAGGCGGGAGATTATTCTGCAAGCTGCATTGTTTCTGACGCTTCAACAAAGGAAAAGTCTGCAGTAAAAACCGCAAGCCTTTCAATTACTGGCGTTGCCGAAGTGACTGAAGACCTTCCAGAGCCTGAAAATGACGCGTGCGGAAGGACTGAAACCACTGACACTTTCTGCAATGCCGATGGCACAAAAACCGCGGAAATTCATCTTGATCAAATAAATTATTTAGACGCTAATTCAGGATCTTTCAAGAAAATCCAAAAGCTCTTGAAAAAAGTCGACAAGCAGACATTGGCTGCTTCTTCAATTCCTAAAGAAAAAGCAAAATCAAATTATGATTACAGCATAGAGCAAGGCGCAATTGACTTTTGGATGAACCAAGACTTGACTGCAAACAATGCAGTAAGGATTGAAAAAGACGGGAATGTTTTTTCTTTCAGGCTTTTGGGGGCCGGCACTAAAAAAAGCAATGGCAGTGTGAAAGAAATTGTCAAGGCAGCGAATGCAAACAAATTCAAGAAAGCCTCGAAAGGAAATTTTGAATACTCTGATTCTTTAGGGAATGGAATTGACGCGAAAATAATTTACCTGCCTGACGGAGTAAAGCAAGAGTTTGTGATGCAGTCTTTGGCAAGCCTTCCTTCAGACGCGCAGGCAACCAATGAAGACTTTTTCCAAATTAAAGAGCAAATCTACATTGACGCCGGCACCCAAATCCTAATTGGCGGGCAAGTCTTTGACGGGAATACTGCAACAACATCCGATGCAATTATTTTCCAGGACTTGCAGGGAAACTTCAAGTACCAAATACAGCCTGCAAGCGTTTGGGATTCAGCAAACAATCCGCTAACATCATTGTCTTACACTCTTGAAAAAACACTTGATGGAAATTACATTCTAAGCACTAATGTCCCTTACTCTTGGCTTAATGATGCAAGCAGGCAATTCCCTGTAACAATCGATCCAACGTCAACTTTCACTGAAGCAAGCGCTGATGACGGGGATGTTTACTACCCTTCACCCTCTGCAGTATACCCGCCCATTGAGGACGGAACGCTTTCAGGTCCGACTGCCTGGAATTATATTATGGGGTACAATTTTACTCCTACTGTTTCTGGTACCATAGGCCAGGTGTGCGGGTATTTTTCCGGCGCCAAAACAGTAAAAGTATGGAACTCGACTTACGGAGAACTCGCATCAACCAGCATTGCCGGCTCTGGGACTGGTTGGGTTTGCGGAAGCCTAGCAACCCCATTGGCGGTCAGTTCGGGCGTAACCTATTATGTGGGCGCATGCCTTGTTGGAAGCGGCGGTTACTATCGTAGTCCCATCACAGCCTTGCCGAGAACAAGCAACAGCATAACCATCAATAACTCATTCTATTATTCGACAACCGGGTGCACTCTTGCAGCTCCAACAACAATAACAACCACAATGTACGGCATGGTTGACATCATGTTTTCGCCTTATTACTGTAGAAATAGCATCACTACAATGTATGCTGGAAACAGCGGTACTACCTATTACCGCACTTTTACAAACTTTAACACTACTGCAATTCCTGACAATTCACCAATAAGTAATGTTCAACTAAAACTGTACTATTATTCTTATAGTGGAGCTTTAGGAAATATTGAAGCCAGAAGGCTTCCAAACACTAACAATAATTGTTCAGGAACTTATTCTACACTTTCTTCCCAAATTGCAAGCGGAACCTTGTACGCTACCACTACTGGCTGGAACAGTGGCTATAATTACGTAGACCTTGGAACAACAGCAGACACTGACTTGTACAATCAGCTTTCCTCAAATTATTTTAATGTTGGAATAAAATACCAAACTGAAGGATCAAGTTATTGGACTGGCTGGTATCAGGTTGATAACGGCGCTGGTTATTCTCCAACTTTAAGCGTCACTTATGTTTCAAGCACTCCAAGCACTATTACTTTAGACTCTAACACTTTGATTCCTTTAGATTCTAAGAATGGGGGCGTGAAAGTAAGCTGGACTGACGCCACTGACGAGACAGGCTATCAGGTCTGGAGAGCCGGGGATGGAGTCAATTGGATAAATGTTTCTGGAACTCTGGCTGCAAACACTATTTTTTACAATGACTTGACAACGTTGTCAAACAATACTTACTCTTACAAAGTCAGGACTTTAGGAAGCGCCGGGTATATTGATTCAGGCATGAAATCAATTATAACCCAAGACCGCACTGCGCCTTCACTTCCTGGAAATTTAGCTGCCACTAACTATGGCACTTATGCAGGCTTGAGTTGGACTGCAAGCACTGACGAAACAAGCTATGCAGACTTTTTAGGCACTAACTTGAAAGGCTACTGGAGGTTTGAAGAATACAACACAAATCTTGCGAGAGGAAAAACAGCAACGACAAAAGCTTCAGCAACTTACAGCGATTATTACTGCCTTAAAAACACTGCAACAGGTGCTAGAAGCTGCTGCTTAGGCACTACAGATTGTGGTGCTTCTTATCCTTCAGATCCAGTACAGTCTTTTGCAACTGACGGTTCGACTTCAACGCTTTGGTGCAGTGGAGAATCCTTCAATGGAGGAGAAAATGACTGGATTTACGTTGACTTGGGCAGTTCTCAAACAATAAGAAGAGTGAAAATAAGCGAAGCTGGCGGTTCTCCTTATGCTTGCTCTCTCACTGACAATTACAGCATTCAAGTTTCAAATGATGCCTCAACTTGGGTCACAGTATATTCTGGAATTGATGGCAATTCCACCAAAGATGTGAGGTTTTCTCCGGCTTTTGCAAGGTATGTGCGACTTTATGCCACAAGCGTTGCTGATGATACTGGCTGGCGCTTGAGCGTTCAAGAGTTTGAAGTTTACCAGCTTGATGCTGAAGGAAGCGACAATTCTTTAAGGGCTTTAGACAGCAGTGGAAACGCAAATGACGGGTTTTATGTTGGAAAAGCCTTGAAGGCCGGAAAGCTTGGGACTGCATTAAATTCAGACAGCACAAGCAATTACGTGACTGTCGCAGACAATTCATCCATGGACACTACTGGGGATTTAAGCCTAATATTTTGGGATAATTTAGCAAGTTATCCATATTATCCTGGAAGCAATTGGGAAAATCCTGTAACAAAAGCTGTTGGCGGCGGATTGGCTGGAGACGCTTTTAGCAGCATGCTGGTTGCAGAATCCGGTTGTGGAAGTTATTGCTACAAGTACCAGTTTAGGGCATCAAACAATTCTTATGCTCAAGACTGCTGCTATAACAATTTGACTTTAGGCACTTGGTATAATGAGCTTGGTTTCACAAGCAGTGGCTACCAGTATGTTTACCGTAATAATGCTGATGTGAGGGAAGGGGGCGGCGGCGGAGTATTAGCGAATACTGTAGTCAATGACAATAATTTGGACATTGCAAGAACAAATTCTGTTAACCAAGAATACACTGGCTCTGTTGATGAAGTCGCTGTTTTCAACAAGACTCTTTCGGCCCAGGAACGGGCTGACTATTATAACAGGCCTTCCAGAAAATGGTACACTTTAGAGCAAAGCAAGCCAATCACTTCTTTAGCATGGACTCCTGTTGGCGGAGTGTTTGATGACTTTAGCGACGGCCAATACACCAGCAATCCAGCATGGACTGTTGTAACCGGGACTTGGACTGTACTAGGCAGTTCTTTCTTGCAGTCAGACATTACTGCAGGAAGCGTCATAATGACAGGCAATACTTCAATGACTGACTATGTTGTTGATGTTAATGCCAGCAGGACTGCCGCAGGAAACGCAAATTGGGGAATTATTTTAAGAAGCTCGTCGACTGCAAATTTCAATAATTCTTACTTGGTTTGGATTGACGGTTCTGCCAACCTGAATTTTTGGAGGGAAGTTTCCGGAAGCGGAACTCAAGTTGGCTCAAGCGTTGCAATAGTTGCGGACTGGACAAAACCGCACAATTTGAAAGTGATTGCAACAGGCAGCGTTTTTAAAGTCTATTTTGACGATGCTTTGAAGGGAACTTTCACAGACACTACTTATTCTACTGGAGCAGTTGGAGTCAGAAGCTATCAGTCAGTAACAAACTTTGGAAGCTTTAAGGCTTCGCCATTGTCAACTTCAACAAGCTATACTGACATTTATGCCCCGGATGATACTGTACCTTCAGTTCCTTATGGAGTAGTAACTTTATCAGCAATCAGTTCTTCTCAAATTGATGTTGCTTATATGAATGATTCAGTAGATTATGGCACTGATTACAATTTTTTGGCTTTTTCTTACGATGATTTTGGAAATTCAACAAGGCCTAATGTTGCGGTTGTTTCAAACCAGTATGCCATCAACTGGATTAGCGCGAGTTCACAGCAGGTTATTCTAAACAACTTGAAAAAATGGCTGCCTTTTGATTTTAAAGTCTTCAATTACACTGCGTCAAGCCAGGCAGAATTTACTGACTGGTACAACAGCAATTTGAACAACCCTAACGCTTACATTGTAGTCTTGGATACTGACTTTCAGGCATTGGATGATGGAACAGCAGATACTTCAAGGGCAGAGCAATGGTTGGAAAATGGCAGGACTTTAATTTGGACTGGCGATTACCCTTTTTATGAATCATTAGATTCTGCCGGCAATATTTATGCTGGTTCAAGCACTAGAATGCGGGCTATTCTTGACGGCTCTTCAGACATGTTAGACGGTGCAACTTACACTTGCACGAAACAGGCAGCGGCTGACGCCAATATTCCGTCATTCGTAAGCTCTTACAGTTGCTACCGTAGTTTGATTCCAACAACTCTTCCAGCAACCTGGACAATCACTCAAAATTACTCATACTATTCTGCAGGCAACAGGTACGGGGATTATGAATTGACTAATATTAGCGGCGGAAGGTTTGTCCAGTTAGGAATTGAAGATTTTGATAATGTTTTTAGCACTACAAACCGTGCGCAAATGATCAGGGAGTACTTGCTGCGCAGAGCAAACAAAAGCGCACTTTCCGGAACAACAGTGACTTCAGGATTGTCTACATTTTGGATTAAAAACCTCAATACTATCACTGAGTATATGTCTTCTGCTAGTCCTTATGCTTGGCTTGGCTTGACGCCAAACACTAATTACTCGTTTAATACTAGATCTAGGGATGCGGCAGGAAATTATAGCGATTATAGTGGTCCAATTTCTACTTGGACTCTTGCCGCAATTCCATACATTACTTCCGTAGTTTGTGATGCAAGCGCTTGCAATGTGGGCTATAATTTGAATGGTAATCCTGCCGCTAGTATGACTGGAGTTTACATTAATGAAACAACAGGCAATCCTGGAGGCGCTGCTTCTGGCTGGACTTCGCCACTTGTCTCTACTGGAACTTACTCAAACACTGGCTTGACGCCTAGAAAGTCTTACTGTTATCAAATTAAAGCAAGAAACAATAATTCTGTTGAAACAAGTTATTCTTCAACAATTTGCGCTCCAGCAGTCACTGCAGTCGACTATAATGCATTTTATGCCTTGAATTCCGGCCTTGGCGGGATTAAAATAACTTGGGCCGATGTCGCTGGAGAAACAAGCTATTACGTTTACAGGAGTGTTGATGCTGGAGCCAATTGGACGACAATTGCTTCAACTCTTGCAGCAGGCACTACAAGCTTTGAAGACTCGGGAGTAACAGACAATAATAGCCTGTGGTATAAAGTAAGGGCTTATTTCAGCGCATATTACGGCGACAGCATTGTCAAATTAGACGCTAACATTACTTTAGACCGTTCCGGCCCTACTGTTCCCGCAAGCTTTAATGTTGTTTCCAATGGCACTGGAGCCACAGTCCATGCTGACGTGAATTGGCTTGCTTCAGACGATAATTCTTCATACGCTCAATTCTTGGATTCAAGCATGGTTGTCTATTGGAGGTTTGAGGAAGGCAGTGGAACTAAAGCATTGGACAGCAGTGGAGATGACTTGAATGGAAAAATTACTGGAACTCCGGCCTGGGTTGATGGCAAAATTGGAAAAGCGTTAAACCTAAAAACTTCAGTTGTCACAACTCCATCCACTAGTGTTTTGAACACTGACGTTCACTCTATTGCGTTTTGGATAAAATTCACTCAAACCAACGATGGTTCTTGGAGAAGAGTCTTTGGAACAAACCCAACGGGTGGAGGAGATAGAAGCCCTTCAATTTGGGTGAACCCTAGCTTGGCAGCATTGCATTGGAGATATGATCCTGGAAATACTGGATATTGTAGTCAGTGCGGTGTAACCGGTCAAGGTAGCACTTTCGAATTGAACAAATGGTACTTTATTACTGGAACAAAGAACGGCGCGCTTTTCACTTATTATGTCAATGGAGCATATCAAGGAAGCGCGAATATTGTGGCCACTAAAACAGCTGGCTCTTCAGCCATTCTTTTAGGCGACGGCTCGCCTTGGGTAAACCTTGATGAATTAATGGTCTTCAATAGGGCCTTGACTGGCGCTGACGTTAACAAAATGTACCAGATTGGGGCAAGAAAGTACGGTTTGGAAAGAAGTGTTAACAATGATGGGCAATTTAAGCCAGTGAATGGAACAAAGCAAGAGTTTACAGCAACTGACGGAGCGGATATTACTACTATTGGCGGCTGGAGCAAGGATGTTGCTGATGGTTCAACTTACACTATTTTAGGAAACAAGCTGAGAATGGGCCATCCTGGCGCAGTGCCTGTAGAAGCTAGAGATTATGCAATGTACACTTTGCCTAATGAAATCACCACTAATGCTATTGTGGAATTTGACTTTAATGTTGCCAATGCAAACGATTGGGACTTCATGTTTTTTGCCGGTGATTCTGCTTCAACTGGAACTGCGAGTGCAGGCACTAATTCAGTATGGTCTGCAATAAACAATGAAACCTGGTTTATTCATAATGGAAGCATTTGGGGTGTTGGAAAGCTTTTAACTGTTGGCGGAAACTATCACGTAAAAATACTGTTTGATCAAGCTAACAAAATGAGCAAAGCTTACGTTAATGACATTTTCTTCACAGAAACCCCTTATTGGGATACTGCAACAACTGGCTTGAAGAAAATATACTTTGGAAATTACGGCTATAGCAGTGTTGATGATGTCTGGTTTGTTGACAACTTGAAAATCACTCCATTATTGATGGACATTAACACTTTCGCCGACACTAATGCCGCTGACATTAATGCCCCGGGAGTTCCTTCAGGAGTTTCTGTAACTTCAACTGCCTTGCCGACAACTTCCCTGCAAGTGAATTGGACCGGAGTTTCAGACATTGGAACAGACTACAATTACACGATTAACGCGCTTGACTCTTTCGGAAACTCTTCAGACCCTTCAGACTTGAACGCATTGGTTGGTTATTGGCGT
>JAUSFL010000012.1 GCA_030649735.1 Candidatus Iainarchaeum sp. | reverse complement strand
GGCTGCTTGGATTAAATTGGCGTCTTACAAGACTGGCAGTTATAACATGTTGTTTGGCGATGAGGTTGGGGATTATTTTGGTTTGAGGTCTAATGGAACGCAATGGAGGGCTGGTTATACTAATGGTTCTGGGGTTGCTGTTTATGGTGATTTGACTGGCAGCTTGATTTCGCTGGACTCTTGGCATCATGTTGCTTTTGCTTACACTGTTTCGGGCAATACTGTCAATATTAAGTATTACTTGGATGGTGTTTTGCAGTCTGGCCAGATTAATGGATCTGCAGGATTTACTCCAAAGGCTCTTTTGAGGATTGCGAATTATAGCCAAAGTACTGGCGCTCCATTGAATGGTTTGGTTGATGATGTCAGGGTTTATGACAGTGCTTTATCCCAGCAAGAAATTCAGGCAATGATGGCTGGAGATACTCCGCCTCCAACCTGCCTTGACTTGACAAGCGATAGTAAAGTGGATTTGTTTGACTTGGTTTTTGTTTCTTTGCGTTTGGGAAATCCTGCAGGCGATGCTGCTGATGTTTTGGGAAATGATGGCGTGAACATTCAAGACCTGCAAAAGATTGCTGGGCATTTTGGGCAGGATTGCTGATTAGGTTTTGTTTTCTATTCCCATTCAATAGTTCCGGGCGGCTTGTGCGTGATGTCGTAAAGCACTGCGCCGAACTTTCCTGTTTGCATGATTTTTTGTGCTGTTGATTTAACAAATTCTAAAGGCAAGTCTGCAAACCTTGCGGTCATTGCTTCTGTTGAAAGCACAGGCCGCAGGATTATTGCCTCTTTTCCTTGAACGTCCAGCGGAACTAGAACCACTGGAAACTGCCAAACCTTGTCATAAAGTTCAAACTCTAAAAGCTTTTCTTCAACAATTGCGTCAGCCTCACGCAAATCATCCATTCTTTCCTTTGTCAAAGTTGCTGGCTGGGTCTTTTCCTCAATTTCTCCCGCAACAAGCCAAACAACCCTGTTGATTTCTTGAACTTCGTTCGTAATTCTTGTTGAAGCCTGTTCCAGCTCTTCCCATTCTGCAATTCCATTCAATACTGCAGGGTGCTTGTAAGTTCTATGATCTCCTTGCACTCCAACGCTCTTGAGCGGCAGAACAGTGCTTTCCAATCCAAAGTTTCCAGCAATTGCTTGCACCTTGGCTTTCACGCTTTCTGAAACTTTTTCTTCAATGCCTTCAGTGCATAATGCCCTAACCGCCAATCCAGGGCCTGGAAAAGGATGCCGCCAAACAAGTTCTTTTGGCAGTCCTAATTCTTCCCCAATTTCCCTGACTTCATCCTTGTAAAGCAGGTTTAAGGGCTCAATGACTTTTCCTTCCTCAATCATTTTTTGTATTATTTCAACCCTGTTGTGGTGTGTTTTAATCACTGCAGAGTTTTTTGTCCTGCCAGTTTCTATAGTGTCTGGATAAATTGTTCCCTGGCCTAAAAGCCAGTCTCCAGAATCCAAACCCATTTTTTCAAGGGCTTGCTTTTGCGCTTCAATGAACGCGTTTCCAATGATTTTCCTTTTCTCTTCAGGGCTTGTAACTCCGCTGGTTTTTTCCAAGAAGTATTCTGAAGCGTCTAAAATTTGCAGGTTTTCAAAGCCCTGCTTTTTCAAAGCCTTCATTACTAATGCGCTTTCGTTCTTTCTCATGAATCCATTGTCAATGTGAAGCGCCCTGACTCTGTCATTGCCTAATGCATTGTTCAATAATGCAAGGCAAACCGTGCTGTCCACTCCGCCGCTGGCGAGCAAGAAAACATTTTTGCCGGCAGCGCTTTGCTTGATTTCAGCAATTTTTTCAGCAACGTAATTCTTCATTGTCCAGTCTTTCCTGCAATCGCAGATTTTCAGGAAATTGTCAAGGATTTTCATTCCATTGGTTGTGTGCACTACTTCAGGGTGGAATTGCAGCCCGAAGATTTTCTTTTCCTTGTTTTCAATCAATGCGTTTTCGCAATGGCTTGTTGAAGCGATTGTTTCAAATCCTTCAGGCAGTTCTTTCACAATGTCTGCGTGGGACATCCACACTTGCCCATTTCCTTCAAATCCTTCAAGCAATTGGCTTGCCTTTTTCACGCGCAGTTTTGCAATGCCGTATTCTTGGGTTTTTCCTTTCTCAACAACTCCGCCAAGCGCGTGAACTGTCAATTGATGCCCGTAGCAAATTCCAAGAATTGGAATTCCCAGCGAGAAGACTTCTTGATTGAATGCCGGCGCGTCATTCTCGTAAACTGAAGCAGGGCCGCCTGAAAAAATTATTCCCTTTGTATCTTTCAATTTTTCTGTTTCTGTATTTGGCTCAAGGATTTCTGAGAAAACATTCAGTCTCCTAATCTTGTTTGCAATCAAGTGGGCATACTGGCCGCCAAAATCCAACACAATGATTTTTTCCATTGGCTCACTTGCTTTTCAGGCTTTCAGAAAACTCGTTCAATTCTTCAACGATTTCTTCGATTTTTGGCGCGTTCCAGATTTGCTTTCCAACCCATGCTTCGCAAACACTCTTGTACATGTTTGAAACCAGTTCCAAAAGTTCTCTAGGCAATTTTGGCGGAGCGCTAAGCTCGTAAGGCAGTCCTGCCTCTTTTTTTTCAATGGCTTCCTGCCAGCAGGTTTTCACGTAATAATCGCGCAAAATTTGCTTGCTCAAGTGCGTTTTTCCCAGCAAGAACCTGTCTTCATCCAAAGTTCCAAAAGTGTCGACAAGCATTAGCTCGCGTTTTGGAGTGAATGCCATTTCGATCTTTCCGTCAGCGTGCTCTAATCCAATTGCTTCAGCCCGTTCATTCAAGAACGAGTTTACTTGCAGCGCGGTTTCTTCCAAGGCCTGCATTTCAGAATCTTTAAGGAAAGCCATTTCTTGCGCTTCATTGTTTTTCAAGTGCCTGTCTGTCGCTTCAAGTTTTGTCGCATAATCCACTATTGGCTTTTCCAGCCTTTCCCCCTCTTGGGGCATTTTTGAAAGTCCGGCTTCTTCAAGCGAAAGCGTTCCATTATGCAAGCGCTTTAGCATTGAGCTTCCTGCAGGCAAAGAATTCCTGAAAACAATTTCTAAAGGAATCAAAAAGTTTGTAGAGTTTTCATTAAGCTCTCCTTTTTGAGGATACAAAATTCTAACAGTTTTCACTTCGAAAACTTTTGGAGAAAGAGATTTTATGAAATGGTTTTGAATTCCTTGCTTTGCAAGTTCTTGGAAATTGTAGGCTGACATTCTGCAAAGGCTTTCTCCCTTGAATGGAATGTCGTCAGGCATTCGTCCGTAATCAAAAATGGAATACTCGTCTCGAAAGTCAAAAGTTGCAAGCCCAAATTCGCTTGCTGTCGGCTGCTTTAGAATTGTTACTGTTTTTACTTTTCCAATTATTTGGTTCCCAAGTACTTGTCCCATCCCAATTCCTCCAGTTTTTTCGCTTTCTCCAAGACTTCTCCGCTTTGCTTTTTCCTGAATTCTTCGATTTTCTCGGCAATTCTCTCGTCTTTTAATGCAATGATTTGCGCTGCCAAAAGTCCGGCATTTTTTGCATTGCCGATTGCGACTGTAGCCACGGGAATTCCTGCCGGCATTTGAACTATAGAATACAAAGAATCAATTCCGCTTAGAGTTGAAGTTTTTATTGGGACTCCAATTACTGGCAGGCGGGTCATTGAGGCAATCATTCCGGGCAAGTGCGCCGCGCCACCGGCGCCTGCAATTACAACATCAAAAGTTTTGTGCGCGTTTTTTGCAAATTCAAACATTCTTTCTGGAGTCCTGTGCGCTGAAACCACAGAAATAAAGTATTCAATCCCAAACTCTTCCAGGACTTTTGCAGCATCACTCATTGTTGGAAGGTCTGAATCGCTTCCCATCACTATTGCAACTTTTCCCATTCTTACTCCCCTCGCATTACTAATACTTCTTTAACCTTAAAAGCCTTTTTTAGCGCGTTTTCCAAGTCATTGTCGAGTATTGTAACATGGCCCATTTTTCTTTTCGGCTTTGACTCGTGCTTTCCGTAAATGTGCAGGTTTGCGCCTTCAATTTTCAAGACTTCTTTCAACCCTTCGAGCCTGAAGCTTCCTGTTTTTTCATTCCCCAAGATATTCACCATTACGACATTTTGCAATAGTTCAGTGCTTCCCAAAGGCAAGTCTAAAATTGCGCGCAAGTGCTGTTCGAACTGGCTTGTCTTGCAGGCTTCAATTGTATAATGGCCTGAATTGTGCACGCGCGGCGCTATTTCATTAATCAATACTTTTCCCTGCCTTGTCAGGAACAATTCAATCCCGAAAACCCCGCTTCCTTTAAGGCAGTTCATGACTTTTTCAGAAATTTGCCTTGCGCTTTCTTTTGATTGTTCGCTGACACGGGCTGGAATTATTGAAACATCAAGAATGCTTTCCTTGTGAATGTTTTCTGAAACAGGATATGCTGCAATTTCTCCAGAATCATTCCTTGCAACCATTACTGAAAGTTCTTTTTCAAAATCAACCCAGTCTTCAAGGAACATTTCATTTCCTTCAATTTTTTTGAACAGTTCTTCAAGATTTGTTTCTGCATTCAATTCAAAATTGCCCCTGCCATCATAAGAGTCTTGGCTTAATTTCAGCATTGCATGATTTCCAAACTTTTCCAAGCCATTCTTCAAATCCTGCAATGTTTTGACTTCAACAAATTCTGGAACTGGAAGATTGTTTTCTTTAAGGAAGTTTTTTTGCCTTAGCTTGCTTTGGATAATGTAAAGTGTTTCCGGCTTTGGGTTCACAATACAGCCTTTTTCCTCAAGCTCTTTCAAGACTTTTGAGTTTGCAAGTTCAATCTCAAAAGTTATGAAATCGCTTTTTGAAGCAAGCTCACGGATTGCAGTCTCGTCCTTAAAATCAGCGATTATTTGCTCGTCGCTCACGCTTGAAGCAGGGCATTTTTCTGTAGGATCCAGCACTGTAACGTGCAGGCCGATTTTTTTTGCTTCAAGGCAGAGCATTTTTCCCAATTGCCCTCCGCCCACAATCCCGATTCTTGGAAACTTGCCGCTAAGGCAGTCAACTCTCATGCATTTAAGGTGGGCGAGAATTATTTTAAAGGCGCTGGTGGCCTTTAAAACCTAGATTTTACTTTTTCTTTTCGAGGATTTTTTCCACTTGTCTTGCCACTTCTGCAATTGGAGGCTGTGAGTCAACTTCAATCAATTTTCCCTTGTACTTTTCAATTATTGGGTTTATTTGCTGGTTGTAAATCTTGAACCTTGCCTTTATTGCCTCTTCAGTGTCGTCATTCCTCTGCAGTAATTCTCCAGCGTCAATGTCACAAACTCCGGCTTTTTTTGAAGGGTTTGTTGAAATGTTGTAAACGCGCTTGCAAATTTTGCATGTCCTTCTTTCAGAAAGCCTTTTCACCAATGCATTCTCTGGCACTGCAAAGTTCAAAACCAAGTCAACTTTCAAATTTCTTTTTTCCAAAAGTTCGTCAAGCATGTCTGCCTGCTCGATTGTCCGTGGAAACCCGTCAAAAACAACGCCTTTACTCATGTCTTTTTCGTCAAGCCAGACATCAAGCATTTGAGCGCTTAATTCATCAGGAATTAGCTTTCCAGAACTCACTACTGCTTCAATTTGCTTTCCTAAAGCGCTTTTTTTTGCAATTTCTTCGCGGAGAATGTCTCCCATTGAAGCCTGCAAAATTCCAGTCTCTTTAGCCAAGAGCTGCGCTTGGGTCCCTTTTCCAGTTCCTGCCTTTCCCAAAAACACTAAAATCATTTTATTTCACCCGCAAATCCAATACTATTTGGCAAATTTCCTTGCTGTAAGGCCTTACTACTTTAGAATCGAGCAATTTAAGGCTTTTTCCATTCTCTCTTGCGATTTTCTTCACTTCTTCAAGGCGTTTTTTGAAAGGCCCTGAAGTTTCAGAAAAGCAATAATAGTGTATTACGGCATTTTTTTTGCAGCATTGCAATGCAGTCTTGAAGTATTCAATCGCGTTTGACGGCGAAGGCATGATTATGCGGTCAAACTTTCCCTTGAATTTTTCCGCGGTTTTTTTCACGTCTCCTTTGACTGCTTGAACTTGCGTTTGCATTTTGTTCTTGCGGATGTTTTCTTCAAAGTCTTTTACGGCAACTGGATTCCATTCAAACCCAACGCAGCTTGTGGCTTTCGAATGCTTCATTATTACAATGCAGTAGGGCCCGCAGCCCGCAAAAAACACTCCAACATTCTCTTTTGGCTGAACGAGTTTTGCAAGCCGTAATCTTTCAGTCCCAAACCTTGGGGAAAAGTACACTTTTCCCAAAGAAACCTTGAAAGAGCACCCGCTTTCGCGATATTCTGCAGTAAGGCTTTTCGAGCCGATTATTACTTTCAATTTCTTAATTCTGTATTTTCCGCCAGCACCAGATACTTTTTCAGCAATGGTCTTGAACTGCTTGTTTTGCTTGAGTAAAGTTTCAGCAATCAATTTTTTCTTTTTTTGCAGCTCTTCAGGAATCTCGATGATTGCGACTTGCCCGACAGAGTCAAAGCTCTTGTTCAAGATTGCAAGCTGTTTTTCAGAAAGTTTTCCCTTCAAGGCTGCTTTTAAGTCCATAATTTTAAAAGGCTAATAAACAATTTTATTAGTATGGATTCAGTGAAGCCAGGCAAGTATAGGCATTTCAAGGGCAAAATGTATGAGGTTTTGGGGATTGGCAGGCATTCTGAGACTTTGGAAGAGTTTGTAGTCTACCGCGCCTTGTATGATTCGGAGTTTGGTAAGAATGCCTTGTGGGTTCGCCCGAAAGCAATGTTTCTTGAAAAAATCCTCAAGGACGGGAAGGAAATTCCAAGGTTTGAGTTTATTGGCGACTGACAGCGACTAATGCTTTTTGCTTTTAAACTCTTCCCAAAATTAATGTTTCATGCTTTCAGTTTTTCAGGACTTGTACAATGTTTACTTTTGCCAGCCAATAATGGGAGAAGCGGCCCCATATAATTTTATAAACACAATAACATTTGCATTGATTGCATTGGCCATTGCGTTCTTTATAATTTATCCATTATTCAAAAAAAATGTGAAGTTTGACTCAAAATTTGCTTTGGCATTAGTTGGGTTTATCCTTCTTGGAAGTTCAGCAAGGTTGATTGATGACTATTATGGAAGCATTAATGTCAATTTGAGGACTTGTGAAGTTTTAAGCCCTAATTTTTATCTCATAACTCCTGGAATTTACCTTGCTGTTGGAATTTTTGCAATCCTTGCCTTGGCTTTTGCGGTTTTTGCAGAGAAAAAGTTCAAGATTGACAAGATTAAGGTTTTTGGAATTATTGGCGGAATTGCAGCATTGCCTTTCCTTGCTTTTGCTTTCTTGCGTTACCAGCAGTTCTATGGCCTTGCATTGGTAATTGCTTTCTTTGCAGTCTTTTTTGCAATAGTTTATTTCCTCTTGAAATTTTTGAAAATAAATCTTTTGGAAGATAATTTGAACAAGCTTGCATTTTCTGGCCAGTTGTTGGATGGAGTTGCGACTTTTACTGCAATTGGGTTTTTTGGCTATTGGGAACAGCATCCAGTAAGCGCTGGAATTCTTGCAATTTCGCCAATTCTGTTCCCGATCGTGAAAATTGCATTGATTTTGGCAATCCTTTACTATGCTGACAAGGAAATTGAGGACAAAAACCTGAAGGGATTCATTAAGATTTTGGTTTTGATTTTTGGAATGGCACCCGGACTAAGGGATGCCTTGACAATCGGGTTTTCAGCAATGCCTGCAGGAATTTTTGGGTGAAAGAATGTTTTACTTGGTTGGAATTGGGCTAAAGCCAGAGCATTTGACTTTGGAGGCGCAGAATGCCTTGAAAGAGTGCAGTGAAATCTACATTGAGCAGTACACTTCACAGTATTCTGAAGGCAGCATTGAATTTTTGGAGGCCTTGCTTGGAAGGAAGATAATAATGACTGACAGGCACGAGGTTGAAACCAAGTTTAAGGAAAAATTGGAGTTTTCAAAATCGCAAAACATTGCATTGCTGGTTTTTGGCAATCCCTTGACTGCAACAACCCACATTCAATTGATTTTGGACTGTCAGCAAATCAAAACGCCTTATGCCGTAATTCCCGGTATTTCCATCACCAACTTCATTGGCCATACTGGCCTGCAAGAGTACAAGTTCGGGAGGGCAGTGACAATTGTCCTGCCTGAAAAGAATTACTCCCCAGAATCCTTTTTTGACTTGCTTAGGGAAAACCAAAAGCTTGGATTGCATTCGCTGTGCCTTTTGGACATAAAGCGGGAAAAGAAAAAATTAATGAGCATTAAAGAGGCAATCACTGTGCTTGAAGAAATTGGGGAAAAGCGCAAGGATTCCTTGCTTAAAGGCGCGATTCTTGTGGGAATTGCAGGCGCTGGAAGCGCTAAAATGCAATTGAAAGCCGGCAGTGCAAGGCGCCTGAAGACTTTTGGCTTTAACGAATTCCCGCAATGCATGATTGTCTGCGGAGCGCTTTCAGAGAAAGAGCATGAAGCCCTTCAAACCCTGGCAGGCCTTAAGGAATGACTCCTGCAAAAAAGGCTTCAAGAAAGCCGAAGGCCAAAATAAAGCTTGTCTGCTTTGACTTTGACAATACTCTGGTGGACTTTACCCCGCACATTTCAAGTTGGGGGCTTTTGAGCGAAAAACTCGGGGTTTTGGAAAAAGTCAAGCTGATTCAAAATGATTTTCTTGATGGAAAAATTCCTTATTCTGAATGGCCTTTGAGGGAAGCTAAGCTTTGGATAGAAAAGGGAGTTTCAAGAAAAGAATTATTGGAGCATTTGAAAAAAGCAAAGGCAATGAAGAATTCCTTGAAAGTGCTGAAAAAATTGAAGGCTCGGGGAATAAAACTGGCTTTGGTTTCAGGCAGTTTGGACTTTGCTTTCGAAGTTTTCTTCCCAAAAAGCCTTTTTGACCACGTTATTACAGAAAGGGCGGTCTTTAATGAAAAAGAAAAGCTTGAGCGCGTTGAGCTTTTTTGCGCTTTAGAAAAGCTTGCGCATGTTAAAAATATTGCAAAATTTGAGGGCTTGAAGATGGAAGAGATTGCTTTTGTTGGAGATGGGGGAAATGACATTGAAGCAATAAAGGCAGTCGGGTTGGGAATTGCATTCAATCCGCATGTGAAAGAGTTGGAGAATGCTGCAAAAATTGTCATAAAGGAAAAAGACTACAATCGCTTGCTGGAAGTGATTTTGTGAAAAAAAAGCCAAAGATTGAAGGCATTGAAGAAAAGCTTTCTCGCTACCGCAAAGTAACTTTAAAAGTCATTTCAGAATTGGAATTTGCGCAAAAGATTTCCGCAAAAAACCGCAAGATTGCGCAAGAGTTTTTGCAGAATGCAAAATGCTATTTTGAAGATTCGCTGTACTTTGAAGCTCAAGGCGACAAGGCCCGCGCCTTGGCTGCTGTTTCTTACGCGCACGCTTGGCTTGACGCTGGAGTTACAGCGGATTTTTTCAAATCCTTCCATTACCACCTTTGAAAAACAGCATTCTTTTTAAACCTGCAAGTATTAAATTCTTTCATGCGCTTGTTTGCAATAACGGCAATTTTATTGGCAGCATTGGCTTTTTCAGGCTGTGTTGCAGAAAACAATGGAACTGAAAATGGTGGTTTTTCAATGGTTGACAAGAATGCTACAATAGTTTACTATTCAGAATTTGACGAGCAGAGCAAAGAGCTTGCCCAAACAGTGAATGTAAGGCAATTGATTACTATAAACTCTGACGGCTCTTGGGTTAAGGAAAAACGTTTTGAAAAGTACGGGCCGACTGTCGAAACTTTTTATGGAAGATTGGAAAAGAAAGCGGCAGACGCTTTTTTTGCCGCTGTTAAAAAAACAGCTTCTTCTTACAGGCCTGGCGCAAAGCCGTCAGGTATTCAGGCAGAGGCGAGGCAAAAGAACGCAATCATTGCATTGTATGGCTTTTCCAAAGAAAACATTTACTTGAGCGCGGCGGAAAAAAACATTGGCGGCGAGGAAGCAAATCAATTGGAAGTTTCAACAAACCCGGCATTTGTTGAATTGGCTAAGGCAGTCAATCAGGCAAAGATTGGAGAATTTCCAATTTCAGTTGATGAGGAAAATCAAGAGAAAAGAATTGAGTATTCTGAAGTTCACGGCTTTGAAGGCGGCGGAGCAACCCTAACGCTTTACCCTAATGGCTTGCTTGTAAATCATTTGAGGATTTCTCCAGGCGCCGGAATATGGATTGAAGATTATTATTACCAAGTTGATGGCAAAACAGCCAATGAATTATTTAAAGCTGCTGAAAAGGCCTCAAAAGATTCAGGGCTTGCGGATTCTTCAGGAGTCGGGCTTGAAAGATATGTGAAAAGCTATAGTTTGATTGGCTTTCCAGGCGCAAAGAATGGCATTGCTTCGCTTTCAGAAAAAGACCCCGGGTTTGCAGAATTTGACAAGTCATTCCAGTCAATGCTTTCTAAAGCAACAGCCAATAAATTTGGCGAAGTGAATTACCACCGTTCTCCCTTCTTGATTAACCGCTTGAGCTTTAATGTGAAAAGCACTGACCCTTCAGTCAAAGAGTATGTTGGGCTTTTGCACGTTTCTGGACTGGCTGTCTTGATTCCAGTGCCTAATGAATCTTACGCAAGCATTAATGACTTGGAGTATTTTGAGTTTTCAGGAATCGACTCTTTTAAGGACAAAATCAAGGAGCTTTATCCTAACGCGCAAGTGGCAGGCCTTTCTGAAGCCCAAGTGCAGAAAATTTTCACTCAATTGCAGGCAATTGCAGACAATAATGGAATTGTAGAAAGCTTCAACAATGTCGACCACGGCCTTGAGACAGTGACTGCCTACAGGTTTGAAAGCAGCGGGCATTATTCAAATTCTTTCTTCTCCCAAGAAAGCGTAAAATTAGACTCAAAAAAGGCAGAGGCTGTCTTAAAGCAAGTGCCTGCATTCTCAAGCCTTTTTGAAATCCAGCCTTCAATAAAGCAGTTGAAGGAAAGCATTGGAGAAAAATTCAAGATAAAGGCAGTATTGCAGGACTTTTACAAGCACGATTTATCGCTTTACTGGAAGCCAATGCCTTCTGTAGAAAGCCTGCCTTTCAAGCAAGAGAACACAATCGTTGTTTGGGTTCAGGACAATGCAGGAGACGCTTTTGGCGTTGTTGAAGTAAAGCCTTCAGAAATGCAAAACCAAAACTTTTTCTTGGAGCAATTCTTCCAAACACTGCCTGTTGAAATCACTGGAGAAGTCGTGAAATTGACTGCCGCTGAAAGAAGCATTGGATCAAGCACTACTCCAGCGCATGAAGAATCATATTTCAAAATCTCAAAAATCGAGGTTGTTTTAGAGCCTTACCCTAAAGGCACAGTTCCTGAAGCCCCGTTGTATGTGGACATGGGCGGCGTGAAAAAAGTTTCCCAGCTTGAGGAATTGATTGCCTCAAAGCCTAAAGGAACCCAGACTTCTGCAGATTATGTAATGTTTAATGAAGTTGACGTTCTTTGGGGAGCTCCTGACTGGAAAGTAGCAAGCCCGAATTACATTGTGGTTTATGACTTGCCTGACGGAAGCCAAGCATGGCTTGACTTTACAGTCGGAAATGACAAGCAGCCTTCAAGCATGAGCCATGCATTGGTTTTCAAGAAAGGCCAGCCTGCAAAATTCCTGTATGATTATTTCTTCCAAACAGTAGCCAAATTCAATGAAACAGCGTATTCAGAGCACGGCTTCAGCGTGTTTGATTAAATGAGGGAAATGTAATGGTATCAGAATTGGGCATCAGGTATTCTGCGTGGAGCGGCGAAGGCTCTGGCACTTCATTTGTTTTCCTTCCTGATGGCAGTTTTAGCGAGGCTCGCACGGTTTCCACTGGCTCTGGGGGAAGTGGAAGGCGTGAGAGAAAAGAATTCTCTGCAGATGCTTCCACTACAAAGAAAATCTTTGATGGGGTGCAAGATTTCTTGAGAAATAACGCTGATAAAATTCGCAGCATGGTTAAGCAAAAAGAGGTGCTGGCTGAAGAAATTAAAGAAATAGAAAGTTCAGGGCCCTCTGAGCGAGAATCTCTTATTAAGCGCTTGAAAGAGCATCTTGTTAGCGTTAGTGAAATATATGGAAGCGCCGGCCGCTTTCGCGGCTGCTACACTCTTTATGGCTTTGATTTTGGCTCTCCTTATATTACCCAGTGCTTGGTTGCTGAAGAGCGAGACGAGTTTGCTTTTGGGGAAATAGCAAAACTTATTTCTTTAGTTGACGAGTATATTGAAAGTGAGAAGCAGCGCGGGGAAAGCTAAAGCGAAATATTGGAAAATTATTGAACCAAGGGCTTGCAATGAAAAACATGGGCGACTTTGACTATTTGCCTTACTGCATTCCCTGCAAGGCCTGGT
>JAUSFL010000009.1 GCA_030649735.1 Candidatus Iainarchaeum sp. | reverse complement strand
TAAAAAGAAAGCCCGCAGGCAAGTTGCGCCCCACTCTGGCGGCGGGGTGAAATTCCAAAAACATTCCCAAAGCTTTTTAAATATTACAATGCATTACATTGTATTGTATGGAAAACATTTGCGTAAGGCTGGATTCCGCGCTTGCAAGGCAGATTGAGAAAGACATGCAGGAATTCAAGTATTCAACAAAAACAGAATTCATCAGGGAGTCCATCAGGGACAAGCTAAAGCAGCTTGCTGAAGAAAGAGAAAGAAAGAAAGGCTGGCAGGCGCTTTACGCGGCAAGGGGAATATTCAAGGGAAAAGGCAAGGCAAAGACTGATGAAGAATTCAGGAAACTAACTGAAAAAGCCGGGCAAGAATACATTGAAATGCTTGAGAAGAAATTCGCTCAAAAGTAAATGTCTTCTGGCTTTGCAACTTCCACAATATTGGACAATACTTCAAAATGCCGGTCTCTGGTAATCATTACGGCTTTGTTGTCTCTGGCCAAGATTGCATGCAGGGCGTCTTTCAAGTGAGTTTCTTTCACATTTGTTGAAATCTTTCTCGCTTCAGAAACCTGCGCGCCAGAAATTTGGACCTCAACAAGAATCCGATTGAATGCAGTGAAAACTTCACTAATTCTTTCTTGGGAATAATCTGTTTTCAACTCTTGCACAACCAGGCTTGAATATAAAGCCATGCAGCCTTGCTTTTCACAATTTCTCAAGAACTGGAAAGCAAACTCGCCCAAAGGCCTGATGCAGTCTTTTCTGTCCTCGAAATAATCGCGCCAAATTGCAGTGTCCAAGTAAAACCTTTTTTGCATTAGAACCGCAAAAACAAAAAGCAATTTAAAAAGAATCCAATTTACGACAGGGGGTGAAAGTTAACAAAAAAAAGCAAGGGCAATCTAGTCCTGCAATGGCTCAATGCTTGAGGTTTTTTCAACGCCGGCCTGCTTGAACGATGTGCTTGCGTCATAAGACGCGACTGGCTTTTCCTGCTGGGGGAGAGAAATCCTTGAAACAATTGCCGCGCTAACGTTCGCGTCATTGTCAATTTCAATCTTTAATGCCTTGGAATGCCCGTTGAACGAGCCTGCAGTGATTTTCAATGAGCCGCCGGAATAATTGAAGCGAAAGGAATTCTCAATGCTTGCGTCTATTTTTCCAGAGCCAATGTAAGTGATTGTTGAATCCTTGTAGTGAATTCTCACTTCCAAATCCCCTGAAGGCTGCCACTGCCATGCAGCAACATCATTCAAGGATCCAGTGCCTTCAATGTTCAGGTCAAAAACCAACGGCATTGAAGAATCATTGGTTGAATAAAACTCCAGGGAATTGCCTGAAGAATTATTGCAGTCCATTTGCAGGCCGTTTGAGAAAAGCAATTCCTGCTTTCCTCCGGAAAGCCTTGAAAAGTCAATCGACAATTGGGAATTGTTAAGTTGGGAAACTTCATTTTCAACAAAGCTCTTGAAGCCTGAAAGCCCTGAAGCACTCGCCCCGCAAGGAATGCCTGAAGAAACCCTTACGATTGAAGAGGCTGGCGAATCTTCAAAACCGACTTTTGCGCCAAGCAAGGCCGCTGCCTGGCTTGAGACATTGTCGGAAACAAACGCGGCCTTTTGCAGCGCAAACCTTTCCGAGAAAGAATTCTCAAAGCCTTGGGACTTGTGCAGGAATTGCTGCGAGAAAAGCAATGCAAACATTACAATCATGAAAATCGAGACAGAAAGAAAAAAGCCTTTTTTTCCAATTCCCCGCAGTCCTTCATTGTTTCCAAACATTTCAATCACCAGAAATCCAGGCCCGCAATTCAGCATTGTAGTATATTGTGGCATTGCCTGTTTTTGCGGAAAAAAACCTTCTTGCAAGGAAAGAGTTTTGCGGCGGGTTCGTGCAGGAAGCCCTGGAGGCAGTCAGGAAAATTTGCGACGAGCCCTGCTCTAAAATGTCAATTCTCGCGCAGTACGAGAAAGGCAGGCGGTTCAGGAAAGAATCCAATGGTTCAGTGTCTTCTGATGAAGCCGCAGAAGCCAATTTTCCAGACTTTTCAAGCACTGTCAAGACATCAAGCGAAAAATTCTTCAAGAAAAGCCGGTTGTATGATGTTTCGTCAATTCCTGCAATCAATGAGAATGAGGCAATCAAGAACGCAAAAATGACGAATAACGCAAGGATTGCGTCAAAAGAAATCACAAAACCGCGAGAGTTCATTTGAACACCTCGAGCGAAACAATTGCCGGGCTTCCATTGTACAGTGAAATCCTCGAGGTCTTGAAAGAGACAGACTTGCTTGAATTGCTTGAGCTTGCCAAAAAAACCTCGATTCCATTAAAGTCTGAAATTTTGAAAGAAAAATCATACTTTCCCAAGCCAAGGGTTTTCCTGACTGAATTCGCGTCCTGCAATGTGAATTCGCCGAATTTTTCAAGCTTTTCAGGCGAGAGAACATTGCGTTCTGAAGAAACACCGAAAGATTTTGCGTCCTGGATTTCTGCAAACTCCCAGTTTTCAGGCGCGCCTTTTGTTTCAACAAGCGAGCTCAATGAATTGAAAGCGATTGTTTTCATTTCGAAAGATTCAGTGAAGGCCCTGTCCCTTTCAGAAATTTGCCCGAAATAATAGAAGACAATGCTTAATGCGAAAAGGAAGACAATCATTCCAAGCAAGGCGTCAGCGGAAAAAATCTGGCCTTTTTTGCCGAACTCAGGCATTCTCAACCACCACTCTTCCAAGATTGTTCGAAATTTTCAGTTTTTTGTTGAATTCAAAACTTGAAAAGTCAATGTCGCTTGTTGAAAGCGGAAAGTCAACCAGCGCGTTCTTTGACCTTAATGAAAGCATGCTTCCTGAAACTCCCGCGTTATAGTCAAGCTTTCTTTCAAAAAGAAACTCCGCGCTTGCGCCATTGCCTGCAAAAAGCACTGAGTCAAGTGCATTGCCGATGTTTGCCGCAGAAATTTTCATTTCAGAAGTTTGCGCGAAGTCCGAGAAAAGCCGCAAATTGCTTGAGTAAATGCCAAACGCGAAATTCAGCACGAAAAGCAATGCAATGATCACTACAAGGAATTCGGCAGTCACTTGCGCCCTGGAATTCATCAGCCTTCCTCCAGCACATTAATGTTCAAGTCAATGCTTGCAAGGTTTGAATTGTCAGTGAAGCTTAAGAAGCCAGAATATGCCCCTGAAGCATTGCTTGGTATTGAGAATTCAACAGTCCGTTCGGCACAGCCTGGAGGCAATTGCTCTATTGGCGCTGTTTCAGAAAACCATTCTCCAGGAGAGCCTGTTGAACTTTCTGAAAAAACATTTGCCAAAGTCTCCTGCGAATTGTTGCAAATGCTTAATTGCATTGAGTGAAAGCTTCCCTTGGAGTAATCGCCGGAAATTTTTGACGGGAACACGCTTAAAACCCCGGTCCCTGAAACATTCACAATGAACGGGATTTCAAAAGAGCCAGCGCAGTCTTCATTGATTGTCGCGACTGAAATTTTTCCGGAATAATTTCCTGAAGCAGTCGGCTTTGCGGAAAAAAGCAAGTCAATGTTTTGCGAAATTCCTGAATTCAAGTCAAACTCGCTGTTTGAGAAAACAAGGGAAATGTCTTCAAAAGGAAGGGTTTTTGAAACTCTCACAAAAACATCGCTTGATGAATTGTTTTTCAAGACTATGGAATCCTGAAAGCCGCTGGCCTGGTGGATTTTTTCAGAAAGCATTGTCTTGTCCGCAAAAACGCAGGCAGGGCTTACAAAAACAATTCCGCCTTTTGAGAAAACGCGAACGCTTGAAAACCCCTGCTTTAATGGAAGGCTTCCCTCCAGGTTAAAGTCAAGGCTTTTGAAAAACGCGGTGTTGTTGACTTTGTAAATTATTGAATTGTCCTTCACTCCAGAGCCTGAAGCGTCAATGCCGCCCGGGACTTTGAAGGAAACCAGCATTTCAGAGCCTTCGCCTTGGAGAAAAACATCCTTTGCGGATGCTGAAACAAGGCTGACTGCCTGCTCTGCAACCTGCTCGTTGACTGACTTGTTCAATGAGCCAATCCGCGCGTTAGTGAAAAAGACAATTCCTGCAAAAGCAATCAGGGAAAATGAAAGAATTATGAGAAACTCAATGCTGGACTGGCCTCTTCTCAACCTCAAGACAAAAACCTTTTTTTGAACGCTTTGTGGAAAGAATCATTCAACATTAACCTGAATTTGCAGGACATCAAATCCCTCGTCCGCACTGTTTATGTTCAAGTCGCCGAAAAAACTGTTTGAAGTCATTGATGGCGGAATGGTTATTGTGAAATTCTTGTCACTGCATGATTGCGCAGGAATTGAATCAAGCGATTGCAGGTCATTAATCCAATAGGACGCGATTTTGCTGACGAACTCGCTGTAGTTTATTGCAAAAACTTCAGAATCGCCGGTTCCCAAAAGCACTGTGCCCTCATTCCCGTAGACTCCCTGCATCATTTTGCCTGCGGAAGCATTGAATGTTTCAATGAATTCAGGCCTGCTGAAAAAATAAACTCCCGAATCGGCCGCTGCCACTGCCAAAAAATTCCCCGCAGGGCTCGAGTACAATTGCTTTATGCTGTTCAATGACTTTGAAATGACGTTTACCAATGAAAAGTCGCTGAGCGAATAAACAAACACTTTTCCGTCCTGGGTTCCGGCAAACAAAAAGTCAGAGTCTGCAAAAACCGAATTCACCGGCGATGATGGCTGGGCCAGGATTCTTTCAAAAGAAAGGTCTGATTTTTTCCAAACGTAAACGTTCCCGTCAGAACTGCCCGCAAAAATGCTGTCGCTGCCAAGGCTTAAAGAATTCACTGATTCTGCCGAATTTGAAAAATTCGCCAATTGATTGAATGCTGAATTGTCCCAAATGATTATTTTTCCGGACGAGGTTCCCGCGTAAATTCTTTGGCCGTCAATGGCAAGGCTTGTTATCGGGCCTGAGTTTCCAACCAAAACTGATTTCAGTGAAAAGTCTTCCTTGTCAAGCACGTAAACGTTCCCGTCAGAACTGCCCGCAAAAACAAAGTCAGAATTGCTTGCAACCGCCCTTATCGCGCTTGCTGTTTCAGAAACTTTCTTGAAAAAAGTAAGGTCTTTCATCCAGACATTAATTCCGCCGTCCTGCATTCCGGCATACACGAAGTCATTGTCTTCAAAAACGCTCCACACTATTCCGCCCTCAGTCCTCGGGAGCTCTTTTGAAAAGATTTCAAGCTTTGCGAAATTTACGGCGCCCGAAGTTGAATTTGCCTGGTTGCAGACCTTGAATGTTTTTGAAACGCTTTCCCCCGACTTTAGCGAGGCAGTCCAAGAGTTTGGAATAATCCTTAAAGAGCCTGAAGCAGTTGCCTTTGAGGCCTTTACTGAAACAGTGATTGGAATCACTGCTTTTTCAGAATAATCGTTCCCTGAAACTTGAATGTTCAGTTTTCCTGAAGCCTGGCCCAATCCCAAAGGCCTTGCGGTAAAATCCAGCACAATGGTTTTTGACTCTTTTGAAGCCAATGAAAAATTTGAAGAATTAACTTCCAAGAAAACGATTGAAGAGTCAAATTCCTTGCTTACCTGAACCGTCAAGGGAGAATTTCCCTCATTCCTTAAAACAATTGATTCTGAAGCATTGTCGCCTTGAACCAATTCTGCAAATATGAAATACTGGCTTAAAAAAATCCTTGACTCTCCCACAAAAACATAATCTGCCCTTGCGTTCAGGAAAACGTCCTGGAATCCCTTTTGCTTTGGAAAGCTTCCGGTCATTTTTACCTTGGAGTTTGAAAAGACCCTTGTTCCCTGCAGGCTTAAAAAAACTGTTTTTTCAAGAATTCCTGAATTGTTCAAGTCAGTGCTTTCAGAAACTGTTATTTGAATTTTTTTCGAGCTTCCCGGGCCTTGAATGAAAACATCATCCGCTGCTTTTGAAACATCATTCACTATGAGCTGTGCAGAGTCTATTTCAGACCGCGAGCCAACACCGCCTTTTTGCGAGAAAAGAAAGAAAGCCACTACTCCAATCAAAATCAAGCCTGCAATGACTATGACCAAGAACTCGACCGAAGCCTGGCCTTTTAAGGAACGCATGTTAAAAATAAGGACTGGCAATATTAAAACTTTACTTAAAAAGCCTTTGCCGGATTTAATTTTCGCTTTTTTTCCAGTAAACAAGCCCTAAAACAAAAACCAAGACAACAACAGCAAGAATCGGGCTTGCTTCAGGAACGCTTTTTTGCTGCATTTTCAGCCCAAACTGTTTTTCAGCAGTGTCCAAAACAGTGCCGTCAGGCTTTTCCAATTTTACGACAATGGAGTAGACTTTTCCTTCATTGAAAATTGCCCACATGTTTAAGTAAATGAATCCAAAAATGCGGAAGTCTGCTGATTCTCCTGCAGGAACTGTTTTTGAATCATGTTCTGGATCATACCTGCTGACAAACCCAGTAATGTATGCATTTATTTTCAAGTCAGCATCGCTTGCAGAAAAGTTTTTTACTTTCACAAAAACATTCAGTTTCTCTTCAGTGTTTGGGGCCTGCGGGTCTAAAACAATCTCTAAAATTTTTGGCTGCTGCACAATTCCAACCCGGTTTAGAACGCAAGAATTGCTAACGCAAATATATCCTGAACCACAGTCAGGAGTTGCCAGGCATTGCACGCATTCCCCTGGCAATGGGCTTGTCTTGCATTTTGGCAATGCCGGATTTTGAGTAGTGCACTCAGAATTTAAAGTACAGCCCGGCGTTGCAGCGCAAGCTCCAGACTGGCAGGTTTTTCCAGTATCGCAAACAATGCCTTCTCCATTTCCAGATCTCCAGCCACCTTCCCATTCAGCATCGGGATAATTTGGAAACGCAAAAAAAGGCCCTTTGACAGTGCATTCTGAAACCCTTATTGTGCCTTCATTGACTCCGTCATGGACGAAAACTTGGCCGTCATGGCACAAGAACCTAAACCACCCGTCATTGACTATTGCAAGTGCAGAATCCAAGTCATCTTTTATTATTTCATTAGTGTTCCAGCAGCAGTTTCCATTCTGCAATGGCGAATGGCTGCAGACCGCGGGTGCGCAACTGCTGCAAACACAGCTTGAAGTGTTGAAAGTGCATTCATTAGGGCTTCCTGCGGCATTACAACTTAAGCTTCCGCCAACAAAGTTTGAATTAAATCCGGGGCAAGTTTGCGAGCCAATGCCGCCGTCGCACTGCTCTCCAGCATCAATTGCTCCATTCCCGCAAACCGGAGCCGGAGGCGCAGTCACTGTAAAGGAAATTGTAAAATCAGTGGTGTTGACTTTTGCAGGGCTTGAAGTGTCCTGGCACATAATATGAAAAGTATTCACTCCAGCAGTAACATTCACAAGTTTTGAATGATAGGTTGGCGAAATGTTGTCAAGGCTTTCTTTTGTTGGATCCCAACTTCCAGCAGTTGTTGAATATTTGCAAGTCGCCGGAACATTTGTCAAAAGGCTTATTGTTGCCTGGGCTGCAGAAGGCAATGTGCCTGTTGGAGTTCCATCAGAGCGCACTGGGCCAATGAGGTTTAATTCTTCATTGTAAATTTTTTGGATCTCAGCAAGCGTCAACAGCCTATTGTAAACTCTTACATTGTCAAGGCTTCCAAAATAAGGAAAGCTGATGCTGTTTTGTCCAGCTACCTGTCCAGTGCTATATCCCGCGCCGATTATCAAGTCGCGGATTGGAGTTGCATTAATTGTCTCCTGGTCCAAGTCCGGAGTCCAGCCATTAGGGTATGACACTGAATAATTTCTTGAACCAGTTGATGCTAATCCCCCGTCAATAATTGTTGAAAGTTTTACCCAGGCTTGCGGGCTTGCCTGGTCTCTTTCTACAGTGTAAACAACATGGTGCCAAGCGCTGTCCATCCAAGTCCAAGGAGTTCCTCCAGGCCCGACGTTTCCAAGCCATGGGCTTCCGGCCAGTTTTGGGGGCGGGCTGTCCCAAGGCGCAACGTGATCAGTTGAGCCTTCAGTAATGTATGATCCGTCCCTGTAAGCGCCAAATCCAGGCCCGGTGTCATGGTAAGCGTTTGCCAAAACGAACTGCGCGCCCGCGGCGCCTTTTCCCCAGAACATTATCGTAAAATTTTGCCTTTGCCCGAATGCAAAGTCAGAATTGCCAGGTGAAGAACTGTTTGAGACCTTGACATAATTGAGCAATGAACTGTTGACTGAAAGCACTTTGCCCCTTTGCGCGTCAGACAATACGACATCGTTGATTGTTCTTCCAAGAACCAAAACTCCATCATGGTTGTTTCCTGAGTAATCTTTAACGTCTGTTTCAAAAGGCATGTAAAGCCTCAAGTCTGGATCTGCTAGCGTTCTTACAACGTCAACGCATTGCCTGCTTGCATTGCATGTTTTGTTTGTTCCGCAGACAGTTCCTGTTGGGCAGTCTGTGAAGTCTGCGCAGTCTATCAAGCCGTCGCCATCATCGTTGATTCCGTTACTGCAGATTTCTGATTGCTCGTTGGTTTCAGCCAAGCGCACGTCATCAAGCAAGGCGCAAGTTCCTTTGCCTGCATCCTGGTTTGCTGTTGCAAGAGTCACTATGTGCTCGTTGTTGCTTTGCAATGTGAAAATCAAAGAGTATTGCTTCCAGCTTGTTGAGTCAATGTATTGGGTTGCTTTTCCACTCCAACTTGGAAGCTCTTGGATTGTAACAAACGGAGTGCAGTTGGAGTTTGTTTTTTTTGCCCAGTAAGTCAGCTTGAATTTTTTCCCGCTGGCGCTCGTTAATGCCTGTGGCTTTTGGAAAGCGAAAGAATAATTATTCAGCTTTAATGACTTTCCGCTGCTGTCTGCAAAGTCTGAAGCCGCGATTGACGCGTCTGCTGATGAAAAATTCCAGACTGGCGTTGCAGAATCTGCAAAAGTCGGGTTTTGGATTTCGTTGTTGTAAAGCATGTTTGCCATGTAATAAAGCTCGTCAAGCAAAACAAACTTCAATTCTGGATGGTTTTGTTCAATTTGACTTAATTTTGTACTTGTCATTCCAGGATTTGTTGAAGTTTCAGGAATTAAGCCAGTAAACCACATCAGTGGAGTCTTGATATTGTAGTTGTTTTTGAAAGTAGTGAATTTTGAGTCAAATTCTGCTGTTGTGTTCGGACTGAAGCCAAAAAAGTCAGCGCGCGCAGTCCTGGAAATTACAGTGGTTTTTGAAGGTCCAGTGCCTATAGTGTATACTGGGCTTTCAGGGCTAATGCAATTAAATCCAGCATCTGCCCCCTGAAACGCGTTTTTCACTCCAAGAGTAAGGTAATATTGCGTGTATACTTGCTGGCTGAATGAACAGTTTGTTTGATAGTAGCTTTGCGACAATCCATAATCGTTTGGATTAGCAGGAGGCTCACGATCGACTGTACCTTCATCAAAGCCATCCCAAGGGTTTGCGAAAAAACTCATTCCTGAATTTTGAATTCTGGTCTTGTTTTTTTGCAGTATTGCATCAAGGGACTGCATTCCCTTGAATTTTGCAACCGCCAATGCGAAAAAGTAGTCTCCGCTAATTCCTGCTTGAATCAAGTCTAGACCAGGTCTTGCCTTTTTGAAATAATATGCAAGCAGGATTGGCGCGCGGTCATAAAATGCGGAGTCTATTCCCCAATTGAGTTTTGTTGTAGTTGTAAAGCTTCCGACTCCAGAGCCATTTATGCTAAAAGAGTCGTAAAACATTGTTCCTGCGCCGTTAGCGTATGATGAGTCGCCAACCATTATTCCAGAATAGTATTTGCCTTCATCATACTGGTAGGCAGTGCTTGGCTGAGGTGCTATTAAATATTGCGGGCTTATTACTGGAATTTTTGAAATAAAACTGAAATTAAACCCGCCTGTTTGCGAGGTAACATGCCCGAATTTTGCGTTAGTGAAAGCAAACCACGGTTCTGAATTGCTCCAGCCAAAAACAGTCGCATTGCTTGAGGATTGCAAGAGAATGAACTCTGCCATTTCATGGTCTTTTGCCTTATCAGTAAAGCTTGTTGAGTTTGAAAGAGAATATGCTATCCTGCACTGATTGCTTGCTAAAGTGCAAGGTTGATTTGGCCAATAGTTAAGGAAAAAGGCAAAAGCCTTGTTTTCAACGCATTGGTCATCAGCACCGATTCCTAAAGAGCAGAAATAATTCTTGCTCAAGCCAAAAGAAGAATTATTCAGCCAGTTTTGAACAAGCCAGTTGTAAGCGTGCGTTTTGACTTCAAATTCATTATGGCCTGTTGAATAGGCAATTACTTCATTTTCAAAAGCACTCCAGTCAGTTTGTGCTTGGGAAAATCCCAATGCATCAAGGTATGCTTTTAATTCTTCAATTGTTTGGAAATTTATCATTGTGCTTGGGTTTTTGATGTTGACTGCAAGATTGTTCAGGCCTCCTCGTTTAACATAAGGGATTGCAATCGCGCTTTTGGCCCCAGCATAAGAGAAAGCAGCCATTCTTGCAGGGCTGCTTCTAACATCTATCCAGTCCCAATTGTTTGTTGAAACTCCAGTTTCGACATTCCAAAAAAAGTACTTTATAACTCCCAAATCTTTTGCTTTTGCAAAAATGTTTTCCGGCTGGACAATTACTGGCTGGAAATTTGTTCCTGAAACAACCCCAATGTCTGGATCGTCTGCCAAAACCTTTTCCCAATTAAAAGTATAATCCCCGCCTTCAGGCCAGGCGTTGTTTCTTTCAACATACAGGCAAGGCCCCTGCCTGTTTGCAATCCCTTGAATTGAATAAGTGAACAATTCATCAACATACGCGAATGAGGGATTTATAAATGGAGTTTGATTATTCACCCAAAGGCTAGGGTCTCCTGGAAGTACTTTAAGCAAGTAATATTGGCCACTGGCAAGGCTTCCGCAAGAAGCATTTGCCAGCACAGGAAGTACAAAAAACAAAAACCCAGCCAAAACCAAGCCTTTTACAAAAAAATTCATATTAAAAATAAAAAATTTCTAGAATTAATAACTTTCCCTCATTTCTCAATTTTTCAAGGAAATTAAACAATTGCTTGGAAGAAAACTTGATTCAATAATGCTCTGGCTCAATTTCCGGATAGATTGAAATCCCGTTTTTTTCAAACTCCATTTTGCACACTCTGGTGGAATGCCTTGTTCCGCGCATTTTCAATATTTCAATGCTGTGCACCCTGTCCGCGGAGTTTTTTGGCTTTGAATAATGCAATGCAATGATTGAGTCTGAAAGGAATCCAATGCTGCCTTCCTTTGTTTCAGAAATCATTGGCGGCATTTCTGAAATGATCATTGAAGTGCAGTTCCACTCGTGCAGCCTGTCAATGAAAGAGACAATGCTTTCGCGCTTTTGGTACTCGTCCTTGAAAAGCAAGGTGTATGCGGTAATGCTGTCTATTGCGACTCTTTTCACGCCCAGGCTTTCAATCTCGTCCTTTATTGAGCCGCCGCCTTCCTCAATCAATCCAGTGACTTGATGCGGCTTGAACTGCAGAATCTGGAATAATCCTTCTTCTTCAAGCTTTGAAAAATCCCACCCATAATTCAACGCATGCCTGTAAATGCTTTCCTTGCTTTCCGCAAAAGTAATGAACAATCCAGGCTCTTTCAATACTGAAGCGCCGTAATACAGGAATTGCAAGGCAAAGGTTGTTTTTCCAGAGCCGGGGACTCCGACAATTAAGCTCACCGAGCCTTTTTCAAAACCGCCTTCAACCATTTCGTCAAAGCCGTGAATTCCTGAAGGAGTCCTGTAAGTGGCGAGGTCTTTTGGAATGTCTTTTTTTCCGGAAATTTTCAAGAGGCTTTCCAGTTCAATCAAGGACTTGTTCGGCATTTTCAAATCACCCTTTAATGCAGGAAATTCCTGAAGCTCCCTGCACGCAAGTAACTTTGCTGCCGCAAGAGAAAGAAAAACCGCTTACAGGATTGCCAATCCCGTCAACCAATTCATCGCTCACTTTCAAAGGGACTGAAACGCTCGCTCTTTTGGAAACAGTTCCGGCGGAAATGTAGTCAGCCTGCACTTCACCGGAATCAGAGCATGTTGTATTGCAGCACCTGTCTGAATTTGACGCAATCCAATCGCCAGGGCAGGTTTGGTTAGCTCTGCAAGAATACAAACCATTGCTTGAATTGCAATTAGGCTGGCTGCTTAATGAAACTTGCAGTAGGCCAGGGCAGCCTGCATGTCCGGCGCCAGAACAAGGCATGTAATAATTGCCCAAGTCATAAATCACTCCAGTAACAATCATTTTTTTCAGGCTTAAGTCAGTGCTTGCGTTTCCTCCAAGGTTTGGAGGCCCTCCGGCGCAATCGCCCAAAAACTCCAGCTCAATCCAAGTTGCTTGAGAAAGATTAAGCATTGCTATTTTTTTCTGCACTCCGTCAACAAAGTCCAAATCAAAAGTTTTTGAATCAAAAACTTGCGAAGCGCCTTTTCCCGCGGTCACTTTTATTTTAGGAAGCCAGCCATTTTGCACGCAATAAGACACTAATTCTTCCTTGCTTACGCTTCCCGTATAAACGCTGTAAAGCACTTCAACAGAAACTTCAACAGAATGAAGCGGCTCTTCTTTCTTGCTCATTTGAATATTGCAGTCGTTAAGCCCGGAGCCGGCAAGCATTATGTAAGGGGTCTGGAAATTGACTTCAGAATTTGGAAGCAGGGATGTTTGCGAAATTTTTGAGGCAAAGCTTTCGGAGATTCCGCGAAGCTGGTTTTGGGCTGCAATTTGCTTTTGCGATTCCTCAAACCCCTGCGTCATTGAAAGTATTATTTGAGTTGCGGTTAGGAAAAGCAATACCGCAAAAATCAAGTCAAAGCTAAGCTGGCCTTTAGAATTCATTAAAACTCCACAAAAGAAAAAAACGCCAGCCAACTATAAAAAGCTATTCCTGAATTTCCAGAATTTGCTTTACTTTCCTGCTGACAAAACTTTTTGGATTCTTGAACAAAAAACCGTCAAGCCGCGAAAAATTATGGCATTTCCTGCACTGCGAGCCTTTCTCAAAATCGACAATCACTGGCTCAAAGTTTTTTCCGGCTTTTCTTGCAAGAATGTTTTTTCCCTTTCCAGCAAGCTGGCCGTGGTCAAGGCTCAGCGAGTCGAGTTTTTTTGCCTGCGCCTGAAGTTTTTTCACAAAAAGCGCGAGCTGTTTTTTTGAAGGCCCTTTCTCCAGCCATTTGTTGAATGGAATTCCATCAATGAATTCCATGACGACAATGCGCTCCACTGGATCGAACGCGAAAAGCTTGGGGCCAATTCCTTCAGAGTTTGCCAAAAGCAAATTTCCGGCTTCTTTTTCAAGCATTTTCACGCGGCGTGATTTTTCCTTCTCGACTTTCAAGGCGAAAAGATTGCCTGAAGGCAAGTGCTTTGCCAGAAAAACCTCGCTCGAATACCCGTGCGCGATTTTGCGCACCAGTTCGAAAGAGTTTTGCTTTAAAAAATCATTGAGTCCCATGGCTTTTCAAGAATGCTTTGTGCAAAAAACAATTTAAACAGTTTTACATTCTTGCAAGGGCGCAGGCAGAGCACATGCCTTTCTTTTTTTCCATGTCAGTGGCCAGTACCTTTTGGCAAAACTTGCATTTTTGCGCCAAGGCCCCGCCAACCTTGTCAGTGGCTCTTTTAGCGCGTTCTGCAGTGCTAATTGTGTTTTCTGCAGCGCTAGTGGTCCTGCTTGCAGTGCTTGCTACTTTTTCAAAAGATTCTAAAAGTCCCATGCAAAAATAAATGCCGAAGGCATATTTTAATCTTTTCATTTCAAGTTAGCTTGTCGCCCTAGAATCAATATCTTTTTGGGCTATTTTTCATTAATTTCTTAAGATTGCTTTCTTTTGGCATATTTCTCCAATTCTAAAAAATACTCTAGAGACTCAATTTCCTTGCCGAGGCTGGCGCAAATGACTCCATTAAGTTTCAAGGCCCCAAAAAACGCAGGCTCAATTTTCAAAACCACATCCAAGCAGGCTTTTGCTTCATCCAATTTTCCCGCAGAGTACAAAAAGCAGGCCTTGCGGTAAAGGACCTGAAGTTTTAGGGAATCAATTTTGCTTTCTGAAAAAATCTTGTCAAAAATTTTGAAAGCTTCGCCCGAATTTCCTTTTTTTGCAAGGTCAGTTGCATAGGAAAACAGCAAGCCATGCTTCACTGCCTCGGAAAAGTCGTCTTTTTTTCCCAAGCTTTTGAAGCTGCTGTCCACAAGCCCAATTTTTTTCCAAAAATCCACGAGCTCTGACGGAATGAGTTTGGCATTGGCCCTTGTTCTTGCAAAACGATTCTTTATTGACTGTTCGCCATCGCGAATGAAATCCTCTTTGTCCTGGTCAGTCATCTTTATTGGGGAATTATTTTCATTCATCCACTCGACCCGGGATTTTAGCTCGTATTCATTGTGTTTTTCCCAATATGGACGCATCTCTTTTTTATAAGCATCCAAATTTCTTGGGTAAACCCTTCGCGGCCAGGTTGTCATAAAGCTCAAGCAAGCAATATTTTTGAATTCAGTAAAGCCGTCATCCCCAAGCGTAATTTTTCTTCCGCAACAGCAGCACTCTTCCGAGTGGTAGTACGCCCAAGAGTAAGACTTAATTCCTTCGTGCCGGCTTTGCTCTGAATTGTCACAAGAAACCAGGAAGCGTATTGACCCAAAATCCAATCCAAAATTTGTCTTTTGCCGAATGTTTTCCGCAAATGCTGTAAAATACTGTTCAAGGCATTCAAAATGAAGGTAAAATGTGCCTTCATGCCCATAGTAATATTCAGGCCAGAATGGCCTTTCAACAAATCCCAATGGAATTTCTTCAAAGTCTCCCAAATCAGGTTTTTTTTCCCGCAGCATGACAATAATTAAAAGCCAGTATTATTTAATTTGTTGCCTAGCGCTTGTTTAAAAATACTGGACAAAACGCACTGTTTTTAAACATTCATATCCATCAATTATTTCACTACTATTTTAGAAGTTTTTACCAATTTTCGGAGGATTGATACTATGGCAAATGACCAGCAGCAACCGGTTTACTTCATGGGTGAAGGAACAAAAAGAACGCGCGGCAGGGACGCGCAAAGAATTAACATTTTGATTGCAAAGGCAGTCGCCAATGCAATAAAGAGCACTTTAGGGCCTAAAGGAATGGACAAAATGCTCGTGAGCGATTTGGGGGACGTTACAATCTCAAATGACGGCGCCACAATTTTGAGCGAAATGAGCATTGAGCATCCGGCAGGAAAAATGATGGTTGAAGTCGCGAAAACACAGGATGATTCTGTGGGCGACGGGACAACTTCTGCAGTAATTATTGCAGGCG
Source organism: Candidatus Iainarchaeum sp. (assembly GCA_030649735.1). Lineage (GTDB taxonomy): Archaea > Iainarchaeota > Iainarchaeia > Iainarchaeales > UBA10191 > UBA10191. The sequence continues at coordinate 30,915 of JAUSFL010000009.1, read as the reverse complement.
GGCTTTTGGGAAAGGCAGAAAATCTTTTGGATGATGAAATCCACCCAAGCATTATAATCAAAGGCTATAGAATGGCCGCAAAAAAAGCCAAGGAATTTTATGAGGCGACAGCAGACAATTTGACTGTGAAAGACACCAAGACCTTGAAAGATATTGCTTACACTTCAATGACTGGAAAAAGCGCTGAAGCAGCAGAAGAGCTTGCAGACATTGTAATGAAGGCAGTCGCAATGGTGACTGAAGAAGAGGACGGAAAAGTGGTCATTGACACTGAAAACATCAAGGTTGAAAAAAAAGTCGGAGAATCACTGGGCGATTCAAAATTAATTATCGGAATTGTCCTGGACAAGGAAATCGTGCATGCTGGAATGCCAAAGACAATCAAGAATGCAAAAATAGCATTGATTGACGCCGCATTGGAAATCAAGGAATTGGAGACTGACGCAAAAATTGAAATAAACTCTCCAGAACAATTGCAGGCAATGCTGGACCATGAGGAAGGATCATTGAAGAAAATGGTTGCGAAAGTAAAAGAGTCCGGAGCGACTGTTTTGGTCTGCCAGAAGGGAATTGACGACTTGGCACAGCATTTTTTGGCGAAAGAAAAAATTTCTGCAATCCGCAGGGTCAAAAAATCAGACATGGATGCATTGGCAAGGGCGACTGGCGGAAAAGTTGTTTCAAGGCTTGACGACTTGAGCAAGGAAGACTTGGGAAACGCAGACTTAGTGCAAGAAAGAAAAGTTTCCGGAGATTTGATGGTTTTTGTCGAAGGATGCAAAAACCCGAAAGCAGTGAGCATTTTATTGCGCGGAGGCTCAGAGCACGTTGTTGACGAAGCCGAAAGAGCAATCAAGGACGCTGTTGGATCAACAACTTCAGCAATCAAGTCTGGAAAAGTGGTTACTGGCGGCGGAAGCGCTGACATTGAAGTCGCAATGCGCTTGAGAGAATTTGCAAAAACAGTCGGGGGCAGGGAACAGCTTGCAGTCGAGGCTTTTGCAGAAACTTTGGAAATAATTCCACGCACGCTTGCAGAAACTGCAGGAATGGACCCGATTGACACCATTGTCGCATTGCGCTCAAAGCATGCGGGCAAAGACGGCAAGTACATTGGAGTCGATGTTTACAGCGCGGGCTTTGCAAACATGAAAGAAATGAAAGTCATTGAGCCATTGGCTGTGAAAACACAGGCAATCACTTCAGCTTCTGAAGTTGCAGAAATGCTTTTGAGGATTGACGACATCATTGCCGCCAATTCCAAAGGGCGTGGCGGAATGCCGCCTGGAGGAATGCCTCCGGGAATGGGCGGAATGGATGAGATGTAAATCTCATCCGCTCTTTTTTTCTTTTTTTTAACCAGTTAAAGCGCTTATTTTTTTAATTAGAGAATCCTTATTTTGCAAAATGATTCAAAGAAGAATTCCCACACTTCATGAAAAGCCAGTGGCTAAAGCGCTTTCAAGAAGATTGAGGAAAAAGCCACAACAACCAGTGGAGCAATTTATTTATGGGTATTCTGTAGACACTTCCGCGGCATTGAAAACAATCAAAAAAGTGCTTTTTCCATTCTTTATCAGAAAGAAAGGCGTAAAAAGAATTCTTGAAGTGGGTTCTGGGACAGCAAGCCTGAGCATTGCATTAGCGCACGCATTTGGAAAAGGCACGCAAGTGATTGCTTGCGATGCGCAGGAAGGAGCAATTCAGGTTGGAATGAAAAAGCTCGCGCTTTTGAACTCTTCAAGAACAAAGGAAGAATATCACAGAAAGTTAAGACAGAAAGTCCCTAACCAATTCTGGGCTGATTCAGAGTTGAAAAGAATTCCTAAAAGAACAGCGACAATAAGGAACGTCTCATTTCTGCCAAAAAAAATTGAAGAACTTGATGGTGTTGGGGCAGATTTGACTATTGCCAATCGCGTGTTAAACACTTACACTCGCGGACATCCTGAAATGAATTTGCCTGTTTTTTTGCATTCCTTGATTGAGAATACTGCAAAAGGCGGAAGAATTGTATTGATTGAGCAAGCCAGATTTGTGAGCTGGTTTACCGAATCAGAGCTTGAGGCCGCTGGATTTAGAATTATAAAAATTCGCGGTTTTTCAGGCAATGACATACTCGCCATAAGAAAAAAATAAGTTTATTCCCTTGCAGCGCGGACCAAATCCAAAAGCTCTTCTTGGGTTTCCACAGGCAAGCTTCCAGCCCACTCTCGGATTTCAACAACTCGTCCAATTCTTTCCAGTTGGGCGGCTTTCTCCCTTGGGGAATTGTACTTGCTTGTTCTGAGCGAATCAATGCGGGTTTGAATTGCAATGTCAATGGCTCTTGTATCTTCCCTGTCTCCTTTCAAAATATCAGAATGCGACCATAATGTATCAAGGATTGTTTTGATTCCGCCTTTTCCAAGCTTCATTCTTGAAGCCTGCCTTTCAACAGCATTGAAAGTCCTTGCGTTCAAAACGCGAAGCTGAAAGCGCTCTTTCGCATTGACTGGCAATGCAACCCATTCTTTCACGTTTTTTGCGCCGTGCTTTGAGAAAAAATCAGCCCTCGCATTCAATTCTGCCTTTCTTGCGGCATTAAATCTGATTCCGCCAAATACTGTGGCGGCAGCAAGCCCGGCGACAGCCGCTGTCCTTACAACTCGCTTTCCAAAAGAAGTTTTAGGCCTGTATGGCTGAATTTTTCTAGGAATTGGCTTTGGCATAATATTCTTTTGTTTAAGGTTGTTAATTATTCTTTTGGTCAGCATTGTTCTTGAATATAAAATCCCCCGCCAGCTTCGCCAGTGACCACATTGAACCATTCGCAGGCTTTTTCCCCGGATTCTGAAATTTTGATTACATAGATTATTTCGTGAGGGTGGCATACATTTCCACGCTGTTCAAAATCAAGGTCGAAAAGGTTTTGAAGAATGCTTCTTCCGACGCCGTCATGGCTTACCAGCAGAATTCTCTTATCATGCAGCTTGAGGATTTTTTTCAGGAATTTTCCAACGCGCTTGCGCAAGTCTTCAAAGCTTTCGCCGCGAGGGTGCGGAATGAAAAGCCGGTCTTTTGTTTCAAGCTCGAACAAGTTTGGAACATCGTCTGCGGCGTCATTCCAAGTCTTTCCCTCAAGAAGGCCGAATGAAAGCTCGCGAAGCTCTTCAACAAACTCCACGTTTGATTCTGGATGATGCTGTATGATGAACGCGGCTGTTTCTTTGGCGCGGCCAAGATCAGAGCAGAAAATGGCGTCAATTTTTTTTCCGTCAAGGAATTTTGCAATTTTTTTCGCTTGAGAAACTCCAAGCTTTGTGAGTGGAGAGTCACTCCAGCCTTGAAAGCGCGCTTCCTTGTTCCATTGCGTTTGCCCATGCCTTGCCAAAATCAATTCAAGCAAAAAAATCACTTAATGATTATCAATGGAACAAGAGTAATAAAAAAAGATTTTTTAGAAATCAAACCATTAATTGCGTTTTGATTTAGAAAACGAAGGGCTTTTGGTAATGCTTAAATACTTAAGCGGTCTTTTCTTGAAAAGGTGATACATTAATGGCTTCAGATTTGATTGGATCTACTGCAACAGCATTGTCAGATGCTGCATTAAGCCTTTGGAATTCTTTCGTGAACGTTATTCCAGGGCTCATTGCCGCAGTGATAGTGTTTTTGGTGGGTTATATCATTGGAGAAGTCGTCAAAAAGATTATATCAACGCTTTTGGAAAAGGCAATGGTTGACAAATGGATTGAAGAAAGAAAGCTAGAGTCAGCCATTGGAAAAGTCAAGATGTCAAAACTGGCCGGAGCACTGGTGAAATGGTTCATCATCGCATTATTCCTGGCACAGGCATTGCAGTTAATACAATTGACTGTCTTGGCAGACTTTGCAGGCTTGCTTGTAATGTACATTCCAAAAGTGGCTGGTGCAATACTGTTCATTGTCTTGGGATTGTTGTTCGCAAGATACTTGGGCAATAAAGTCTTGGCGACAGACTACCAATTCAAGAAATCAATCCAACTCATAGTGGAGATCATTGTAGCATACATTGCCGTAGTAATAGGCCTTCAAACAATCGGCTTTGAAGTCGCAATAATGATGGATGCATTCAGGATAGCATTCACCGCGTTTGTGATTGTCGCAGCAATTGTTTTTGGAATAAACTTTGCAATGAGCTACAAGAAGGAAATCCAAGACTTTGCCAGATCGTTTAAAAGATAAATTGGGGAATTTTTTTCCCAATTTTCTTCTTTTTCTTTTATTTTCAAAAATGCACTAGGCTTGGCGCCCGCATTCAAGGTTAGGTTTAAATATTGTTTCCGAGCCAAATTTGACGGCAAAGGCAGGAAAATGCCTTGCGCTTGAGAATTGGAGACAAAGCCTGATTTTCGGTCAAAGGAAAGTTGGCAAATTGCTGCATTCACAAGATTTACCGGAGGAATTCAAAATGCAAATTAACGAGTTAAGGCCTTTCGCAAAAAAGGTTGACGTAGTAGTAAAAGCTGTCGGAAAGAATGAAGTGAGGGAAGTTTCAAGCAAGCTTGACAATTCAACGCACAAAGTGACTGAAGCAAAAGTCGGCGATGCGAGTGGAACAATCCTGCTTACATTATGGGACGACATGATTGACAAGGTTGAGGAAGGAAAGACTTACAAGATTTCCAACGGCTACACTTCACTGTTCCAGAACAAATTGAGACTGAACATTGGAAGGTATGGAACGCTTGAAGACTCAACTGAAGAAATAACAGTTGACGAAACCAACGACATGTCCGAAAAAGAGTTCGAGCGCAGGCCGCGATTTGAAGGCGGGGGCAATAGAGGCGGAGGCGGCTTCAATAGAGGCGGAGGCGGCGGACGCTTTGGTGGCGGAGGCGGCGGAAGAAGCGGAGGCGGCGGTTACGGCAACAGGAGCGGAGGCGGCTTCAACAAGAGACGCAACGAAAACCAAGGCCAAGACTTTGATTCTGGCTCTGACAGCGGGGAAGGATACTGAATTTTTTCAAGGAGCGGCGTTCAAAAAAAGCCATAATTTGGCTTTTTCCCGCTCTTTAAATTATTTTAATTCAGCCAAAAACCCAATTAAACCCGCTTTATTTTAAAAGCTTTACCCTAAGGATTTTTGATAAGAAAGCACGGAAAACTTGTTTCTTTAGAAATTTTTTTGACCAATCACTGAAAAGAATTGATTTTTAATGGATAACTGCAGTTCTAAGCTGGACTTCGCAAAAAGCGGCGGGCTAATTCCCACAATAGTGCAGGATGCGGAAACAAAAAAAGTCTTGATGCTTGCGTTCATGAATGAAGAAGCATTGAATAAAACAATCCAGACAAAAAAAGCCCATTTTTACAGCCGTTCGAGAAACAAAATCTGGCTTAAAGGCGAAGAGTCGGGAAATTTCCAGAACGTCAAAAAAGTCCTCGTGGACTGCGACTTGGATTCAATCTTGCTTTTGGTTGACTCAAAGCCGGCATGCCACACAGGGCATTACTCCTGCTTTTTCAGGCAATTGAACAATGATTCAGGCATCAAGGAAATAGAAAAGCCGGTTTTCAATCCAGAAAAAACTTACAAGAAAAAAGAGCTGAAAAAATGAAACTGAAAGTCGCATTGCCCAAGGGAAGCCTGCAGGAAATGAGCGTGAAATTGTTCAAGCGCGCAGGATACAACATTAACATTAATGGAAGCAGTTATTTTCCAACAGTTGACGATCCGGAAATTGAAATGGTACTTATCAGGGCCCAAGAAATCCCAAGATACATTGAGGAAAAAGTTATTGATTTCGGGCTTACTGGAAAAGACTGGATTTTAGAGACAAAGGCAAACGTTGTCGAACTTGGGGAATTGATTTATGCAAGAAGCGGGTTCAGCAAAGTCAAATGGGTTCTTGCAGTCCCCAATAATTCGCCAATACAAAACGTCAATGACCTTGAAGGAAAGACAATAGCCACAGAGCTTGTTGAAGTTACCAAGGAATACTTGAAAAAAAACAAGGTCGAGGCAAATGTCGAATTTTCCTGGGGCGCGACTGAAGTAAAGCCGCCGGAGCTTTGCGACGCGATTGTTGAAGTTACGGAGACTGGAAGCTCATTAAAGGCAAACAACCTCCGCATTGTTGAAACATTGTTCGAGTCAACAACCCGCATTATTACAAACAAGGAAGCCTTTGAGAATCCTTGGAAGCAGGAAAAAATGGAAAACATAATGCTGCTTTTGCAAAGCGCGCTTGCCGCCGAAAGCAGGGTTGGATTGATGATGAATGTTGACGAGAAAAACCTCAAGGGAGTTCTTGCAGTATTGCCTTCAATGAAAAGCCCGACTATTTCAAAGCTTTCAGAAAACGGGTGGTATGACATCAACACCATTGCAGAGGAAAAGGCAGTGAGGACTTTGATTCCAAAATTGAAGAAAGCGGGCGCTTGCGCGATTGTTGAATACCCATTGAACAAAGTAATTGATTGAGCAGAATCAATTGAGACTTAATGTTTCAATCAACGAATTTTCCAAAGAAAAATTTTTTAAGAATTAGAGTAGAAAAGGGCTAATGCCTTAGCAGGTGAGCCTATCCCAATTTCCCAACATCGACCACTTTTCTACTAACTTTATAAATAACTGCAAATGTTATATTTAACTATTATTTACTGGATTGTTGACAAATGTAGCTTAAATTAAGCAAATACAATACAAACGTTTTTAACGCTTTTTATAAACGGTGTTGTTATGAGTACTGAAGAAATTGACGCATTGGACAAGCTGATTTTGGACCAGCTTGCGGAAAACAGCAGGCAGTCTTTCAGGACTTTGGCAAAAAAGCTCGGGGTTGCAATAACCACTGTAATCAACAGGGTTGAAGTCTTAAAGGAAAAAGGAATAATCAAGCGCTACAGCATTGAAATTGATTATGAAAAGCTCGGCTATGGCCTTAGCGCAATCATTGAGATTGAAGGAACGCGCGGGGAGACAATGTCGCTTGAGGAAAAATTAAGCAAGCACAAGAACGTGAGCGCAGTTTATGATGTTACTGGCCAGGTTGATTCCTTGATTATTGCAAAATTCAAGAGCAATGAAGAACTTAATGAATTCATAAGGACTGTTTTGGGAATGGATGAAATCAGCAAGACAACAACGCACCTTGTCCTTAAAACAGTGAAAGAAAAAAGCTGCTGGCTGCCTTAAAAAATCAAAGAAACCATTTTTAATCTCTTTCAAGCCATTATTTTGCGTTAAAGATGTCAAATATAGTTTACGGCAGGAATTCCAAGAACTAATCTTTTACAAAAGCACGGAGAGTGCTCCTTAAAATGCCCGAGCCAAAAATTGTTGAAAAGCAATGGAGCAAGGAATTCGAAGAGCCAATTATTAAAGGCTGGAAGGACAAAGAGCTCTACAAGTTCAATCCGGCAAGCAAAAAAGCCGTTTTTTCAATTGACACTCCGCCGCCTTACGTGAACACTCCAGTGCACATCGGGCATGCCTCAACTTACGCGATAATGGACATGATAGCGCGCTACAAGCGCATGAAGGGCTTTGAAGTCTTGTTCCCTTTGGGATTGGACAATAACGGCCTTCCTATTGAAATGAGCGCTGAAAAAAAATTCAACATCAAAGTTGGAAAGACGCCGCGCGAAGAATTCATCAAGAAATGCCGCGAAATGCTTGAGTCAGCAGGGCTTGAAAGCATGGATTCTTTTTACAAAAGCGGGATTGGATTCAATTCTTGGAAGAAAGGCACTGGAATTGGGGAAATTTACGAGACAGACTCTGCAGACTATCGTTCTTTGACGCAGGAAACATTCATTGACCTGTACAAGAAAGGGCTTGTTTTTGAAGACGACCGCGTGAACAATTACTGCCCTGGCTGCAAGACTACAGTCGCTGACGCTGAAATAGAATACATTGACAAAGAGTCAGCATTCAATGACATTATCTTCAAATGCAAGGAAAGCGGGGAAGAATTAATCATTGGAACAACTCGCCCAGAGCTTGTTTGCACTTGCGGAATGGTAATTTTCAATCCAGAAGACGACAGGTACAAGCATTTGGAAGGAAAGACAGCAATCACTCCAGTTTTTGGAAAAGAAGTTCCAATCAAGGCGCATCCAATGGCGCAAATTGACAAGGGAACAGGCATTGCAATGATGTGCAGTTTTGGAGACTTGAGCGACATAAGGTTTTTCAGGGAACAAAACCTGAAGCCGGTGATCGCAATAAGCCCTGACGGCTTGATGAACGAGCACGCCGGATTCTTGAAAGGCCTGAAGCCAAAAGACGCGCGCGAAAAAATGATCGAGGCATTGCGCGAAAAAAAGCTTTTGGCAGGGCAGAAAAAAATAATCCATAACACCCCAATTTGCGAGCGCTCAAAGCATGAGATAGAGTTTGTCGCAATGAAAGAATTCTACCTCAAGCAATTGCACGTGAAGGAAAAAATGAAAGAGCTCGCGCAAAAATTGAATTTTTTCGCCCCAGAATCAAGGCAGATAATGCTTGACTGGATTGACAGCGTTTCAATAGACTGGCCTTTAAGCAGGCGAAGGTATTACGCGACTGAAGTGCCTTTATGGTACTGCAAAAAATGCGGCTTTGCATTCTTGCCGCCTAAAGGAAAATACTACCAGCCTTGGAAAGAAAAGCCCCCAGTTGACAAGTGCCCAAAATGCGGGGCAAATGACTGGCGAGGGGAAGAACGGGTTTTTGACACTTGGTTTGACAGCAGCATTTCCCCGCTTTACATCCTGAAGTACTCACGCGATGAAGAATTCTTCAAACGCGCAAAGCCCTGCAGTTTAAGGCCGCAGGGAAAAGAAATTGTAAGAACTTGGCTTTACTACACTGTGCTGAAGTGCTTTTTGCTGACTGACGAATTGATTTTCAAGGACGCTTGGATTCACTACCACATTGTTGACGAGAAAGGAAACAAAATGAGCAAAAGTGTCGGCAATGTAATAGACCCTCAAAAATTATTGCAGCAGTTTGGAGCCGAAGCATTCAGATTGTGGGCTGCCAGCGAAGGAAACTTGGAGCAGACAGACTTTAAGTGCAGCAATGAAAGAATCCAAGGGATTGGAAAAACATTGAACAAGCTTTGGAACGCATCGCGCTTTATCAGCTCTTTTGGAAAGCCTAAAGCATTCAAGATTCCGGAACTGGAGAACGAGCTTGACAAGTGGATTATTTCAGAAATCAACGAGCTCGCCCGCATTGCTGACGAGCATTACAGCAATTATGACTTCCACAACCCGACAGTAATGCTGCGCAATTTCCTGTGGGAAACTTTCTCAAGCCATTACTTGGAGCTTGCGAAAGCCCGCGCTTACAATAGTGACGGAAAATTCCTGAAAAGACAGCAAGAACAGGCAGTATTCACTTTGAATTACTGCCTTGATTTAATGCTGAAGCTTTGGGCGCCAGTGAATCCAATAATAACTTTCAAGATTTTCAAGACATTGCGCGGAAAAGACATTCACTTTGAGGAATTTCCAAAAGCCGCAGAAGTTGAAACAAGAATTGAAACAAGCCAACTGATGGAGTTGAATTCTGCAATCTGGAAGTTAAAGAAAGAGCACGGGCTTGCATTGAATGCTGAAGTGAAAAGCGCGGTTCTTCCAGAATGGGCAAAAATAATTTCGCAAGACTTGCAGACAGCGCACAATTTTGGGCAAGTCAAGTTTGGGAAAGAACTGGAGCTGGGTTTTTGAAGCCGGAAATTCCCCAAAAAGTCAAGCGCGTTGTTAGCGGATGGACCCAGCCGTCAAAGCAAAAAGCCAAGGCCTTGAGGCAGTCTGCAGAAAGCATTGTGGCAAAATTCAACAGGAAAGAAAATGAGAAAATCCGGGTTTTAGACCCAACAATTCAAGAAAGCAGGTTCGGGGCTTACCGGACAGCATCAATGAACGCTGAAGAAGCAAATTTGAAAAGGCGCGAGATTCTTTCAAAGACTGCCGCAAAATTTGCGCTTGATTCAATTGGGCTTTCAAGCAATGGAAAAGAAGGGCTGGCCAGAAGAAAAATCCAAAACGCAATTCAAAGAATTGCTTTTGTGCAAGAGTCAAGAATTGCGGGAAAACAAGACATGATAAGCTCTCAAAACCAGCAGAAAAGAATCCTTGAAGAAATCCGCAAAGAATTAGGCAATGCCAAATTCGGGCTTTTCATGAAGCGTTATACTCAAGTTTTAAAAAAGCTCAAAAGCGCTGTTTGAAAGCTTTAAAAAACCGACCTTGCAAATATTAATTATGCAGTCCAGAAGGGATTTACCCATACTCAGTCTATTCTGATTTTGAATTTTGCAGCCTTCAGACTAATTGCCTTTTTAACAAAACATTCCAAAATTCTATCATGAAATGGGAGCGTAGCTCAGCCTGGTTAGAGCATCAGTCTTATAAGCTGGTGGTCGAGGGTTCAAATCCCTCCGTTCCCACTAGCACGTTGAGTAAATGCAAAAGAGTTGATTGAATGCCCGCCTTGAAAAAAACCAAGACAAGAATGCTTAAAGTCCAAGGCTTGGGAATGGTTTTGAAAAGAAAAGGATACAATGAAAAATTGAATGAGCTGAGGAAGAAAAGCCAGGCTAAAGAGCAGGCGGTAAATTACCGGCTTAATGCTTTTAGGGGAATAGAGCAGGTTTTCACTGGCCAGATTACTGGCGAGCAAGAGACAGCAAAAAGCTTTGCCGAAAAAATCAGGAAAATAGAGGAAAAGACAAGGCGCGGGGAAAAGCTTGAAAGAAGCGAAATGCAAGCAAGAATGAACTCCAGGATATTAACCGGATATCTTGAACTCTTAGGCTACGATGAGATTTTAAGAAAGAAAGGCCTTGAAAAGGCATTGCAGCAGTTTTTTATGGAAAGGAATTGGAAGAGAAAGCAAAAGTGATTTTTAATGTGGAAAGAATACGGCAGGGAAACTGAAAAGCAAATTCAGGAATTCTGGAAGAAAGAAAAGATTTTCGAAAAGGCAAAAAAGAAGGCAAAGAATGGAAAGACTTTCTATTTAATGGATGGGCCGCCTTTTCCTTCAGGCCGCATTCACTTGGGGACCGGGCTTAACAAAAGCCTGAAAGACACTGCAATGCGCGTTAAAAGAATGCAGGGCTTTGAAGTTTTTGACATTGCTGGCTGGGACTGCCACGGGCTTCCAATAGAATTAAAGGTTGAGAAAGAACTGGGGCTTTCCGGAAAGGCAGACATTGGGGGCAAAATCACCGCGGAAAAGTTTGTAAAGGCCTGTGAAGAATTCAGCACAAAGCACATCAAGGAAATGGCCCAAGAGTTTGAAAACTTGGGGGTTTGGATGGATTTTGAGAACGCTTACAAGACATTGGACAACGAGTACATGGAAAGCGTTTGGTGGAGCTTCAAGAAAGCCGCAGACAAGGGGCTTTTGTACAAGGGAATTTATCCAGTTCAAGTCTGCCCGCATTGCGAAACCCCATTGTCCTTCAATGAAGTCGAGCATGAAAAATTGACAGACACTGGCGTTTTCGTGAAATTCCAGCTAGCTGACGCAAAAGACACTTTTTTGATAATTTGGACTACAACGCCTTGGACTTTGCCCGGAAACACTGGAGTAATGATGCATCCAGACTTTGAGTATGTTGAAGCGCAATTGAGCAATGGGGAAAAATGGATTTTGGCAAAAGAATTGTGCCAAAAAATCTTTGACGCCATTGAAACAGGCTACACTGTGCTGAAGACTTTCAAGGGAAAAGAGCTTGAAGGATTGAAGTACAAGAATCCTTTGGAAAAAAACTTGAAGATTGACTGGAGCAAAGTTGAAAACGCAAGCAACAGGCATAAAGTGATTCTTTCAGCAAGGTATGTGAATTTGGAAGATGGAACAGGACTGGTTCATTGCGCGCCAGGCCATGGAAAGGAAGACTTTGACGCTGGAAAAAAGGCAGGCCTGCCTGCAATAAGCCCTGTGAAAATCAACGGGCTTTTGACTGAAGAGGCAGGCAAGTATTCTGGAAAAAAAGCGAAAGTAGTGGATGCTGAAATCATTGAAGACTTAAAGAGCGATAATGCGCTGGTTTTCCAGCACTCTTACTCTCACGAGTACCCGATTTGCTGGCGCTGCGACACTCCATTATTGATGATTTCAATACCGCAATGGTTTTTGAAGACTGGGCAATTGCGCGAGCGCGCAATGCAATTGAATGAGGAAGTAAACTGGGTTCCAAAATGGGTGAAAGAAAGATTCAAGAACTGGATTGAGGAAGGAATTGCGGACTGGCCAGTGACCCGCGACAGGTATTGGGGAACTCCGGCGCCAATCTGGGAATGCGCTGCATGCAAAAGCGTGAAAGTGATTGGAAGCTCTGAAGAATTGAAAAAGCACGCGTTAGGAAAGCACGATTTCAAGGCTTTGGACTTTCACAAGCCGTGGATTGATTCTGTAAAATTAAAGTGCGAAAAATGCGGCAAGGAAATGAAGCGCGTGCCTGAAATTTTGGACGGGTGGTTTGACTCCGGGGTTTCAAGCTGGGCTGCCTTGAAATATCCGCAAACAAAAGGCTTGTTTGAAAAGTACTGGCCAAGCGACTTGAACATTGAAGGCCGCGACCAAATCAGGGGCTGGTGGAATTCTGAATTAATGTGCGGCATGATGGCCTTTGACAAGAAGCCATTCAAGGCAATTGGAATGCACGGTTTTGTAATGGATTTGGAAAAGAAAAAAATGAGCAAAAGCCGGGGCAATGTAGTGACTCCGGCGGAAATAATTGAAAAGCAAAACCGCGACATGATGAGGTATTATTTCATGCAGTTGATGAATGGGGAAGACTTCGCTTTTGACTGGGGTGTTTTCAAGGAAATCGCGAAGACTTTCAGCACTTTGCAGAACGCAATCAATTATGCCGGAATGTACTTGAAGCCAGGCATTGCTGAAATTGAAGAGAAAGACGCAAAAAAACTTCCTGCAGAAGACAAGTGGATTGTTTCCAAAACTAATTCTTTGAAGAAGGAAGTCTTGCTGCAGTTTGAGAGTTTCAATTTTGGGAAAGCAACCCAGGCATTGGATTACTTCATTACTGAAGAATTGTCAAAGACTTACATTAAGCTTGTCAGGGACAGGGTTGGAAGCGAAACCCATGATGAATTGGAAAAAACTTTAAATTACTGCATTTTTGAAGTGCTTAAGCTAATGGCTCCAATAACTCCGCACTTGGCAGAATTCCACTACCACAAAATCAGGGGAAAAAGCAATGTTGAAAGCATTCACCTGCATTCAATAACTCCGGCAAATGAGCAATTGATTGATGCTGAATTGGAGAATGAAATGAAAAAGGCAAAGGAAGCTGTTGAAGTCTTGCTTGCGTTAAGGGAAGAAAACAAGCTGAAATTAAGGTGGGTTTTGAAAGAGGCAATTTTGCAGACAAAGTCCGGCAAGGATTTTGGGAAAACCAAGGAATTACTTGCAAGAATGGCGAAAGTGAAGAGAGTCACTGAGCAAAAAATTGTTCCGACAGAAGATTTCTGGGCAAGGAAAGAACTGCCAACAACAACAGTCTTTCTTAACACGCGGGCAGATTCTGAATTGAAGGAAGAGTGGGAAATTGCCGAGCTTTTGCGCAGAATCCAGGAAGCAAGAAAGCAGGCAAAGCTCTTGCCCGGGCAAAAGGCAGAATTGCTGATTGAATGCAGCGACGCAAAATTCCTGCAAAAATTCAAGGAAAAAATCGAAAAAGAGACAAGCACTAAAATAGTTCCGGGAACTCCAAAAGCCCAAAAGGAAAAGCTGGTTGAGAGAGAGTTTGCAATAGAATTGAAGGCAGGCAAATAATTTTAAACCAGAAAAGCCTAATTCTAAAGATTTTTTATGGGATTGAAAATTTTAGAAAAGAAAGAGCCAAAGTTTGAAATAATAATGACAATTCCCGGCGGACCGTTCATGACCGAGGATGGAGGAGACGCTTGCAGGCCTACAAATAAGGAATCAGTAATCACTGAGAATGACATTGAAAGCTATGATTGGCAAAAGCAAGAGATTGTTTTAACAAAGCCATCATCACAGGCTTTTGCGGCAAAATGCAATAAACTATTAACTGGACAAATCCAAGAGTTTTGGGCTTTTCTTGAAAGAAAAGAAATGTATTCTGGAATAATTACTAATGCTAAAGGGCTTTTAGGAAAGAGTTCAGAATTTGCGGTAATGCTCGTAAAGCCGGGTGAAAAAACAGTGATTTCAATTCTTTCGGGATTTCCAAAGAACATTGCGGAAAGCTCTAAAGTCTGCCAAGAAATCAAAGGAAAAACCCAAAGCCCTGAAATTAGGGAGTTTTTCAAGAAAGTGGGAAAATTGAAAGAATGATGAAAAATCTGGTTTTGTACTACTAAATTTAAAAACTAAAAAACCTTATTTAATTCATGAATTCTAAAATTTTGGTTTTTGGAATATTGCTTGCAATGGCTTTGGCTCTTGCAGGCTGTGCCCAGCAAACGCAAAACCCTCCGGCAAACAATCCGCCAGCAGGAAACAACAATTTGCCTCCGGCAAGCACTGGCGCAAAAACAATTGCTGTGGAAATCAGCAATTTTGCTTTCGCTCCCGCAGAATTGACAATTAAAGTCGGCGACAGCGTGACTTGGACAAACAAGGATTCAGTAGGCCATACTGCAACTGGAGACAATGGCGAGTTTGATTCTGGCCTGCTTTCCACAGGGCAGTCTTTCACGCAAACTTTCAATACGGCCGGAACCTTCAATTATCACTGCACACCGCACCCTTACATGAAAGCAATTATTAAAGTGCAATAAATAAGAATTAGGCGTTTTGCAGATGGTTTTGTCCGCAATAGGTTATTCAATAGTTTTTGGCAAGCCATTGGTCTTTTGGATTGGCATTTCAGTAATAACCGGCCTTTTTGCCACAGCAGTGATTGGATTCTTGAATTCTAAAGGAAACCGCGCCGTTCCATTCAAATGGCATCCGTGGCTTGCGGCATTGACCTTGATTTTGGCTGCAGCGCATGCGGCTCTGGCATTGCTTTTTTACCTCTGAATGAAAAAAACTGCTTTTTCTTTTTCAAAGCTTTTGCAAAATTAGTATTGCCAATCCAAATACAGCGCACAATGCAAAGGCTATTTCCGGCGTTATTTTAGGCCCTCCGCCAGACTCAAAAAAGCGCATGATCCCTAGCGAACTTGTCGGACCGCCGTAACTTGACGTACTTTTCTCAACCTTCAAAAAAACAACTCCTTTTTATTGCAAAATCATTTATATTTGTTAATCCTTTAAAATATAGCGCAAAAAAAGGTTTTAAACCATATGGCAGATTACGATGAAGTTGGCAGCAAAGGCAAAGGCGGAAGCAAGAAGGGAATAATCATTGCCTTGCTTGTCATTGCGTCAATAGCGACTGCGGCATTCATCATGGGCACTAGCCAGAACGCGTTCTCAAAATTGCCTTCAAAAACAAGTTCTGCAACCGGGTTTTTCGGGCTTTTGGCAGGAAGCGAGCCAGGCACTGAAGACTTTGCGGCAAGCGCGCAGGATGAAAACTCTAATGTTTCGCAATTCAAGAATATTCAATTAAAGGCAGAATTCAGCGCAAAAGACCTGAATTTTGTTTCTGACAGGAATTCTGAAATAGTTTCTGAAGGGACTGCAAGCATTGAAATTCCTGGCCAAACAGTCAAATTGAGCGGGAGTTCAAAAATTTTGGGATTTACTGGAAGCATTAATTCAAGCCTTGAAGGAATAATTGCGGTTGGGAATGTTTCAGGAATCGAGAATTCCTGCAATTCAAGCAGTTTTGAAAAAAGCCAGCCTGCGACAATCAGTGCAGAATCTTTGGCAATCAATGACGCCAGCAGTGAAACAATCCAGGCAGTATTGCAAGGCAGCATTGAAATAAGCACGCCTAATGGAAAAACGACAATCACTCTTGCAAAAGACTCAAAGGCAGTCTTGAAGAACTTTAAGGGAAGCATTCAATTCCAAAAAGGCAAGACAGTGCTTGAAGGAAGCGCTGAAGAAATGCTCATAATAGGGGAAAAGTGAAATTCTAATGCCAGACTATGAGAAAACAAAAATGGTCATGGGCGATGCATGGCACATCATAATGTTTGTAGGCCTCGTCGTAATGCTTCTTGGAATAGTTACTTGGATGGGCTTTGTGAGATGCAATCAAATTCCCGGCTGGTGCCAAGTTTACGATCCATTGTATTTGTCATTGACTGGAAAGCGCGAAGTATTGATTGTTTACGGCGATGACGGAATTGGAAACCCCCTAGAATTGCAAAAGCGATTGAGGGACCCGAAAATTGTCGGAGTCATTGCAGACACAACGCACATTTCCAGAATTGGCGCCGGAAACTTGCAGAATTACGACCTGGTTATTGTTGAAAAAGCCAGAACAATGAGCACTCAGCAACTGCAGTACTTCATTGACTTTGTTGACGCTGGCGGAAAGCTTGTTTGGACTGGAGACGCGGGAACTAAAATGGCGGCTGGAGACGAGCAATTGTTTGAGGATGACTTGGACGTTAATGCAAAGCACACTTCATTAAGCCCTTGGGCGAGAAGGCTTGGGAAAAGCACTGTAAGGTTTGACACCATAATTTCAGTCGCTTATTTGGGAAATTTTTGCGAAACCAGTTCTTGCGGAACCAATTCTGTTCCAGTGGGAAACTTGCTTGCTGAAAGCACTGGAAACCACCAGTTGATTTACGGGCTTGCGGCAAACCAATTATTGTATGTTGGCGCGAGCAATCTATTGCCTTTGGATTTTGCATTGGTTAAAGAGCCTGAAAGCATTGGCTCGAAGAGAGTCTTGACTTTGGATTATGGGACTGTCTTGAAAAGCAAGGAAGGCGCTGATTTTGGAAGGTATTTTCCGGTAATAGTCACTTCTGGAGTTGGCGAGAAAGTCGCTTATTACGCTCAGCCGCCGGAAATGTTTTTGGGAACAAGCTTTGATTATGAAACAAGCAAGACAACGCTTGGCCCTACAAACGTGCTTATTGCAAACTTGTACAAGTTTTTCAGGAAGTAAAACTTAAGTTTGCCCTAAGGCAATTGCTTGAAAAAAGCTATTTATTTTTAAATCAAAGCTCGCTATACTTAGTATAGTTTTACCAAGAAACCAACAACCTAAAAGAATTTCCAATAGCAAGAAACAATTAATAACCCCCCAACCTTAGGAATCTTTATGAACGCAGTGTTCACTCTGAAGGAATTAAAAAAATTCAGGCAAAACCATCCTTTGGCCAGGATTGTCCTAGCCGGAGGAATCTTCGACCTTTTTCACGCAGGGCATGTAAAATACTTGAATTTTTGCAAAAAGCAAGGAGACTTGCTTGTAGTGCATGTTGGAAGCAACAGGTCTGCCAAAATTTTCAAGCACCAAAAAACTCCAGTCACTCCAACAATGCACAGGATTGAAATCGTGAAAAACTTCAGGGCAGTAGACTTGGTTTTTTCCAATGACAGCAAGCACCGCGATTTAAAGCTTGTCAAGGCCTTAAGGCCTGACGTGATAATGCTTTCCCGTGAGTCAACAAGCGATAAGGAAATCAAGGAATTGCAAAAAGCAATGCCAATAATGGAAATAGTGTTCAATCCCCGCGCGCAAGACGGGATTTCAACAAGCACTATCATCAAAAAAATAAAGCACAAGCAGCCAATTCCAGTAAGAGTTTAACGCAAGCTGCTGATTTGCTTACAGCTTGACTCTTTTCAAAAGCAAGGAATTGCCCACTACTGAAACACTGCTTAATGCCATTGCGCCGCCCGCAATTATTGGGGACAAAGTGATTCCATAAGTGGAATAAAGCAGCCCGGCAGCTATTGGAATGCCAATCACGTTGTAAATCAATGCCCAAAACATGTTTTGCTTTATTTTAGCAATGGTTTTCCTGCTTAATTTGATTGCTTTAGGCACGTCAGTCAAGTGGTTTTGCATTAGCACAATATTTCCTGTTTCCATGGCAACGTCAGTTCCAGAGCCCATTGCAATTCCAATGTCAGCAAGCGCAAGGGCTGGAGCGTCATTGATTCCATCGCCAACCATTGCGACTTTTCCCTTGGCCTGCAATTGCTTCACGTAATTTGCCTTGTCTTCAGGCAAGACTTCTGCAAAAACATTAGTAATGCCGGCCTGCGATGCAATTGCCTTTGCAGTCCTTTCATTGTCTCCAGTAATCATGAAGACTTCAATGCCGAGTTTTTGCAGCGCAAAAACAGCTTCTTTGGAAGTGTCTTTTATTGCGTCAGCAGCGGCAACCAACCCAATGAGTTTTTTTAAGTCTGCCAAAAGCATTACTGTCTTTCCTTGACTTTCAAGCCGTGCAATTGAATCTTTGAATCGTTCAATGCCAATCTTGTTTTTTGCCATTAGTTTGCTGTTTCCAAAGAAGTATTTTTTTCCAGAAAGCTCTGCTTGAATTCCGTGGCCTGGAATTGCAGTGAATTTTTTCGTGGCCACAAGCTTGATTTTCAAATCATTCGCTTTTGCGACAATAGCGTCAGCCAATGGATGCTCTGAGGCCTTTTCAATGCTTGCCGCAATTTCCAAAAGCTTTCGCTCGCTTGTTTTGCTGTCTGCTGGAATTATGTCAGTCACTTCTGGGACTCCCTTTGTTATTGTGCCTGTCTTGTCAAAAATCACGTACTTTAATTTGTGCGCGGTTTCCAAGGCATCGCCGCCCTTGATTAAAATCCCGTATTTTGCGCCAACTCCAGTCCCAACCATTATTGAAGTTGGCGTGGCAAGTCCTAGGGCGCAAGGGCATGCAATGACCAGTACTGCAACGCTCAAAAGCAGCGAAAAAGCCAAGCCCATGCTGAAAATAAAATACCAGGCCAAAAAAGTGGCAATTGCAATTAGAATCACTGCAGGCACAAAGTATGCTGAAATTTTGTCGGCATACCTTTGAATCGGGGCCTTACGGCCTTGGGCTTCATCAATCAATTTGATTATGTGCGCAAGGGTTGTGTTTTCGCCGATTTTTGTGGCTTTGAAAGTCAATGTTCCGTTCTTGTTTATTGTTCCGCCAGTGACTGTGTCGCCGGACTTTTTCTCAACAGGAATGCTTTCTCCAGTAATCATGCTTTCATCAATTGAAGAGTTTCCTTCAACGACTTTGCCGTCTACTGGAATTCTCTCGCCCGGCTTTACAATAATCAAGTCCCCCAAGACAATGCTGTCTACAGGCACGACAAGCTCTTTCTTGTTCCTGATTACTGTCGCGGTTTTTGGAGCGAGATTCATTAATTTTTTTATTGCCTCGCTTGTTTTTCCCTTGGCTATTGCCTCAAGCCATTTTCCCAGAATCACTAAAGTGATAAGTATTGCTGAAACTTCAAAATACTGGCCGGCTTCAGGATTGAAAAGAATGTTATAAACGCTGAGTGCATAAGCGGCTGTTGTTCCAATCGCAATCAATGTGTCCATGCTTGCTGACTTGTTCCTTAAGGCAGCATAGGCGCCTTGATAGAATTGCTTTCCTACAATGAATTGCACTGGAGTTGCAAGCAAGAACAAAACAAACCCAAAATAAGGTATTTCAATGCCTAAAGGCATCAGAACCATTCCAATAATGAATGCAGGAAGCGCAAAAGTCAGGCTTAAGAAAAAAGTGTTCTTGATTTTGTCGATTTCCTGCTTTTGAAGAGCCGCTTGCTTTTCAGCATCCATTCCAGTAGTCAGCGAAGCCCCATAGCCTGCCTTTTTTATTGCGGAAACAAGGTCGTCTTCTTTCACGCTTGATTCATCAAACTCTATAGTTGCTTTTGAAGTGGAAAAATTCACGTTCGCGTCCTTGACTCCTTGGACTTTGGCGAGAGACTTGTTGATTATTAGAGCGCAGCTTGCGCAATGCATTCCTGAAATTTGCAATGTCACTTTTTTCACTTAATTCACCCCATTTTTCCGATTTTTGCCAGCTGGGCCTTGCTTAATGGGACAATTCTGGCAATGTCAAATATTGAATTGTCTCTTTTAAGAATTCCAATTATAATGAAGCGCTTTCCTGATTCATCAAAAGTGTCCCCGAGGCTTGCGAATTTTTTTTCGGCAAGCATTGCTTTCGCTTCGTCAGCGCCAAGAATTACGGGATAATATGTTTTTCCGACAATTTGGTGCTCTCCATAGTCATTCAGTTTTCCTTCGGCAAGCTTTAGGTTGCCGGGCAAGTCTTCAAAAATGTAGTTTTTGTAATAGATATTCTTTGGGCTTTCGCCAGCCAGGAATAATCTTCCGCTTTCGCCTTCAATTCCTTCAAATTGCGCCTGGCTTAAAAAATGGAAAAAGTCAATCGGCGAATTTGTTTTCATTAACACTCCTTCAATTGAAGTGCTTATTCCAAAAAACCCGTTAATTTTGTCGCCTTGCTTTGAGAACAGCTTTTCGGCCTTCATTATTTCGGCCTCTGTTTCGCCCAAAACCATTGAGTTTTTCTCAGGAATCGGGTTTCCTTCCAAAACAGCATAATTTGCCAGCGCGTTGTTTTTTGCGAGCGCAAAGGCTTTTGCCTCGCCTTTTTCATTGAATGCAAGCTTGATTTGAATGTCCTGATAGATTGAATTCGGGGCGTTTTTTGCACTGGCCATTCCACTAATTGAGTTTCCAATGCCTTCAACCCCAAAATATGCAATGCTGGCGATAATCAAAAAAGCCAGAGTTACAGCCAATGGGAATTTTTCTTTAAAAATCAATTCTTTTATTCAAACCACCTTTTTTTACGCGTGCTTTATTTTCTTGCAGGCAGTGCATGCGCATTTTTTCTTGCCGAAATGACCGTAGGCGTCCTGCAGGATGCACCAGCAAAAATCGCTTGAAGGCCTGAAAGTCTTTTCCCTGCCGCTTTTTTCAAAAACAACAACGCCTGTCTGCTCAAGGTATTTTAGTTGGTGCGAAACTGCTGAAAGAGTCATTTTTTCCCTTCCAACGCTCTCGTAAACTTCATTCACTGTTTTTGGGCCGTCCATTAATGCCAAAAGAATCTTGAGCCTTGTCTTGTCAGCAATTGCCGAGAAAAATCTCAGGACTTTCCCGTCAATTTCAGGATTCTGCCTTTTCATAATAGTTGAATACTTGCTCAACCTTTTAAATATATGCGTTTTTATCCGCCGCAACTTCCCGCGCTTCCTCCGCCGCCGCAGCCGCATCCGCCCGCGGGCTTTGGGGTTGCCGCAACCTGGGCCGCGGCAGCCAGCTGGACTTTAGAGTCAAGGGTTATTTTTCCAGCCGAGTCAACGCCAACATCGTCTCGAACCACAAAAGTCCCTTGAATCATCCCCATCCAGCAGCTCCATTGAATCACGCCAGTCTTGTCTGGAGTAAATTCTATTGTCTGAAGGCCCTGCTTTATGCTGAAACTCAAATTATATGCCGGAACTCTAATTCCACTATTGCAGCCATTCAATTCCTTTCCATTGATTATCCACTTTACTGGAACGCCCCTCTTCAATACAAAGCTGTTTGGAACCCAGCCAGCGCCAGTCACATCCATGTTGATTATTTGATAAGGCGAATTAACTGGACCGCCCGGGCCATTGCCGTCAGTTATTTGCGGCTGCTGGCTTGAAAAAATCCCGCCAATCGTTGATGCATTGACTGCATTTCCAGTCAATGCCAGGCCGTTGTTTATCATCAATAGGCCCATTACAATAACTATTACCGCCGAAATCCTGACAATCTTATTTTGCAGCCCGTGGCTTATGAAAGACGCAAAAACCCCGAAGCCCATCATTGGAATCAAAGTGCCTATTCCAAAAGCAAAAAGCAACATTGCGCCATTAACTAAATTCCCTGTTGATGCGGCCAAGACATACATTGCCTGCAACGGGCCGCAAGCAATGAACAAGCCATTAAGCAAGCCAACAACCAAAGGGCTGTTGTTTTTTGACTTTAAAGGCCCGACTTTCAACTTGTCAAACATTCCTTGAGGCAGGCTGAATTTCCTCAATATTGGGAATATGTTCAGCAGTTTCAACCCGAAAATTATGAGGAAAATTCCCGCAAGCAACGCAATAACTGCCCTTAATTCTGGAGTGAAAACAAAAATGCTGCCAATCAATCCAAAAATTCCCCCAATCACAGTGTAAGAAAGCATTTTTCCCAAAGCATACTGGCCGTGCAATGCAATATTCAATGATTTTGGGTTTTCACGCCTTGCTTTTGCAGTATAGCTTAACACAAAGCTTCCGCACATTCCAATGCAGTGAAAGCCAGTCAATAATCCGACAACAAAAATGAGGATTATGCTTGTGTTGGTGTCTAGTGTGGGGATTGAAATGTTCAGGCTGCCTAAAGTGCTTGAAGCAGCCAAGTAGCCGCCAATGAGAATTATCAATGCCGCAACACTTATCAAAATGTATTTTTTCTGGATTCCCTGGCCTTTTCCGCCAGTTGATGCAGAATAGCCGGCCTCGCCTATTTTCCTGATTATTTCATCCAGCGAGATTTTTTCCGGATTGTAAGCGATTTTCACATTGCCTTTCGAATAGGACGCTTCCGCCTTTTTTATTCCGTCAAGCTTGTGCAGCGATTTTTCAATTATTTTCTCGCAGCTTTCGCAAACCATGTTGCTTACGGCAAGCGTTGTTTTTTCAAAGCGGGAATCATAAATGCTTTCAGTCTTTGAATCAGCGGCTTCAGAATCCTGGCCAGTGCTTTCAAGAGTTTCTTCAGAATCAGGCATTGAGTCTGCCTTGTATCCAGCCTTACGGATTTCTGCCTTTATTTTTTCAAGGCTCACTTGCTTCGGGTCAAAGGCAACAAAAACCTTGCCTTCAACCATGCTGGCACTTGCCTTTTCAACGCCTTTCAAGGAGCTGATTTTCTCTTCAATGATTTGAACGCAGACCTTGCAGTCAATTCCTTGAACATCTATTATTTCCTCCATTGACTGATTTCTCTCATTTTCCAAACCCTCATTTTCATTAATCTCATTTTCCATATTCAACAACCTTGTATCCTTCCTGCTCGATCTTTTTCATTATGTCCTTGATGCTTGCCTTGCTTTCGTCAAAGGCAACCTGGACTTTTCCTTTTTCCCAGTTTCCTGAAACTTCCTTTACTCCTTCAAGCTCCTGCAAGCCCATTTTAATCAGCATTAAGCAGCTGTTGCAATGCATTCCTGAAATTGAAAAGGCAACTGCCTTGTTTTTTTCCACAAAACATCACTCCATTTTTATGCAAACCTGTATTTTCCAGACTCCATGTCTGTCTTTTTTATCAATAGATAGCTTCCAGAAACCGTGCTTGGCAAGTATCCGGGCCAGCAGCCCCCGGGAGTCTTGTTTTCAACCCCGATTGAATCAATCGCAAATTTTTTGCCGCAATTGTTGCATACTAGAAAGCTTCCTTCCTGCCTGTAGCCTTTTTTGGCGCCAAAGCAGACATCGCACGCGTCAAAAGCAGTCCTGATGCTTCCATCAGAGCCTTTCACTGCCAAATACTTTATTTTCACTCCTTGAGAATCATAACTAAACCATTTTGCATTTGACGAAATTTCTGAAACAGGTATTTTCACAAAATCGCCCTCAATTACCTGACCGCTTTCTTTCAAGACAGCAAGCCCTGTTGGCTGGCTGTTGCCCGCATTGCCCGCATTATTCGTCAATGCAAAGGCGGCAAATGCAATTATTAAAACTCCAAAAACTCCCAAACCAATCGCTATTCCTTTTTTCAAAAAACATTCCTCCAATCATTCCCCCCCAAACCCAGCTAGCTAGAAAGGAAAACAGCCAGGCCATCAAGGCCGGCTGCCCCTTTGGAGTTTCTTTGGGTTAGTGAGGGACTAACAACTGCATTGTTTGCGGCTGAAACCGCTTATAACCCATTGTTTGAAACTAGTTTCAATGAGAAATGCCACTTTTGGCGAAATTAGGGCTGGTGTTTTAGGATTATTACATTTGTCATTCCGCGCCTTCTGCGCTCAATCAATGCTTTTCCTTCAAGCTTGTCAAGAAGCCTTGTGACCTTGACTTTATTCAGGCCTGTTTTTTCAACCAAGTCTGACTGGAAGATTGTGCCTTCAGACGCAATGATTTTTTCAAAAACGTCCTTTTCTTCACTGTCAAGCGTTCCCAAGACTTCGCGGAAGTTTTCTGCAGTGATTTTTTTCTGCTGGACTTGCTGTGCTGGCGCCTTGATTGTCTTGAATTTTGTGATAATAACTTCTTCCTTCCCAAAAAAAACCAAGTATAGCCCAATCGCAAGAATAAAAGCCATCAAAACAATGCTGATGTAATTTTGTGTTTCAATAGTCCTCCACATTGGACAAGTGGATCCTTCAGAGCAGGAAGTTTCAACAATTGTTGTCAATGCACTGTTGAAAATCCAGATTATGATTCCAATCAACAATGCAATTCCAATAACTAAAAAGCCGACAATTCGATTCTTCATTAATTGAATTACCAACGCTTGTTTTTTTAAAGCTTTTTGAGCCTTGGGCAATGATGGGAAATCACGGCACTATTTGGGTTTTATGCGCGGTTTTCTGCTTGAATCCTTGACTTTAGCCGATTTTGCAATATTGGCGGGGCACTTGTTTTCCCCCAGCGCGAAAAATAATGCAATCAGTAAGACAATGATGCTTAAAGCCCTAATTTCCAGCTGGAAAGGGTATAATGCAATCAAGTTTGCCTGAAGCCCAAGCAGGGAAAAAAACAGCAGGTTACAGCTTGGGCAGGCAATTGCCAGATAGCCTATAATGCTTCCTCCGGCGCCAATGCTTTCTTTTCCCAAGCCTTGCTTTAACTCTTCAATCTTATAAATTATTGCGGCAAAAAGCAGTCCTGAAAGCGCTGAATCCAATATGAGAAAGAAATAATCGCCTTGGTTTGCAGGAATCGCGCGTTTTGAAACAAAGAATGGATTCTGCAGCAAGCCCGCAAGATTTCCAAAGAGAAAAAAAACAAGCAAGCCAGCGGCTATTAAAATAAGCAAGTATTTTGGCTTTGAAAGAATTGCGGCCAATAATTTAATCCTTGGCATTTTCCACTGCCTTAAAGGCCGGGGGCATTTCTTGCTTGAGAAAGCGCAAATCACACAGCATTCCCCGGCAGGAGCGCTGATTAATCGCTTGCATTTTTTGCACTTGAAGAACTGCAGGCAAGAGCTTTCTGGAATTTCAAGCTCTTGCTTGAATTCACATTCAGGACATTTGATAATTGTGGTTTCCATATTATCATGCCGTTTTTCATTTTTTTAATAGTTTTTGCTCAAATTGCAAAAACAATGCTTATTGCTTTAATGATTTCAACCTTAAAGAATTATAGCATTGCTTTGCAATTTAATCTTTCGCAAACTCTTCAATCAATTGCCTGTTGCGCACTTCAGGATGGAAAAGCACGCCGTAAAATGGCTTTTGCAAGTGCTTTACTGCCTGAACGCAATGCTCAGAGCGGGCGAAAACCTTGAAATTCTTTTCCAAAGCCTTGCTTTGCTTGACTGCTGAATTATGCAATGAATACACTTGAGCTTTTCTTTCGATGCTGAAAAATGGCTCGCCAAAGAAAGCGTCAGTCAGTCCAATCTCCCTGCTTTTTTCAAGCGCGCTGCCAAAAGCCAGGCATAGCAGTTGCATTCCTGCGCAAATTCCCAGAACTGGCTTTTCAAAATCAGGGCTTTTCAAGAAAGAGAACTTTTTCAAGTCTTTCAAGTATTGGAAGTCTTTGAGCGAGGTTCCGCAAATTATTATTTTTTCTGCAGCAATCAAATCTTTTTTTTGCAATTCATTGTAGTGCCTAACTTTGCATTCGACTTTAATGCTCCGCAAGACTTCCTCAACTGGCTTTACAAACTCAAAATAATGCAGTTCTTCGCTGCAAGTATTAATTACCAAAATCATTTTTTCACAACCTTGAGCTTTTCAATCTTTAAGATTCGCGAACCATGGCCGGCTTCAACAATGCGGCAGTCTTCAATCACAAGCTTTTTTTTGAAGAATGGCGCATCAAGCACAAAGCTTTCGAACTCTCCGCCTTCCCCCGCGGGATTGATTGAATATTTTTCAACAAGGGGTTTTATTTCAGCAATGAATTTTTGGTCAATTCTCTTTCCAACAAAATTCTCAAGGCCTTGCGCGAAAACCCCGCCAATAATTGCAATGATTTTTCGATTCTGCAATTCTTCCAAAAGCTCAAACTGGCCTTTCTGCCATAAGGGATTAAAGCACTCCAAATTAGCGGAATTGCAGATTGCTTGAATGCGGGACGATTGGTAAGTTGAAGCCAATGCTCCAGTGACTATGCCTTCAATTTTGAACTTTTTCTTTGCCTTCAAAATTGCGGCCTTCAAATCTTTAAGCTCTTTTTCTTTAACGCCTTTTGTTTTTTGCAGGATTAAAGGCAGGCCAGCGCATTCTGCCTGCTTTTCCACAAATTCAATGCTTGGAGTGTGGAACATGAAGCTTTCAGGGTTTTCAGAGGCAATGCCGATTAGGCATTTTACTTTGGAATAGCGCAAGGCATAGTCCAGCGCGAGCGTTGAGTCTTTTCCCCCAGAGAACAAGACCGCGGTTTTCATAATAAAAAATTAAGGAAAAAGGAATAAAAACCAGAGAACTGGCCTTATTTCTTTTTTGATTTTGTTTTTGCAGTTTTTTTTGTTGCCTTTTTAGGCCCGCAGCAGCAGCAATCAGCCATTAAAACACACCCCTGATTCAAAATGAAATACAGAAAGTTTTTTAAACTACAAATCCTTTAGTTTTCAATGCGTTTTGCTTTAAAAAGAAGGCAGAATGCTTTAAAACAAGTTTAATGTACAAGAACATCAGGAATTAACAAATTCATTGAATAAAGTGAGGTGCTTTAATGTATCCTGAAGGAGCTGGAGATTTGCCACCGGCTGGCGGCGCAGATTACGAGCCAAGCTTGAAGTCCAGAATTAGCTATCATTTGGAAGGACTTATTCCAATACTGCTGATTTTGATAATTGCATTCTTTTTGGCTGCAAGGTTTGGAGTCATTACTTCAACAACGCCAATTTTAGGGCCGCTTGCGTCAATAATTCCAGGAGCGGAAAAGCCGGCAACAATGCTGATTATTGGAACTCCAAGCACATACACCATGCAAGTTTTAAGCAGCAATAGGGAACTGGTTTACCCCATTACAATCCGGTCTGCAGAGGCTATTTCGCGGAACGCGGAACAACAGCTTGCGCAATATGACATTGTACTGCTTGACCAGTCACAGCAGGCAAACAAGGAAGTTTCCCGCGCTTTAGGGGAAGCAGTTCAAAAATACGTTAATTCCGGCGGAAAACTGATTACTGTGCTGGATTCTGGAATCAGGGAGCCTAACGAATTTGGCGCCTTGGGCTGGAAAACAACTTTTGGAAACACAATTCCTGTGGAATGCAGGCTTGAAAGCATGACAAACCAGCCAGGTTGCACAAAAAAAGTGACTTTGAACGGAAGGATTTTTCCAGGAGCTTACGGCTGGAAGCACAGGATAATGAGGGGCATTGAGCAATACCCTTTAGAGCAGTCAAAGCTTATCAGGGAAACAGTGCTTGACATTACAAACACTGGCAATGAAATTGCATACATTGAGGATGCAAGGACAAAAATCCAGTACACTGCAATCAGTGAATCTCCCACAATTGTTGGAAAAAGCATTTACTTCAATTACGATCCGGGAACAACTCCGACAATTCTGGAAGCAACTTTAGATTACGTGAAGTAAAAAAAGCAAATTGCTTTTTTTCTTCCTTTTTCTTGTTTTTAAAATGATTTTTAAACAGTTTAGCATTAGATTGTAGAAAAAACCCAACAGAATTAGCAGGTGATTTTGGAAAATGGTTAAAGTCAAAGTGGACGCTAAAAAATGCGACGGGTGCGGGACTTGCGTTAATGTCTGCCCAGTGAACGTGTATGAATTGAAAAGTAAGAAAGCAGTTCCAGTAAGGGAAAAAGACTGCATTGAGTGCAGGGCTTGCGAAGTGAGCTGTCCTAAAAAGGCAATTACAATAGAGTAAAGGCGCAGCAATGCAAGAGAATCAAAAAATAGTGTTTTTTTAAAATGCGTAGTGCCTAACTTTTTTCACCCAGCAAAAAACCAAACTCACAAGGCTTAAAAACCAGAAACTCCTAAAATACTGCAAGAAACTAGCCAAAAGCCAATAATTTGCAAAATACTCAAAAAAAGGTTCAAAATCTTAAGTTTCTGGCTGGTTTTACACTATTTTTTAAAAGACGAAAAGT
Source organism: Candidatus Iainarchaeum sp. (assembly GCA_030649735.1). Taxonomy (GTDB): domain Archaea; phylum Iainarchaeota; class Iainarchaeia; order Iainarchaeales; family UBA10191; genus UBA10191. The sequence goes on along the minus strand of JAUSFL010000009.1, from coordinate 2,772 downwards.
ATATTAATCATGACGACATCATGATTAGTCATGGTTGATCAAGACAATGCAGCCAAAGCCTTAGAAGCTAAGCTAATTGCCGAAAAAATCAGCCAAGAATTCACTGAATTAAACCAAGACATTCTGGAAATAATCCAAAAAAACCCAGACCCAGTCTTGATTGCAACGCTTTTGTTCAAGCTTTCCCAAGAAAGAGAGCAAACAAACAAGGAATTGCAAAAAATTCATGAAAAATTCGATACAATAATGCTTGAGTTGAAAACAAGGAACTCATCCCAAGCAGAAGAAATGCAAACAAGCAGTGATGGGAGAAAATTCACTATTTTGCCAGAGCAAGACCAAAAAATAATGCAAACCATAGAGCAAAAAGGACCCACAAGCGCTTTCGAAATACAGCAAATAATGGGCTACACTGGCTTAAACGCGGCTTCACAAAGGCTCAACGGGCTTTTCAAGCAAGGCCTGCTGAAAAAAATCCAAAGCGGAAAAAAAGTATTGTACTTCTCCCCTTGAAAACAAGATATCCCAAAACTCAACACAACCAATACTCCCAAAAAATACTGCCCATTAAATTGGGCAGTATTTTCTCCCCACCAAAGTTTGCAGGAAAAATTCACGCTTTTAAGAAACCCTTTGCCTAAAGGGATTTCTTCACGGAAAAAACATGCAAAAGAAAGTGCAGCAAAAAACTGCACTTTTCTTCCATTTCTCTCCAATTAAAAAAACTAGTCGTCTGCTGTTTCTTGAACAACAGTTCTCAATGAGGCAATGTTTTTCCTGCTTGCCTGCAGTTGGGAAAAAACCTGCTTTGTCCCGTCATCATCAACAATTATTTCAAACTCGCCTGAAGGCAAATGCTTTAATGAAACAGACTCGCCGTGCTTTTTCCGCAATTTTTCAAGCAATTCTTCTTCCCTAATTACCAAGTTTAATTTTTGCGCAACCAAGTTCTTCAGCTTGCTTAACTCCAAAATATGGTCTGTCACTTCATCAAGCAAGTCCTTGGCTCCAGAGCTTGGCTGGAAAATTACCGGAACCGGCTGCATTCCCTCGGACTTCAATGCCTTGTTGAAAGAGTCCTGCCGTTCTTCAAGATCGCGCTTGAGCCCGGAAAACCTTAAAATTTCAGAGTCAATTTTTGTTATCAAAAACCTGAGCCTGTCCTCTGTTTCCTTAAAGTCCTTAACCATGCAAAACAAAAGGGTTTGAAGATTAAAAAAGCTTTGCTAAACAACCGCGCCTAATCAAGAAGTTCTTCAAGGATTTTTTTCAACTCAGAATAATTCTCGGCCTTTCGCAGTTGCTTTTCCTGCCGCTTTAGCGCAGCACAGGCCTTGAACAAGATTCCAGTGTCGGCTTCCTTAAGCATTTTCACATCATTGAATGAATCGCCAACAGCAATCACTTCATACCCTGCTTCCTTGAATCTTTTTATTTGCTCGACTTTCCCGTCATTTTCCCTCAATTTGTACCCGACAATGTTTCCTTTAGAGTCAATTTCCAGGGAATTTGCGAACATGAATGGATACCCTAGTTTTGCCACTAATGGAGTGATGTACTCATAATAGCTTCCAGTCAGAATGCAAGGCTGCGCGACTGTTTTCACCCAGTCCACAAATTCTCTCGCGCCTGGAAGCGCATTCATTTTTGAAACCACTTCAGAAATTTCTTTCATTGTGAAGCCGTGCTCTTTCAAGACTCTAATTCGCATTTTCATGAGCTTGTCATAATCAGGCTCATCACGAGTGGTAAGCATTAGCTCCGGAATTCCAGTGGCTTTTGAGAACTCTTCCCAAAATTCAGGGACTAAAACCCCTTCCAAATCAAAACACACCACTTTCAAAAAAAAACCTCCAGTTAGTCAAAATTAAACTTTTTGCGAATGGCTAAAATCACAAGACCGTGCTTTTCAAGCTCTTTTTTGGAATAAAACTTTTCAAGCTCTTTGGTGTTCAAGTTGTAGATTATTTCGCAGGAAATTTCTCTTCCAGTAATTTCTTTGCTGCCTTGCTTTTGCTCTTTAAGCACTAAAGTATCTCCAGGCTTGCTCTTAAAGTCGGCCAAACGCACTTCAAAACGCTTTCTGCCATCAACAATTGCGTTAAAGTATTCGCTCTGGACTTTCTTCTCAATAATCATGCTAACATATGGTCTAAAGAACCATAAAAAAAACCAATAGTCCTTTGGAAAAAAGCAAGCCTTAAAAACCAAAAACCCCTTTCTTTAAGCAGCATGGCAACTGATGAATTCCTGGAGCAAGACACTGTCCTCGGCAGGGAAGCCGAAGACCTCGAAAAGTACGGGAGCAAAGGCTGCGGCTTTTTAGGAAAAGTTGTAATGAGCGCTGGAGAAAAGCCAGTGCTTGGAAGAAAAATCCTTGTCGACCTGGCAAAGCCGCACTTGGTTTTGATTTGCGGAAAAAGAGGCGGTGGAAAATGCCTTGCCGGAGAAACACTAATTACCTTGGAAGACGGTTCTTTGATTGAAATCAAAGAACTAGAGCACGACTCAAGAAACATTCTTTCACTATCGCACGATTACAAAATCAAGGCTTCAGAAAAGACAGAATTTTTTAAGCGGCCTGTTGAAAAAATGCTTGAAATTGCTTTGAAAAGCGGAAAAAAAATCAAATTGACTCCAGAGCATCCTTTGCTTACAATTGACGGGTGGAAGCCTGCTGAAGAATTAAGGGCAGGAAGCAGGATTGCCACTCCCCGAATTCAGCCAGTTTTCGGCAATGAATTCTTGCGAGAATGTGAAATAAAGCTTTTG
>JAUSFL010000031.1 GCA_030649735.1 Candidatus Iainarchaeum sp. | reverse complement strand
CGGTCATAAAACGCGGAGTCAATTCCCCAATTGAGTTTTGTCTGCGTTGTAAAGCTCCCTACTCCCGAAGCATTGACAGTGAAAGAGTCATAAAACATTGACCCTGCGCCATTAACATATGACGAATCGCTAATCATTATTCCCGAATAATACTTGCTTTCGTCATACTGGAATTCTGTCCTTGGTTGGGGAGCTCTCAAGTATTGAGAATTTACCGGGATTTTTGAGATAAAGCTGAAATTGCGTCCGCCAGTTTGCGAAGTCACGTGGCCGAATTTTGCGTTAGTGAAAGCAAACCAAGGCTCTGAATTGCTCCAGCCAAGAACAGTCGCATTGCCTGTTGATTGCGAGAGAATGAACTCAGCCATTGCATGGTCTTTTTCTTTGTCATAAAAGTTTGTTGAGTTTGAAAGCGCATAGGCTATCCTGCACTGGCTTGCATACGGCGTGCTTTCTGAATTGCAGGCTTGGTTTGGCCAATATGATAGGAAAAATGCAAAAGCCTTTTTTTCAACGCATTGGTCATCGGCGCCGATTCCTAATGCGCAAAAATAATTCTTGCTCAAGCCAAATGAGGGATTGTTCAGCCAGTTTTGGACAAGCCACCTGTACTCATGGTCTCTTAGTTCAAGTTCATTATGTGCGGTGGAATAGTTTGCGATTTCATTTTCAAAGGCATTCCATTCATCCTGCACTTGGGAGAAGCCAAGGCCGTCAAGGTATGTTTTCAATTCCTCGATTGTTTGGAAATCCTGCATTGTGGAATGATTTTGGACTGAAATTGCAAGAGCGTTTGACGCGCCTTTCCTGTAAGGAATTGCTATGGCGCTTGTTGCGCCTGCATAAGATGAGGCCGCCATTCTTGCGGGGCTTTTCCTGATGTCAATCCAGTCCCAATTATGCGTTGAGACTTCGCTCCTTACATTCCAGAAAAAGTATTTCGCAACTCCCAAATCATTAGCTGCAATGAAAATATCTTGCTTTGGAACTGTAATTGGCTGGAAGTTTGTTCCAGAAACTGCCCTTATGTCAGGATCGCTTGCAAGGACTTTTTCCCAAGTGAAAGTGTAATCTTTTCCTTCAGGCCATGCGTTGTTCATTTCAACGTAAAAGCAAGGCCCCTGCCTGTTTGCAATTCCTTGGATTGAGTAGATGAATTGTTCGTGGACATATGCATCATTTTTCAAAAAGACTGTGTAGTTTGCGTCAGGGCTTGTTAAAGCAGGCGCTTTCACAAGGTAGTATTGGCCGCTGGCAAGGCTTCCGCAAGCAGCGCTAGCCAGTGCGGGAAATGCAAGAAATAAAATTCCTGTCAAAGCCAGGCTTTTTGCAAAAGAGTTCATGCATGAAATAAAAATTTCTAGAATTAATAACTTTCCCCGCTTTTTCAAGAAAAATTCAAATAATTATTTCTTGAAGGTCTTTTTCAATTGGCCAGTTTTCCGCTCAAATAATTCCTTAACTCAGGAATTTGGCTTACTTCAACTGGAGGCCAAATTCCAGGATAGCTTGCGGTTGGAGGATATGTGTAGAATGTGGCTCCAAGGCCAGGATAGCTAAAGCCGCGGTCAATATTTGCTTTTGCAGTGTTAATGCTCATTTGGTATGCGCTGTTTCCTACAATGTAAATTCCATAGATGACGTTTTTTCCCATTCTGGAAAGCTCTTTTTCATTACCCAAAAAGCAATTTTTCACTGTGGCTGGATTGTCTAGCAAATCCATTGACGCGTAAAGAGTCAAGCCGTCAATGTATTCTGCCGAAGGCTGGTTTCTGATGAAAGAATTCATTAAAACGTCAAAATGCGGGTTGCAATAAGCTACTGGATAGAATTTCAGGTTGGGGTTTATTGCCTTTCCTGCAGAAACCATGTCTTGAATTATTGCTGGAGTAAACCCTTTACGATCTGGACTGCTTGCAGGCCATTGATTTCTTTTCGCGGTAAAATCATCAATGACTATTCCTGTCAATCTGGGGTGCTGCAATGAATAAGTTGCAATTTCAACAAACCATGTTTTGTAATCGTCTTTGTAGGGCTCTGCCCAGCGCCAAATGCCGCTTGCCCTCTTTGGGTTTTGATTAAACCCGGGCAAATTGGCAGTTACCGTAACTCTTGAATTTCTCTGGTCCAATTCTTCAACCAACAGCTTCAAGTCTTCCCAGTCTTTTTCATTGTGAGTTATTATCATTTGGTAATTATTGAATTTCAGGCTTTCCAAATCATCAGCAAGGCCTTTAATGTCAATTCTGTTTGAAAAGTCATTGCTCCATCGCGGAGCATTATCAACTGCCGCGTAAATTTTTTGCGAACTCTCCCGTAATTGCTGATTGTAAGACATTCGTATCAGATTATCAAAGTATAATTCTGGATTCGCATTGCCTGAACCGCCGTCAACGAAAATAAAGCCGCTGTTGCCTGTCTTTGGCAAAAACGCAGCCATGCATTTTCCAGCATAATTCATAACGCAACTTGCTGGGCTTGAGACATTCATTGTTCCGGGAGCATTATACATTCCATTAAAGTCGAAAACTACATTTTGCATGAATGGAAACTGGGAATAGTTTGGGATTTCAAAACCGTCCGCAACAAAGTTCACTGCCTGAGTGTATTGTATTTTGTCAGTGAGCCTGTTCAATATGTCCCTTGTTCCAAAGCTTGAGTCATTGTAGTTTTCAGTCACTCCACTGCCTGCTGTAAAGATTAAGTTCATTCCATTCTCTAAAGCACTTCTTAAAAGGTTGATTTCTGAAGCATCCAATGTTCTGGCTTTGCTTGCTGTGGCTGTGTTTATTTGTTTTATGTGAATGTCTCCAAACACGAAAAGGCTTGCATTCTGAATGTCTTTCGCTGTAAGTTTTTGTGAAAAAAGGTTTTTTTCAACAACAATTGCTCCTGAAGGCAGAGTTTGCGGCATTATTGCATAACCGCTTGAATTCCTGTAGTTAGAGTTTGCTTTTACCACAATTTGGTTTTCCTGGCAGTTTGTTCCAATTTTGTTTGCTGTTGCCTGCAGGTCTTGAATGTCAATTCTTTCATCATCTGTCAAGTCAAAAAAAACGCTTTGCTGGTTTATTGCTTTTGCAATTTTGACCAAGTCCAAAACGTCTATTTTTACGTCTTTTTTAGTGTCCGGGCAATTTGCAGAAAATGCAAAAGCAAAGGCAGGAAATAAAAGAATTAGCGCCAGGGCAAAAATCTTTTTCATTAATTAATCAAATTAAAAGTATTATTTAACTGTTTATTCTCAAATCACAATTTCTTCCAAGTCTTTCGCAACTTCAGAGTTTGGAAAAATTTCTTTTGCCTCTTTTTCCAATTCTTCAATGTCTTTCTGGTGGCGCGTGCTGATGTGCGTTATGACCAATCGCTTGCTTTTTGTTTTTTTAGCAATTCCTGCGGCCTGCGCTGCTGTAGAATGCCTGGTTTGCTTGGCGCGGTCCTCAAACTTTGAGGAAAAGCAGGCTTCATGCACTATCAAGTCGCACTCGTTGATTTCAGCAAGCGAATATTTTGGCAAAGTGTCCATTATGACTGCAATTTTTTTTCCTTTTTTCCCTTTCGCATAGTCCAAAACCTGCGCCGGCTTGAAAGTCTTTTTTTCGAATTTCACGCTTTTGCCTAGTTGCAAGTCTCTCCACAAAGGACCTTCTGGAATTCCAAGCTTTACTGCCTTTTCGCGCAGGAATTTTCCTTCAGGCTTTAATTCCTCAAACACAAAGCCAAAGCAAGGCGCGTCATGCCTTAATGGAAATGCAGTGATTTTGAATTTGCTTTCCTTCAACAATACTTTCTTTCCAGAAATTTCAACAACTTTTAATGGAAAAGTCGGGCAAAAGCCTGAAAGCCAAATTGCGCTTTTTACTTTTGCGGCAATTCCTCTAGGTCCTGCAATGAGCAATTCTTTCTGCCTTTCCTGCATTGTCATTGTAGCCAAAAGCCCTGGAATTCCCAAAATGTGGTCTCCGTGCAAATGGCTAATGAAAATAAAGTCGACTTTCATGAAGCTCAACCCGCTTTGCATTATTTGCCTTTGAGTGCCTTCAGCGCAGTCGAAAAGAAAATTCTGTCCGTTAAAGTTAATGCAAGTGCTTGAAAGATTGCGCTCTTTTGAAGGCGTTGCCCCGCTAGTTCCCAAAAAAACAATTTTAATTCCCTGCATTATTCCACCAGAAAACAGTTTTTTTTATCATTGTACTATTTACTTTCAAAATCAAAGCATTTTTAACCTTTTTTAATGCAATTTGAATCATGCCTGATTCTAAAAAAGCGAAAAGCGCCAATGCCGTTGTTCCAAAAAATGAAGAGAAAGGAATTGACGGCGCCTTAGGCCTGAAAATCAAAAGCACTGCTGAAGTTCAAGTTCCGGAAAAACTTATTGAGCAAATTGTCGGGCAAGAGCAGGCAGTTGAAATCGCAAAAAAGGCTTCGGCGCAAAAAAGGAATATTTTGCTTATTGGAAAGCCAGGAACTGGAAAATCTCTTTTGGCGCAGGCAATGTCAGAGCTAATGCCAGTGCAGCAATTGCATGACATACTAATATACCCAAACCGCCAGGACCCTAACACTCCTAAAGTCCGGATTGTAAAGGCCGGCGAGGGAAAGAAAATAATCCACAAGCTCCGCACTGACGCGCGAGCGCAGGAAGACAATGCAAGGCTTTTGACTTTCTTGCTCAGCATTGGATGGTTCATTCTTTCATACGTCATTTGGAAGCTCGCGTGGATTCCGGACGTGGTTTATGCCGCAACACTGATTTTAGGCGGCTTCTTGTTCATTGGAATTGCATTAGGCGGGCAAATGAAAACCAAATCATCCAACCAGGTTCCAAAATTGCTGGTTGACAATGCAGGAAAAAAATCCGCGCCATTCTTTGAAGGAACAGGAGCAAGGGCTGGAGCACTTCTCGGGGACGTGAGGCATGACCCGCTCCAAAGTGGCGGCCTTGGAACTCCAGCGCACATTAGAGTAGAGCCTGGAATGATCCACAGGGCTTCAGGCGGAGTTTTGTTCATTGATGAAATTGCAACTCTCACTCAAAAATCACAGCAGGATTTGCTGACTGCAATGCAGGAAAGAAAGTTTTCAATTACTGGCCAGAGCGAAATGAGCTCTGGGGCAATGACCCGCACTGACCCAGTGCCTTGCGATTTTGTATTGGCTGCAGCAGGGAATTATGAGGATTTGGAAAAAGTGCATCCTGCACTGCGCTCCAGGATTCGCGGCTACGGCTATGAAGTTTACTTGAATGTCGACATGCCAGACAATGAAGAAAACCGCAATAAAATAATCCAATTCATTGCTCAAGAAGTCAAGAAGGATGGAAAAATCCCGCACTTTGACGCGAAAGCAGTTGAAAAGATTATTTTTGAAGCACGCCAGCGCGCTGGCAGGAAAAACAAGCTTACTTTAAAGCTCCGTGATTTGGGCGGCTTGATTAGGGGAGCCGGAGACATTGCAATAGAGAAAGGCCACTTGCTGGTTACTGAAGACGATGTTTTCCTCGCAAAGTATTCTGCAAGGACTTTAGAGCAGCAAATGGTTTCAAAAATGCTTGATGAAAGAAAAGACTACCAGGTCTATTTGAGCAAGGGTGCAATGATTGGAAGAGTCAACGGCCTTGCAGTCTCTGGAGACGGAGATGCCGGAATGATTTTGCCCATTGAGGCTGAAGTCGCTCCCGCAATGAGCAAGAGCGAAGGAAAGCTCGTTGCAACTGGAAAGCTTGGTGAAATTGCGAAAGAGGCAGTGCAGAATGTTTCAGCAATCATAAAAAAGCTTTCAGGAAAGGATGTTTCCCATTACGACCTGCACATCCAGTTTTTGCAGTCTTACAGCGGAGTCGAAGGAGATTCAGCTTCTGTTAGCGTTGCGACTGCAGTAATTTCTGCATTGGAGCAAATTCCAGTCAAGCAAGACCTTGCAATGACTGGCTCTTTAAGCGTTCGAGGAGAGGTAATGCCTGTTGGAGGAATTACTGCAAAAGTGCAGGCTGCAATAAAGGCCGGCTTCAAGGAAGTCATTATTCCGGCTTCAAACATGGATGATGTTGTACTGCCAAAGGCAGACTTGGAAAGAATAACAATCATTCCCGCAAAAAACCTCAGTGAAGTTTTAGAGCACGCTTTTGAAAAAAACAATGCGAGGACAAAGCTTTTGGCAGACTTGAAAAAGCTGTTGAAAATAAACTTGGCAAATATTGTAAAGCCGGAGATTGCGTAAAATCTTCTTTTAACTTTGGCAATTAATTCCTATCTTGTCTGCCACTAAGCGCAAGTCTTCAATGTCTGTTGATGTGTCTGCATTGAGGTTGTAGGCCAAATCGTTTTGGTTTATTGCTTTTGCCATTGCCACCAAGTCCAGGATGTTTATTACTCCGTCTTTTTTAGCGTCAGGGCAGGCATTTGTTATAGTTTTAGCGGGCGTTAACGTAACTTGTATTTCTTCCCCGAACCAAGCGACATTTTCTATAACCATCCTAAAGTATGCTTTTTTTGTGGCGCTTATTGAGGGCAGTTCAAATTCTCCAAAATCATTGTCTCCTAATGCTTGAACATCTGAAGAAATGCTTTTTCTGAATGATATTGCGTCAGGCTTCCATTCAATGCTTCCAAGGCGTACGTTCGCTGTCTTCCAAACGCCTTCAGTCAAGTTTCCGACAGAAGCCCTTGCCTTGATAGGCGAGTTTGCCTTGACGGTAACTTGATTCCCGCTTTTTATTTTTTGCCATTGGTTGTTTGAGTTCATGATTTCCAAATTGTTGAATTGCGCGTTAAAGCACTTCAAAGGGCAGGCATAATTGTTTGCTGCGTTGCCGACGCATTTTATCAGGCCAAAACTGTCTGTAGAGCTCCTGTCAGTGCAGTCTGTTTTCACTCCGACAACGGCTGAAGGGTTTGCTTTCAAAATGTTATAAATTTCGTTGATTTTTTCACTGTACACTTTTTGCCTGTCCCCGTACTTGTCCAAGTCGATTGTCACGGTTTGGGTTGGATTGTTGTTTGAAGTTAGGAAGTTTTGCGCAGTTTGAGAGTTTGCCGCAATTCTTGGCTTGTTTCGTAACCTGGGCCCTGAAGTTTCGTTAAAAGTGATTGGAAAATCAACTCCTTCAACATCTAAATAGTGCGCTGAACTATCGCTGTAAACCCACAAGGTCAGGCTGGTAAAGTTTGAATGCGCTGCTGCTTGGTAAAGCAAGTTCAAAAATTTTGTGTGCGAGTCTTCATTGCCGCCATTGTTTATTTTCAATTGCCATCCCACTTCAGGGGCGTAAACTGGCTTTTTTCCATTAAAGCTTGAAAACCCGTAAATGAAATCCATTATTGCCTTTGCTTTAAGCAAAGCTTCAGAACTGTTTAATGCAGCATTAGGGCTTGTTGAGCCTGGCAGAATGAAATCGCCGTTGTTTTGCAGGAAAAACTGGCCAAACTGGTAAAGTTCTTCTGGAATCATGTCCAAGTTTTTTGCCAATGCCCTTTGCTCGTAAGGCATGTAATAGGCGCAGTTGGGCTCAATGCTGCTTGCCGCCCTCGTGCTTACTGCATGGACTGGATCAATGCTTTTTATTTGCGAAACAGCAAGCTTGTATTTTGCGTTCAAAACATCATTCATGAATCTTCTTTCAGCAGAAGCCAAGACGCTTGGGCTTTCAGCGCAAATAATTCCCTGGTTTGGGGGCTGTGATGGATTGTCCATTAAATTAAGCAAGCCTTGAGGGTTTCCCACAAACTGTCCGAAAGCAACAGTTGCAGCATCCACTGAACCATAATTTGTTATGAGCCAGTTTTCCCATTCTTTTTTCAGGAACGCATAATATGCTCCCTTGTAAGGGATTTGATTGTATGCTGCAAGAGTTGCGGGAAAAGCCGGGCGAGTGTCCCAACCAATTGAATACTCAATATATTCTCCAGTCGCCCAATGCTTGTAATGCCAGTCGTAAACTTCAAGCATGGTGGGATGCCATTCTGGAACCCAAAAAAAAGTCGGCTCCCATGAAATGTCGTAAGAAATGAAAGCATCGCTTACATCGCTGTGCGCAAAATCGCAAAGCCTTAGTGATTCAAGGCAGCCAATGCTTCCGGCACCGAACATTTTCCAACTTGGGTTTATTTCCCCGACATAAAGCATTGGATCGCATTGGCCTTCGTTAAAAGTTGTCACTGGCTTGAACATTAAAGAAGTTGCTGTAAGTCCCTTGCTTTTTGCAAGGCGCAATGCATCCTTTATTCCGTCACAACTATAAGGTGGCAGAGAATCTCTGTTTGCAATCTCCGGCTGGCCTGGCCTTGAAGGCATAATCTTTTGAGTATTATAAATAAATCCCACGGTTAAAGTTATTGAATTAAATCCTGAATTTTTTATGTTATCAAATTCTGCGCTTACCAGTTGTTTTCTCTTGTTTAATTCATTATCATAGTAATTCCATAAGCAAATTCTTTTGTCGTTTGGAATTGTTTCTCTCGGGGTTAAAGGATCAATTGCGCAAGCATTGAATGCCCCGGTAATAATTGATAAGTTTTCTTGAATGTTGTCCGAATTGTCCGCATAATTAGTAAGGTAAAACACGCCATTTCCTTTCCATTTTTGCCCTGAATTGTCAAAAATATTGCCCTGGCTTATTGTGAATGCAGAACTGGCTGTGCTTAAAGCCAGCAGGAAAAAAACAAGAGTGATAAGCGGGCGCTTCATACTATTAAAAAAATACTGTACAATATAATTGTTTTCTTAAAATCAGTTCTTGCCAGACTTTTTTTTGTTTTAAAGTTTGAACGGCGTCAGTTCGAAAGCAGTATCCTGCCTTCCTTGAGAATGAATTCTGTTCTTTTGGCCCTTGCCTTTTCCTTGCCCTTGATTAAGGAGTATTCAATGCTTTGCTTGTCTTTGGAAATGTCCTCGACTTTTCCGACCCATTCGCCCTTCTTGCTGTAGACTGGCAGGCCAATCAAGAGCTTTGTGATTTTTTTCCTGACATCAAATGCTTCAGAAACCTTAAAGCTTAATGCAAAGGCGGCAAAGCTGATGGCTATTGCAATCAGGAAAGAGTACAAGTCTGTCTTTTGGACAATCACATTCCTTCCAGAATCCAAAATGTACCAAATGAGCACTATTGCAATCCCTGAAAGGAAGTAATTCCTTATCCTGTAAGCACGCTTGAAATGAATCAAGTCAATTGTTTTTCCAAGAATGAAAAGCTCCGAGGCAATGAAAGTGAAAAACACCAATTGCACCACTGCCTCAATCCCTGCGGAAATGACATCAATTGCGGGATTTGCGTAAAAGCTCGTGTAAGAGCTTATTATTCCAAAGCCGAAAACAAACACTGTCGCAATGTAGAATGGAAAGCTCGAGCGCTGTGTCGAAATGCTTTTTGTAATAGTCCGGACAATTCCTGCAACCCAGTCAAAAATTCCAAAACCGTAAATTAGCATGAAAACCCCAAATCCTCCAAGCACCAGCTGGGTTCCAATTGTCGGCAGAATCATTATTGTCAAAAGCAAAATTCCAGGAATTCCAAAAACCACTTTTTGCAAAAAAGGGTCTTTCAATGCTTCCTTTATTGCATAGTAAGTGCTTTCGATTTCTTTCGCCTGCTTTACAATCACTGTTTCCTTGCTGATTATTGGCGCGCGGGACTGCAATATTGGAATGACTTGGTCGTCTTCAGCGCCGTCAGTCACAAGAATGAAAGCGTCTGCGGGAAATTTTTCCAAAACATTATCCAACTGCTCGTTAATCCTCTTGTCGCTTTCAAGCCCGAATTTTCCAACGCCAGTCAAAGTGACAACTTCAACATTGGCGTAAAGCTTTTTTGCCTCCTGGAATTTCTTGACTGCGGCGAAAGTGCAGTTGCTGTCCGAATCTTCAGGGTCTTCCAAGGCAAGCTTTGCTGCGGCATTCAAGTTTGCCTTTCTCCCCAAGATTGGGCCGCTGATTTTGGCCTTTCTTCCAAAATCGTCATCGCGGTCCACTGCAACAACCAGGACGCTTTTTGTCTTGTCAGCCATTTTTAAAACCCAATCACATTTATATATGTCAAGTAGTTAATTATTGCAGCTTTGGTATTTAATTAATTACGCTGGAATTAAGGGTGTTTTTTTGTCAAAAAGGCTCGGAAAAGTGGAAAGCTACAAGCTTAAAGAGCTGATTTTTGTCCTCATTATCCTGATACTGCTTCTTTCAGCCGCGGCGATTTTCATTTTTCGCGAAATAGTCCAAATTTACATTCTGGTCGGGTTTTTCGCATTGTTCGTGATTATCCTGATTTCACGCTATGATTTTTTGCTAACCTTAAAAGAGTACGAGCGCGCTGTTGTTTTCAGGTTCGGAAGAGCCTCGAGAGTCGGAGGCCCGGGATGGACTTTCATTATTCCAGTCATTGAAAGCGCCAAGCTTGTTGACTTAAGGACGCAAACTCTTGACGTGAAACCGCAGGAAGTCATTACAGTGGACAAGGTAGTTGTCACAATTGACGCCGTCATTTACATGTTCGTGAAAAAAGAGAATGACGCTGTCATGAAGAGCGTCTTGGAAATTGACGATTACAGGAAAGGCGCAGAGCAATTTGTCGTTTCAAGCATTAGAGACGCTGCAGGGGCATTGACATTGTCAGAATTGATTTCAAGCGTTGAAAAACTCAACAAGGAAGTAAAGGAAAAGCTCGAGCAAATCACAAATTCTTGGGGCGTAAGCATTGAAGCCGTTGAAATACAAAACTTGACTGTCCCAAAGCAAATCAGCGACGCTTTCAGCGAGCAAAAGGCCGCAGAGCAAAAAAAGCTCGCGAGGGGAGAATTGGCGCTGGCGCACGGCCTGGAAATTGACGCTGTCAGGGAAGCCGCTGAAAAGCTTTCAGACAAGGCATTGTCTTACTATTACATTCGCGCGTTAGAGCGCTTGGGCAGGGGAAAATCAACAAAGTACTTGTTCCCAATGGAATTGACTCAATTGGCTTCAAGCCTTGCAGGCGGCCACAAGAACAACGCGAATGTTGAGGAATTGTTCAAGAAGTACGCGCCTGCAGTGAAGAGAATCCTTTCAGAGAAAAAGCGGCCAGCGCGAAGGCCCGCAAAGAAAAAGGCAAAAAGAAGAAAATAATTCTCAGCGCGGCAAAAACCGTTTTCGCCCGGCAACAGAACGCTTGAACTCTGCCCGTTCTGCAATCCTGTTTGCTTTAGTTGCAATATATCGTTTTCTTATTGAAAGAATGTTTGGGGCTAGCCTATAATGCCTTACAAAATTAGTGATGTATTTTTCTCTTTCAAAAACAGGCAGCATTCCCTCAAAAAATCCTCGATTGATTTTCAATCTTGTTTCAAATCCTTTAGCCCCATAAAAGCCAGGCGTTTGGATTGCTGGATTTATTTTCTCAAGCCTTGCTTCAATTTCAGCCATTTCTGAAAGGCTTGGCTTTTTTTCAAAAATCAGCCCTAAATCAATATCCGAGTCATGCAATGCCATATTTGAGGCAACGCTTCCTGCAATGTAAGCTGCCTTCAAGTTAGTTCCATAAGTCTTCAGTAATTCTTGCACTGCTTGCCTTGCAACCCTGAACTTCTGCCTTGAAGGCGTTATTTTGTGAGCCATAATTTTTCTCAAAAGTATTCCTTGAATTTTTTCTTGACTCTTGAAAAGCTTTCTTTTTCAAAATCAAACCTGAAGCCAGGCCTGTTGTTCAAGTCATTGAGAAGCTTGTGGTATTGTTTTTCATTGACTATTTTTAAACCCAGTTTTTCCAGTCCGGCGTCAAGCTTTCCGTCGGCCTTCTTCATTTTTCTTTTGCTTGTGAGGATTTCGGCCTCGAAGTAATTGCCCCATTTTGGCACTTTAACCAACGCAAATTCTATTCCATTGTATTTGTAGCTGAATGTTTTTGTAGCATTCAATACGCCATGAACAAACCCTAAAATCCGCAAAAA
>JAUSFL010000034.1 GCA_030649735.1 Candidatus Iainarchaeum sp. | reverse complement strand
TTTCAGCAAAGCTCGCGAAAGTGAACAAGGGATTGGGAAATTTTGTTTTCAAGTACTTCCAGGCAATTTCAGTATTTTTTATAGCGCTAATGATAGTGAGCCTGGTTTTGGCGGGAATTGGATTTTACAACTGGATTGCTTTCGGAAATTGCAATGGGCCTTTGGGCGGAGAATGCGTGCTTAATGACTTGACTGGAAGGACAGACATTGAAACCTGCGATCAGAACTCAATACTCAATGACTTGAACCAGCCAACACTCGGCGCAAACCCAACAAGCTCTGGTGGCTGAAAATGGCATTGAATGTTGAAAAGCTAAGGAACGACTTTCCCTGCCTTCAAAAAAAGTTTGACGGAAAGCCTTTAGTATACTTGGACAATGCGGCAACTTCACTAAAGCCAAACTCAGTCATTGACAAGGAAGCAGAATACTACAAGGAGTACTGCGCGAACATTCACCGCGGAATGCACAAAATGAGCGAGCAGGCATCGCGCGAATTCGAGCTGGCGCACGAGAAGACTGCAAAATTCATTGGCGCAAAAAGCGAAAAAGAAATAATTTTCATGCGCAATGCCACTGAAGGATTCAATCTCTTAATGTACAGCCTTTGCGCCGGGGATTTTTTCAAACCAGGGGATGAAATACTGGTTTCACGAATGGAACATCACGCAAACCTGGTGCCTTGGCAATTCTTGCAGCAAATGAAAGGCACCAAATTGAATTTTGTTGAATTGAACGAAGACTTCACTTTGAACATGGATGACTTGAAAGGAAAGCTCTCCAGCAAAACAAAGCTAGTGAGCCTGACCCAGGCAAGCAATACTGTCTCAAGCATTGTTGACGTGAAAAAAGCCTGCGAGATAGTGAAAAAAAACTCGCAAGCATACTTTGCAGTTGACGCTGCGCAAAGCGTTCCGCACTTGCCAGTTAACGTGCGCGACATTGGATGCGATTTTTTGATGTTTTCAAGCCACAAAATGCTCGGGCCTACTGGAATCGGCGTGCTTTACGGAAAAGAAGAGATTTTGGAAAAAATGCAGCCATTCATGTACGGCGGAGACATGATCAAGGAAGTAAAATGGAATTCAAGCAGTTGGAATGAACTGCCTTCAAAATTCGAGGCAGGCACTCCAGCAATAGCTCAAGGAATTGCCTTTGGGGCGGCAATTGATTATTTGCAGAAAGTGGGAATGCAAAACATCCGCCAGCACGAGAAAGAAATCACAAAATACGCTTTGGAAAGAATGAAGGAAATTCCGCAAGCTAAAGTTTACGGCCCGCGGGATTTGGAAAAAAGGAATGGCATTGTTTTATTCGAGGCCGGAAAATTGGACTGCCACGACATTGCGCTTGCTTTGGACGAGCACTCTAATGTTGCAGTCCGTTCTGGAATGCACTGCGCGCAGCCAATAGTAGAATCATTGAATCCAAAAGGCCTTGCACGCGCAAGCTTTTACTTCTACAACACAAAGCAAGAAATTGACGTTTTCATTGAAAGCCTGAAAGAAATTGTCGGGACTTTCAAATAATTACAGCCCGTAAAGGTCTTTGATTCTTGACTTGACTTCGGCCAGTTTTCCTTGCTTTATTTTATCCGGCCTTGCAAGTATTTTGCCTTTGACAATAACTACTGGAAAATCAACCATTATTGCACTTTCTGCTTTCAAGGCATTGTTTATTGTGTGCGCGTTAGTCAATTGAACGTCAAAGGGAGTTTTAGAATTGCTGGAAGTCACTTTCAAGACAACAATATCTTCAGAGATTTTATTAAAGTCAGAATTGCTTATTACTAAAGCTAGCCGTCTTTTTGCGCCGACTTGCTCTGCAAACAAAATGTCCGCTACAACAAGCTCGCCTTGCTCAATATTTGATAAGTTCATCAGCATCAGTCCAATCTTCCAAAGCATGCTTTAATGCATAATTGCGCCACGCCTTATTGTCCAACTCAAGTTCTTTGGCCTTGCTCTCAATGGCTTTTCTTGCAACTTCAGTCCATTTCACTTCAGAATGCTTTTTCATCACCTTGTGCAGGCTTTCAGGGATTGCGAGAGTCATATTAACCACAAAGACCACCTTAAATAAGGTAAATAAGTAATGATTAAAAACCTTGCTTTAAGGCAATGGAAATAATAAAACGCGGCAGGAATTTAAAGAAAGCGCAAACTTCGACAATCGCGAAAGCTCAAGCGAATTTTGAGAATTCTTCTCTTGAAATTTTGGCTTGGTCAAGTATTGACAACAGAGTTCCCTTAGCAATTAGCCTTCGTAATGGGATTATAACTGTCAATTCATTCTTTTGCATTTTTACATGGCTTCCTTTTCTTGAAACAACCGCAAAATCCAGCTTGCTCAGGATTTTAACCAATTCAAAACCAGAGATTAAAGGGAGCTTGGGCATTTAGTTCACAATGGCAATCGTTGCCAGATTGCATTGCTTGACTCTTTTTGCCTTTGGATTGTCTTCAATGAAAAGCTCCACTGCCTCTTTAACGTTCTTTAAGGCTGATTTTCTTGAATACCCTTGGCTCGCTACCCCAAGTTCAAGGCATTTTGCCACAAAAATCCTGCCTTCCTTATGCAATTCTACAGTGAATTTTTTTTCCATGAACATATTATATCCCCAGAGTTTTTTAACAATGCTGGCACAAACGCAGGAAAACAACAGCAATTTAAAGCGATTGAAGATTTCGACAATCGCAAAACTCGCTGTTCAAAAGTCAGCAAGTTTGCCCGAACTGCTTAGCGACTTCCTGCAAATCGCTGATGTTCACTCCGTCATTGTCCTTAACATCCGCAGGGTCTCCAGTAGCATTCCCAATTCTCAAAGCGACAAAAACCAAGTCAAACAAATCCACTTTACTATCTGAGGTCAAGTCAAAGCAAGTTTGCGGGGGCGGAAAATCACCAGCCATCATTGCCTGAATTTCTTGCTGAGACAAAGCACTATCATAAACGCGAACGTCATCAACCAAGCCATTCAATGGAGAACCAGTATAAGGGCTGGAGTTAGCAATCCTCAAAAGAGCCTTTAGGGTAAAACCACTACTGCCATTAATTTGGCTTTGCAAAACACCATCCAAGTAATACTTAATATTGACATTATTGCCTGAAACAGCGTAAACAAAAGCAACATGATGCCAAGAATTCAAAGGAATCTGGCTTCCAGCCAAATCGCCATAAACAGCAACTCCAGAGCCGTTAGTATAACCAGCCCTCCATTGCGTTCCATTAGACCTCAAACCAAAATAATCTCCAGCCTCATCACCAAACAAAATATTATAATTCTTGTGCTGAACCAAATTTACCCAAGCAGCCTTTGTCTGGCTTGAAAGCCTTAACAACGGAGAAAGAGGAAGAGTTAATTTTCCAACACTCCCATTAAACTGGTAAGCCCCGCCAAACTTTCCACCGCCCGCAGAATAAACAGGGCAATCACTTCCAGAACACATTGAATTCAAGCCATTGCCTCCAGAATCAGTTGCAATTCCATCACTCACGCTATCATCTGCCTTAATCCACAAAATCAAGCCCTGCGGAGCCTGATAAACAAGAGTAGTTGCTGAAACAATTGACGATTGAGAGCTTTCATTATTTGCGGCATCAAAAGCGCTAACTTTGTAATAATAAGTTGTAGAAGCACTCAAGCCATTAGAGTCAGAATGAGAATTGCTTGCAGAAAAACCAACCTGAACGTAGGCTCCGGCTTGAGTCAAACTTCTCAAAACATTATAGCCTGAAACTCCAACATTGTCAGTGCTTGCAGTCCATGAAAGATTGATTTGAGAGCTTGAAACAACAGTTGCAGAAAGACTTGAAGGAACGCTTGGGGATTGAGAATCAATATTAATTACATAAGCTTCCTGCTTCATTGTTTCAACATTATTGTTCAAATCCACCGAGTAAAAACGCAAAACATTAGAAGTAGAAATCAATATTGGAGAAGAATAATTAGTTGCCGGACTACAGCCACTGCCAAGGCAATAATAAGTTGTTCCGGACTCATTCCTGGAAAGACTCACTGATTTGACACTAGTGTAAACTCCACCAACAAGGGAAGCAATAGTAACAGGCGGAGTAATGTCTCCTGTAGCAACACAAGGTATTGCCCCGATATAACTTCCCGTTGAAGACATGCTGCAAGGGTTTTTTGGAGGATTGCCCACATTATTGCCAATAAGCCTGTAATCATCAGAGTCGGGATTAACAAAGATATCGCGAAGATTAGCAATGGCTTCTGTTGGCCCAACCACTCCATTCTGGCACCACATTAAGTTATGATAAATATTGTTTGAAACAATTGAATCGGCTGCAGGACAAAACCCGCCCAAAATATTATCTTTCACGACATGCCCTGAAGTGCTATTTACTGGCTGGTCAATTGTTCCAATCAAGGTGTTATGCGATATGTAAATGCCGTTCATATTCGCTCCATTTGCAATCACCCTAACCGCGCCATCCACGCCATTCCTGAAAATATTGCCAGTTATGACAATGTTAGTGTCATCGTTGTAAGCCAAAGAAAAATTTGAACTATACACTTGATTATTAACGACTTGAATGTTCCTGCTGTACATATACACGGTAATTGCATTGCTGTGAGTTCCACGGCTGTCTTTGATATAATTATTCGAGATTACACTATCACTAACACGCATAAACCAAATCGGAATTTGCCCTTGCCTAATAAAAGTATTATTGTTTAGCACCACATTTGATGATTGAATTGATTCTGTTCCGGGAGTGAAAATTCCAATCTGGGCAAAATTTTCATAGAAATAATTATTCGCAATAAGGCAATTCAGGCAGGGAGTTAAATAAATTCCGCCATATCCCCTATCAACATGCCTGTTGTGGCTTATTTCATTATTTTCTATTGTAATATTGCTTGAACTGCCCGCAGGGTTAAAAGTTCCAATTGCAATGCCATCTCTTAGCTGATCTCCCGTTACCTTCTGAATTTTAAACCCGTCAATTACTAAATAATCATTGTTGCCAGTGTTAATCCCGAATTTTCTAACTGAAACAGTAATATTACTAGTGCTGACTCTGGGCCAAACAAAAGCCCTGCCAGAAGGATTAACATAATATTCGCCGGGTTTATCAAGAGCAGGCATGCTATTGTAGATAGAATACTTATTGTAAGTTGAAGGGTCATTAATGCTGTTATAGTAAATCCTGTTCTCGCCTGGAACATATTGGGTAATAGCTCTCGTTACGACAACATTTGGCGATGTATAAAGAAGAACAGAAGAACCACTCCAATAATTTGGATCTGCCTGATTAAACACATCAGAATCAACAATAGAAGTAGTGCTCATGGAATCTGGAACAAAAAAATTGTTGTAATTATCAAAAAATAACGGGTCAGGCTGGTCAGGCTCTTGGGCAATCCACAAAAACTCCTCATTCTCAATGATATTTGCAGTAAACGGGGTTACTCCCGCGGGAAGGTCGGCATAGTAAATGCTTGCCCAATTTGGATTATTGCCGCAGGCAGACTGCGACTCGCACTGGGTAAATCCAGTTAATTGCTCGCTGCCGTCAATAATTGCCTGCTTTGGAACCGTAGATTGGAAGGTTATTGGATTGCCGGCAGTCCCAGACCTTGGCAAAGTCACGGATTCTCTATAAGTTCCCGGCAAAATAAGGCAAGTGTCCCCAGCCACTGCGACACTAGCGCACTTTTGGATTGTCCTGAAAGGAGAAGCCTGAGAGCCTGGATTGGAATCAACGCCAGCAGTAGAAACATAATAAGTTGCGGAAAAAGCAAAACTGGCAAAAAGCAGCAAAACAAAACAAACAAGCAATAATTTGGCTCTCACGCAAACAAAAAAGAAGTTTTAGTATTTAACTTTTGCCCAAAAGCGCGAGATTTTGCAAAACTAACAATTGCAAACTGCCAGTGGAAGCCCAATGGCTTAGCAAAAAGAAAGCCTTAAAAGCAATTGGAAAATAAATGATTGTGTGCGTAATGGTTTTCTCATTGCATTGGGGGCTTTGATTATTATTGTAATGCTGAACGGTTGCACTGCAAGCTCGCAGGATCCTTTCGGAAGCGCTCCAAAAGGATTAAGCCCTAATTGCGGGCCGGAGCAAAGGTACAAGTTTGACGAGAAAATAAGCTCGCCTTCAGACTTTGTCAATTTTTTGAAAAAAAGCCAAGGAAAACTGCTAGACAGTTATGGCAATGATTATTTCCTGCTTGACAATTTCAAAGAAAACGGAGCAATAAACTGGGGCAAGGTCTTGGAAAAAGTCAAAGTGGAAAAAATAGGCTCAAGGACTGTCTACTCTCTGGCTTATGTTCCGCTTTCAATATGCTCTCCGGCGCAAGAATGGAGCATAAAGGCAACTGATGACGGGCATGTTTCATTATACGGGTGCTGCGGCAAATAAAACTTATTACATACACTAAAACAGAAAAAAAAGCTTAAAATTATTACTAGTTAACTTCAGTAGCGCATGTTGCAGACAGTATGCTTTTACAACTTAACTTTGCATCTCCCGGATTGCTAGAACAAGAATATTCAGTGCACCGTGAGCCCACCATGTGCTTTTCAAGGACAAAACTTCCTTTTGGGGATGTCATAGTATCTTTAGTCCAATAATCAGAATCTTTTGATATAAAATAGAAATCACTAGTTGTTGGACCAACCACGCGCTGCGTATGGCATGTTTGCGATCCGCGATATTGTTCAATTCCTAAAACAGTTCCGACACCATTGCCCATGCGACTTTGAGTACACCAGCTTGAAATATCTACAGTGCTACCCGAAGTGCCAGAAGAACTTCCACCAGAGCCATTTCCACCATTGCCCGATACATTTCCAGAGTTGGTGTTTCCTCCAGTTCCTCCACCACTGCCTCCATTAAAGTCATTCTGGTCTCTTCCAGTCCCAGGACTTTGGGAACAGCCAGCCAGCAGTACTGCAGCCAAAATAAACAAGATTATTAGTGCCTTTTTCATGATTTGAACTATATTATCAACAATCTTTCCTTTAAAAACCTTACTGGCTTTTCTAGCCTCTGCAGTCTT
>JAUSFL010000030.1 GCA_030649735.1 Candidatus Iainarchaeum sp. | reverse complement strand
TAATTCAATATATTGAATTCCTTTCTCCTTAAGTTCTTTTTCAGAATACATTTGGAAAAGCCTGTCATGCACGTCTACTTTCAAAACTTTTTTCTCGATTTTTCTTCCTGTGTATTCTTTGGTTTTTGGATTGAATTCTTTCAAAAGCAAAGTGTCGCCAGGGCCTATTTTGAAATCATTAAGCCTTAGCTCGTACTTTTTTTCTCCTTTTTTAAGCAGTTCGAATCCTTCAGGCCAGCATTTTTTTTCAACAATCATTTTTTCAACTCCTTTTTACTTTAAAACTTTCTTTTCCATTACTGGGCCAATGTAGCCGCATTTCTTGCACTTGAACATTCTGCCCATTATTCCGCCTTGGTAAAGCTCGAGGTCTGTTGAGCTGCAGTTTGGGCAGAATTTTTCAAAATCTTCAGACTCCTGCTTTTTCATTTTGCAAAAGGCCTCCTGTCTCGTCTCCGTAAAATGAAAGCGTTTTTGCCAATCTTGTCTATTATCTTGTCTTTAACTAAATTTATTTCTTCAGGCTTCAGGCCTGCACGCAAGTCTGCTTCAATCAGCACTGCAGGAAAAGCGTATTCCTTGTGCATTGAGCTTTGCGCCAAAACCAGCCCAGCAATTTTTTCTGCCTTTTCAGCGGGGTTTCCGCCATTAGGATTCAAGAATTCAACTCTGAGCGGAAAATCATACTGTGTTGGCTTCAGATAAAATGCAAAAATCGCGTTTTGCCATTCTTTCTGGAAGTCATTTAAAATCGGGTGCTCTAATGCGTTTTTCGTGTAAGAGAAAATAAAGCTTCTTTCCTGCCTTTCAAGCAAGTCATTAAGCAAGACAGCATCATGGTATTCGTCCATTCCTTCAACTTCCAATTCTTTGTCCAAAATTCCCGCCCAGCGATTGCCGCGGCTGTCTTCAACGCAGCCAATCAGCTCGCAGTTATTTTCTGAAGCGACAGCGTAAAGCTCTTGGACTTTAGAGATCATAATGTCGAAGTTCTTCTTGATTTTGGAATTTGCGCGCGGCTTGTCGGCATGCTGAGGCAATAGAGAGCCGTCCATGAAGCAGTATTGCGGGGAGAATTTTTCAATGACGTCAATTGCAGTCTGGACTTCCTTAATGAGCCTTTGGATTGAAGTGTTTGCGTTGAATTCATCACGCTCCAAGGCATTAGTGCTGAAGAAAGGCTCTGGAAAAGAAAATCCTTGAGGCAAATACTGCGCTTTCTCCAGCTTTCCATTCTTGTAGTCAAAAACTGCAGAAACAGCCCGTATCAAAAGCAAGTCAGTGGAAAAAAGCTCCTGGCCCACAAAGCCAGAATCAACTCCGGCAATCCTGCAATTCAATTCTACAGGCTGGATTTTTTTCACAAATGTCTTTTCGAAAAATTCCCTGCTTTCGGGCAGTTCTTTCGCTTTCAGCTTTTTCAGGCCTTCAACAACAATTGCCTTTTTCTTTTCAGCCTGTTGAATGCTAAAAGCCGCATTCTTCAAGGACTCTTGAAAGTTCATAAAACCAGAGTAATAACTGCTTGATTCTTTTTAAAAACAGTTTAAGCCAGAATGCCGGTCGAATTTATAGTTTGGGTTTTCCCAAAAGCGTTATTTTTTAAACAAGTTTTTGCTTCAATTCTTTTGGCTTTTTAATGAAGGACAATCTTTTTGCAAAGCAAGGCGTGAAAGTGAATGAGCTGTTCAAGAACGAGCGCGTTCTCTATCCAGAATTCATTCCAGAAAGGCTTCCTTTCCGCGATGTCCAGATTGACGAGCTGGTTTTTGCGTTCAAGCCATTGACTGAAGGCCGAAAGGCAAGGAATGTCTTTGTTTTTGGAAACACTGGCACTGGAAAGACAGCGACTGTAAAGTATGTCTTGAAAGAGCTTCAAGAATACAGCGACAGGCCAAAGGCCCTGGTTTTGAACTGCTTTGAGAAAAACTCCCGCCACTCTGTGCTTGTGGAATTAGCGAACTTTTTGGGAAACGCAGTTCCAGAGCGCGGCTTGTCAACTGCTGAAGTTCATGCTGAAGTATTGCAGTCTTTGAAGAACTGCGGTTTTTTGCCGATTGTTGTACTGGACGAGTTTGACCAGTTGTTGAACAATGGCGGCGAAGACTTGCTTTATGATTTGTTGAGGGCGCCAGAGCAAGGCTTGAAGACAATTCCAGTAATTTTGATTTCAAACAATCAGGATCTTTTGGCAATGCTTGATGCA
Organism: Candidatus Iainarchaeum sp.; assembly: GCA_030649735.1. Classification (GTDB taxonomy): domain Archaea; phylum Iainarchaeota; class Iainarchaeia; order Iainarchaeales; family UBA10191; genus UBA10191. The sequence continues at coordinate 21,215 of JAUSFL010000030.1, read as the reverse complement.
AGAGTGAAAAGCAGCTTGCAGGCTGTAAGCCTGAAATTCGACCAGTATTCTCCAGTGCAGTTGAAGGAAATATTAAAGCAAAGGGCAGAATTTGCCTTTAGGGAAGGCACTTTGGAAAAAGAAGTCATTAACGTGGCTTCAGCGCATGCCTCAAAGCTTGGCGGGGACGCAAGAATTGCAATCGAATCATTGCTTAATGCTGGAAGAATTGCCGAAAGGGAAAATTCCGCAAAAGTCTCGCTTGCCCATTTGAAAAAGGCATTTGAAACCATTGAGCTTTCAACAGGCAGGAAAAAGCTTTCGACTCTTTCTGAAGACGAAAAATCATTGCTGAAAATAATTTCCAAAAACCCCGGGGGAATTGACTCTGGAGAATTGTTCCTGCAGTTTTCAAAAACAGGAAGCAAGGTTTCAGACAGGAGATTCAGGGAAATTGTCTCCTTATTGGAAAAAAACAAGGTAATTTCAGCGCAGCAGGCAACCAAAGGCAAGGGAAAGACAAGGATTTTCAGGCTTGGCGTGAAAAAAGAAAGCCTGAAGCTTTGAAACTCTTCGCGCAAGTAATTAATACCACTTTAACCCTAAATTTTCAGCAAGAGAGTTGAACCTAAAAATGCCTTTGCCTAAATCTTCTGCAGAGTCGAAAGAAGACTTGATTGAAATCGTCGACTTTGAAGGAAAAGTCCTGCGGACCTGCAATTACCGTGAGGCCTTTGAAAAAAATCTTTTGAAAAAATGCGTTCACGTGCTGGTTTTCAATTATGAAGGGAAAGTCCTTTTGGAATTCAGAAAGAATGACAAGCGATTTTTTCCAAGCTATTGGAATTCTTCAGCAGCTGGTTTTGTTGGGGTTGGGGAAAGCGAGCTTGAGGCTGCGGAAAGGGAGTTGAAGGAAGAGCTCGGAGTAAGTGCTGGATTACATTTTATTGAGCGGTTCATAATTGACACTGCCGATGATTGCTGCATTAATTACTTTTTTGCTTGCCTGCATGACGGGCCTTTCGAATGCAACGAGGCTGAAAAAATCCAGTTCTTTGAGCCTTCAGAGGCAAAGCAACTGAAAATTACTCCGCATTTGCGGCTGGAATTGAATCTTTTCGAAAACAATATTTGCCCGCTAATTCAAGCCACTTTCAAGAAAACCAGCGAAACAGCATCAAATAGGGGTTTTTAAGCAAAAACAACACCCTTTAAATACTATTCACGTTAATTAGTTAATATTGGGGGTTTTTTGTTTATGGCTGATGAAACTGCAAAAGTTCCTAACAAAAAAATCAAGAAAGACATAAAGACATTGCGCAAGGGCCTTGCCGCGGAAAAGAAAGCAACCGCGAAAGTCTCGAAAAGAGTGACTTCAAAGACTGCCGCATTGAACAGCGAAATGGACAAGCTAAAGGCTGATGTTGAAAAGCTCGCCAAGAAAAAAACCCCAAAAAAGCAATTAAGCGAGTATAATCTATTTATGAGAAGGCAGTTGAATGACGGAAAAACCTTTGCGCGCGCTGTCCAATTGTGGAAATCCTACAAGAAAGGCAATCCTTTGGTGAAAACAAGAGTCGTTAGAAAAACCGTTGTCAGAAGGATTGCTGCAAAACCAAAGGTCATTACACGGACCAGAATAATTAGGGCAAAGCCAAAAATAATCACAAGGACAAGGACCATTGTAAGGAAAGGGCCTGTAAGGACTGTTGTCAGGACAATCCGGGTTCCTTCAGCAAGCGCTTCTTCAAGGCTTTCGGAAACCCAGGTTTTTGAAACAATCATTTCACAGATGAAAAAAAGCGAGGTTGAAAAAATGGCATTATCTGACGAAGAGCTGGCAGTAAGGCTTGTCAGCCTGTACTTTGAGGAAATCGCAAGAATGGGCTTCAAAAGGCAATTAGAGCTTGACGACGTAATCAACGCTTACTATCATGCGTTGACAAAGCTCAAAGGCAAAAAAACAGAAACGACAACAACTGTTGTTGTCCAAAGCCAGCCAGTCATAGTGCAAGACAAGTAATGAAAAAGATTGCTTGTTCTTTTTTTATTTTATCCCTTGTGGATTATTTCAATCGCGTCGCGGTTTTGAAGCAAGTGCTCTTTTCCAATCAATTGCTTTGTTTTCACATTGACTGCCTTGATGAAATTGTTTCCAAAATCAGTGTGCAGCTTGAACGCAAAATCCAATACAGTGCTGCCTTTAGGCATTAAGTAACAGTCTGGCAAGACATTGCCGTATTGATCGCTGAGCTTCTTTGTCCCGGCCGGAAAAATCGCGACCATTCCCAAAAATTCAAAGACTGCCCTGTCCAGGATTTCCTGAATGCCTGTGTTCCCGAACTTTTCAAGAACGTTTTTTTGAATGTACTCCAGTCCTTTCTTTTGCTTTTCATCAAGCCCTGCCAAAACCTCAAATGTTTTTTCGCCAGGCAAGTACTTGATTTTCTTGTCCTTTGCCGCCTTCTTTAAAGTCAATTCGCTGATTCCAGAGCAAGGCAGTATCAGCAAGTGCGGAAATTGCCCCTTCATTCGTTCAATGTTCTTGTCCGAGCCCTGCAAGTCTGCCTTGTTTGCCGCAATTACCATTGGCTTTGAAGCAATGCGCAATTGCCTTGCAAAACTCTTTTTTTCGTCATCGCTCCAAAGCTCCAGCTTCTTTTCAGTCAACTCATTCTTGGCGAGCGCTGTTTCAATGCTTTTTGGGCTTGCTCCAATGCCTGAAAGATTCTGGCTCATTAGCTCCAAAAGCTTTAATTTTGATTCTGCCGGGGTTTTGTAGAATTTTTTCCAATTCTTCTCTAAAATCCCAAAAAACCATGCGTCAATCTCTTCCTCCAAGAACCCAATGTCTTTTGAAGGATCATGGCTTCCTAAAGCAACCAATTCTCCCTCAGAATTAGTGCTGCCTGAAGCATCAACCACGTGGATTAAAACATCGGCCTGCGCCAAATCACTCAAGAATTGATTGCCCCTGCCTCTTCCTTCGCTTGCTCCAGGCACTAGGCCGGCAACATCAATCAATTCCACAGGCACAAAGCGAATTCCCTTCTCGCAAAAGCCAGTCCGTGGGTTGCATTGCACGTTGAATTCCTTGTCAATGCATTCAACTCGGACAAAACCCATGCCTTTGTTTGGCTCTATTGTAGTGAATGGGTAATTTGCTATTGCAACATCCACAAGCGTTGCTGCCGAGAAAAAAGTGCTTTTCCCGCTGCTAGGTTTGCCTACTATTCCAATCTGCAATTAGACCACTTTATTGTAATTCTTGAATGAAAGTGTTTAAAACAAATCAGCGGGGCAAAAACCTTTTCCTTCCGGTTGTTGAGCGCTTGAAAGGCATTCTTTTACTAATGTCTTTTTTTGCATTGCCGTATCTGTCAATAATTTCCTCGCGTTTTGGAAACAGGCCGTGGGCTCTTGCAATACTGCTCAAATAGTTCTCTCTTTCAAAGAGCGGGATAATTCCTTTGACATCGCCTCTTTTTATGCCATTTTTAAAGCTTTCAGGGGACCATGCAGAAATGTGGAATATTTGGCCGAGCTTTTCAAAAAGGAATATTCTTAGTTCATGGCATTTCTCCACGTTAGGGCCGTTCTTTTCAAGAATTAACGCCATGTCAATGTCAGACCCTGGGACTGCCATGTTTGATGCAACGCTTCCAGCCACATAAACTGCTTTCAAATCATTTCCATAAATATTCAGCAGTTCTTGGGCTGCACGTTTTGCAATCCCGAACTTTCTCCTTGAAGGAGTTATTTTGTGAGCCATTCTTCAAGCACTTTAATTAGTTGGGAATCAGGGTTATTAACTTTTTTCTTCAGGAGTTAAATCATGCCTGAAAAAGCATTGCTTTGGACTGAAAAGTTTGCCCCGCAAAAGTTTTCAGAGATTGTGGGAAACCCTTCAGCAATCGCTGCTGTAAGAAAATGGAGCGATGGCTGGAAGAATGGAATAAAGCAAAAGCCATTATTGTTTTTTGGAAACACTGGATTGGGAAAGACACTGCTGGCTGAAATAACCGCAAAAGAGACTGGCTGGCAATTGTTTGAATTGAACGCAAGCGACTTTCGGACAAAAGACATCATTGAAAGAGTTGCAGGCGCCGCGGCATTGAATTCCAGCTTTTCCGGAGAGTTAAGGCTAGTCTTGATTGATGAAGTTGACGGCTTGCAGGGAACTGCAGACAAAGGCGGCTCTGCGGCAATTGGGGCATTGCTGAAGCAGGCATCGCAGCCAATGATCCTGACATGCAATGAAATTTACGGCGATGCAGGCAAAAAACTCTCTTCAATCAAAGCGCAGTGCGAGATTGTAAAGTTTGACAAGCCCCGCGCTGACTCTATAGCAAAGTTTTTGATAAGGATTTGCGATTCTGAAAAAATAGACTATGACCTGAAAAGCATTGAAGAACTGGCAAAGTCAGCAAACGGGGACATTCGCTCAGTGCTTTTGGACCTTCAGACAATTGTGGAGCATTCTAAAAAAATCACTGTGCAGGACGTTAAAGAAATGGGCTTTCGCGAAAGGCAGCAGGATGTTTTCAAGGTCTTGCAGAAAATCTTTCACGCAAAAACAATCGAGGAATGCCAGAACGCGCGCTTCACTGCAGACGTTGACTCCAGCATGCTTTTTTCATGGATTGAAGAAAACATTCCCAGGCATTTCAAGCAAGCCGATGACAACGCAAGGGCTTTCAATTACTTGAGCAGGGCAGACATTTTTAACGGCCGAATTTTCAAAAGGCAGCATTACGGGTTTTTGCGCTATTCTTCAGAACTCTCCACTTCCGGAGTTGCAATACAGCGCGAGCACCACTATCCAGGCTTTGTAGGCTACAGGTTTCCTGAAAAAATCTCGACTTTGGGCGCCTCAAAAGGATTAAGGGCCGGAAAAAAAGGCGTTGCAGAGAAAATGCAGGGCAAAGTGCACGGTTCAATAAAGCAAATAATGAATGAAGACCTGGTTTTTTTGGAGCCAGTTTTCAAGGACGACAAGAAAATCCGCGAATGGACTGCATTGTTCGAGTTTGACGATGACGACTTGGCTTTCTTGACTGGAAAGAAAGCCGACAGCAAATGGGTCAAAAGCATTCTGGAAGACGCTGCAGAATTAAGGAAAAATTTTGCCACTAAAAAGCGCAAGGCATTGCAAGGCACTACTCCATTCGAGGCAGAAATTGCAGAGAAAGAAATCCTGAAAGCCGGAAATCCTGAAGTTGAAGAAAGCGAAAAGCCCGCAAAGCCAGCAATTGACGGAAAGCAGACAAGGCTGTTCTGAAAAGGAATAAATACTACTTTTTTCTTTAGATTATCATGCCAGCAAGCATAATGCCAAAAAGAACGCCTTTGGCTGCAAGGAAAGCTCCAAGGGCAAACGCAAAAATCATTGCAATAAATGAAGCGAACGCGCATTCTTTATTGCGGTCTTTCTTGCCAAAGCCTGAAACCGCAGCGCATAAATTCCACAATGCCGCCGAACTTGAAGCGCGAAGAATTGCGTCCTTTAATTCCAAAACAAGGGCCGCCCTTAAATTTGTCAAGCAAGGATATTCCGCAAAAGACCTTAAACTGCAGATTTCAAACCGTAAAGTCTCTGCCGCTGAAGTTCTTTTAATGCAGGGCTTTGGAGTCCGCGCCTTGAATGTCCTGAAATTTCCTGAAGCCGAAGTCAATTCTGCAGTGAAAAGCCTTGTTCAAAGAGGCTATTCTGAAGCCGTCCTCGAGAAAAGGTTCGGGATTCCAAAAAGCCTGCTTGATAAGCTAAAAATATGAATTCTTTTTTCAGATTTCAACTTCCAGCATTGCCACTGGGTTTTCTATCCCAAAATTCTGCAAAACTTGCGGGCTGACTTCGCCAATCAATCCAACAGCCTTTTTTCCAATGATTATTTCAGCGCTTCTTCCATCAATCAAGAAAGGCCTTTTGCATTCCTGCAGGGAAAACTCAAAGCCAAGCATTTTTGAAAGCGCCTGCAATTGGCTTTTTGCATTGTTGAAGTTCAATCCTGAAGAACCGCTTAGCGCAATGCAAATCTTTTGCTTTTCCAAAACCCCGGTTTCGCTTCCAGAATGAAGCTCTATTGTCTTTCCAGCCTCAAAAACCGCGTGAGGCAATTCTACAGTCTTGTTTTTTGCCAAAAAATCCAAGACTTCGGGCAATAATGCCTTTCGGAAAATTTGGTAGTTTATGCTTAAGTAATTCTCCAATTCAGCAAACTGCTCTTCCTTCAAAAGCATTTTGGACTCTTGCTTTTCCTTGGAAGTCATTGTGAAAGTCAAAATTTCCTGCAAGCCCAGTCCAACGCAGGCTTCGCGAACTCTGTCAATGTTTTTTGTTTCCTTCAATTCAGAGCCTTGCGTGAAAAAATCCAGTGATTCTGGCTGGATTTTATTGTAGCCAAAAGCCATGAGCACGTCTTCCACAATGTCAATTTGGTGCAGAATGTCGCTCCTGAAAATCGGAGTTTCCAAATGCAGTTTTTTTCCAACGACTTTTCCGGCATAATGCATTTTTTCCAAAAGCTCCAGCGCCTGCCTTGGAGTGAATTCCATTCCAGCGATTTTGTTCAAGAATTCAATTTCCAAAATTATTTTTTCCCTGTCAAATGCAGGGGTAATGAACGCCTTTCCATTAGCGTCTGTGACCTTCACTGTTTCCAAGGTTCCGCCGCGCTCTAAAAACGCAAGCATGAGCACTTTCAAGGCAGTGCTTATTGTTTCAATGTTAAAGCCCGAAACTTCAACGAACAAGTTTCTTTTTCCAGGCTCTACTTTTCCGGAATAATTGCTGTTTATTATCGGCGGCATTGAGAGAATGTGGCCTTCAGAATCCTCAAAGATTGGGTAGAGTTTTGCTCCCTTCAGCAAGTTCCTAAATTCAATTCCTTTAGGGTGCAATTCAAGTATTTCATCCAAGTCCATTTCATTGTTGAACTCTAACGGAATGAATTTTGTCTTGCGCGGCTCTGCTCCATAATACTTGATGTTGCCGTGCACTTTGTCAAAATCGTAAATTCCAATCGCAGCTTCCTTTCTTTTTCTTCCAAAAGTATTGCAGATTTTTTCCTGCATTTGAATCAGGCTTATCAAAAGCGGCTCGTCAACCTGGATGTCTTTTATCACTCCGCAAACAGTGAAAGGCCTTGCTTCCTTCACTGACTTTTCAATCTTCACTTGAAGGCCCGATGCTTTCATTTTTGGGTTTTCCAATTGCTTTCCGCCATAAAAAGGCCTTATTGAGCGCGCAATTCCTTCAATGCTCCAAAGGTCTGGCCTGTTGGTGTCTGAAATTTCAACAGCCACTTCGCAGGTTTTTTCATCAAAGCTTTCCAATTCAGACTTTGCAAAAAGCACTGCGTCTTCCAACTGCTCTTTCGAGAATTTTTTGCCGGCAAGTCTTTCAAAATCCTTTAATTGAAAATTTACTGTGACCATTTTCATCATCCTTTAATTTTTCCTTGCCTTTTTGGCTCTTCGAATTTCCCCAATTTCTTTTGGGGTTTTCATGTTTTGCAATCTTTCAAGCTCTGTCCGTGTTGGATTTTTCATCAGGCTCAAAGACCTTTGCCGCATTCTTATTGAGTCTTCAAGCCTGTGCATTTGGCCTTTATTCAACCCATATACTAGTGAGTGCCTGTTTCTATTATAATGATCCAAATCCGCACTGACTCTTGCATTTGCCCTTGCTGGCGTTCTGCCTGCATGGGCTTTAACAAAAGCCCTTCTCGCGACATCTTGACTTCGCTGCCTCACTTCCTTAAGGTCTGTGCTCATTGCAGCGCTGTATCTTGCCTTTTCAGGCGCCAACTTTGCAGCCAGTTCTGAAACTCTTTTGATTTCTGAAGTTGGAATGTCCTTTCGGGCATTTCCTCTAAAATAATCCCTTATCAGCGAGCGCCTTGCCATTTCAATTTTTCTGGGTTTTATTGGTTTAGGCATTTTTTCTCCCCGATTTTCTTGAATCATCTTCTGTTTTTCTTAGAATTGCTTTTGTCTGCCCGCGTTTTATGAAACGGTTTCTGCCAAAATAAGCAACTTCCGCATCTGCTCTTTTGCGCGCTATTTCCGCAAATTCCGGCTTTTTCTTGAATACTGGGTTTTTCCAATCATAATGCTTGTCAATTATAATCCCTTGCGATTCTGATTTTGCAAACAATCTTTTTTTCCCAAGCTGCATTTGCATTAGAGTCAATGGCTTTAATTGTTGTCTTGGTTTTGGCATTTTCTCAACTCTTTAATTGTTCCTTGCATTTCTGGCTTTTTGAACTCTCTTTTCTTCATAATGTTTTAGCTTTCTTAAAACAGTTTCTTGTAAATGGCGCGTTTTCTTTTTCTCTCCGGGCGCTATGTCATAGCGGTATTTTCCGTATTGCTGCAAGTCGGCATCAATTCTTGCTGCTTTTCTTTCAGGATTCCTGTGGAAGTGCGCTTGAATAAAACTCTCTTTTGCAGCAGTATGGCTTGCAGCCCTTGTCATTCTGGAAAAAAGCCGCATTTCTTTAGTGTTCACTAATTTTCCTGGCAGTAACCTATTGGCTTCTTGCAATACGTTCCTAATGTTTTCTTGCCTTAATTGTTTTCCGTCAGCGCCTCGCAAAACATCTTTTATTATCGAGCGCCTTGCCCTTTCGACTTTTTTAGGGTTTGTCCAAATTCTTTTAGGCATTTTTTACCCCACCAGCCTTGCATTCCGCAAGTATTTCAAGTCGTCGCTGAATAAAGTGCGGATGTCTTTTATGCCGAGCTTCATCATTGCAAGGCGGTCAATTCCAAATCCCCAAGCCATTGCCTGAACGTCATTTAAGCCAACTGATTCCATCATTTCAGGCCTGAACATTCCGGCGCCGCAAAGTTCCACCCAGCCAAAGTCCTTGTGCAATGCTGAAACCTGCACGCTAGGCTCAGTGAATGGAAAGTACACTGGAAAAAACTTGACTTTTTCGCGGTCGCAGCCGCCGACTTCGACAGCGAGCTTTTTTAGCATTCCAAGCAAGTGCTTGAAGTTCAATTTCTCGTCAACAATGAATCCTTCCAATTGGTTGAATTCAATCAAGTGCTTTGCGTCAATGACGTCAGGCCTGTAAACCCTGGAGATTGAAAAATACCTTCCCGGAGTCTGGACTCCTTTCACTAATTGCCTTGCTGAATGCGCAGTGCCTTGAGAGGCGGGCATGATTTTTTTTGCAGTTTGCTCGTTCCAGTCGTAACGCCAGCCTTTGCTTCCGGTTTTTCCGCCAAACTCGTGCGCTTCTCTCACTTTTTTGACAATTTTTTCGTTAGGGAGTTTTCCGAACTTTGGCTGCTTTAACTGGTAAGTGTCGTGAATTGTCCTTGCAGGGTGGTCTTGGGGCTGGAATAAGACATCAAAATTGTAGAATTCTTGAGTCAAGAGCGGGCTTTGCATTTCTTGAAAGCCCCATTCAGTCAGCTTTCTTCTGATTTCCTGCAGGAAAGCAAGGTAAGGCTGTTTTTTTCAGGCAAAAATTTCTGAAACTGGGTCTGAAATATTGTATTTTTTGAATGATTTGCCTTTCCAAGAGCCTGCCTTGATGATTGTTGAAGTCAATGCATTGATTTCTTCCAGATTGCTCTTCAAGGTCTTTGTGATTTTCAAGCCTTCGGCAGTGATTTTAGAGCTTCTGTCCACAATGACTTTTTTTTCAACAAGCCCGCGCTTTTGAAGCTCTGGAATTCGCTCCATGTCTTCACTTGAAAGCGTTTGGCGCGCAAAGATTTTTTGCAGTATTCTTTCTTCTGCAAAGCCGTTCTTTTTCACTTCTTCTTCTAGGCCAGTCAATGAAACTTCAAGGCCTTTTTCTGCCTTCACTACTGTGACAAAGTTTTTCTGCTTTAAAATTCCCAAGGCGTAATTGAATTCTTTCCCCAAATTCAATTCTTGCATTAGGTTGTGCAGGTCTGATTTTCCGCCTTCCTGCTCCAAAAGCATCAAAAGCTGTTTTTCAGGAATGCCTTCAGCGATTGCCCTTTTTCCAGAGTCTGAAAGCAGGATTTTTTCAGTGCTTTTTTCAAGCATTATTGCGAGCTTTTTGTCATTCAGCCAGGACATTGCGCGCCTTACAGAATCCAAGTTCAAGGCTGACTTTTCAGCAATTTGCTCTGTTGTCAGTGTCTCTTCGGTTTCCAGCGCCTTTAGGGCTTTTTTTTCAATTTCTGAAAGAACTGTTTGCTCTAGACTGTTCATGCAAAAAACCCGGTTTTAAAGCTATAATGTTGTTAAATTAATTAAAATGTAGTGGTTTTAATGCTTGAAGATTCATTGCGAACAAGCCTTTTGGCTCTTGTTGGAAAGAATGAAACTCCCTTCTTTGCTTTGAGCCTGGAAAAGCTCAAGCAAAACGAGCAGGAGTTCTTGCAGACCGCAAGGCTTTACTTTCCAAAACTACGGGTTTGCTATTCAGTGAAAACAAACCAGTTTCCCGAAGTTCTTAAAGCCCTTTCAACAGGGTTTGAAATCGCAAGCCTGGAAGAATTAAGGCTTGTGAAATCAAAAAAGGTTTTCAAAGTGTTCAATGGCTGCTGCAAGAAAGAAAAAGAGCTTGAGGAAGCAGTAAGGCAGGACGCAATTGTTATTGCTGATTCTTTTTCCGAATTGGAAAAACTCAATGCAGTCAGGAAAAAGATTAAGCGCAAGGCTTTGAAAATTGGAGTCAGGCTTAATGTAGCAAGCAAGTTTGGAATAGAGCTTTCGAAAATTCCTGAATTCCTTGCAAAGGCAGAGCATTGCAATTGCAAGGTTGTTTTGTTGCATGCGCATCCTGGAGTGCAAAATAGCCTGAAGGATTATGAAAGTTTTTTGAAAGATTTCAAGGCCGCGGTAAAGCTTTGGGATTTTGAATTTTTGGATTTTGGCTCTGGCTTTCCAAGCTTTCCAAAAATGAATTCTTTGGGAATTTCATTGCATGATTTTCTCAAAGTAGTAAAGAAAGAGTTAGGCACTACACTTGATGACAAGATAATTGTTTTCGAGCCTGGAAGAATTCTAGTTGCTGACTCAATGATTTTGGTTTGCAAAGTTTGCGCAGTGAAAGAGTTGAATGGCGAAAGAATTGCGGTTTTGGATGCAGGCATTAATGTTTTGCAAAAAATTGTTCTTGAAAGTTTTGAGTTTGAGCCTTTGACTGAAAATTTGGGGCAGAAAAGACAGTTCAAGCTTGTTGGGCCTTTGTTGTTTGGAAATGACATTCTAGGCACTACAATGTTGAATTTGAAAGAAAATGATTTGATTGCCGTAAAAAATGTCGGCGCGTATTGTGCAAGCCTTGCTTGGGAAATCAGCTACAAAAAGCCGAAAGTTTTCGTTCTTTGACTATCTTGAATATACTTGGTATTCTGCACCGACTTCAGCAGCTGTTTTTGCAAGCCCAAAACCCAGTACAAGAGAGAAGTTTCCGAAAAGGAAAATTCCAAAGAAAACAAAAATTATCAAGGCTACTACGCCGGGCAATTCTGAACCATTGAATTTTCCAATTTGGATCATTTGCTTCAATTTGGCATTGTCTTTTGGAAACTCAATCGGCTTTTTATTAAGCCGTTTTGCATTCCAATTTGAGAACTCAATGCTTTTCTTGAAGTTTTCAATGTCTTCGGCGCTGACTTTGAAATCACTTATGTCCTTTGGCTTATTTAAAATGAAATTCCAGAAAAAATTGAGGACATAAATGGACAGGAACGCTAATGGCGCAATAAGCATCAGCAGAAGGCCAGTTCCTGAAGTGGAAAAGCTGAATGTGGAAATCCTGAACAATACTATGAAGGGCAGGAAGATGCTCAAAAAGAAGAACAGGAAAAGCATGGCTGCGAATGACAAATAAAGGTCTTTTCTCACTTCCGGATTTTTCTTGCTGACTAGTGGTATTTTCAGGAAATAGAAAAAAAATGAAAGCACTGTTTGCAGCCAGTAAATTGCGGCGAGCAGCAAAATGTTTGCCGAACTTGCGGCCCAAACCGAGATTGCCAAGTTTGCAAGGATCAGCAAGATTGTGCTTGGCTCTTTCAAGAACTTGAAGAAAAGTGAAAACATTTGAGATTAATGCTTTTTTTGATTAAAATGCTTTCTGCTGCTAACTGGCTAAAGCTCTTTTTTCAATGCTTTTTCCAGCTTGTCAAGCATTTGCCAATTCATCTTTAGCTTTTTCACTGCTGTTTCGAATTGCTTTTCAAAAAACTCTCTTTCAATTATGACTTTGCTGTCTTGCTTTGCTAGAAAGCTCAAGTAATGCGAGCCCATTATTTCTACAAGAAAGCGGCCTTCCTCGCAAGCCATTATTCCTGCTTTTTTCACTCCGTTGTTCCTGCAAATTGCCATTATTTTTTTTGCGTTTTCCAAACTTGTAGTGCCTATGACCATTACAAAAGATTCTTGCTTGAACCACAAGTCCTGCGAACTTTTCTTGCCTAGGGAATCCCAGACTTCTTCAAACTCCGGAATTTCGTGCCATTTTGCAAAGAAAGAGTCTGGCTTTTTCAATTCCTTGCTGTCCAAGTTCAAAAGAAGGATTCTTCCAGAGCAGGTTGTTGTTGTAAAATACTCTGGCTTTGAAAAAATGAATTCCACTAAAGGAATCATTCTTTCATCGACCTTTCCATCAGCCTTTGCCTTTTCCCAAAGCAAGGCATGGCGTTCTTTTACCATTTGAAAGCGCGTTTCGCCAACCTTGCTTTTTGAATCTCGCGGCATTTTTTTTCACTTCAAAATTTTAATGTCCAGCGTGTAATGCACTATTTTTGGCGCGTAATCTTTCACAATTTGCGCGTTCAAAAGATCTGCCTTGCATTTTGCCTTTTCGCAGGCTTCCTGCACGTCCTTGAAGAGCTCTTCAGGCTTTCCTTCAACTGCAGTTCCTTCATAGTGTATTATTCCATTATTTTTAATGCAGTGTAAAGCCGCTCCGAGGGCAAACTTTGGTGCGGGAATCAAGCCCATTAAAATCCTGTCAGCGCTTGCTTTTGGAAACTTCATTGTTTCTTTTTCAGTTTCTCCAGGAATAATTTCATACTTTTCAGGCTTGATTTTGTTAAGCTCCAAGTTCTTTTTCAGCCATTTGACTGCTTCCGGATTGTGCTCGAACGCAATGACTTTCTTTGCTTTGCCCGCTTTCAAAATTGGCACAGTCCAGTAGCCGATTCCAGCAAAAAAATCCATTATGATTTCTCCTTCTGCGGGGAGCTTTGCTATGCGCTCGCGTTCAGAGCGGTTGCCTTTGCTCCACATTATTTTCCTAACGTCAAACTGGAAAATGCAGTTGTTTTCCCTGTAGTTTACTAGAAAGTTTTTTGCCCCTAAAAGGAATTCAATCTTTGGCTGCCTGAATTTTCCATTGATTTGCTTGATTTGCATTACTGTCTTCACGTAAGGGAATATTTCCATGATTTTTTTCGCGATTTCTTTCTTGAATTTCTGCAGTTCCGGCTTTAGCTTGATGATTGTTATGTTTTCAATCTGTTGGTAGCCTGAAGGCAATAGTTCCAGTCTTTCTTTAGGGATTTTGCCGGAAAGCTCTTTTTGCAGTAGTTCCTTGAATGCCATTTTCGCTTACCTTAATAAATCAGGGTTTTCATTAACTTATTTCATGCTTGCTAATAAATCCTTAATGCTTTTGCTTGACTCTTCCGCAATAATAAATGGCTTGCGGCTTGATGAAAAAAACAAGTACATTATCACTTCAGACTGCTTTGCAGAATTGAAGAGCATGGAGTTCAGGCTTCTTGCAGAGAATGCGCTGAATTTGGGGATTCTTGAAATCCGTGACGCCTGTCCTTCAAGCGTGCAGTTGATTCTGGATTTTCTGGAAAAGCTCGGCGACAAGCGCTTAAGCAAGGCGGACATTTCATTGCTTTCGCTGGCCGCAGAATTCAAGGAATTAAAAAGAGACTTTGAAGTCATCACTGACGATTACAGCATCCAGAATGTCCTGAAGATTTTAAAAATTCCATTTTCTGCGGTTTTGCAGGGAAAAGTGAAGAAAGCAAAAAAATGGAAAAAGTAACTGTTTACGGTTAATAAAGGCTAAAGCTTTTATATTGCTTCCAAAACAAGTTTATCATGGACTTGCTTGCATTATTCGGCAGTTTCACTAACGCTTTGGGAATGAACCCTTTCATATTTTTGGTCAACTTATACTTTATACTTCTCCTGATCCCTTACATAAAATACCCTCTTCCACTCGCATTCTTGGCGCTTTTTGTGGCTTTCCTGATTTTGTCAAAAAGCCTCACTGCCTTGTTTCTTTTATGGCCTTTTGAACTGCTGGTTGTACTGCTGGTTTTCCATTATTTCCCAAAAAATTCTGAAAGGGGCTCTGGATTTTTCTGGATTGCCTTAGGCTTGATAACTCTTGCATGGGTGTTTTGAAATGGCTGAAAAAAAAGGCGATGACTGGGGCTTTCTTGAGTTTGTTGCATTGGCCGTGGTGCTTGACGTTATTTTCAAGCAATTTCCTTTTTTGGCTTCAATCCAGCCAATCCTTCCAATCGCGGTATTGGCCGGGATTCTTTACGGCGGCTTGCGCGGAAGCGCTGTTGGGGTCATTTCAGCATTTTTTTCAACGCTCTTTATTGGCTCTTTGAATTTTTCAGGCAATCTTTTCTTCCTGCAGGCTGCCGCGGGCATAATTGCGGGCTCTTTAGGCGGCCTTGCCGGAAAGAGCAGGAATCCTTCAGTGTCGGAATTTGTGAGCCTGTGCGTTGTTGCGGCAATCGCGTTTGAGGCATTGAACAATTTCCTTAACGGGACTTCATTCAGCAGGCTTTCAGGATATTATTACCTTGAAGGAACTGCCCTTGCAAGCGCCTTGCACATCATTGCGGCAATAGTGATTGCATTATTGCTTTCAAAAACCCTTGAAAAAAATGAAAAGATTTAATAAACCAAAATGCCTTAATGAAAACATGAGGCTTCCGAGAATAATTCCAAAAAAATGGAGCCCTTTGCGGGCAAGAAAGCTAACGCGGCTTAAAGAAATCCGCGAGAAAAAAGCATTGGAAAGGGCAAATGCAAAAAAGAAGTTTGAATATCATTTTGGAATTACTCCAAAGGGCGAAAGCCTGCCAAGCCCTGAAACAGCGTTCCATTGCCTTCAGTCTGACGAAACTTTCCTTCCATTCGCGCGCCATTGCCAGAGGGAGTTTGGCTGGGGCTTGCAGAAAAGCCTTGACAGCTTGAGGAATTCGGCAAACATTTTTGAGAATCACATTGAGCAAACGCACGGCAAAGGAAGTGTCGGAAAAATGCTTTTAAGGGGCTCTTCAATACAGTCAAAGCTTGACAGGGCTTCAGGCAATAAAAGAAAATAAGTTCATTTCTTTTCTTCTTTTTTCTCGCTTTTTTTTTCTGAAGCTGCCGGCAAAGATCCTGAAAGCAGCACTGCAAACACAACATTTCCTATAATGTGCGTGAAGCCGAAAGTTATTGAATTTGCAAAGTATCCTGCCTCAAAGCCGCCGCCCCAAAAATTCATTAAAAACTCGAAAATTATTGTTCCCAAAACGCAAAGCCATACAAAGTCAGTGCTGGAGTTTCCTTTCCTTTTTACCATTGAAGGCAAAAATCCCGCAATCAATCCGGCAATTGCCTGGGGAATTGTCCAAGGCCCAAGGCTTGCAAGCAATAAGTTGGAGCCAATGTAGCCTCCGGCCCCGATGATTGAGCCTTTTTGCGGCCCGTAAAGAATGCATCCTAAAATCGCCAAAGGAATTATTGGCTCTATTGAAGCAAGCCCTGGAAAAATCCATTTAATCAAAGGCCTTGCAATGACCGCAAGCGCGAGCAATAATTCGAAGCCTATTTTTCCCTTGTCTGCCAAAAAAATCCCCAAAAACCAGCGGCTTTAATCTTCAATGTCTATTTCTTCAAATTCTTCCTTTCGGGAAATCTCAGAATGGCTGACAATGTAGTTTTCTATCTTGTCGACAATTTCCTTGCGCTTTACGATTCCAACAATCCCGAGCGCTATGAGCATTGCAATTATTGCATAAATCAGCCCGGTTAATTTCAGCCAGTCAAAAAATTCCGAAAACACTGTTATTTGCGCTATTGGCTTCGGAATTGTGTATTGGATTGTGAAGTTTGAAGAATTAGTGCTCTTTGTCAAGGTAAGGATGTTTTTTGCTGTTTGGATTGCCGGCGGCAGGTCTTTTGTTTTCAACTCTGCGTTTGCCGGAAGGATTATTGTAAGGGTTGTTTTTTCAGGAATTGCTATGACTGTTCCATAGCCGAGGTTTTGGAACAGTATTGAATTGTTAGCAATCCAAAGTATGGCCCTTGAGTCCTCGCTTGACACTTTTGAGACAGGGCTGTCTATTGTATAATTGAATTCCAGGATTTTGTTCTTATTGTCGTAGTTTACCCCGGTGAGGTAATTGGTTTCTATGTTTCCAAAATGGGGGGCAATTTCTGGATTAAATGCCGCCCATTTGCTCCATTGGTTGCCGTTATCCTTCCAGGCAAGGTCAAATGAGCTTGAATCCTGCTTGTCCGAGAATTTTAGGAAGTATTTTTCATTAAACAAGCCAGCCCCATTTTCATTGACATGCACTGTCAATTCCTTTTTTGTTATTTGGTATCCTATTGAAAAGCTTGCGCAAAACAACAGCATTGCAAAAATCAGGATTGCTTTCTTCAAAAAACCGCCTTTATTATACTGAGTCAGTAATTCCTTTTTTATACTTTCTTTCCAAATGCTTTCAAAAAGCTCGTTTTATAAAGACTTTTGAGCATTAGTTAGTCTGAGAGCTGGATGATAGAACTGCAATATTTAGGCCATTCTTTCTTTAAAATTGAAAGCAAGGGCAAAAACATTCTAATCGACCCTTTTTTTAACTGCAATGCGCCAAGCCCTGAACTGAAATCACTGGTCAAATGCCCCTTGACAGAGAAAGACTTCAAGGATGTTTCATTGATTCTTGTAAGCCACGAGCATTTCGACCATTTTGACAAGAAATTCATTGAAAGCATTGCGGCAAAGCAGGACACTTTGGTTGTGGCGCACGATTCATTGCTGAATGAATTGAAGATTCCAAAAAGGCAGACTGTTTCAATAGCGACTGACTCAAAGCTTAATGTGCGGGACGTGAGCATAAAGGCAGTTCCGGCGCATCACCCACAGTCATTTTATCCATTGAGTTTCTTGATTGAATTGAATGGAGTGAAAATATTCCATGCAGGCGACACTGACTTGATGGAAGAGCACGAGAAAATCAGGGCAGACGTTGTTTTGCTTCCAATTGGCGGCTCTTACACAATGGACTTGGTTGACGCGGTCAAGGCAATAAAGTGCATGAAGCCAAAGTTTGCGATTCCAATGCACTATAACACTTTCGAGCACATCAAGGCAGACCCTCAAGAATTCAAGGCAAGGATAGAAAAAAGCAATTTGAAAACAATCCCGGTAATCCTTGAGCCAGGCCAAAAATTCAAGATTTAATTTGCGCTGTTTCAGTCTTTTAACTTTTTCTTCAATTCTTTCATTATTTTTTCAACGTCTTTTTCTGTCTTCTTTTCAGGCTCTTCCAAATCATTGTCAGGCTCTTGCGGCTGGCTTTTTCTTGTGATGAAGAATATTGCAAACCCTAAAAGCGCGATTCCTAAAATCACCAGGAAAATTATTTCTGCCGGAATTTTCAAGCCATTGTCCTGCAGGGTTAATGCCTGCGCTTTTTTTGTCAATTCTATTGATTTTTTTGAAGATCCAACAAAGTCTTGCTTTTCCAAAAGGCCGATTATTTCATTCTGTTCCTGCTTGAAAGCGTTTTTTTCAACAGCTGCCGCAAAAGCAATTGTTGCCAAGGCATAGGCTTTTGCCTTTTGCAGTTTTCCAGAATCCATTGCGCTTTGCGCCTGTACTGCCAGGTTTTTTACTGACTGGTCCTGGCTTTTGTTCCCCGCAGTCACTGCAGTGCTTACTTCAGCCAGGCTGCATGACGTGAATCCCAAATTCCAGTTGTTGTTGCAGCACACTCCGGCTTCAGTGTGGCATTCATTGTTGCATGTAATTCCAGTGCAGGCTGGAGGCGGGTTGTTCGGGGTTTCTGGAATGCAAGTTCTTCCAGAAAGAACTTGCCCTGCAGGGCATTGGATTCTCGCGCATTTCTGGCTTTCGCATTTAAAGCCTTCAAGGCAGTCTTCATTCCTGTCGCATTCTGGATGTGCAATGTCAACGCACTGGTGGCTTTCAATTCTTTGCGCAATGCTGCAATTAAGCCTATTGCATTTTCCAGAACTGCAGTAGCTGTTTGAATCGCAATTTGTGCTTGAAGTGCAGTCTCCTTGCTGAGTTCCGCAAGATTGCGCTTCGTCAGGCCCGCTTTCGCTTCCGCAATGGCTTGAGTCAGTGCAGGTTCTTGTCCTGTAATTGTCAATGCAGCTTGCACTCCATGAAGTGCAGCTCCAGTTTGAAACGCATCCGGTGATTGGAATTCCAATGCAACGCCCCAGTAAATTGCAGGAATCGTTCAATGTGAGCGAATTATTGTCAGTGCATAATCTTCCTGAAAGTATTGGGTTTGTGCAAGTTCCATTAGTGCACGCGCTTTGGCCGCAAACTCCAAGACTGTTCGGGCATATAGTGCAATTTGCCAATACATTGCATTGGCCTGTTGCATTGCAGGTTTTTCCAGTGCAAAGGCTATTCACATCACAATTGGGCTGCTCTGCGCATACTGTGCCTGCGGCTATGAAAGTGTGCGGGTTTGTGCAAGTTCCATTAGTGCAAGTGTCATTGGTGCAAGGGTTGTGGTCATCGCAGTCAGCTGCTTGCGTGACTGTAGTGCATGTCGGGTTTTGAGCGCAAGCCCCATTGTTGCAGAATTGGCTTGCCGTGCATCTTGTTCCACAGCTTCCGCAATTGTTTACGTCAGTGTTAATGCTTATCTCGCATTGGTTTGTTCCAAAGACTATCTCGTCACAATTTGCCTGCCCTACGGGGCAAGTATTGCAGACTCCAGCCCCAGCGCAGTACTTTGCAGTTGTGCAGTCCACTGTCGTGCCGCTGCATGTGCAGACTGTTTGGCAGTTTCCGGCATTGCAGGTAAAACTGCATGTCGGAGGATAGGTTACTTTTGAATTTCCTGTGCAATAGCCTTCGCCGCAGTCTTGAATTCCGCATTGTACTCCAGCTCCATTCCCTGTTTTCCATCCGCCCTGCCATTCGGCATTCGGGAAGTTTGGAAACGCAAAGTATCCTCCGATAACATTGCATTTTAGCTTGTGGATTGTCCAAGGATCATTTGGCCCGTGAACGTGGTCGTAAATTTGGCCGTTATAGCAAATAAACCGGTTATAATCGTCAGCCACAGTTCCTGTTGGAATTGTGTTTGAAAGCAGTTTTACTCCATTAAAGCAGCAAGTTCCATTTGTTGCCGGTGTTGAATTGTAGGCGCAGTCAGGATCTGCGCAGTCTGTCAGCCCGTCGGCGTCATCATCTATTGAATTAGTGCAGTTTTCTGCTGTTGGAGCAATGCAGTTCTTTTGCGCATTGCATTTTTTTCCAGTATCGCAAGTGCTTCCGCCAGGGCAGTCTGTAAAGTCCGTGCAATTAATCAGCCCGTCCCCGTCATCGTCTGCGCTAGTGCTGCAGTTTTCCACCAGCGGCGTTGCGGTTGTGGTTATTGTTGAAGGCCCGCAAATTTCGCCAAACCATTCGACAGATTCTTTCAGCATTTTCCACTTGCTAGTGTAAGTGCCCGCTGTTGTCGGGGCCTTGATTGAGAAAGAGAAAGTTTTGCTTGCGTTTGTGGCTATTGAGTCCGAACTGCCCAATAAAACACGGCTTAGATTCCAGCGGGTATTGTCTGCAGGGTCTTGCGAGCCAAGCTTGTAGGCAAGCGCTGAAGTCCAAGCTGCTGTTCCAGTGTTTTTCACTGTGACTGTTACAGTTCTTGTTTCCCCGGTTGCCATTGTAATGTTGTCTATGTTTGTCCCATTTCCAAAATTGTAAGAGGTGCATTGCGCGTTGTTTGCCGGCGGCGCGCTTTGGATTGTAATTGTTCCGCCAGTTACTGACGTTGCAATGCTGTTGGATTCAATGTCTGAAACAATCAAGTCTGTGATTGAAACAGGGGAGTTTGTTCCAACCGCTATTGCAGTGAATTTGATGGTTGCGACAATTCCTACTGTTCCTCCAGCTCCAGCCGCAAGCCTTGCGCAGCTTATGTTTGAGACTTTTTTGATGCTTCCCGAAACTATTGTTGAATTCCACTTGCTCGCATCAACGCAGTATATTTGGGTGCTTGTTCCTAACGGGTTTGAAGCATCGTAAAAGTTTATTTCTGTGTTTGCGAGATTGAACTGCAGTTTTGAAGAATCATAAGTGAAAGAAAATTGGAATCCCCCAAAGTTTGCAATGTTTTCCGCCTTTACTTTGGCATAAACTGTGCTGTTCAATGCAACTGTTTGGGCTGTTGGATCTATCTTGAATGATTCTCCAGCAAAGAATGCCTCTTTTGGGGCGCTTAGTGTTGCAAGCCCGCTCATGTTTTGTTGGCTTATGATGAATGCGGCGGACGCCAAGAATAAGATTATTGCAATGGCTGGAATAATTTTTTCCAAACCCATAATATCATTTCTTGTTTTTAGGTTTTCTCTTAGTCAAAAAATAGGCTGCTGTGCCGACAACTACAATAATAATTATG
This sequence comes from Candidatus Iainarchaeum sp., assembly GCA_030649735.1. Lineage (GTDB taxonomy): Archaea > Iainarchaeota > Iainarchaeia > Iainarchaeales > UBA10191 > UBA10191. Next base: position 587 of record JAUSFL010000030.1, on the reverse strand, counting down.
ACAGCAACTAACGCCAGGCTTGATTGGGGATTGCTTTCTTTTGGAAGAGTCATTTCAACTGAAGTTGGCGCCTTTATTTTTTCATTTTTTGAGTTTGTCAAGATAATGTTTTCAATTCTAATGCCCGGATCTCCGTCTTTCAATTTAGTGAACCCTATTGCTGCAAGCTTTCCGCTGCCCGAAATTCCATTGGCTTTTCCGAGCCTTAAGTAAATAATGTTTGCAACAAGCCCGGAGCTTTGTTTTCCTTCAAAAAAGAAAGCCTGGCTTTTGTCGCTTTCCAAAAAGCCGCCTTTTGCAACGCTTGAAATTTTTATGATTTCCGGATTGTATGCAAGGCTGAATTGCGCCCCATACAAGTCAATAGCATTTGACACATTAACTTCAATGTAATTTCCGGAAATAACAGGGTTAATTGTGATGCTTGGGCGAGCAATTAGCTGGTCTGATGCAGCCATTGCCAAAGGCAGGGCCAAAAGAAAAAATAATGCGATAAAAATTCTTTTCATGTTAGCTTTTAGAGAAACTTAGTATTTAAACTTTAGCAATTTTTGCTTTGCGGAATGCTGGTTTTGCCCACATTTTTA
>JAUSFL010000026.1 GCA_030649735.1 Candidatus Iainarchaeum sp. | reverse complement strand
CAGACATTGAACGCGTCAAGCAATTGTCCCAAAAAAGAGAGCCTTCGAGAATAACGCCTTTGGAAAAAAGGCCGGCAGCCCAAATTCCCCAAACTGCAAGGCGCGAGCCTGTAGTGCGTGAGCATTTGGACCCTTCAGTTTCAAGGCAGACAATGCGCATGAGTTCTTTAAGGATTTTGCAAGAATTAAGGCAGGCTTCAAAAGGCCTTGAAATCAGTTCAGTCCATCAAGAGCAATTGCAAAGAATAGAGCAAAGAATCAAGCAAGGAAGCTTCAAACCTTCAGACCTTGAAGCACTGCAAAAAATCAGGAAAAGCAACGTTCGCAAAAGAGAATTTTTTGTTTTGAATTTTATGAATTCTTTGGTTTCAGAACTCGAATTTTGCCTGGGCTTGTGGGAAAAGCAAGGCTTTTGCCATTTTGGCTCTTTGACAAAATGCGAAGAATGCGCCGCTCCATACTTGATTCTAAAACTAATTAATGGGCAAGTCTTGCATGGAAAAGAAATGAAGCGCTTGACGCTTAAAGACTGGAAGAAAAAGCTTGAAGAATTAAAGAAATAACTTTATTTTTTCACTGGCGTAATTTCTTTCAAGCCGTTCATGTAAGGCTGCAAGGCTTTTGGAATTTTCAAGGTTCCTTCTGGAGTCTGGCAGTTTTCCAAAAGAATCCTTAAAGCGCGCGCTGTCGGAACCATTGTGTTGTTCAAAGTGTGCAAGTATTCTTTATCCCCATTCTTCCTGCGGAGCTTGATGTTAGATCTTACTGCTTGGTATGAAGTGCAGTTGGAGCAAGAGGCCAATTCAATGAATTTGCCTTCCCTCGGGCTCCAGCATTCCAAATCGTACTTTTTTGCAGCAACAATTCCAATGTCTCCAGTGCAAACATTGACCACATGGTATGGAATTTCCAAAGACTTCCAAAAAAACTCAGTATTTTCAATCAATTCTTCAAAGTACTTCCAGGAATCTTCAGGCTTGCAAAAAATCACTTGCTCGACTTTGTGGAATTGATGAACCCTAAAAAGCCCTCTTTCATCCAATCCATGCTTTCCAATCTCTTTCCTGAAGCAAGCGCTCAAGCCGCACATTTTAATCGGCATTTCTTCCTCTGGAAGGATTTCATCCATGTACATTGAAACCAAAGGATGCTCTGAGGTTGCAATCAAGTAATTGTCCTCGCCTTCAATCTTGTACATTACAGTTTCAAACTCGCTCAAGTCTGTCACTCCAGAGTAAGGCTTTCTTTTGATCATGTGCGGTGGAGTCACTAAAGTGAATCCTCTTTCAGTCAAGACATCGACTGCATATCGTTGTAATGCTAAATCAAGTATTGCAATTTTTCCTTTAAGGAAGTAAAATCCTTCGCCTGAAATTTTCACTGCCCTTTCAAAATCAGCGCCGCCAAGTTCTACAGCAAACTGTCCGTGGTGCTTTAATTGTGGCTTTTTCTCAAACTTTCCAAACTCGCGGATTACTTTGTTTTCTGAATCGTCTTTTCCAAAAGGCACGCTTTCGTGCAAAGTGTTCGGAGTGCCCATCAATAATGAAATTCTTTGCTCGTCCAATTCCTGGACTTTTTTTTCAATTTGCTTTATTCTTTCAGGAATTTCCTTCGCTTCAGCAATTTTTGCCTTTGCGTCTTTTTTTGCCCGCATTAATTCTTCGACTTCTTTGGAAATAGAGTTTCTTTTAGACCTTAAGTCGTCAGCCTGCTGCTTCAATTC
>JAUSFL010000015.1 GCA_030649735.1 Candidatus Iainarchaeum sp. | reverse complement strand
TCAAGGTTTTTTTGCGAGGTTTTTTTAATTACGGGCTCGTAGCTCAGCTTGGTAGAGCACCGGACTTTTAATCCGATGGTCGAGGGTTCAAATCCCTCCGAGCTCGCTTTAAACTCAATTGAAAGGATTGGTTTGTTTTGGAAAATTTGGAAAAAGAGCAGAAGGACGTAAAATTTTGGGCAGAATCAATTGCCGAAACAATTGCCAATCGGGAAAAATTTCATTTTACTAATGAGAAGGTTCCAAAGCTCAAAAAATGGAGTGTTAAAAGCTCTTCTTCTCTTTCAGGGATTCTGCACATTGGCCGCTTGAGTGACTTGATTCGTTCAGAAGCAGTCTTTAATGCATTGAAAGAGCGCGGCTTTCCTGTTGAATTCATTTATGTCACTGAAGACATGGATCCTTTAAGAAAAATCCCAGCCGGTGTTCCTGCCTCTTTTGAAGAATATATTGGAACTGCGGTTTCTGACATTCCAGATCCTTGGGGTTGCCACAAGTCTTATGACAAGCACCACTTGGAAGAATTCTTAAAAGTAATTAACGAATTTCTTTCTACAAAACCGCAAATTTTTTCAATGCGTGAAGAATACAAAAAAGGAAATTTCGCTAAAGACATTGTTGAAATAGTGAAGAACTCAAAGCAAATTGTTTCTATAATTGACCAGTTTAAGGAAAAGGACGAGGCGTCTTCCGAGTCTTGGCTTCCTTGGAGGCCGATTTGCGATAATTGCGGAAAATTGCAGACGACTGAAGTTGTTGGGGTTGAAGGCACAAAAGTCGAGTACATTTGCAAGGATTATGAATTTGAAACTAAAGTTGCCAAAGGCTGTGGCCATCACGGATTTTCTGATGTTTCAAAATCCAATGGAAAGCTTGCTTGGAAAAGTGAGTGGGCAATGCAGTGGAAGCGCTGGAATGTTTGCTCTGAAGGCGCTGGAAAAGAGTATGAAAGCAAGAACAGCGCTTTTTGGATTAATGCTGAAATTGCAGAGAAAGTATTGCATTTTCCAATGCCCGAACCCATTTTTTATGAGCATTTGATAATTGATGGAGTAAAGATGAGCGCTTCTTTAGGTAATATTGTTTATCCTAAAGACTGGCTTGAATGTTCTAGGCCTGAAACATTGCGTTTGCTTTACTTGAAGCGCTTGATGAAGACTCGTTCTTTCTCTTGGAGCGAAGTATTGGCATTAGAGTTGGAGCTTGACAGGCTTGCGCTGGCAGTGCAGGAAAAGAAAGGCGATGAAAAAGACCAGCAAAATAATGTAAAGCTTTTGCATTTTGTTTCTTTGCAAAATCGTAAGATTGTTCCACTAAAGGTTGATTATTCCATGGCTTTAATGCTTGCCCAATTATTCCCTGATGTTAAAGACTCTTTTGAAAAACTGAAGGAAATGAAGCTTTTGGCCGGAAAGGAAAGCAAGGAAGAAATTTTTTCAATCAAGGAAAGGCTGAATTTGGCGCTTGCTTTTGCAGAAAAGCACGCCACTTTAGAGCAAAGGATTGCATTTGTAGAAAATCTTGATTTATCCAAAATTTCCATTGTTCCTGAAATCAAATCCTTGTTTCCTGCAATTGCAAAAGAATTCATGGCTGCTGAAAGCGCCGATGAAATACAGTCGTTTGTTTTTAACATTGCAAAAGAGAATAATGTCCAGCAGCAGAGCCTGTTCACTACATTGTATTCTGTCTTGATTGGAAAGATCCAAGGCCCAAAAATTGGGGGCTTGGTTTTTGCGCTTGGAAAAGACAAATGCGCAAAGCGTTTGCTTGAATTGTAAATTTCGATCGGCGGCCCACTCTAACAGCATTTAACTTTCCAAAACAAGTAATACTTTAATGAAAATTAATCTTGAAGTCGCTGAGTTCGTTGGTGCTTTGCTTGGTGATGGTTGCCTTTCAAAGTACTGGAGTAATAGTGAAAATTGTTGGCGCTTTGAAATTGCTTTCACTGGCAGCAACTCTGACTTTGATTATTACAACAAGTTTATTCAACCAACTGTTTTGAAGAATTTTGGCTTGCGCGGCCGATTGTTTGTT
>JAUSFL010000014.1 GCA_030649735.1 Candidatus Iainarchaeum sp. | reverse complement strand
AATAATGATTAGCGATTCGTCATATGTTAATGGCGCAGGGTCAATGTTTTATGACTCTTTCACTGTCAATGCTTCGGGAGTAGGGAGCTTTACAACGCAGACAAAACTCAATTGGGGAATTGACTCCGCGTTTTATGACCGGGCGCCAATTTTGCTTGCGTATTATTTCAAAAAAGCAAGATCTGGATTGGACTTTTTAGAAGCCGGAGTTGGAGGAGATTACTTTTTCGCCTTAGCTATTGCAAAATTCAAGGGAACGCAGTCGCTTGATGCAATATTGGAAAAAAACAAGGTCAGAATTCAAAACTCCGGCATGGGATTTTTCACAAATCCTTGGGACGGCTTTGCTGAAGGAACTGCGGATATATTAACACCAAATTTTTATGGCTTAAAGGAAAGCTTTTACGACAGAGATTGTGCATTCAGCCAGCAAACATACGCGCGATATTACCAGGCGCTTGGGGTGAAGAATGCTTTTCAGGCAGCAGACAGTGTTAATTGCACTAATCCCAGAAGCGCAGTCTACACAATAGGCACTGGGCCTTCAAAAGTCACTGTAATTTCCAGAACTACAAACCCCGATGTTTTTGGATTCAGCCCAAACACGACTGCAGAATTTGACGCTAAATTCACAACTTTCAAAAACAACTATAACATCAAAACCCCGTTAATTTGGTTCACTGACCTAAGGGCAACAACTTCAACAGTTCCAAGAATGAACGCAACAAAACTGAGGCAAATAGAGCTCAGCCATCCTGAATTAAAGTTTGTCCTGCTTGACGAGCTTTATTACATGGCAAGCCTTCTTTACAATAATGAAATCCAAAATTCGGCATTTAGCAATTCATCAACTCCTGTTTGGAGCTTTTCATCAGCAGACGCAACAATCGCGGCTTCAGACTTTGCAGACAGCAGCGGAAAGTCATTAAAATTAAATAATTATTCTTTCGCTTTCCAAAAACCTGCCGCATTGGCAAACGCCAGCGGGAAAAAATTCAAGCTTACTTATTGGGCAAAAAAAACAAACGCAAATTGCACGCCTTATGTTGCTCTTCAAGAGCTTCCAAGCTGGGGTGGAAAAGCATTCCAGTACCCAGACTCAACAAGCTGGAAGCAGTACTCTTTGATTTTCACCTTGCAAAGCAACAACGAGCACATAGTGACGCTTGCAACAGCAAACCAGGATGCAGGCAAGGGAACTTGCGCCTTGCTTGATGACGTGCGCTTGGCTGAAACCAATGAAACAGGAATTCAAGAAAACTGTTCTAATGGAACAGACGATGACGGCGACAACTTGACAGACTGCCTTGACATTACAGACTGCCCTAACGCAAGTGTTTGCGGAACTGGGAAAAAATGCAATATTCAAAAAAACTGCATTCTCGTGCCCACAAGCGCCTGCCCTGACGCAAAGCCAGATGGAACAATCAACGTGCAAGATTTGGTTAGAATAGTGAAAGCAATCAACGAAAGCGACAAGGCTTACGACATTACTGGCGATAATGCAATAGACATTCGGGACTTGCGGGCAGCCGCGGACAAAATCGGGATAAACTGCTAAAAATGTGGGCAAAACCAGCATTCCGCAAAGCAAAAATTGCTAAAGTTTAAATACTAAGTTTCTCTAAAAGCTAACATGAAAAGAATTTTTATCGCATTATTTTTTCTTTTGGCCCTGCCTTTGGCAATGGCTGCATCA
>JAUSFL010000013.1 GCA_030649735.1 Candidatus Iainarchaeum sp. | reverse complement strand
AAGCAAATGAAGCAAATGTTTAAGGAATTCAAAAAGCTCGGCGACATTCAAAACCCTGAAGACTTGAAGAAAGGAAAACTCAACAAAATAATGCAAAAGTTCGCGCAAAAAAAGCAAAAGTTCAAAATCAAGTGAAATTCAAATGCCAGTTCCAAAAGGAAGAAAGCTAGAACGGCAAAGACTTCTTCCAAACAAGCGTTTTGAAAGACTGAAAAAGCAAAATCCGCTAATTAATGCAGAAAGAAGGACAGAAAATGAAGGATTGCAAGAATCAATCAGATTAATGGACAGGCGCGGAGGCCACATTTTTTTCAGGACAACACTGAAAGAAATTGAACGGGAATTCAGCACAAGCATCACAAGAATTGTCCTGGAAAAGCTAACTGGCGCAAAAAGCAGGCAAGTCAATGTTTTAGACTTGGGTTGCGGGGCAGGAACAGCACTTTCACAACTTAAGGAAACTTTCGGAAGCAAAATAAAAACCACTGGAGCCTTGTTTGAAAGAAAAAAGTCAGAAAAATATTGGGGAATTGACAACCTAATAGTTGGAGACGCAGCATTAATCAAACCTAAAGAAAGATTTGATGTAATTTACTCCCATGCCGGCCCATTTTACTCAAGCGCGCAAAAAACCGCGCTAGTGCACAACATGATTCAAATGCTGGCCCCTGGCGGAACTGCAGTTGTCGGAGTGTACAATTGGGGAAGGCTGCAAAAAAAAGAAGTTGAAGAAATGCTTGCAGTCCTTAAAAAAGCGGGAATAACTCCAAAATTCAATCAGGACAAAAGCGTGCTAGTGTTCAGAAAACAGTATTAAAAACATTAAACCCCTGAGTAAAGCGTGAGAACTTGGATTTTTTGATTTTCCGGGAAATTGCAGTAATTTTGGCTGGAGTTTTAGGCGCCTGGACTGACTTGAAGACTGGGGAAATCCCGGACTGGATTACTTATCCATTGATTGCGTTTGGAATAATTCTGGGGCTTCTGGAAGCAAACTGGATTGGGCTAGGAAGTGGGGCGCTGGTTTTTGGAATTGGATACTTGCTGTACTATACTGGAAAAATCGGCGGCGGAGACGTGAAATTGTTTGCGGGAATTGCATTCGCGCTTCCATTTTACATTGGAGTAGTTTTCATACTGCCAGTATTGCTGTACAGCGCTTTGACCGCTGTTGTTTTCTTGAGCGTGTTTTACACGGTAAAGCTAATTCGCCTGAAAAAGCTTGACTTGAATGAAAACAGGCAAGGAATTTTCAACGCAATAATTGTCGGCATTGCATTGATTGCTTACTTTTGGATAATGCTAAACAGCGGGTTTTTCCAAATGCAAAACGCGCTGGTTTTGGCAATCCCGATGTTTTTCGCATTGATTTTCATGGCTTTGGAAAAAAGCATCAGAAAGAATTTTTTCGCAAAAACCATCAAAATAAAAGACTTAGAAGAGGATGAATTGATTGCGTGGGATTTTTTGCCGGAAAAAACCAAGAAACTCTTGGACTTGAAATTCAAGAGAATAATTGACGAAAAATTAAAGGCAGAGTTGAAAAAGGAGAAAATCAGCGAAATCCCGGTTTACAGGGACTTGCCAAGGTTTGCGCCATTCATTCTCGCGGGAATTGTATTGACTATTTTAAGGCCGGAATTGGTGGCAGGAATTTTCAAAATAGGGTGAAATAATTGAAAGTATTGGTTACTGGAAGCAATGGATTCATTGGAAGAGAGCTTTGCAGCGAATTGCGGAAAAGAAATGCAGAAGTCGTAGAGTTTGACAAAAGCAAAGGCAAGGACATTTTGAACATTGACCAATTGGAGCAAAATTGCAAGGGCTGCGATGCAATAATCCACTTGGCGGCATTGCTTGACGAAAAAGCGCCAATGAAAGAATTGAGGAAAATCAATGTGGAAGGCACGAAAAATGCCTTGGAAGTGGCGGCAAGGCAGAAAGTGAAAAAATTCATTCTCCAAAGCACGACTGGAGTTTATGGGGATTTTCAAGGGCAGGCAAGTGAAGAAACCCAAAAAAAGCCTTCAACAAATTATGAAATTTCAAAGTCAGAAGCCGAAGAAATCGCGCTTGAATTCCAGGAAATGATTCCAATCACAATAGCGCGAAGCGCTTTGGTCTTAGGTCCTAATGATTACTGGAAGCAAATTATTGACGTGATAAAGAAAGACTTTCCAATAATTGGCTCTGGAAAAAACAAGTGGCAGATAATTTACTACAAGGACTTGGTGAATGCATTGATTTTTTTGCTTTACAGCAAGGATTCAGAGTTTGAAACATTCAACATTGCGGAAGATCCAGAAAAGGCAAAAAGCTTGAACGAACTAGTGGAATTGATAAAGAAAGAAATTGGGATCGAAAAGAAAACAAGGCATGTTCCAGTAATTTTGGGTTTTTTGATGCTGAGCTTAAAGTCAATTGTTGACAAGCTCAAAAGAAAAAAGTCCGTGATCAGCCCAGAGTACATTAAAAGGCTTTTGAAAAACAGGAATTACTCAATTGCCAAAATCCAAAAAATCGGGTGGAAGCCAAAATATTCCACGGAAGAGGCAGTGAAAGAAACAATCAAGGCATTGCAAGGTGATTGAATGGACAATCAAAAAATGCATTACGTTGTAGCAACAGGAATTGTAATCAAGGAAGGAAAGTACTTGATTGCAAAACGCGCGGATTGGGAAAAGGCATTTCCAGGCCGCTGGACAGTGCCTGGCGGAAAATTGGAAAGCAAGGAATATACTGAACGCGAGAAAGACGCGAGCGAATTATGGTATAACATTGTTGAAGGCCTTGTGGAAAGAGAAGTGAAAGAAGAAGTCGGACTGGAAATTGAGAACCAAAAGTACTTGACAAGCCTTTCCTACATCAGGCCTGACGGAATGCCTTGCATTATCATAAGCATGTTCGCTGACTGGAAGAATGGCGAAGTAAAGCTTTGCAATGCTCTTACGGAGCACGCTTGGGTCAGTTTGGAAGAGGCTAGAGAGTACGACTTGATTGATGGAATTTTTGACGAGCTGCGCATGCTTGACGAGTTCTTGAAAGAAAACAAAACGCATGCTGGAAAGTGGGAAAAGAAATAATTACTTCAGCTTTTCCTTTCCTGCCTTTTTAACAGAGTCAGTGAATTTCTTGAATAATTCTCCAGTTTTTTTCAAGTCACCCTTGCTTTTTTCAAACACTGAGCCGACTTGAACAATGTCTGCTCCGGCCTTGATTAAAGAAGCCGCGGTTTCTGGAGTTTTAATGCCGCCGGCAATGAGCAATGGAATGTCAATCATTTTTTTAGTGGCGGCAACCATTTCAATGGGCGCGCAAGTAGGGCTTCCGCCGCCAGATTCTAGAATAACGAGCTTTTGGCCCAAGTACTGGCCTGCGAGGGCAGTGACTGCCGCCAAGTAATCCTTGTCCCTTGGAATTGGCTGTGCGCGGCCCATCCAGCCGACAGCCATTCCAGGCTCTATAATCACGTAAGAGGTTGGTATTACTTCAAGGCCTAACTGCTTTATTGGCCAAGCGCTTGAAACCTGCGCCCCAGTGATCCAATAAGGGTCATTAGAGTTCAGCATTGAAAGAAAATACAATGCATCAGCGTATTTTGAGAGAGTCGCAACATTGCCGGGAAACAAAATCACGGGCAGGTTGGAGTTTTCCTTTATTTGCTTGATTGTCTGGTCTAAAATCTCGCCTTGGGCCCCTACAGAGCCGCCGACAGCAAAAGCGTCCAATCCATTCTCAGTGGCAATTTTTGCAATCTTTCCAGAAAGCTCGGGAGTGTAATTTGGAGGGTCTAACTGCATGAAAGTCAGGCCGCCTTTAGAGCGAATTCCTTCCAGAATTGCCTTTTCATAAACTTGGGAAAACTTTTTCATTAAACAACACCTAAACAAACAAGGTTTCGACAGCATTTTTAATGTTTTGCTTCTGGCCGGTTTTTAAAATTGCCCCATGGCCCGGAAGCAAAATTTCAAAGTCAAGCCTTGCCAAAACATCAAGTGAAGAATGAAGCCTTTGCCCGCTGCCTGAAATCAGGTCAAAACGACCGACTCCATTATTGAATAAAGTGTCCCCGGAAAACAAGAGCTTTTTCGATTTTTCAAAAAAGCAAACGCTGCCTTCAGTATGGCCTGGAGTCGCAATGACTTGAAGATTGAAAGGCGAAATTTGAATGAACTCATTGGCTTGGAAAGAAGAGCTGATTTTTGGAAAAAAAGTCTCTCCAAAAGATTCAGAATAGGAAAACATTGCGTCCTTCATTGAAACCCTGAAGGCATCAAACTCGCCCATTCTAATCTGCGCTTTTTTGAACAATGAGTCAGCACAGAAATGGTCGGCATGGCCGTGCGTGTGCAAAACCAATTCAATATCATCCGGAGAAAATCCAATTGAGACCAAGGATTTTTCCAGAAAGCCGGCATTGCTGGAAAGGCCAGTGTCAATCAAGGCAATCTTTCTTCCAACAAGCAGGAAAGCATTGCAGGACTGGTTTGAAGACTGAATGAAAAAAACGTTTTTGGAAATTTCATCAATCATTTTTAACGCCTTTATAAAAAACTGCACATTAGTTAAAATAATTGTCCCTCATTCTAACAATAACGGTGTTTTTTTGGGCGAAGCAGATTCTCAATTCATGACTGAACGGGCAATAGAGCAGCCATTGACCATTGTTTTGGAAGATGGTGAAGACATTCTCGAATGCTTGAAGAAAGCGGCTTTAGAGCAAGATGCGAAAGAATTCAAGATAACGGACATTAATGGCTCTTGGAAAGAAGGATTCATGAATTACTTCTTGAAAAACCAGTTCAAAAGCAGGAAAAGCTTTGAGACTGAAAGAATTACCGCAGGAAGCGGAAAATTCACCCGTGACGGAAACGATTACACCGGGGACTTAAAGATTGTTGTTGCCTTGGGAAACCAGAGAATAAATGGAAATCTCCTGGAAGGAAAGGCAGCCAAGGAATTGACAATAAAAATCAAATTTCCCAAGTTTTTGACGGAAAATGCCTCTGAAAACGCTGAAAACGCCCTCTGAACCAACTATTTTTAAATATCCAAACGGCATTATTGTAAAAGACGCTTTCAAAGCGAAATCAAAAAAACCAAAGGGGAGGAATCAAAAATGGCAACAAAACCAGCATTCGGCGGCTACTGCATTAGCTTCAAAGGACGCAAAGAAACTGTTGAAGAAGTCTTCGGCAGCGGAAAAATTGCGCCTTCAGAAATGACTAAAAGAATTTGGGCGTATGTAAAAAAGCACAAACTTTCAAGCAAATAAAATTGCTTTAAAGAATTTTAAAAATTTGCCCCGTTGAAAAATGGGGCATCTCATTCTTATTTTAAGCAAAAAAAGCCCCAAGCGAAACCTGTTAAAAAAACTTGCGGGCTAGAATACTACTGATCTTAATGGAATTCTTGAGCAGCTCGCAAAACACAATAAGCCTTATCAGCGAAAAGACAGGCAAGCCAAAGCAAGAGATTGAAGAGCTCATAAAGCAAAAAAAGGAAAAGTTTGCCGGCATGCTGACTGATGACGGGGCCGCGTTCATGGTCGCAAAAGAGCTCAAGGTCGAACTAGCGCTTGAAAAGAGGATTTCTGAAAAAACAAGCATTGCGCTTTTGGAAGCCGGAATGAGCAATGTGGATTTGGAAGCAAGAGTGGTTCAGGCATTCCAGACAAAAAGCTTTGAAAAAAACAGCAAGAAAGGAAAAATGCTCAATTTGATAATTGCCGACGAAAACAGCGAAATCAGGCTGACATTATGGCATGACATGGCAAAAAAGTTTGAAGAGCAAAAAATAGAGAAAGGCGCAAGACTTGCATTAAGCAATTGCAGGGTTGCCGAATTCCAGGGAAAAAAGCAATTAAGCCTGGACTATAACGGAAGCTTTGCAGTCCTGGAAGAAGGAAAGGAAAAAACGCAAAAGCTTGAGGAATTAAAGGACGGAATGCAAAACATTGACGTCATTGGAAGAATAGCGCGCGTTTATCCTGTAAAAAAATTCCTGAAAGACAACAAGGAAGGAAAAATACTCAATTTTGAATTAAGCGATGGAAAGAATTCAATGCGCTGCACTGCATGGAACGAGCTGGCTGAAGAAGCAGAAAACATGAAGCAAAACGAGCTAGTGAAAATAGAAAACGCTTACACAAAGCAAGGATTAAGGGCAGTTGAACTACATTTGGGCTGGCAGGCGCGCATTATCAAAAGCCCAAAGACGGCAATCCAAATTCCAGAAATAATTTCCAACCAATACCCTAAGGAAAAATTCGCGCAATTGGAAGAAAACAAAAGCTTCGAGCAAAAAGCGCTAGTGATAGACTTGAGCTTTGGAAAAGTGTTCTTTGAAGTCTGCCCAAAATGCGGAAAAAAGCCAGACAGCATTGACGGGGCATTGATCTGCGACAACTGCGGCCAAATCCAGGAGACAGAAAAAAGAATCGCGGTATCTGCACTATTGGATGACGGAAGCGCAGTAATTCGCACAGTATTTTTTGGAAAGCAGGCTGAAGAGCTTTTGGGAATTTCAAGCAAAGAACTGCAGGAAAAGCAAAAGCAAGGAAAACTCAATGAAGAACTGCAAAAAATAAGCGAAAAAATAGCAGGAGAAGAAATAATCATCCAGGCAGTCGCGCGCACAAACCTCATGAACGGAAAATTAGAGGCGACAGCAAGGAATGTGAGAAAGGCAGCCGCGGAAAAAACAGAGATAGAAACCAACCAGATAAAATAAAACTCGAATTTTCAATGCAACGACCGGCAATCTGCCCTAATTGAATTTAAAAACTCCCGCGCAGTCCTTAACTTAGGCTTTGAAACAAGACCTTTCCACTGCTCTGTGGAAAAGGCCGCAAACTTCAAAAGCCAGGAGTTGAGAAAATGGGCGCAAAGAAAGAAAAGGCAACAGAAGCCGCTGAAGAAGAGACTGAAGAAACTGATTTTGAAGCAGGCGAAAGAAAAGGCAAGAAAGGCAAAATAACAAGCATTACTGAATTGCCTGGAATTGGAACCCAAAGCGCAGAAAAGCTGATTAAAGCAGGATATAAGACGCTGGAAAGCATTGCCGTGGCCTCGCCGGCAGAATTGATTGAAGCCGCAGAACTTGGGGAAATCACTGCAGCAAAGGCAATCAATGCAGCGCGCGAATCATTGGAAATGGGCTATGAAACCGCAGACAAGATTGCAGAACGAAGAGAACTTATTGGAAGGATCAGCACTGGAAGCATTGAAATAGACAATTTGATTGGCGGCGGAGTTGAAACCCAAAGCCTTACAGAAATTTACGGACAATACGCTTCTGGAAAAACCCAATGGGCATTCCAGCTTGCAGTAATGACACAATTGCCAAAAGACAAGGGCGGGCTTAATGGAAACGTGCTGTACATTGATTCAGAAAACTCTTTCAGACCTGAAAGAGTCATCAGCATTGCAAAGCACCGCGGGCTTGACCCAGACAAAATCTTAAAAAACATTTATGTCGCAAGGGCTTACAATTCAGACCATCAAATGCTTTTGGCAGAAAAAGCAGCAGACATGATCAAGGAAAAAAACATCAAGCTGATTATTGTGGATTCCTTGACAGCGCAATTCAGGAGCGAATTCATTGGCAGGGGAACTTTGTCTGACAGGCAGCAAAAGCTCAACAAGCACATGCACACTTTAATGCGCCTGGCAGAAATGAACAATCTTGCGGTTTTAGTCACAAACCAAGTAATGTCAAGGCCTGACATAATGTTCGGAGACCCGACAGCCCCAATCGGCGGGCACATTGTGGCGCACAACAGCAAAACAAGGCTTTACCTCCGCAAATCCAAGGAAGACAAGAGAGTCGCAAAATTAGTTGATTCGCCAAGCCTGCCTGATGGGGAAGCATTGTACAGAGTAACTCCTAATGGATTGGAAGACATCTAAAATCTTCCAATTTTTTCTTTTTTGCAAAAGTTAAAAAGCTCGAAAATCATTCTAAAATAATGAAATCAAATTTTGGGCTTTTCAAAAGAGCTTTTCAAAGAAAGCCAAAACCAGTTTCAGAACAACTTCATGAAAGAAAAGCAGAAAGCAATAAAAAAGCAATAATTTACACGCCTTGGTTCAAAGCTTTTGTGAGAAAAAACCCCGGGCTGATAAAAGATTTCCTTGAAGCGAAAAGAACTATCAACTCTGGAAAAAATGAAGCAAAAGCGGGTAAAATTAGTGTAGAAAGACTTGAACGACGGGGCAATTCAAACTTTGCATTGTATAAAGCCAAAGTTGGCAGAAAAGTTTTTTTCATAAAGGAGCAAAATGCTGCAAAGCAAGGGCCAAATTTTGATCCGAGAACAGATTTAGCCGATGCGCAAATAAAAGCTTTGCAAAAAGCAAGGGAAGCATTGAAAGGAATAAAACAGGTTGAAGTGGCAAACTACCATCTTGCCTTCAGGTTGGGAGAAAACTCTTTCCTAGTTACTGACTTTTATGATGGAGAAAACCTAAATTACTCGCCATTCTTAAACTCAAATGCAAATGCGGCAGAACTCATAGATAAAATTGGCAGAATATTGCACAAATCCAAAATAATCGACTATGGATACTATAACATGATTTGGTGCCCGTCAAAAGGAAAAATAATAATTTTTGACTTAAGGCTAAAAAATTAGACCGCGTCATTCATTCTTTTAACCAATGCGTCAATTTCCTTGTCTGAAAGCCCGTGGGCTTTGCAGCCGTCTTCAACGCTTTCAAAAGCTGAAATATGGCAGCCAATGCAATGCAATCCAGCCTCAGCCAGCAGTGAAGCTGCTTGCGGGAATTTTTGGATTATTTCGCCCAAAGCCATTGTTTTGAGAATCTTGTTTTTTGAAGAAGATTTTGCCTTCGCGGGCTTTTTTTTAACAACCATTTCAATCACTACAATAATTTCTTAGAGTAATTCTTTAAGAATTGATTCCTGAATTTCAAGAAAGAGTTTTCCTTGATGTTTTGCCTTGCCTCTTGGACCAAGCGCTGGAGAAAATGAAGGTTGTGATGGCTTAAGTAACGCATGCCGCTTGGCTCTTTAAGCTTGAATAAATGGTGGATGTAAGCTCGCGAATAATTGCGGCAGACAAAACAATCACAGTCTGCATCTAATTGCTTGAAGTCTTTCGCAAACTGGGCTTTTTCCAAGCGCAAAGCGCCCTTGCGAGTGAAAACCATTCCATGCCTTCCGACACGCGTTGGAAAGCAAGAGTCAAAAACATCAACTCCTGCAGAAATGCCTTCAACAAGCTCTTTTGGAGAGCCAATCCCCATCAAATAAACCGGCTTTTCTTCAGGAATCAAAGAAACGCACTTTTCAACAACCTTCATCATTTGCGCATTCTCTTCGCCAATTCCAAAACCGCCAATTGCAATTCCATCAAAATCAATTTTCAGCAATCCTTCAATGCTTTTCTTGCGCAAGTCCGAATGCAAGCCGCCTTGGCAAATCCCAAACAACTGCTGCCTTTTGTTTGAGTGGGCTTTCTTGCATTTTTCAGCCCAAAGCAAAGTCCGTTTGACTGCCTGCGCGATTGAATCCTTAGAACGCCCAAAATGCGGCTGGTCATCAAGGCACATTATCACATCAGCACCCAATGAGTTCTGGATGGCAATTGCCTTTTCCGGAGTGATGCACTCGCGCTTTCCAGAAAAAGGATCCCTGAATTCAGCGCCAGCATCATTAATGCGAAGCAAAAAATGCTCGTCGATGACTTGAAAGCCCCCGGAGTCAGTGAAAATGCTTTTTTCCCAATTCAAAAACTTGTGCAAGCCACCGGCTTTTTTCACAATTTCCAAGCCAGGCTTGAAATGCAAAAGCAAGGCATTGCTGATAAAGCACTCAACGCCCATTTTGTCCAATTCTTCCTGGCTAACAAATTTTGCGGCAGCCTTTGTTTCAACAGGCATGAAAAAAGGAGTTTGAACACGGCCGTGGGCAGTTTTCAAGAAGCCAGAACGCGCGCTGGTTTTAGAGTCTTGAAAAAACGGATTAAAATTCATTATGAGAATTTAGAATTCAAAAGTGTTTTAAAGCAAAAACCAGGCCCAAACAAGAAAAAAACCAAATTATAAGGCAAACAACGAAAAACATTCAAAAAGATTTAAAAAGCAAATTCTCTTTCCATTTGATTAGTAGCTAATATTTAACAACCAAATATTTGGAGGAATAACTAATGGGAAAAATAGGAATAGGACAAATTGCATTCCTTATCGGCGTGATAATCGCATTGCTGGCCGGGCTTGCAAGCAGCATGATAGATGTTCCAACGGCAGGAATCATAGGATTAGTCCTTGTTGTATTGGGATTAATAACAGGATTCTTGAATGTAAAAGACAAGGAAACAATGCCATTCCTCGTTGCAGCAGTAGCTTTAATGCTAACTGGAAACGTGGGCTGGAATTACATAAACTTCCTCGGAATCGGAACAATCCTTGACAGCATAATGTCATACATTGGATTGTTTGTGGCTCCAGCAGCATTGATTGTTGCATTGAAGGCAGTTTATTCATTGGCCAAAGATTGAATTGAAAGGAAAAATTCCTTTCAATTTCTTTTTCTTTTTTTCTTTCTTTCAAAAAGCTTTAAAACTAAAAAGCCCTAATCATAGCATGAAAAAGAAGAACGGCATGGAAAATTTTGAAAAAGAGCAAGTGATGCTCTCGCTTGAAAGGACAATACTAAGCAAGGAAAGGACAGTGCTTGCTGAAATCACAGTTCTTTTAGCATTCATGACTTTAGGCGTGGTTATAATAAAGCTTTTTGAAAACGCCCCAAACCAGCCAATAATGATGTTCGGGTTTGCACTCCTAATGTTCAGCGGTTTTGCAATGCTTTTTGAAATCTTCAATTTTAGAAAGTACACTAGAGAATTAAAAAAAATAGAAAAAGACGGCAGTGAAATCATAATCTCTTCAGATTAAGACTGCCGAAACAATTTTTTGAATTTTAAGCCAATTGTGCTTGCAGCATAGCCAAGGTTTTTGATTCCCTGACTGACTTTTCAACCACAACTTCTTTCGCCATTCTTGCGCCTAATTTCTTGTCGCGTAAAAGAGCCACTAAATTTTCATTACCTTCCAAAATGCCGACTCCTTGGAATCTGCAGTCTGAACAGGAGAAAACTTCGCCAAAATCGTCTGGAATCCTGTACATTCCGTTCTCTTTGTAACCGCCACTGGCGCCGATCTTGTTATGGACGCGTGTCGAAAAGCAAGAAGGGCAAATTTGCTGTATTTTCATATGCCTACCACCCGAATTTCCTGATTTGCAAGAAGACAAATAATCGCAAACCAATAATTCTAACAGGCTAAGTCATTTAAAAAGTTTTTGGTTAAGGAAAGCAACCAAAAAAGCCAGAAATTGGAAAAAAGCAAAGAAAAAGCCTTTTTCGGGCTTAATCAATAATCCTGAAAGAGACTTCCTTGCTGTAATTGGCTGTAGCGTATTCTAAATTAGGCGCTTGCTCTGAAATAAGCAATTTTCCTGAAAAAACGCCAGTAGAAGCCCTTTGAGTCAAAAATACTGGAAAATTCATCTTTAATTTCGCTCCGGGCTGAACGTCTTTTATTTGCTTGGAAATTGAACGATTCATTCCGCTTTTGTCTGTTGAAACCTGCTCTGGAAAAGTCAAGTCCATTGTCAAAAGCTTGGTTTTAGAGTCATTATTCACTATTTCTATAGTGAGCTCTCCAGCAAGCTTTGCATGAGCCTTCATGCTAAGCCTGTAAGGAAACAAATTTGCTGAAATTGAAACATTGGCCATTCAATAACACCCCATTTTTAATGAATAATATTTTTCATGTCAGATAATGTTAAAACAATTGTCAAATCCCCGGAAACAATTCCCTTTCGCAATTCTCCAGAAATCGGAGTGGTTTTTCCAGACGCCTTTTTCACCAAAGTAAAATGAAGGTTTATTTTATGGGCGTCCTTTTGCTTCATTATTCTTCCGGCAATCTTGTCAACAAGATAGTCATCAGCAATGCTTGAAATATCCCTATAATCGTCAGATATTATTTGAAAATCCTTGATGCATCCATTAGCGCTGTGAAATTTTGCAAAATCAACATCATGCTCTGCAGCAGCCTGCCTGACACCCTCTAGAATGTCGTCGCCGTCACTAAAACTTAAGACTAAGCGTTTCTCCATTTCAATACCACCCCAAACGAGAACAAATTATAAAAAAACTGACATTATATAGCAATAAACTTATTTAAAACACTATTCAAATCTATACATAATATTCTGCGTTAGTTATAAAGCAGTTTTTAAACCAAAAATATCAAGGCGGAAAGAATGCAAAACATCGGAAAAAAGCTCTCGGAAAAATTCACCCAAGAGACCGCTGAAAAAATCCAAGCGGCAGCAGAGCTTGCAAAAGAAACAGTCTCAGAAAACACTGCCAAAACCATACTTGAAGAGCTTTTAGAGCTAAAGACAGATTCTGAAACAATTTGCGCAGCCTTTTTGCTCCAATTGCTAAAAAACGGAAAAATCAATGCTGAAGACGCGGCAAAAAAATTCGGAAAAAGCACAACAGAGCTCGCAGAACTAGTCAAAAAAATCCAAGAGCTTCCAAAAAAATCCACAAGCGACCAAAAGACAGAAGTCTTGCGAAAAATAATGCTTTCCATGAGCAAAGACCTGCGAATTATCATAATAAGCTTCGCAGACAAAATAATCGAGCTTGAAGAAAAACCGTCAAAAGAAGCGGCAAAAGAAGCCTCAGAAATCTACTCGCCATTAGCCCACAAGCTTGGAATGAACCGCATAAAAAACATCATTGAAAACAAGTCTTTTGAAATCCAGCACCCGAAAGAATTCAAGGCGCTTGAAGCAAGCATTGAAGAAAGCAGGGAAAGCAGGGAAAAGCAAGTGGAGATAGTAAAGCAAATTCTCCGTGACAAGCTCAAAAGCGCCGGAATTGAAGCAGAAATTTACGGCAGGACAAAGCACTTGCACAGCATTTGGAAAAAAATGCAAAACAAGCACAAAAAACTTGAAGAAATTTACGACTTGCTCGCAATCAGGATCATCACGGAAAGCGTGAAAGAATGCTACCAAATATTAGGGATAGTCCACGAACAATGGCACCCATTAAGCTCTGAATTCAACGACTACATCGCAAAACCAAAGCCAAACCTATACCAAAGCCTCCACACAGTAATCATCGGGCCAAATCAAAAGCCAATAGAAATCCAAATCAGAACCAAAGAAATGCATTACATTGCAGAAACAGGAATTGCCGCGCACTGGAAATACAAAAAAGAGCAAAGCGACGGCGAAAAGCTAGACAAAAAGCTCTCCTGGATCAAGGAAGCAATGGAATGGATGCAGGATTCGGAAAAAGCGAAAGAATTCCTGGACTCGCTAAAACTTGATTTTTTCGAAAACGAAATCTTCGTGTTCACGCCAAAAGGCCAGGCCATTGAATTGCCAGAAGGCGCGACGCCAATAGACTTTGCATTTGCAGTGCACTCAGACCTCGGATTCAAGATAGACAAGGCAATAATCAACGGAAAAGCCGTGCCTTTAGACTACAAATTGCAGAACGGAGAAACCGTGGAAATCGCCACTTCAGAAAAACAGCAGCCAAAAAGGCAATGGCTGAGCTTTGTAAAAACAAGCAAGGCATCAAACAAAATACGCCAGGCATTACAAATACAGGCAGTGACAAAAAAGCCCGCAAAAATAAAGCAAATGGCAATCAAAAGCATAAGCATCAAAAGCGCAGAAGACAAAACACTAAAGCTCTCCAAATGCTGCAAGCCAGTGCCGGGCGATGAAATAATGGGCTTCTTGACAACCAAAAGAAAAATTTCAGTGCACAGGATAGACTGCCCCAACGCAAAAGCAAGCCAAGGCCAAAGAAAAATTGACGTTTCATGGGACATTAAAGGCAAAGGAAGCTTTTCAGTAGCCTTGAAAATAAACGCGGTTGAAAAGCCTGGACTGCTTTCAGAACTGCTCAATGTTTTCGCAAAATTCCAAGCCCGCGTCAGTTCAGCAAACGCAAAAACCACACTAAACAAAATGGCCGAATGCAATTTTGAGATAGAAATCAAAAACCTCAAAGAACTAGAGCAAATAATGGAAAAAGTGCAGGCAATAAAGGGCGTACAGACAGTTTCAAGAAGCTAAAAACAAACGCTTTTAAACAACAAAAACAATAATTTTTCAGTGATCAAATGAACAGAGTGCCAACAGGAATAACCGGCCTTGACGAACTAATGGAAGGCGGAGTGCCGGAAGGAAGAAGCGTCCTCATTTCCGGGGGAACCGGAACCGGAAAAACAATCTTTGGAATACAGTACTTATACCAAGGGGCAAAAAAATACAACGAGCCGGGAATTTACGTGACTCTTGACGAAAGGCCGGAACTCATAAGGCAAGACATGATAAGGTTCGGTTGGGACTTAAGAAAGCTAGAAGACGAAAACATGCTGCAAATAATTGACGGAAGCCTTGCAAAAATCGGCCTGCCTTCAGAAGAGCAATTCAGCCTGCCAAGCTCCGGATTTGACCTCGACAAATTGCTTTTGGAAATAATGCGGGTTGCAAAAAGAATCGGGGCAAAAAGGCTCGTGATTGACTCGCTGCCAGCACTTGGAATGAATTTCGAAAACGAAGTCGAAGTGAGAAAAGCAATACTAAAACTAAGCTACCTCCTGGCAAAAACCGGAGTCACAAGCCTAATGACTTCCGAAGTCGCAGAAGGAGAAAACAAGTTCGGAAGATACGGGGTAGAAGAATTCGTCGTGGACGGAGTAATAGTCCTGCACTACATGGGAATCGGAACGCAAAGCAACAGGACAATGCACATAAGGAAAATGCGCGCCACAAAGCACTCAGAAGACCTGCACCCTTTAGAAATCACGGAAAAAGGAATACTAATACACAAAGTGGAAGAAGACTACGAAGTTTAAATGAGGAATATAAAATGCCCAATAAAAGACCATCAATTACCAAAATATTAAAAGGAGCCAATAAAAGAATCGGGGACCCACATCGCGCACCAAAGCTAAAGCCAAGAACAATATCTCCCGGATTAACTGTAAACAAGCTCCCAACAAAACTATTAAAATTAATAAGAGAAAAAGGAAATGTCAAATTATCTAATGGCCGGGTCGAATACAATTACGTAAAAGGACATGGGAGAATCAACAGATTTATGAACAGCAGAGGCACCCCGCTTGGGGCTGTAGGCACTATAGCAACCCATAGTTTCGATCCAAAAACTGGAAAAATGATTGGCAAAAGAAAATGGTAGGAAACTCTAACAAAAAGCTAGTATTTGAAAAATTGTAAAAACTATTCAGACTTTATTTTCTTTTTCAATCTTGAAGAGTCAAAAGAAAACTTGCCCTTCTTTTTCGCCGGCTTGGCGTCCTTTTCAGTAGAATTAAACGCCCTCAAAAAATCCTGTATAAAACCCATTTAAAATTCCCCCAAATGACAATACTAATACTATTGGCAAAAGTAGTTATTAAAAGTTGGGCAAAAAAAGCCAGTTTCTAGCACTTTTTCACTGGCTTGGCTTTATGGACTTTTTCAACCCACCAATCCTTCAAAAAAGGAAGAGAATACTGCTGAAGCAAAAACGCGCCAGCAGGAACCAAAGCAGCCAATTCAGGATTTGGCGCATTAATGACAATCAGAAAAAACCAAACTACAACATAAGTCGCGACAGCAAGAACCAAACGCCTTGCCTTGCTTGTTTCCCAAGCCTTGTCAGACTCAACCCGCTTGTTCCTTTCAAGAATTGAATTGACTTTAACTTCAAGATTTTTTGGCATTAAATCACAAAAAGAAAAAATTGAGGATGGCGGGATTTGAACCCGCGCATATACGGTCTTCAGCCGTAGGCCTTACCAGGCTTGGCGACATCCTCAAATGCCTAAAAACTTTTGAAAGAGAATTGTTTTAAACAAATCCTAAAAACACAATGAATTTTAAGCACCTGTTAAAGTAAAGCGTGAGCGAGCCCGGAGGGATTTGAACCCTCGGCGGCCAGATCGGTCCTCAGACAGCCTGATTAAGAGTTTCACCTTTTTTGAATTCAAAAAAACTGGTGCTCTACCAAGCTGAGCTACGGGCCCACTTAATTAGATATTAGTGGAAAAAACATTTAAACTAAAGGGGTTTTTAAAAAAGAATTCATCCTTTCAATGTGCTGGTTGTTGGAAAACCCAATTAACTCTACATATTTTCTTATTGCTTTTTGGTCACAAATTTTCAAAACAAAACAATTTTCACTTGGAAAAACACGGGTTGTTTTAATTCCATTAGCGTTCAAGACCGCACTAACTTGAGTAAGCAGTTTTTTTGAAAACATCTTTAATCCCATAACCAAATAATCCCCGTACAAACGAGAATGGTTTTTGCAAACAGAATTGTATCTCTTGAAAATGCTGCCATCAGTATTCCAAATTCCCCGAACGCAAGCAATTGCCAAATTATTATCTGAAAGAATGCTTGCGGGAATTTTTAAAGAACGCCCTTTGACTCCTGAAGGAATGCCAAAATCATGCAATTGCTCGAAAAGTCGCCTACTTCGAATGTGGTATCTTGTAGAATTGTCCTTTCTAACAAACAATCGGCCGCGCAAGCCAAAATTCTTCAAAACAGTTGGTTGAATAAACTTGTTGTAATAATCAAAGTCAGAGTTGCTGCCAGTGAAAGCAATTTCAAAGCGCCAACAATTTTCACTATTGCTCCAATACTTTGAAAGACAGCCATCACCAAGCAAAGCACCAACGAACTCTGCTGTTTCTGGATTAATTTCCATTAAAATATTATGAATTAGGGTAAATTAAATGCTTGGAAAGTGAAGTGCCGGTTGAAATTCACAGTTGCCCAAACAATTTTTGCGTTTTTTCAAAACCCAAGGCAGTCAAAAAACCCGCAAGCTTTGGGCCGCGCTCCTTGTTGATTAAAGCCAAGTATGCAGACTTGAAAAAATCTTTCAATTCAATGTTTTTGGATTTTGCAAGCTCAAAAATTTTGGCAGAAAGCTCTTCAGAGTTTTTTGAAGCCTCAAGCAATGAAGGAAG
>JAUSFL010000011.1 GCA_030649735.1 Candidatus Iainarchaeum sp. | reverse complement strand
TACAACATCAGCAAGCCTTTCAGGCCTGTACTTTTCAACCCATGGAAGCTCCATTGGACCATTAGATTCCTTCTCAGACATTAGAATACCCGTAATTAGAGTTGTTCAAACAAAGGTTTAAAATTGGATTTTTGAAAGTTTTAAGTATGGGTGTGGAATTGAAGGAATGGCAGAAAGTCGCAATCGCTTTTGCAATAACTTACATTGCGCTTTTTGCAGCGCAGGCGCTTCTTTCAGGAAACAGCATTATTTCCGCCTGGGCAAACAACCCGACATTTTACCTGATTCCAATTGTAGGATTCTTTTTCGCTTACTTTGCGGTTGGCTGGATTGAAGATTATTTTGAATTGAAAGACGGACAAGACTATGCAGGA
Organism: Candidatus Iainarchaeum sp.; assembly: GCA_030649735.1. GTDB lineage: Archaea > Iainarchaeota > Iainarchaeia > Iainarchaeales > UBA10191 > UBA10191. The sequence continues at coordinate 9,944 of JAUSFL010000011.1, read as the reverse complement.
TATTGGAAATTCTTTCACCCAAAAAATAAGCAGACAAGAACTCTGCAATTTTTAATCATAGTAATTATTTTAGGGCTTCTTGCATGGTTTGTTGCAATTTCATTCTACATGCAAAATAATGTCTCGCTTGAATTAAGGAGCAATCAGCAGTACATTGACGGGCAAGAACTGCAGTTTTCCCAAGCATGCAAAATCAATGCGTTGGAAGGAAATTCAAAACGAAATGCGTTCTTTGACTCTTTTGGAGTTTCAAACTGCCTGGCCGGCGGAATGTTCGTTGACCAATTGAAGGCCTCACCTTACCTGATTTTCATAATCGCAATAATTTTTGGAATTGGGGCGTTCTTGCTGATTAACTTCAAGAACCATGAAGGAAAAGAGTTTGCAAAAGAGCTGATTTCAATAATAATAAGTGCCATAATTGCAATAGTCATTGCGCTTGTATTGTATTTGGCATTAAAAAGTTCAATTCTAGGCGACACGATTGTTGAAATTTTGGGAATAATACTCTTTTTAGTAATTTATACCCAAATTTATAACAGGATAGAAAAACTATTCTAATTATTGTGTGACACGAAATATGCGTGAGTTCAAGAATTCCTCAACTCGACTTTTATTTATTGTTTTGATTAGTGCAATCTTTTTGTTGTTTGGGTGCACACAACAACAAGGACAGAATGTCCAATACTCAGACTGTAATGGTTTGAACACTACTGGGCTTTATTGCCAAATTAATGGGCAAAATTCATGTATCCAGACATCAGACCCGGAAATCAACGGAATAAAAAGAGAACTTTTGGAAAAACTCGCAGTTGACCAAATAGAATTTAAGTGCGTTAAATACCAAAATTCTACACTATCTTATTCTGAAATTTACGCTGGCAAAGGAATTGGAAACTCGTCTGGTGATTATGGGTTTTGGATTGAGCGAAAAGACGCCAATGGAGAAACAATTTATAAAAAATTCTATGTTTTCGATAGTTTTCATGATCAAGTAATTCCTTACAACTAATTAATTCTAAGATAAATTCAATTTGTATGAAAATCAGGATTATATAATGTTGCAACCAAACATCTAATTTATGAAGTTTCACATTGAAGGCTACGGTTGCTCATTAAACAAGGCAGACACGCAAGCCATTGAGGCAATGCTTGAAGAGCAAGGCTTTCAAAAAACCGGCCTTGAAAAGCTCGGAAGAAAAGGCATTGCAATAATCAATGCCTGCGCAGTGAAAGAGACAACAGAGAAAAGAATGCTGTCGCGAATTGAAAAATTGTATGCCGCTTCAAAAAAGCAGGGCTTTCAATTGATTGTTTTCGGCTGCCTTGCAAAAATCAGCTCTGGAAAAATTTCAAGGATTTCTGAAAGCATTGTGCGGCTGCCTCCAGCTTTAGAGTCATTAAGCGAATTCTTAAGCATTGGAAAGCAAGAATTCTCCCCATCAAAGCCGGCTGCAAGCGAAGAGGGAATAATTTCAATCATTCCAATCTGCAGGGGCTGCCTTGGCAATTGCTCTTACTGCGCCGTAAAGCACGCGCGAGGGAATTTGAAAAGCTATTCAATTCAAGAATTGAAAAAAGCGTTTGAAAAGGAAATCAAGAATGGAAAAAAAGAAGTTTGGCTTACAGCGCAGGACTGTGGGTGCTATGGCTTTGATTTAGGAACAAACCTTGCGGAATTGCTGGAAGAATTGCTAAAAACGAAAGGAAATTACAGGATTCGGGTTGGAATGGCAAACGCGCAGCATTTGCAAAAGTTTCTTCCAGAATTATTGAAGCAAATGAAAAATGAAAGAGTGTTCAATTTTTTGCACCTGCCTTTGCAGTCTGGAAACGACAGAATCCTGGAATTAATGAACAGGCAGTACTCTGTCAAAGAATGGCTTTCGACAGTGCAAAATGCAAGGAAAGAAATTCCAGAAATCACGATTGCAACAGACATTATTGTCGGATTTCCGACAGAGACTGAAAAAGAGTTTGAAGAAACACTAAAGGCCTTGGAAAAGGCAAAAGTTGACGTGATGAACATTTCACGCTATGGAAAAAGGCCGTTCACCACGGCGGCAAAAATGAAGGAAGTTTCAACCCAAGTGAAAAAGCAACGGAGCATTAAAGCCACTGAATTTTACAACCGACTTTCGCTAGAGGAGAACAAGAGAATGCTTGGAAAGGAAACAATTGCATTGATTGATGAAATCGGAAAGAAAGGCAATTTTATTGCGCGCTCTTCAAACTACAAGCCAATTGTTCTGGAAAATGCAAAAATTGGCGAATTTGTGAAAGTGAGGGTGGAAAAGGCCGAAAAAAGCTTTTTGAGGGGAAAAATCTCCAAAATTAAATAATGCTTTTTTAAAGTTTCGGGCTTCTAGATAGAATGGTTGATGTTTTTTGTTTTTGAATAAAACTCTGCAATTATATCTGGCAAATTCCAAGGCCGCCGTGATTTTCGGAACCCTGCTGGTTTTCGTGGCATTGTTCATCCAATTGAGCAATGTGTTCGCTTCGTCAGGAAGCCTGTTTTTTGACTACAATCTTTCAAGCCAAGGGCCTTTGATGATTGTTGCAGAGGCAGTGCTTTTGGTGATTTTCCTCGCTTTATACTCGGCATTTTCTTCAATAATTGCTTTTTCAGTGCGTTCTGAAATGAGCCATGTTAGAATGCGCTTTTACCTGCAGGAAATGCTTGAAAAATTCGCGTTAAGGCTTTTCACATTCTATTTGATCCTGGTTGTTGGGCTTTCATTATTGGGCGTTGTTTTGATTGGCGCTGGAGTCAATGCTTTTGCAATAAACCTGCTTTTTCTTTTGATTACAGTATTCCTGCTTTTCGTGCCGCAGTCAATAGTAGTTGACGAAAGAGGGCTGATGAAAGCGCTGTACTATAATTTTGAATTCATTTTCTCAAACTTTCCGGCATTCATTCTAGTAATTGTTGTTTCCGCAGTGCTGCTCTTGGTTGTTCCATTAATCGAGCTTTACTTTGACGCTTTCAACTACATTGGATCATTAGTTTCAATAGTGATAGTGCTGCTTTTTGTGGTTCCTTTCATTGAAACATTGAAAACACAGCTTTACATGCTCAAGTTCAGCATGGTGAAGGCGAGGCATTCTTTCGAATTAAGGCAAAAAATTTGAATTCTAAGAAAAAAAAGCAGTTTTTGCTTTTCGCTGGTCGTTTAAAAACGCGTTATTTGCAAAAAATACTTTTTTATTCTCTTTTGTTCAAAAAATACACGTATGAGCCTTGCTTTAGATAAAATAGATTACGTGATTCTCCAAAAGCTTTTGGAAGACGGCAGGGCCAGCTTTTCCGCAATGGCGCGCGAAACCAACCTGACTGATGTTGCAATAAAAAAGCGCGTTGAAAGGCTGAAAAGAAAAGGCATTCTCCAAAGCGTCACTGCAAACTTGAATTACAAAATTCTCGGGTATGAAAACCCGATTTATGTCCAGTTGAGGACTGAAATGAGCAAGAACAAGGACATCATAAAAAAAATGCAAGAATTTGATTTTGTCTTGGAATTGCAGCAAGTTTTGGGAGAGTATAATTTGCTCGCAAAGCTTGTTGTTCCAAACCTGGAGAATGCAGAGCAATTCATCAATCGCCTGGGAACAATTGATGGAGTAATAGACATGAAAACCCTCGTTGTTCTGCAGGAAGTCAAAAAAACCAATTCTTTGCCAACGCAAGCGCTCCAGAAAAAACTCTGAATTCCAAAGAATTCAGGGAATTTTCCAATACTTACTGTTTTTTAAAAATTAGCCAATCTAAACACTTACGGCCTTTTGAGAGTGCTTGAAAATGCAATTGATTATTTCAGAAAAAAGCATTGCGGGCGAAAGAATCGCGGAAATTCTCGCTGACGGGAAAATTTCAGTAAAGCGCGAAGACGGCGCGCAATTCTTCCAGTTCGCGAAAGACAGGCAAGAGTTTGAAGTCATTCCACTCAGGGGACACATTACTGACTTGGAGTTCCCAAAAAAATTCGCAAACTGGTACGGAACAGACTTGAAAGAGCTTACAGCCGCGGAAATCCTTTACACGCCTTCAGAGCCGCAAATTGCAGAGCTTTTGAGAAAAAAGGCGGCGCTTGCAGACAAAGTGATCATTGCTACTGATGCAGACCGCGAGGGAGAAAGCATTGGCCTTGAGGCAATCCGCTACTTGAAAGAAGGAAACCCAAAAATCCTGGAAGAACGGGCTTACTTTTCTGCAATCACTCCGAAAGAAATCAAGGATTCTTTCTCAAAGCTGCAAAAAATGAATTATAATTTGGCAGACTCTGCGGACGCCAGAAGAGAAATTGACTTGATTTGGGGCGCAGTCCTCACTAGATTCTTGAGCCTGATGAGCGGCAGAACTGGAAAGGAATTCTTAAGCGTTGGAAGAGTGCAGACTCCAACACTGGCAATTGTTGTGGACAAGGAAAAAGAAAGGCAGGCATTCAAGGCAACGCCTTACTGGGAATTAAAGGCAATCCTGGAAAAAGACAGGAAAGAATTCGAGGCAATGCACAAGAACGCAAGGTTTTTGGACGAGCAGGAAGCAAAAGATGCTTTTGAAAAAGCAAGCAAGGCAGAGCACGGCATTGTTGAGAAAGTCACAAAATCAAAGCGCTCTCTTGCAAAGCCAGTGCCATTCAACACCACGGAATTTTTGCGCTCCGCGTCATCGATTGGAGTCTCTCCGGGAGAGGCAATGAACCTTGCAGAATCATTGTACATGCAGGGATTCATCAGCTATCCGCGCACTGACAACCAAACATACAATGCAACGCTGGACTTGAATGAAATACTGAATGGATTATTGCAGACAGAGTTTTCTGCATTAAGCCAAAAAATCCTTTCAAAAGGAAAGCTTGATCCATCAAAAGGAAAGGAAACAAAAGACCACCCGCCAATTCATCCGGAAATGCCGGCGCAAAAAAGCAAATTGAACGACAAGCAATGGAAAGTTTACGAGCTAGTAGTGCGAAGGTTTTTGGCAACGCTTTCTGAGCCTTGCGAGACAGAAAACTTGAGTGTTGAAATTTCATTGAACAAGGAGCCTTTTTTAGCAAAAGGCCAGTTGATTACAAAAATGGGCTGGAAAGAATTTTACCCTTACTCCACAGTGAAAGAAGTCATTCTTCCAGAATTGAATGAAGGCGACAAGTGCAAGAAAGTAAAATTGGGGAATGAAAGGAAAGAAACCCAGCCGCCTGCAAGATACAGCCAGGCCTCATTGATCAAACTGATGGAAGACCTCGGGCTTGGAACAAAATCAACGCGCGCAGAAATAATCCAAAAGCTTTATGCAAGGCAGTACATTTTCGGGGCAAAGGCAATAGAGGCAAGCAACATCTCATTCGCGGTGATTGATTCCTTGGAAAAAAACTGCCCAACAGTCACAAAGCCAGAAATGACCTCTGATTTGGAAAAGCAAATGGACGACATTGCAGAAGGAAAGAAAACAAAGGAAAAAGTCGTGCAGGATTCAAGAAAAATACTGCTTGAAGTTCTGGAAGAAATCCTGCAAAAGAAAAACGAGATTGCAAGCGAGCTAAGGCAAGGGCTCATGAAGGATTCAATACTTGGAAAATGCCCAAAATGCGAGGGAATGCTGCGCATAATGTTCGGAAGGACTGGAAAAAGATTTGTTGGCTGCACTAGCTATCCAAAATGCACTAACTCTTACCCGTTGCCGCAAAATGGAAGAGTCACTTGGCTTGGCAAGGAATGCCCGCAAGAGGATTGCAAGGCGCCAATGATAAGCGTCATTGGAAAGCGCGGAAAATATGAAATGTGCCTGAACATGAACTGCAAAACAAAAGCATTATGGAAAAAGCCTGCGGCAAAAACCGCGGCCGCAACTTCAAAGCCAGTAAAGCCAGCGGCAGTGAAAAAAACTGCAAGCAAAGCAAAAATTTCAAAGCCAGTGAAAACAAAAATTGCGGTGAAAAAAACTGTTTCTTCAACACCTAAAGCAAGCGCAAAAGCAAAATAATGAACTAATTCTTAGGCTGAAAGCCTAACGGCTGAAGCAAGGAAATAAAGAGAAAGAGCAGGAAGGAGAATTAGTGTATAGCAGGTGAGCCAATCCCCTTCCTGTCAAAGTTCTTACCAACCACCAATAATTAGACTGGTTTTTATTAATTAAACAATTCCGCAGTTTTACATGGTTAAAATAGGATAATTATTAAATAAACACTGTCATAAAAAGTATAGTATAATGGTGATTTAATTGGCCCAGCAAATGAAATCTGACGATTCAACCAGGATTAAAATATTATGGGCGCTTAACGAAAAAGGGATCGTAAGCCCGATCATTGAACGCGTGAAAAGGCAAACCAAGCTCCACAAGGCGACAGTGAAGTCTTCAATAGACTTTCTAGAAAAAAACGGGGTTATTGTCGGATACGGGCCTAAAGTAATTTTCAAAAAGCTCGGCTACGAGCTTGAAATCCTTGAATTGCTGCAAGTCGACCTTTCAGAAAAGCACACTTTTGAATTGTTCCTGAAAGAAGCGCAAAAAGACCCGCACGTTTACATGATGGCGCCAATCATCGGCTCCGGAAACTTGAACATTGTCCTAAAGCACATTCACAAGGACATTGAAAGCTTTCACAAATACAGCAACACCAACTATTATGAAAGAATTCCCGGGCTTTACAAGCTGATCAAAGACAGGCAAATATTCTACATTTCAGCGCCAACCTACAAAAACGAGCCGAGGACAAAATCAATAATCAAGATAATACGGGAAGAGAATGGTTTGCAATGACTGAAATCCAAATAAACCCTTTCAAAAGCGTGCAAGAAAATGCCAATGAATACTTTACAAAGGCAAAAAAATCAAAGGCAAAATTGAAAGGATTAGAGATAGCAATGAAAGAAATGCAATCCAAAGTCCAAAATGCCGAGAAAACCGGAAAAAAGCAGGCGCAAGGGCCTGAAAGAAAGCGCAAGCGGGAATGGTTTGAAAAATTCAGGTGGTTTTTCACTTCCCAAAGCAGCCTGCTTTGCATTGCTGGAAAAGACAGGCAAAGCAATGAAATTTTGGTGAAAAAACAAATGCAAGAAAACGACCTTTACTTTCACGCGGACATTCAAGGGGCAGCGCACTGCATCCTGAAAGACGGCCAATTGAAAGCAAAGGAAAAAGACATGAAGGAAGCCGCAAAGTTTGCCGCAGTGCTTTCAAAAGCATGGTCTGGCCAATTGGCTGGAGTTGACGTTTATTCAGTCAAGCCAGAGCAAGTGAGCAAGCAGGCGCAAACAGGAGAATCTCTGGGAAGCGGCGCATTCATGATTTATGGAAACAGGGAATGGTTCAGGAAAACGCCTTTGGAATTCGCTATTGGAATTGAAGACAGCGGCAGAATAGTATCAGGCCCTTCGGATGCAGTGAAAGGCAAAAGCAAGGCCTTTGCAATAATAGAATTCGGCAAAGACTCAAAATCAGACCTTGCAAAAAAACTCAAGGGACTGCTTGGAAAAAAAACAGGCCTGAACGCAAGCCTTGACGAGCTAATGGCAATGCTGCCTGGAGAAGGCAAGATAAAAAACGCCGATTAAAAATACTGGACAATTTGATACTCTTTAAAACCTTGCCCCCCAAGATTCTGGTGAGAGAGAAAATGACTTTTGAAGGAAGCTTTAAGGAAAGGAAAAAAGTCTCGCTGAAAGTGCAGGACCCAGACCCAACTCACGTTGGAAGAAACATTGTAACACTGGACAGGAAGACAAAAGAAGAGCTGGGCATTACTTCAGGAGACTTGGTTGAAATCCAAGGCACTAAAAAAACCGCAGCAGTAGTCTGGCCGGCAAGGGCTGAAGATGAAGGCAAAGCAACCATCAGAATGGACAATTTGATAAGGCATAATTGCGGAGTTGGACTTGGAGAAAAAGTCGAGGTTGCGAAAGCAGAATACAAGGACGCAAAAAAAGTAGTTCTGGCCCCAACGCAAGACGTCAGGATTATTGCAACAGGCTATGACCGGGTTTTGAAAAAAACATTCATTGGAAGGCCTTTGACAAAAGGCGACAGGGTCTGGATTACAGTCTTTGGAAGCGGATTCATTTATGCTGTAGTTGACACTAATCCGCGCGGCATTGTGAAAATAACAGACTTCACGCAATTCGTGCTCAAGGAAGAGCCAATAAAGGAAACAATGGAAGCAATTCCAAAAATCGCCTACGAAGACATTGGAGGGCTTGAAGAGCAAGTCCAAAAAGTCAGGGAAATGATTGAACTGCCCATGAGGCATCCGGAGCTTTTCAGGCGATTGGGAATTTCCCCGCCAAAAGGCGTGCTGCTTCACGGACCGCCAGGAACCGGAAAAACACTATTGGCAAAAGCAGTAGCTAATGAAACAAACGCGCACTTCATTTCAGTAAGCGGGCCTTCAATAATGAGCAAGTTTGTTGGAGAGGCAGAAGAACGCATCAGGCAAATCTTTAAGGAAGCCGAAGAAAACTCGCCAAGCATTATTTTCATTGACGAACTTGACAGCATTGCTCCAAAACGCGAAGAAGCAGTGGGAGAAGTTGAACGAAGAGTTGTCGCACAGCTCTTGGCTTTAATGGATGGAATGGAAGCGCGCGGAAACGTCATAGTCATTGCGGCAACAAACAGGGTTAATGCGCTTGATGAGGCTTTAAGACGGCCTGGAAGATTTGACCGCGAAATTGAAATTGGAGTTCCGGACAAGAATGGAAGAAAAGCGATTTTGCAAGTGCATTCTAGGGGAATGCCGCTTGTCAAATTTGACCAACTAGACAAAGAAATCATGAAAGAAATGGAAAAACTGGAAGGGTCTGAAAGAATAGACAATCAGACATCATCTGAAAAAAATGATGACGAAAGGCTCAAAAAAATAAAAAACAAGCTTGTTGAATTTGCAATAAAAGAACTCCAGAAAGACTACTCGCACATTAAAATAGAGTCAATAATTAGAGCAATGGCTGATTCAGACTTGGAAAAAATTGTAAAAGCCAAGGAAGCAAACCTTTCAGGAATACTTTCTGAAATTTCAAAGCAAAGATCTAATGAAGAAGTCGACATAAACCATTACGCGCAAATCACTCACGGCTTTGTCGGAGCAGACCTGGCAGCGCTTGTAAAAGAAGCGGCAATGAAAGCGCTTAGAAGATACTTGCCTGAAATCAACCTGGAAGAGGAAACAATTCCCCCAGAAGTCTTGGAAAAGCTTGAAGTTAAAAAAGACGACTTTGACGAAGCATTAAAGGACGTCCAGCCTTCAGCGCTCCGTGAAGTAATGGTTGAAATTCCAAACATCAGATGGACAGACATTGGGGGCTTGGAAGAGGTAAAGGAAGAGCTAAAGCAAGTTGTCGAATGGCCAATAAAGTTTCCTGAAGTCTTCACAAAAATGGGCATTAAGCCACCAACAGGAATTTTGCTTTACGGCCCTCCGGGAACCGGAAAAACACTTTTGGCCAAAGCAATCGCAAATGAAAGCGAGGCAAACTTCATCAGCATCAAAGGCCCAGAGCTTTTGAGCAAGTTTGTCGGAGAAAGCGAAAAAGGAGTTAGAAAAATTTTCAGGAAAGCAAGGCAAGTAAGTCCAGTTGTGGTTTTCTTTGATGAAATTGACTCTTTGGCTACAATAAGAAATGGATCTGAATTTGATTCCGGTGTTGGGGACAGGGTCGCAAACCAATTGCTTACAGAGCTTGACGGAGTTGAAAGCCTTAACGGAGTGATTTTCATTGCGGCAACAAACAGGCCAGACCTGATAGACCCGGCACTCTTAAGGCCTGGAAGAATTGACAAAATAATAATTGTCGGAGCCCCAGACGAGAAAGCGCGCGAGGAAATATTCAAAGTGCATTTAAAGGGAGTTCCATTGGCAAAGAATTTCAACCTTAAAGAAATCCTGCAAAAAACAAAAGGATACACTGGAGCAGACATTCAAGGCCTTGTGAGAGAAGCAGTTTTA
>JAUSFL010000010.1 GCA_030649735.1 Candidatus Iainarchaeum sp. | reverse complement strand
CAGCGAGCAAAAGGCCGCAGAGCAAAAAAAGCTCGCGAGGGGAGAATTGGCGCTGGCGCACGGCCTGGAAATTGACGCTGTCAGGGAAGCCGCTGAAAAGCTTTCAGACAAGGCATTGTCTTACTATTATATCCGCGCTTTAGAGCGCTTGGGAAGGGGCAAATCAACAAAGTACCTGTTCCCGATGGAATTGACGCAGCTTGCCTCGCACCTTGCAGGCGGCCAAAAGAACAGCAATGTTGAAGAACTGTTCAAGAAATACGCGCCGGCAATAAAGAAAATCCTTTCAGGGAAAAAAGCGCCAGCGAAAAAGAAAGCCAAATCGAAAAGAAAGGGAAAATAAACTTGGCTTTCAAAAGTATTCCTTGAATCTTTTCTTTACTCTTGAAAAGCTTTCTTTTTCAAAATCAAACCTGAAGCCAGGCCTGTTGTTCAAGTCATTGAGAAGCTTGTGGTATTGTTTTTCATCAACTATTTTTAAGCCCAATTTTTTCAGTCCAGCGTCAAGCTTTCCGTCGGCCTTCTTCATTTTTCTTTTGCTTGTAAGGATTTCAGCCTCGAAGTAATTGCCCCATTTTGGAACTTTAACCAACGCAAATTCTATTCCGTTGTATTTGTAGCTGAATGTTTTTGTAGCATTCAATACGCCATGAACAAACCCTAAAATCCGCAAAAACTCCACTGCTTCATCAAACTTTTTTGAGTCGATTGGTATGGAAATCTCTCTTCTTGAATCCTTGCTGCCCCACACGCCGTGCTTAAGGCACAATTCAGCTTTCTTATCAGTAATCCTCAGCCTTAAGTCAATCGTATTATCCTTCAATTCTAAAATATTAGAGCAGCGCTTCTGAAAATAAATGATTGAAAACCGGTCTTTCTCTCCCAAAAATTTCCCATTCTTCCGGAAAAAAGAGTTCAATTCATTAAATCGCCTTTCCGATAGCAAGCCCCTGTGCTCTACTTCAATCTTTGCACTCATTTCTTTCACTATTCATTTTGCCAAAAACATTTGCGTTCCTTTGGCTGAACGCGTTTACTTTTTCCTTTCCTTGAAAAAAAAGTACAGCCAGCAAATTACGCCAGTTCCAAGGAACAAGTAAACAGCGGCCACAATTTCAATATTTCCAAAAATTATTGCGGCTTCCACAATAGCACCCGCGGCAAGCAAAATGTAGGCAGCAATTATCAAGACAAGAGAGTCTTTCGCAACCTGCGTGAAAGCCTTTGTCTGGAATTTTCCGCGAATTATTGCCGCACTGATTATTCCGCCCGCAATTGCGCCGAAAAAATAAGCGCCAATTTCCAGGACTCCATGCGGAATAAGCCCTATTCCTGAAGCAATTCCTGACTGGTATGCCTGCAGGCTTAAGGCCTGCTGGCCCAAAAGAATTCCAATAACGCTCGCGTTCCATGCCAGCAGGAAAATCGCCCCAGCGCCGTACAAGAAACTGAACAGTATTGCCAAGCCTAAAACTATGGCGTTGTTTTCAAAAATTGCCTCAGTGCACGTTCCAATCGACCGCAAAGTCCCAAAGCAATTTTCCCTCGCGCTTTTTGCAGAAGAGTCATAAGAGCCCCGGATAATCCCTAAAGCGTTTTCCTGCTCTGCAAAAACCTTGTCTTTTACAGGGGCCTGAATGCACAGTCCCGCAATGCATAATGGGCTTTCAGTTGCAGGCAATGCGTAAAACCAGAAAGAATAGCTGATTATCAATCCCAAAAAAAACCAGCCGTAAATCGCGATTATTTCAGAATGCCTTGCCAAAAAACCCAATGAATTGCCCGGGCGCTGCTCTTCATCCTCTTCCTCATCGCTGAGAATTTTTTCAATCAATGGCACTAGGCCAATTGTAACGAACGCGATTGCAGCAATGCTTGAATTGTTTGGGAAAACAACATATCCAATCCAGATTGCAAGGCTTGACAGGAGAATGCTCTGGAAAAGCAGGAATATTGGGTGCTTCCTGACCTCTTTGCTTCCAAACAGGAATTCCAAAACCATCCAAACCAGCCTTCAAGCGCTTGTTTTAAAATACTAATTCCAGAAAATTACAATATATTAGCTGTTTTTAGTATAAAAAAGCAATTGCTGAAAAGCAGGTTTTGAAATGAGCGCAAAAAAAGACTCAAACATTGTAATGCCCGGGGATTTTCTCTCAACAGAGGAAGAGTTCACGCCGGGATTGAATGCTTTCTCAAATGATGAAGGCAGGGTTTTGTCGGACAGTGTCGGAATCCCGTCATTCAACATTCAAAAGCATGAAGTTGACGTTGACAAAAAATCAAGGACTGTCAAGGTTGCGGGAATTGGAAATGTCGTTTTCGGCAGGATAATGCTTGTGAAAGACAACATGGTTGTTTTAGAACTATTCGGCTCTGAATGCAATGGCGAGCCAAGAAGGCTTTTGCAAAGCTCTGGCACAATAATGGTTTCCAGGGTTTCAAATAATTACGTGAAGCGATTGGATGACGAGTTCCGGATTGGCGACTTGGTGAAGGCAAAAATTGTCGAGTCAAACTCTTACGGCATTGAATTGACGACAAGCGAGCCAAATCTTGGAGTCATCAGGGCCTTTTGCATTACTTGCAGGCAAGAGCTCGGAATGTTTTCGGGAAAACTGAAATGCACTAATTGCGGCTCGCAAGAGCAAAGGAAAACAGCAACTGATTATTCTCTAAAAATGGATTGAAAAAACGGCGGTGTTTTGGAAAATGGAACTAGAGCTTATCAATGATGAAAAAAACCTTTTGGAATTTGAAATCAAGGGAGAAAGGCACACTTTGCCGAATCTTTTGAAAAAAAAGCTTTTGGAAAACCCTGACGTCAGCTTTGCAGCCTACACTTTAAGGCATCCAATGGATGAAAACTCGCGATTTATCCTGCGAACAAAAGCCAAGGCCCCAAAAAAAGCGCTTGAAGAAGCCTGCG
>JAUSFL010000004.1 GCA_030649735.1 Candidatus Iainarchaeum sp. | reverse complement strand
TTTCGCGCACATTTCATGCAATTCAGTGCCTTCATACGGAGAAAAAATGCTTACTTGGATTGCGTCAGGCCTGCACTGCCGGTTTAACTCAATTGTTTCAAAGATTGTCTTTTCTGTCTCAAAAGGCAAGCCAACCATGTTCATTGCATATGTTTTCAAGCCAACTTCTTTAGCCATTTTGAATGCTTGGGTTATGGCTTCGCGCTTCATGTTTCTTTTCATTATTTGACCGCGAATGTACTCGTTTCCGTGCTCTATTCCCATTGCAATTGTATCGCAGCCTGAATCCTTCAAGACCTTGAGCAGTTCCTTGTCAACGCCGTCAGCGCGGGTTTCAATCATGAAAGGAAGGCCAATTTCTTTCTTGTAAAGCCGGCAAATTTCTTTGACGCGTTTTTTGTCGACAGTGAACATTTCGTCAACAAAAGTCAATGATTTCATGCCTATTTTCTTTTGGGCTGCTTTTATTTCTTCAATGACATAACGCGGGCTTTTGTAGCGGATATAACGGCCTTTTCCGGCAAAAACTTTCTGGAAAGCATGGTTTGCGCAATACGTGCAGTGGTAAGGGCATCCGCGGGAAGTCATGAACAATATTTCAAACCCCAAGTGCTTTTTGTCAAGAATGTCCAAGTCAGGGAATGGCAGTTCATCCAGGTTTTGCAGTAATGGCCTTACTTGATTCTGGAAGACCTTGCCGTTCTTTTTTGCCCAAACGTTCCTTATTTTTGAAGTGCCTTTCATTTCCTCTAGCTTTTGCACAAGCTCTGGAAGTGATTCGTCGCCTTCGCCAACATTGACAAAGTCAATGCAGTCTTCCATAATTAGTTTTTCAGGATTTAATGTTGCATGCGGCCCTCCAAAAATTATCGGGGTCTTGAAATTTTTTTTCAATTCTTGCGCAATGCTTAAGGAAAACTTGTAATCGCTGTTCCTGGTTGAAAAGCAAATGAGTTTTGGCTTGAATTCCTTGATTGCCCTGAAAAGCCCTTCCTTGTCATAACCCCAAGTGGTGTCAAAAAGCATTGTCTCATGCCCGGCACTCTTCAAAACAGCAGACAAGCTTGTGATTCCCAATGGCGTCTGCAATTGGCCAGTCAAATTAGGGTAAATGAACAAAACATTCAATTCAGAAAACCTTTTCCTTTTTATAACTTAAATTATAGAGTTTTAAAAAACAGCCTGTTTAATGCTTAAAAAAGCAGCTGGGGCGGCTTGTCTGCCCCTTTTGCCACTTCCTTTATGGATTTTATGACATAATCAACTTCAGCATCGCTAATTTTAGTGGTTATTGGCAAATTTAATATTTGTTGCCCTATAAATTCAGCATTCGGGTCGTTCTTTTTATCGCGCGACATTGAATATGAGAAAGTAAAGCCCAAGTCAATGTTTTTCTGCAATGCCCTAAAGTAAAATTCTGTCTTGTTTTCATTACGGATTAAAATTGGAAACCTGCTTAGAACCGAGCCTTCAGAAAGCTTTGGAAACCCCAATGTTTTGATGCCTGAAAGCTCTCTAATGTAGCGCTTTGCAATTGACTGCCTTCTTTTTATTATGCTGTCAAGCCTTGAAAAGACTATCAATCCAAGCCTTGCCTGCATTTGAGTGTAATTGTCAGTGTAGAATGAATTCTTTTTTGTAGTGTAAATTCCCTTGTCAGTGTACAAGCCGTGCCTTCTGATCCATAATGGAAGGATAATGTTTCCGTAAACTATTCCATTGGCGAAAAAATTGTAAGTGCCTGCGGTAAAGCAATGCTTCAATGCCCTGACCAGGCCTTCTGGATTCATTTCGGCATTAATGACTTTTTCAAGCTTTCCAGACCATGGTTTTGGATTGTTCAAGAAAATTGCCCCGCCCCTTGCAGTGCTTATTGTTTTAGAGACTGAAAAGCTCAGGATTGCGGCATCGCCAAAAGTTCCGACTTTCTTTCCGCCAATTTCAGTGCCAAAAGCCTCAGCCATGTCTTCAATCAAAAGGCAATCGTGCTTTTCGCAGATTCTTTTAATCTCCCTGGTTTGTGAAGGAATTCCAAACTGGTTTGTCACTACAACTATTGAATGCTTTACAATGCGCTTTTCCAAAAGCTCTGGAACCAGGTTATAATCATCGAGTGAAACATCAACAAACTTTACTTTCTTTCCAGCCATGTATGCTGCATCGCCCACAAGCCTGCAAGTGAACGCGGGCATTATCACGGTTTCATAATCAGGAAGGCTTTTGAACAAAAAATACAATGCCTGCCTGCCGCTGCCAATCAGGAGAATTTTTTCATCATCAATTCCAAAATAGTCGGCCAATAATTTGCGGAATTTCTGCTTTGCGTTGGAAGGAAATGGAATCAAAGACCTTAAAGCGTCAAAAAAACCGGCTTCCATTTTAAGCCTTGGAATAGTGCTCTGCAATATAAATTCCTCCAGAAAAGTCCTATAAAAACAACGTGTTTTTTAGTATTGAAACTCCAATTGCTTTAAAAAAACTCCCAAAAAAATTGGTACAATCGTCAGTAAAATAATCACTTTTCGGCAATTGCAACCAAAAACCACGCAAAATGCTTCAAGCCAGGCATTGTATTCAATGAATTGAAAACTTGCAAAGCCTTGCTTAATGGCCTGATTTCTTTTCCGGAAATTGCAGTGTACGGAAAATAATACAGTCCTTTGATTTTAAAGTTTTTCAGGCCGGCTTTCTTGAATTCTTTTTTTAAATAAAAGGAAGTGATTGGCTTTTCTGGAATAACGCTTTCAGGCCTCAAAAGCCTGCGGGCAATCCCGAAAGAATGCCTTGGAATGCTCAAAAAGTTAGGGACTACTGCAACGACAAAACCGCCTTTTTTCAAAACGCGCTTTTTTTCCAAAAGCAATCCCTGCGGGTTTTCAAAATGCTCCAAAAGCCCTAAAGAGAAGACAATGTCAAAGCTTTCGCCCTTGAAAGGCATTTTCAAAGCGTCGCCCTTGACTACTTTAATTATTTTTGCAAACCCGGCAGACTTTGCATTCTTTCTAGCCGCTTTTACAACGTTTTCCACAGAGTCTATTCCAACAGCCTGCCTTGCGCCCAAAGAGCTGCATTCGATCAAGACTTCCCCCAAACCACAGCCAATGTCAAGGATTCTTTTTCCCTTGATTTTTGGAATGAAGGAAAATATCTCCCGGAAACAATTTAATTCTTCATTCAATGTTTTCTTTTTGGCTTTTGAAATGTGCTTAAACCAGTCATTCCATTGTTGTTGTTCGCTTTTCATAAAAGAAACTCCAATCAAGTTTTCAAAACCATTTTCAAGCCATTGATTTTGTTCTTCAAGTCTGAAACGCTTCTTATTGAAAGGGCTTGTTTCAAAACAAACGACGGCCTGAAGTAAAAAGACCTGTAAGCCTGCTTTTGCAAAGCCCTCAATTCTTCCATATTCCACGCGTCAGTGTGGTATATTGGCTTTGCGCTAAAGTCATAGTCATCCCAGTCTTTTGCTGAAATGCTTCCTTGCCTTAACGCAATTTCCATCATTTCAGTCTTTGGCATCGGCCTGGTAATGCTAAAGTTTACAACGTCCAAATCCAGTTTTTTTGCAAAATTAATTGTTTCCCGCATTTGCTCTTTTGTTTCTCCAGGAATGCCAATCATAAAATAAGCATCAGTAATCAAGCCGGCCTGCTTTGCCCACTTGAAGGCATTGACTGCCTGCTCGAGATTGATTCCTTTTTTTATGTAATTGTCCAGCACAAACTGGTTTCCTGATTCAACCCCCATTCCAACGCAAGTGCACCCGGCGGCCTTCATTTTCTTGAGCATTTCCAAACTTACGTTATTGACGCGGGTGTGGCAGGCCCATTGCACATCAAGTTTTTTTCCAGCCAATGAATCGCAAAAGTCAAAAATCAATTTCTTGTTTATTGTGAAAGTGTCATCAATGAAATTCATTCCTTTAATTCCGTAATCTTTCACAAGCAATTCAATTTCTGCAATAATGTTTTTTGCGCTCCTGAACCTTACATTCAATCCGTAAACCAGTTTTGTGGAACAGTAAGTGCAGTTGAAAGGGCAGCCCCTGCCTGCAGTGATTGTTGTTGAAGGCTGCTTTACAGCCCATGCAGTGGTTCCATACACTGCTTTCAGGTATTTTTGCATTGGAATCAAGTCCCTTGCAGGAAACGGAATGCTGTCCAAGTCTTCAATCATTGGCCTTCTTGCATTCTTGACTGTTTTTTTGCCTTGCTTGAACCACAATCCCTTGATTCCTTTCAGGCTTTTTTTCTTTGAAAGCCTTTCAGCAAGCTCTGCAAAAGTCTCTTCTCCCTCGCCAATGCACACTGCATCAACTTCCTTGTCCTTGATTGTCTCTTCGGGAAGAATGCTTGGGTGAGGCCCGCCAAAGACAGCCAAAAGATTCGGGTTTGCTTTTTTTGCAATTGCGGCAAGCTTTTTTGAGACATTATAATTCATTGTGAAACAGCTGATTCCCAAAATGTCAAAGTCTGCCTTTTCCAGGCGCTTCACTGCAAAATCAAAATTTTCAAAGGTTGGATCGAGGATTTCAACGTCAAATTTTCTTTGCCTTAAGACTGCTGCAATGTAAGCCAGCCCTAAAGGAGGATTTGCGTTTGGCTCAAAGCGCGGGAGGCAAAGCAGGATTTTCACTGGTCTTCACTCTCTTCAAGATTTTTCTGGGCTTTCAAATAGTCTGAAACATGAAGCAAAAAGTCAAGGTACTGCTTCCTGTGCTTGCTTTTCAAAAGCTTTGCAATATAGCTTGGCTTGAACAAGAAAGCCATGTTGTTCAAAAAGCGCGCCAAGTGCTTTGGGTTTCCAAAAGAAAGCGAATGAATGCTCGGGAATTCCTTGTTCAGTCTTTCAAGCAATGTCCCTAAAGGCATTTTGTGCTCTGAAAGCTTGTACTTTGTTTCAATCATTGAAAGCCAGACATTGAACGAAGTGGGATTGGGCCCGAGGGTTTCATAATCTTCTAAAGGAACTCCGCCAAGCCTGTCGTAAATTTCAGTCCCTGGAAACGGGGTTGTTACATTAAAAATGCTCACGTTGGCATTAAGCTCGCGGGCAAGCTGTATTGTTTCTTCCACGTCCTGCTCTGTCTCGTCAGGAGTGTTAAGCATGAAGTTTGCGAAAGTCCTGATTCCAACTTCCTTGCAAATCTTGAAGCCGTTCTTTATTTCCGGAACCGTGATTCCTTTTTGCAGGCGTTTTAGGTTTATTTCACTGCCGGACTCTACCCCAAAGTCTATTTGAACACAGCCTGCTTTTTTCATTGCAACCATCAAGTCCTTGTAAACCAGGTTCACGCGGGTTTCACAGCCCCAAATCAAGTCAAGCTTTCTTTCCTTCAATTCTGAACAGATCTTTTCAACATGCTTTCTATTTACTGTGAAAGTGTCATCATAAAAGTAAAAGCCGTCAATTCCGTTCTTTTTCACCACTGCTTCAATGTCTTCAACAACTTTTACAGGGTCTTTGTAGCGGATTGTGCGTCCGAAAAGGTTTTTGTTAACGCAGAACTGGCAGGCGAAAGGACAGCCCCTGCTTGTGAAAAAATAAAATCCGGAAATTGGAACTCCTCGAATGCAGTAAATGTCTGGCTTTGTGTAAAAGTCCATGTCAATTTTGCCATAATTCGGCGAGGGAAGAACACTCAAATCTTTAATCAACGGCCTTTTTTCAGTAATTTCCAGCTTTTTTCCATTCAAGAATGCAATTCCTTGAACTTTGCCCATTGTTTTTCCAGAAACGTCATTTGCCAAAATCTTTTGGACAAGCTCGAGAGATGTTTCCTCGCCCTCGCCCATTACCGCATAGTCTATTCCATTGTTTTCAAAAATCAGGTCTTGCGGCCTTAAAGTCGGGTGAACTCCCCCGACAATCAATGTTGATTCCGGGAATTCTTTATGCAAGCGTTGCGCAACAGCCCGGGCTTCCAAGACTTCAGTTGTCAGGCAGGTTAATCCAATGATTTCCGGCTTTAGCCTGTGAAGTTTTTCAAAAGACTTCTCCAAAGACTTTTTTGCACTGAATCCCTTTGATTCAACAATGTCAGAGCCTATTCCATTCTCTTCAAGAAAAGCGCTTAAGGAAAGGTAAGCCAAAGGCGGGCGCATGCTCAATGACCTGCCTGAAGGGCTGAGGAAAGCAATTTTAGAGCTCATTCACTTCACTATTCCCAGAAAGAAATTCCAATCTTCTTTTTTGAACTCTTTAAGTGCAACCAATAAAAAACAATACAAAATAAGGAATGCCAAATACTTTAAAACCAGAAGCAATCCGCCAACCTGCCAAAAGCCTAAAGCAAAAGCAGTCAAGCACGCGGCTATCGCGATTCTGGCAAGGGAAATCCAGGACATTAAGGCCTTAAGCCTGAAAATCAGGTAAAAAGCCGCACAAGCAAAAGCAAAAGCGCCTGCAACTGCTGTTGCAATGGCAGCGCCGCGCATTGAAATCAATGGAACTAATGCAATGCTTAAAGCGACTGCGATAATCAAGGAAAAAAGAGTTATTATTGTCGGAATTTTAGGCCTGCCTAAAGCGATCATAATGTTGAAAGCGACTGTTGCCAGGCTGAAAAGCCCAATGCCCAGCACGAGAATCGTGAAAGGCTCTGCTGCAGGAAGGAATTTTGCCGAATAAAACAATTGTATCACTTCTTGCGAAGTGAAAGCAAGGGCCAGGACAATTGGGGCAAGAATCATCAGTGAATAACGCATTGTAGTGCGGATTATTTTCTGGGTGTTTTCCAAGCGCGCAAAGCCTTGCCTGGAAATTACTGGAATCACTACTATTGAAACTGCAGAAATCAGCAGCAAGGGAATTTTTGAAAGCAAAGAAGCAGCAGCGTAAAACCCGGCGTTAATGCTTGAGACTCCAGGAGCGCTTAACGCCTTGACAGCAAACAAGTCAAAGTTTGTTAAAAAATTGGTTAAAAGAGCCAAAAGCATTAATGGAAGCAGGAATGGAAGAACGCGCTTTTGCAATTGTGAAGTGCCGGCTTTTTCAAAAGCAGGCTTGTTCAAAAGCCAAACTATCACTGAAATCGCCATTACTGAAAGCACTACTCCAGCAAGAGCTCCAAGCACTGAAAAGCCAAGCAATACAAAACCAATTATTAAAAGCACCCGGATTATTGAGTAAGCAGTTATTGAAGCTGATTGCTTGAGAAAATGCCTGGTGCCTGAAAGCAATCCTGTTCCTGAACTGAACAATGGCGCGAAAACAATGAACAATGAAGCCAATCGGATTGGAGTTGCGAGTGAAGAATCATTAAAAGCCAATGCTATGAAATCAGCCAGCAGGAAAACAACCGCGAAAAGCGCGAAAGAGATTTTGAGGGTCAATGAAAAGACAGCGCGGGAGACTTTGCCAACGCTTGCGTTGGTTTCTGAAGCAAATTTTGAAGCCGCAGGCTCTATTGAAGATGCCAAAAGCATTCCAACAGTTGAAACCAATGTTGTTACAATCCCGTAAACTCCAAACTCTGCCGGAGTGAAAGAACGCGAAAGCAAAAAGTAAACAACATAGTTTGCCGCAAGATAGAATGCAGTGGCAAGAGTCAGGTAAAAGCTTCCTTTAACTATAGAGTCAGCCATTTTCAAACAACTTTTTTCTTAAATCCCTTAACAGGAAGAGCAGGCTTTGTTTTTTATTGCATTGCCTTTGACAAGCTCTGACGCGTTCTGCAATGAAGGGATTGTTCCGGCATCGCTCCAGAACCCGCTGACTATTTTTGCCGCAAGGGATCCATTCGCAAGGTATGCCTTGTTCACGTCAGTGATTTCAAGCTCTCCGCGGCCGCTTGGCTTTATTTTTTTAATCAAGTCAAAAACATTATTGTCATAAATGTAAAAGCCAGTGACTGCAAAGTCTGACTTTGGCTTTTTTGGCTTTTCCTCGATTGAAACGACTTTTTCGCCATTCAATTCCGCAACTCCAAACCTTGAAGGGTCTGGAACTTTTTTCAGGAAAACACAGGATCCATTGCGCTTTTTTTCAAAATCTGCAATCGCGCTCTTGAAAGAGTCTTCAAAAATATTGTCGCCCAAAATCACTGCAAGGCAGTCGTTTTTGCAGAAGTCTTCAGCAAGGCTTAAGGCCCCTGCAATTCCAAAGCCAACATGGCTGTCCTGAATCCTGAAAGTCAAGTTTACTCCAAACTCAAGGCCGCTTCCCAAAATCCGAAGGAAAGCGCCGGCATTTTCGGGGTCAATGATTATCAAAACGTCCTTGATTCCAGCATCCTTCAAGGTCTGCAAGGGATAGAAAATCATGGGCTTGTCATAGACTGGAAGCAAGTGCTTGTTTGTGGCCAATGTCAAAGGCAAAAGCCTTGTTCCTTTTCCGCCTGCTAGAATCACGCCCTTCAAAAAAAATCACTCCTTTTTTTGCTTCAATGGCTTCCACCAGGAAGCATTGTTCTTGTACCAGTCAATAGTAAGCTGCAGGCCTTTTTGGAATTCAGCGCGCTTGAATTTTCCAAAGTCTTTCTCGAATTTTTTGCAGTCCAATGCATACCTGAAGTCATGCCCTTTGCGGTCTTCAACATGCTCAATGGACTTTTCGTCCTTTCCCAATCCTTTCAAAAGCATTCGCGTGATTTCCAAATTAGAGCGCTCGTTCAAGCCGCCAATATTGTAAGACTCGTTTGTTTTTCCGGAATTCAGCATTATGCTTAGCATTTTGGAATTGTCTTCCACAAAAACCCAGTCCCTGACATTCAAGCCACTGCCGTAAACTGGGACTTTCTTTCCTTCCAAAAGATTAGTGATAAACAATGGAATGAGCTTTTCAGGATGCTGGAAAGGCCCGTAATTGTTTGAACTGCGTGAAACCAATGTTTTCAAGCCGTAAGTTTTTTGGTAAGCCCGAACGAGCATTTCAGCAGCGGCTTTTGAGGCAGAGTACGGAGAGTTAGGCAAAAAAACATCGCTTTCTTTGAAAGCGCCTTTTTCAATGCTGCCGTAAACTTCGTCAGTTGATATTTGAAAGAAATTAATGTCATTCTGCCTGCAGAATTTCAAAAGCTCGAGGGCTCCATTAATGTTTGTTTTTACAAAAGCGTCAGGGCCTGAAATGCTGTTGTCAACATGGGTTTCTGCGGCAAAGTTCACAATCCAGTCAAAGTCTTTCCGGACTTTCAATCTATTGATTTCATTAATGTCTGCCTTGATGAAAGAATAGCGCGGGTTTTCTTCAAAGTCTTTGCAGTTTGAGGGATTGCCTGCATAAGTCAAGGAATCCAGGTTAGTAATTGTGTTCTCAGAGTTTTCTGAAAGCTCTTTCCTGATGAAATTGCTTGCAATAAAGCCACAGCCGCCAGTCACCAGAATGTTCAATTGAAAAACCCCATTTTGCCAGTCATTCGCAATTAATGGCTGTCTTAAATTATTTAAATGAGTTTGGTACATGAATGACAATAGCATGCTGGAAAAAGCTTTTGAATTTCAGAAAAAGAACACTTTACTGATTCTGTTAGGAATTGCAGTCCTTGGATTATTGTTAAGGCTGGCTTTCATAAACCGCACTGACATTACTGGAGACGAGGCATTTTATGGAATGTTCGCGTTCAAAATCGCGCACACTTTGCTTTCCAACATTCTGGCAGTGATTCCAGCATTGCTGGCAATTGCTGTTTTTTCATACTTTGCCTTTGTGAAAAAAAACTGGAAAATCACTGCAATACTGCTTGCGGGCTTTTTGCTGGCAAAATTCGCCTTCAAAATCCCGTACCTTTTTTACGCGCCGGAGTTTTTCCTTATCCTTCAGTCTTTTGGAATTGCACTGACAGGCCTGAAGCCAAACATTACCGGAGAATTGATTTCAACATTCTCGACTTTAGGGATTGCGGTTTGCGCTTTTTTCATTTGCAGGAAAGTCTTTGACGAAAGGACAGGAATCATTGCATTCGCCCTGCTGATGCTTTCGCCGTTCGGGATTTTCATAAGCGCTTCCTCATTCAGGGATTCCTTAGGAATGTTCCTTGGCGCGCTTTCGCTTGCATTGCTTGCGGAAAGCACAAGGCAAAAAAAGCTCCTTCCATTGGCCGGACTGGCTTTGGCCTTGGGGCTTTCAACAAGGGAAACAGTTTTTGCGTTCATTCCAGCCTTTGCAATTCTTGCATGGACCTGGAGAAAAGAGATTCTTTCAAAAGAATGCAGGAAAGAAGCGCTGGTTTGTTCAGCATTAATCCTGTTTGCAATAGCCTACAACTTGCCTGTGATTGTTGGAAATTCAGGAATAACACAAGCTTACATTCAAAAATACGGAAGCCAAGTCAATGACTTGAGCGAGCAAGTGCATTATAGTTCTTTCATTGCCGACAGCATTGGAGGAACTGCAAGAACGCCAAGCAATTTATTTTACTTAAATCTTGCCGGGCTGTTTTACACTCCATTGCTGCTTGTCTTTACATTGGGCGGCGCGTTTTTAATCCTGAAAAGAAGAAATTCCGCCCAACTGGCAATCCTCCTGCTTTTCTTGGTTTTCCTAATTTATTTTTCGGCAATCCTGAGCATTCAAAGGACAAACTACCTGGCAGAAATTGAATTCCCAATGCTTGCAATTTCGGCATTTGCGCTGGCAGAATTAAGCAAGCACAAGCACTTCTGGATTGTTGCCGCATTGTTTTTGGCAGCTTTTGCAGTGCAATCAGCGATTGTAATTCAACAGCACGACTTCAAGGGATTCTCGCAGGCAGTGCAAAAAATTCCTGAAGGAAAAACAGTTTACAGCAGCATCGGAACAGACCTTCCAGAATATTACCTGGGAATTTACGCGCTTGACACTGAAGTTAACAATCCTTTCTTCAAAAAGTTTTTTCCTCCAGACCCTGAAAGGCAGAAAGAGTTCGAACTGAAAAAAAGCCTTATTTTAACAGACAACAAAAAGCACTCAGCTGAAGAAATTGACTTTTTGATATCCTCAAAAACTCCGGACAAACTGGGCCTTGACGCAAAAGAATTCAGGCTTTGCGAAGAATTAAAGTCCGGAAAAGACACTGCATTCATGCTTTTTGCGAACAAACGAAACAATTGCCCTTGAATTCAGCTTCCGACGCCCTTGTAAAGAATTCCAGCCTTTTCAAAATCCTGCTTTTTGAAGGAATTCCTGCAGTCTAGAATGAAAGGCACTTTGTTCTTTTTCAAGAATTCCGGAGTGATTTTTTCCAAAAATTCTTCATGGTTTGTTGCAATAATCACGCAGTCAGAGTCCTTCACTGCGTCTTCAATGCTTTTTGAATTGTTCAATTCAACAGCCAAAGGGTCAAAAATTTTCAATACTGCCTTTCTTTCCTGCAATAATTCTATAATAGGGAATGAAGGGCTTTCCCTAGAATCATCAACGTTTGGCTTGTAGGCAATTCCCAAAACGCAAACCTTGCTTCCATTCAGGCTTTTTCCAGAATGATTCAATCCTTCAGAAGCCAATTGAATAACATAGGAAGGCATTGACTCGTTGATTTCCCGCGCCAATCGCAGGAATTTGTGGTCAAAGCCGCTTTGCCTCGCCCGCTCTATCAAGTAATAAGGGTCCACTGCAATGCAGTGACCTCCAACTCCAGGGCCTGGATAGAAAGGCATGAATCCAAAAGGCTTTGAGGAAGCGCCTTCAATCACTTCCTTGATGTCAATTCCCAAAACATCAAAAGACCTTGCCATTTCATTCACGAACGCAATGTTGATGTCTCGGAAAGTGTTTTCCATGATTTTGACTGCCTCTGCAGCCTTCACTGAATTCAAGCGCTTTACTTTCGCGTCCAAAATGCTTTCGTAAAACTCGGCGGCCAATTGGGTGCTTTTCTCGTTAATTCCTCCAACCACGCGCGGAATTTTCTCAACAGCCCATTTTTTGTTGCCTGGATCAATGCGTTCCGGGCAATGCGCGAGATAAAAGTCCTTTCCTGCCTTCAACCCAGACTTTTCAAGAATTGGGTGGACAACTTCCTGAATAGTTCCGGGATAAATTGTTGACTCAACAATCACAACTTGGCCTTTCTTCAGGCTTTTTGCAATATCTTCGCAAGCCGCCTTAACAGGACCCAAGTCTGGAAGGCATTTTTTGTCAACAGGGGTTGGAACACAAACCACAATCACTTCAGAGTCTTTCAAAACTTCCGAAGCATTGGTCGTTGCATGAATTTTTCCTTTGGCTTCAAAAACGCTTTTTTTCAAACCCTCGTCCAAAATATGGCTTTCTCCCTTGTTTGTTTTTTCCACAATTTCCTTGCTCAAGTCAATGCCAAAAACAGCATGGCCTTTTTTTGCCGCAAGGCAGGCCAAAGGCAAGCCAACATACCCCAAACCAATTATTGAAACTTTTTTCAAAACAAAAAACCCCGCCCTGCTTTTCTTAATATAATTCCATAATTGAATTAAAAACCATTAGTGGTTCTTTCTTGAGAAAAAGGAAAAGAACTTTCCCAAAAACCCAAGTTTCTCAAAAAAACCTGAATCCCTCTCGCTGAAAGGCCTGTTAATGAAAGAAAGCGCAAAGTATGATCCAATGCCAGCAAGGGCTGCAATGCCCAATGTCAAAGTGCTTTTAACAAAAGGCAAAATCAAAAAAACAATAAGGCCCATCAATGCAGAATTTGCAAGAATTCTTAAAAAAGCCATTTTTGGGAATGAAATATTAACAAGCTTTCTTGTAAGCAGGAATTCTGTCAAAAAAACAAAAAAAGTGGCAGTGGTTGTTGCAAAAATTGCCCCAGTCAAGCCGTACAATGGAACCAAAATCAAATCAGCAGCCAAGTTGTAAATGAAAAAAAGCTTTGCCTTAAATCCAATATCCAGCCGTTCCAAAGTGCTGTAAACCGCAAGGGTTGCGGAGCGGAACGCCGAAAAGCCAAATCCAATTGCCGAAATCATGAAAATTCCAGTCACCAAAACATACTCTGGGTTGAAAACAAACCTTATTATTGGGTCTGCAAAAACAACGACTCCAATAATCATTGGAAAAACAAAAAAGGCAATGAACTTGCTGTAAAGCCCGAAAAAATAAACAAGATGTTCCTTGCTTCCTGTTTCAGTGTATTTTTTTATCAGCATCGGGTATACAACAATAGTTGCAATTGCCGCCGGCGATAAGGCAATGAGAGTCTGGGCTGTCTTGGCGGCAAATGCGTACAATCCAGCCTGATAAGCGCCCAAAAACAATCCAATTACCCAAATGTCAATTGTCAATCCAAGAACAATGTCGCCAAAATAATTCAACGAACTGAAAAGGGAATAGTCAAGCAGCCGCTTGGACTCCAGCTTCCCCCCGCCTTGCAAAGGCCTTGAAAAAATCAGATTCTGCAAACGCCAGGCAGACAATGAAAGCAATACTGCCGCGGAGGCAAGCGCGACCGCAAAAACCCCAACCAGCGCAAAGCCAAAGGAAAGCAAAATCAAGGACAGCAAAAAAACCAATGAAGAATACAAAACCCGAATAAAGCTCCTGAATTTCTGGTCAATCAATGCAATTAATACAGTGTCAATTATTCCAGAAATTACAGTCAAGACCGAGATTAAAATGAAAAACCAGACGAACTCCTTAGTTATTCCCAGCTTTAGCAAGCCATTCGAAAATGAAGAAATGGAGAAAAGAAAAACGCTTAATGCAAAAATTCCAAGAATTATTAAAGAATAGAACAAGAAAGTTTTCACAAGCTTTTTTGCAAGCAAAGTATTGCCTTTCTGGGCATATTCCGGAAGAAAACGCATTATTGTTGCAACCGGAAAAACAAGCCCCAAAACTCCAACACCGCCGATTATAATGTTGTAGACTCCATAATCAAATACAGAAAGCATTTTGATAAAAACGATTGAAGTCAAAAACTGCAGCAAAGTGACAAGAACTGTTGAAGAATAATTATAGATTGCACCGCGGGCTGTTGCAGAATAAAGCTTTTCAGACATATTAAAAATACCATTAAATCTTGATTATAGGCAAATGCTCAAAAGAAAAAAAGCACGCTAATCATTTAAAATGCTGCTGTAGTAATTATTTAGCTTTTTGGTGAATATGAAAGAAAAAGAAAAAAACCGGCAAAAGAGAAAGAATTTCAAGATAGCCTTGCTTTCAGTTGACGACATTGAAGTCTTGGGAATAAGATACCTTTCATCAGCGCTTAGGCAGAAAGGATTTGAAACAAGGCTCGTTTTCCTTCCGCCAATCGACAACAATTACAGCAAGCCATTCACTGAAGACGTCATAAAACAAGTCTTGAACGAAGTGAAAAACGCGGAATTGGTTGGAATAACCTGCGTTGCAATGAACAGGAACAAGGCAATCCAAATCATTAAAGAAATAAAGAATGCAATGCCTGAAAAGCCGGTGATTTGGGGCGGAGTTTATGCCACAACAAGCCCTCAAGAATGCATAAAGCATGCAGGCATTGTATGCATTGGCGAAGGCGAGGAAGCATTTGCAGAGCTTGTTGAAAAAATGAATGAAAAGAAAGCATTCACTAAAACAAGGAACATGTGGTTCAGAAAAAACGGGAAAATAATAAAGAATCCGGTAAGGCCCCCGGTATGCGTGCTTGATTCTCTGCCATTCCCAGACTATGACATTAAAGAACAGCTCGTTCTTGAGAATCACAAGCTCGTCCAGCTTGAAGAAAGGCATTTTTGCGGAAAACTCAATGTCCATACTGCAAGAGGCTGCCCGCACAAGTGCACTTATTGCGGGAGCAATTTTTTCAGGCAATTGTATGCCGGGCTTGGGCCAATAATCAGGAAAAGAAGCGCCAAAGGGATAATCCAAGAACTGAATCATTCAATAGAAAGGCTGCCTAACACAAAATTAATCTGGTTCACTGACGACGTGTTCTTTGTAAGAAGCATTGAAGAGCTCAAGGAATTTGCAAAAGAATACAAGAAAGAAATCAAGATCCCATTCCAATGCTATGTAAGCCCTTTGACAATCAATGAGGAAAAACTGAAAATACTGTTAGATGCCGGATTATGCAAGGTTGAAATGGGAATCCAGACAGGAAGCGAAAGACTGAACAAGGAAGTTTACGACAGGAACATTCCAAACTCGGCAGTATTGAATGCCGCAAAAATACTGAACAAGTACGCTGAAAGAATGGAATTGCCAAATTACCAGATAATAAACTCAAGCCCTTTCGAAACAGAGCAAGACAAGCTTGAAACAATAAGATTGCTGCAAGAACTCCCAAAACCATACATTCACCAGTCATTCAACATGGCATTCTTTCCAGGCACTGAATTGTACAACAGGGCATTAAATGAGGGAATAATAGGAAAAGACGATTTTGCAAGCTCTGACATGGATTACGGCAGCCAAAAAGAAGTAATAAAACACATTAATTTAAAGAAAAAAAACAAGTACTTGAATTACCTGACTTGGATAATGTCGGGCGTTGTAACCAAAAGAAAATACGGCACAGTCCCTTCCATAATGGTTCCAGTGCTCACAAGCAAGCCAATGATGAAAATCGGGCCGCACTTGACATTTGTTTTTCCAATGCTTTACTCAATCTTTGAAAAGACAGTAAAGTTGAAAAGAACGCTTGGATTGAAAGAAATAAGGCAGGCCAAAACAAAAGACTTGAAGTAGGGAAAAAACATGAGTTTGAAAATGCTTGCGCCAAGCTATTACAACCGCTTTAGGACAGCGGTCAGGCTAATCGGGACTGGAAAAAACCTGCTTGACATTGGCTGCTCTGACGGAGTATTTGAGGAAGAACTGCAGGAAAAATTTGAGAAAATAACAGGCATGGACTTGAATGAGCAGGACTTGAAGAAAGCAAAAAGCAGGAATTTGAGGAATTCTCGATTCATTAAGGCAAGCGCTTACAAAATCCCGTTCAATGCAAAGTTTGACAAGGCATTAAGCATTGAAGTGATAGAGCACTTGGAAAAGCCTGAAAAAATGCTGCAGCAAGCGCGCAAAAGCCTCAAAAAAGGCGGAGTGCTCGTTATTTCAACGCCGAACAGGAATTTTCCATTCACTTACGATCCAATAAATTATTTGCTTGAAAAAGTTTTTGGAAAGCACATTGGAATTGGAATTTACGGCTTTGGCCACGAAAGAATTTTTTCTTTTGAAGAATTGAAAGAACTGCTTGAAAAGAACGGCTTCAAAATCCAAGAAGCCAAGTTCTTGAACCATTATTTTGCAGGACTGTGCGAAAATTACCTTTCCACAATACTGCAGCCATTGTTCAAAAGCGACCCGAAAAACAGGCAGGCAAAAAAAGAATTCATTGGAAGCAAGGAAAAGCCGCCCAAAATCCTTGAAGGAATTGTAAAGGCAATCCTGAAAGTTGATGAACTGCTTTTCAAGAATTCAAAAACAAGCGTTGGAATGATGGTAAAGGCAGCAAGGGTGAAATGAATTGAAAGCGCTTTTGGTTTTTCCAGCAATAAGCCTTGACGAAAGGTACGGCAAGAAAAGCGTCGGGGAAATAGGCGGCCACTTGCCGCCCTTAGGGCTTTGCTATCTTGCCGCAATGCTTGAAAAGCAAGGCATTGAATGCAAAATACTTGACATGCCCGCGCAACAGCTTGAAGTCAAGGACGTTCTTGAAGAGATTAAGAAATTCAGGCCGGATTTTGTCGGAATAAGCGCCTTGACCCCGACAATTTCAAGAACCGCAGAGCTTTCCAAAAAAATCAGGGAAAAATTCCCGAAAGTTTACCTAGTGATTGGAGGCCCGCACGCAAGCCTGCTTCCAGAACAAACCCTAAAACTGACAAATGCCGACTTTGTGATAACTGGCGAGGGAGAAAAAGCAATTGTAAAAATTGCGAAAGAACTGAAAAAACTCAAAAGGCACAGCATAATCAAGGGAGAATTGATTGAAAACCTGGATGAACTGCCAATGCCTGCAAGGCACTTGCTGGACTTGAGCAAGTACTCCGCGCTTCCAAACAATTACAAAAAAAACCCGCGCGTCTTAAATGTCCTGGCTTCAAGGGGCTGCCCTTTCAACTGCACTTTCTGCTGCAAGACTGAAGGCACAAGAAGATACCGCGTAAGAAGCGCAGAGAACGTGATTGCAGAATTGAAAGAACTGAAAGAAAAATACGGCATTCAAGAAATTGCATTCTGGGACGACATTTTCACAATCAAGCGCGAGTGGGTGAAAAAGCTTTGTGAAAAAATGATTGAAGAAAAGATTGATTTTCCCTGGAGCTGCGAAACCCGCGTTCAATTAGTCGACAAGGAATTGCTGGAATTAATGAAAAAGGCAGGCTGCTGGAACATTTTTTACGGAATTGAAGCAGGCGACCAAACGCTTTTGGACAACATCAACAAGGGAATAAAGCTTGAAGACGTGCGAAAAGCAGTCAAGCTCACAAAAGAGGCGGGAATTGAAATCCGCGGAAGCTTCATGATTGGACTGCCCGGGGAAACTCCAGAACTCGCCGAGAAAACAATAAATTTTGCAATCGAGCTGGACCCTGATTACGCGCAGTTCTCAATAACAACGCCTTTTCCAGGAACTGAATTGTACAAAACAGCCTCAAAGTTCGGAAAGCTTGACGAAAACTTTGAAAACTATAACGAATGGCAGCCTGTTTTTGTCCCGTTCGGCTACAAGAATGCCGAAGAAGTCGTGAAAATGCAAAAAAAGGCATTCAAAAAATTCTACATCAGGCCGGCTTACGTGCTGAAAAGAATCTCAAAAATCAGGAGCCCGCAGGACTTTTTCAAAAACCTTAAAGGATTAAGGATGATAATCGGCTTAAGCTGAAAAATTCAATTTCACAGGCTCTTTCAGGAAAAAAGCAAAGCCGGCCAAAGCAACACTAATGTATCCAATGATGAAATAAACTATTGAAACAGCAACAGCGCTCTCCGCGCTAACGCCGGCAAAAGAAAACATGAAAATCAAAAGAAGCTCTCTTGCGCCAATCCCTGAAACCGTGATTGGAAGCAAGTCAGCCAACGCAATTATTGGAACAGCAATCAAAGCCAGCGCAAATCCAGTTTTCAACCCCAAAGACAATGCAATAAGCCAAAAGGCAATGCTTGAAAGAAAAATTGCAGCAATGCTCAGCAAGAAAACAGCAAGCAAAGTAAACGGCTTTTTTGCAAAAATACGCAAGGCCTCAAAGAATGAAGCAAAGCTTTCAGAAGCCTTTGGCTTGAGCGATGCCGGAATGAAAAGATTGAAGAAAGGCCGCAGAATAAAACGCATTAGCTTTTGCCTTGAAACCAAAAACAGCGCCAGCGCAAAGAATGCGATGAAAATCACTGCCAAAGGCAGAGAAATGACCTGCTGCTTGAAAACCATTGAAAAAGCGATTGCCGCAAGAATTCCGGAAAAGAACAATACTGTAAGGTCTACAAGCCTGTCAAGAATCACTGTGGACAATGCCTGGCCAAACTTCATCCTGTCCTTCAAATACAATGCCCTCGCCAAATCGCCAATCCTTCCCGGAGTCAAAACGCTCAGGAAAAAACCAATCAAAAAAATCCGCGAATTGTCCAAAACAGCAAGCCTTTTTTCAAAAGGGCGCAAAAGCAAGCCCCACTTCAGGCCTTTCAAAAGAACTGTGAAAAACACTATAATCAAGGCCAAGCCCAAAAGCAAGAAATTTGCCTTTGAAATTATTGAAAGAAGCTTTGAAACATCAATGCTTGAAATAATCCATGCAAAAACGGCAATTCCAATCAAGGCAACAATTATTTTCAATTTTGCCATTCAAGAAAACCTCAATTTCAAAAGTCCGGCAAACATCCTGAACGAATCAGAAACCGGGTTGAGCTTTGTGCCGGCAGCATCAGACCAGGTTATTGGAACCTCGGCAATTGAAAAGCCGTTCTTGCTCAACTTCCACAATACTTCAACATCGAATTCCCAGCCAGTGATTTTCAATGAGGAAAGAATGCCCTTCAAAGGCTTTTTCCTGAAAAGCTTTGCGCCGCACTGCGTGTCATTGATTTTCAGGCCAAACAAGACTTTCACAAGCACGCTGAAAAACCTTCCCAAAATTACCCTTACAATTGATTTTTTTGGAACAATTGATTCTTTCAAGGCCCTTGAGGCGACAGCGGCGTCAAAATTCTTTTCAACAATCGGGGCAAGCAACTTGCAAAATTGCTCCGGGGAAGTGGAAGAATCAGCATCAGTGAATCCAATCAAGTCCTTGGATGCCTTTTTGAATCCTTCAATGACTGCGCCGCCCTTTCCAATTTTTCTCGGAATGTTCATGAAAATTATCCGCTTGTCTTTCCTGCTGAATTTTTCAACAATCTCAGGGGTTTTGTCAGAGCAATTATTGCATACAATAATGAATTCAAAATCAGAAAAATTATTTTTCAAAAAACTGTAATAGTTTGGCATTACTTTCATTATGCGCTGCTCTTCATTATAGGCAGGCATTACCAAAGAAACTGAAGGATTGCTGTCGCGCATTATCAAGAAAACATTCAAAAATTTGTTTAAAAACATACCTAAAGGGGCATTTCTGGGAAAAATCCATATTTAAAAACATTATTTTGCTGGAATAATGCATGGACTTGAAGAAAAAAATCCGGACAGTGCCTGACTGGCCAAAAAAAGGCGTAATGTTCAAGGACATTACGACATTATTGAAAGACGCGAATGCATTAAGCTTTGCAATGAGCGAAATGGTGAATTATTGCATTGAGAATGAAATTCACGCCGACAAAATCGTGGCTGCAGAAGCAAGAGGGTTCATTTTTGGAAGCATTCTCGCCCACGAACTTCACGTCGGCTTTGTTCCAGTAAGAAAGCCGGGAAAACTGCCTTCAAAAACAGTAAGGCAAGAGTTCGAGACAGAATACTCGACAGGCTCTTTCGAAATGCACGCTGACGCATTAAACCACGGCGATTCAGTCATCATTGTCGACGACCTTTTGGCAACTGGCGGAACAGCACTGGCAGCTGCAAGGCTTGTTGAAAGCCAAGGCGCAACAGTAAAATCATTCTGCTTTCTAGTCAGCCTGAAATTCCTCAAAGGCAGGGAAAAGCTCGAAAAAGCAGGGTACAAAGTGTTTTCCCTAGTGGATTACGAAAAGGAAGAATAAGGTTTTCCGAATGCAGCCAATCAAATGCAAAGACATTGTTTACGGCAATTTTGAAATCAAAGAACCAGTCCTAATTGAACTTTACAATTCAGTGCCAATCCAGCGCCTGAAGGGAATCTCGCAATGGCTTCCTGACCGGTTTGATAAAAGCAAAACATTCACTAGATTTGAGCACAGTATTGGGGTAATGGCCTTGCTTGACAGGCTTGACGCCTCGCTTGAGGAAAGAATTGCTGGACTGATTCATGATGTTTCGCACACCGCATTCTCGCATGCCATAGACCACATTGTCGGAAGGGAAGAAAACGAAGACTACCAGGACAGGATTTTTGCAGAATTCGTGAAAAAAACAGAGATTCCTGAAATTCTAGAAAAGCATGGCTTTGGCATTGAACAGTTCACTGACTTGACAAAATTCACACTTTTGGAAAAAGAGATTCCATACTTGTGCGCTGACAGGGTAGATTACACGCTAAAACAAATAGTGCTCATAAGCAGGCAATCCCAAAAGGCAAAGCAATTGCTTAATGGGCTGGTTAATTTTCAAAACACAATCCAATTTGACAGCCTGGAAAACGCAAAAGAATTTGGGCTGGCATACTTGAAATTCCAGACTGAAAACTGGGCAAGCGAAAAAGCAGTTGCAAAAGGCGCAGTAATGACTGAAATTATGAACGAAGCGCTGCAAAGTAAAGCGCTGGAATTTGAAGACTTTTTCCAAGACGATGATTTTGTGCTTGGAAAGCTAGAGAAAAGCAAAAACCCAAAAATAATTGAAGGACTGGAAAAAATCAGGACAGAAAACCTTTCCCCGGTGAAAAAGCCAAAAAAATTAAGGTACGTTGACCCTACATTCCTGGAAAACGGAAAAATAAAAAGAGTCTCTAAAGAAGACAAGGAATTCCACAACATGATTGAAGAATTGAAAAAAAACCACAAGGACTGGTGAAAGAATGATTGGAATAATTGGCGGAACTGGCCTTGAAGACCCAAAAATACTGAAAGACTTTGAAGAACGCAAAGTCAAAACTGCTTTCGGAGAGCCAAGCTCTCCAATTACAGTTGGAAAATTGAATGGAATTCAAGTCGCAATAATCTCGCGCCATGGAAAAACGCATTCCATCAATCCGTCAAATGTTCCATACAAAGCGAATATTTTGGCATTGAAAGAGCTGGACTGCCATACTGTTCTTGCAAGCACTGCTTGCGGAAGCCTGCGCGAAGAAATAAAGCCAGGCAACTTAGTTTTTCCAGACCAGTTCATTGACTGGACTCACAGGCCGGGAACATTTTACGACTTGGACAAGGTGTGCCACATTCCAATGGCAGAGCCATTCTGCCCAGAAATCCGCAAAGCATTGATTGAAACTGCAAGGCAATTGAAAATCCCGCATCATGAAAAAGGAACAGTCATTACAATTGAAGGCCCGAGGTTTTCAACAAAGGCGGAAAGCAAAATGTACAGGCTGCTTGGGGCAGACATTGTGAACATGAGCACTGTTCCAGAAGTCGTGCTTGCGCGCGAGGCAGGAATGTGCTATCAGGCAATTGCAATGGCAACAGATTATGACTGCTGGCGGGAAAGCGAAGAAGCAGTCAACATTAAAATGGTAATTAAAAGAATGAAGGAAAATGCTGAAAACGTGAAAAAGATTTTTTTGGGAAGCATTGCAAAAATTGATAAGGTTGAAAAATCATGCAATTGTGAGACAGCAGTGAAAAGCGCGGTAATTTGAGAGAGGTGGTCAAATGGTTTTAAAGAAAAAAGAAGGGCTTACAAAACCAGGCGTTATTGAAAGGATAAAAATCTGGCTATGGCTTGCGACAAAAAAAGAGGAAGAAAGCCAAGTCGGGCCTAAAAGAAAAATGCGAAGGCAAAAAAAAGCAAGAAAAGAAAGGCAGACAAGCCTGAAAAAAGTGAAAAAGTACAAAAAAGGCGGCCTTGACGTCTGGAAGTGAAAGAATGCCGCCGGAGAAAAAGCCCGGAAGATTGAAGGGAAAACTCCTGCAGGAATCCTTAAGGAAAGCTTCCGGATGGAAATGCATTCGCCAGCATCACATCGCGAGAGAATTCGCTTTCAATGACTTCAAGCAAGCGCTCGGGTTTGTGAACAGGATTGGGAAAATTGCTGAAAGAATGAACCATCACCCAAGCATTCAACTCGATTGGGGAAAAGCCAAAGTGAGCATTTGGACGCACAAAATCAACGGCTTGGGCGAAAAAGACTTTGAGCTTGCCAGAAAAATAAGCGAGGAATTCAAAAAGAAAAGATAAATAGTGGAAAAAATGACTGAGCTTTTGTACTTGAAGGACTCTTACCTGAAAGAGTTTGACGCTGAGATTTTGGAAATCATAGGCAATGCTGTTGTTTTGGACAAGACCGCGTTTTACTACCAAGGCGGAGGCCAGCCCTGCGACCTTGGAACTTTGAACGGAAA
The DNA here is from genome assembly GCA_030649735.1 of Candidatus Iainarchaeum sp. Lineage (GTDB taxonomy): Archaea > Iainarchaeota > Iainarchaeia > Iainarchaeales > UBA10191 > UBA10191. Next base: position 8,500 of record JAUSFL010000004.1, on the reverse strand, counting down.
GAAAGTTCTGGAAGTTGTAAAACGCGATGGAAAAATCCTCCACAGGCTGGAAAGCACTGAAGGCTTTCGCGCGGGCGAGAAAGCCCACGGAGTGCTGGATTGGGAAAGGCGCTACTATTTTATGAGAATGCATTCTTCAGCGCACATAATGGCCGGCGTGATTTTCAAAGAGACTGGAAAAATGATTACAGGCAACCAACTTGGAATGCCCGAATCAAGGATGGACTTCAACATGGAAAACTACAATCCGGAATTCTTCAAGGAATTGGAAAAGAAAACAAACCAAGTGATTGAAGGCAATTTGGTTCAGGAAATTTCTTTCAAGTCGCGCGAGGAAACACTAAAAATGCCGGAGCTTTTCAGATTGCAGGACGTTCTGCCTAAAGAAATCCCAGAATTCCGAATTGTGAGCATTGGAGATTTTGACGTTCAGGCAGACGGAGGAACACACGTGAAAAACACGCGCGAGATTGGAAAAGTCAGGATTTTAAGGACTGAAAACAAGGGCGCTCAAAACCGGAGGATTTATTGGACTTTAGAGTAAACCTTGTTTTTTGAGAGCAATTCCTTAAGGCACGCGTAGGCATTGACTGAGTCTTTCTCTGAAACAATGAAAGAAATTTCAGTCATTGTTGACAAGAACTCAAAAATATTGATGTTGTTCCATGCAAGCTGGCGGGTTGTCGTGAAAATCACTCCGGGAGTTTCAGCAAAATCCTTGCTTACTGTCATAGTGACTGCAGAAAGGCATTTTTCAAAATTCAAGAGCCTCTCTCCCTTCATTATTTCGCGCAATTTTTTCTCAAGCGTTTGATTTATTATTATTGAAAGCTCAAAGCTTCCCTGCAGGACATTAAAGTAATGGCCTTTTCCATAATCGACTTCTTCGTAAAGCTTTTGCAGTTTTTTCAGTATTGTTGAAGTGCGCTCGAAAGTGAATTCAACAAGATTGTTTTTCAAATTCAATTCAGACCCAAAATCGCACTTGAGCCTGTGCTCTTTGAGCTTGAATTCTTCAGAAAGCCTGTGCAAAGCCATTATTACTGCGGAATTCTTCACTTTCCTGCCAAGCTCGCGCTCTATTGACGGCTGAAATTGCTTTGCAAGCGCGGCGCAATTAATCAATTCCTGCCCCAGCGCATACTGGATGAAAGGCCTTTGTGAAACTTCCTTTTCGACCAAGCGCATTACTGAAACCAATCAAACCACAGCCTAATTTGTTATTAGTATAACATTTTGTATAAATAATAAACAGGTTGCCTTTAATGCATGGGAAGAAATTCTAAGCCAAGAATTGGAATTGTCGGCTTTGGAAAAATGGGAAAGGCAATCTTGGAGCAGGCAATGCTGCAAGGCTTTGAAGTCAACGCAATAATTGACCCGCTCTCAAGCGACAGCAGGGTGACTTCCAAAGAAATTTCAAAAGCGGCCTTGGAAAACACAGACGTTTGCATTGAATTCACGCAGGCAGGCCAGGCAATAAAAAACATTCAAGAAATTTCAAGCCTGGGAAAAGACTGTGTCATAGGCACTACTGGATGGCTTGACGGCATTAACGAAATGAAAGATGCAATAGGCAATGCAAAAACAGGCCTTGTTTACTCGGCAAACTTTTCCATTGGAGTGAACTTGTTCTACAGGATTCTGGAAAGTTCTGCAAGGCAATTCTCGGCATTCCAGAAAGAGTACGACTGCTATGGGCTGGAATTGCATCACAAGAACAAGCTTGACAGCCCAAGCGGCACTGCAAAAGAAATTTCCAGAATAGTCATTGAAAACTTCAAGGCAAAAAACAAGGCCCAATTCGACAAGGTTGACGCCAGGAAAATAAGCCCTGAAGAATTCCATTTGGCGTCAGTCCGCGCAGGCGCAATAGTGGGAACTCACACTGTGGGATTTGACTCTGAATTTGACTCTGTCACTTTAACGCATGAGGCAAAAAGCAGGAATGGCTTTGCGCTTGGGGCCTTAAAGGCAGCGGAATTTGTATTTGGAAAGAAAGGAATTTTCCAATTCAAGGAATGCATTGACGATTTGATTAAGGAAAAAGAGGCGGTTTTTTGAAAAAAATAAGTGGATGCTATCCTGCATTAGTGACTCCAATAATTGCAAGCGAGCCGAACATTGACGGAAAGATTAATTTTCCAGAGCTTGAAAAGCTCATAAAGTTTGTTGAAGACTGCGGAGTTGAAGGAATCGCGGTTGCAGGCTGCACTGGGCATTCCGCATCATTGACTGTTGAAGAACAGCTTGGGCTTTTGGATTTCGCAATGGAAAAGGCAAGCCCAAAGACTAGGATAATTTTTGGGGACGGAAGCAATTGCACTCGCGAGGCAATTGATTTTGCAAAAAAGGCAGAAGACCACGGGGCAAAAACCCACTTGTCAATAAGCCCTTACCAAAACAAGCCAAACCCTGAAGGAATGTTCTTGCACTACTCAAAAATCGCCAGCGCGATTGGCGGAGAACTGATTGTCTACAATGTTCCCGGCAGGACTGGAAAAAACATTGAGGCAGAAACAACATTAAGGCTTGCAAAAGAGCACTCCAACATAATCGGAATTAAAGAAGCTTCTGGAAACATTGCGCAAATAAAAAAAATAATTGATGCAACTGAAGGCTCTGAGTTTTCAGTGCTTTCAGGCGATGATGCATTGACTCTTGAAATAATGAGGCTTGGCGGAACAGGCGTGATTTCAACAAGCGCCAACCTGATAGCAAAAGAAATGAGCGAAATGGTCAGGCACTGCCTTGCGGGAGAATTCGAGAATGCGGAAAAGATTGACGCAAGGCTTCAGCCAGTTTACAAGGCAATGTTTTTTGACACAAACCCAATGCCAATGCATTACGCGCTCAAATCAATAGGGATTGATGCCGGGATTCCAAGGCTTCCATTATGCGAAATCGACTCTTTAACTAAGGAAAAGATTAACTCTGTTTTGGATAATTTTAGATTAAGCAGGTGAAACAATGACTTCAGTTCTGAAAATTGGGGGAAGCATTCTCTCAAGCCATGGCGATTTTGAAAAAATAGTTTTAATGCTGAAAAGCCGGAAGAATGAAAGAATAGTGATTGTTGTCTCTGCATTGAAAGGAGTCACAGACCTTTTGATTGATTCATTGAAGAATGCAGAATTGCGGAATGATTATTCCATAAAATTCAATGAAGTCAGGCAAAAGCACTATGACGCTTTAAGCCAGTTAAAGCCGGAATTCAAAGAGCGGGCAAAAAAAAATCTTGACGGAAAGCTCGCCGAAATTGAAAGCCTGCTGGAGAAAGCGAAAGAAAGCAAAAGCGCATCACCCAAGACAAGAGACCTGGTTGAGACTTTCGGCGAAAGGCTTTCGGCAATGCTTGTCGCAGAAATGCTAAGCTCAAACGGCCTGAAAGCCAAGGCTTTTGAAAGCCAGGACATTGGAATGCTGACTGACGGAAATTACGGTAAGGCAAGGCCATTGCGCGATGAAATAAAAAAAACACTCCCGGCAAGAATTAACGCTGGAGATGGGGTGATTCCAGTAATCACCGGGTTTTACGGGGCAGACATTAAAGGAAACATCACAAGCTTTGGAAGGGGCGGAAGCGATTACTCCGCGGCATTGATTGCAGAAGCACTTGGGGCGGAAAGCCTGGAATTATGGAAGGACGTTGACGGCTTTTTAAGCGCTGACCCAAAGCTTGCAAAAAACGCAGTGCTTGTGAAAGCACTAAGCTATGACGAGGCAGAAGAGCTTGGGGTTTTTGGCGCAAAAATAATCCATCCAAAAACAGTCAACCCGCTGCGCTCAAACAATGCGGTCTTGAAAATCAAGAACATTTCAAAACCTCACGCTGAAGGAACAATTGTAGGTCCGGAATCAGCAAACGCAAACTCAATATTGTCAATTGCGTTCAAGAAAGAAATCTGCCTGATTACTGTAAGAAGCCCGGAGCTTTTGGAGTCAGGCACTGCAGCAAAACTTTTCAATGCAGTCTCAAATGCCGGAATAAACATAGACTTGATTTCAACTTCGGAGACAGGAATCAGCATTTCGGCAAAAAGGCAGGACTGCAGGAAAGCAGTGAGCGCGCTAAAGTCCTCGCTTGACGAGGAAGAAGTCATTTTTGAAGAAAAAGTTTCATTGATTTCAGTCATTGGGAAAGGAATGAGGGAAAAGCCAAAAATTGCGGGAAAGATTTTCTCAATCCTTGGAGACAATGAAGTGAACATCAAGGCAATAAGCCAGAATGCCTTCGAAAACAACATTTCATTCGTTGTCGAAGAAAAAGACCTGGAAAAAAGCGTGCTTTGCCTGCATTCTGAATTTTTTGAAAAGGGGGAATTCAATTGAGAAAAATAAAAGTCGGGGTTTTGGGCGCCACTGGAACAGTTGGCCAAAGGTTTGTGGAGCTTTTGGAAAAGCACCCGTTCTTTGAATTGAGTGAAGTTTGCGCTTCAGAAAAAAGCAGCGGCAAAACCTACCTTGAGGCAGTGCGGGAAAAATGGAAAATCAAGGCAGAAATTCCTGAAAGAATCGCGGCTTTGGAAGTGAAGGACTGCAGTCCTAAAGGGCTGGACTGCGAGATTGCATTCAGCGCTTTGGACAGCAATGTTGCAGGCCAAATAGAGGAAAATTTTGCCAATGCGGGCTTTGCTGTTTCAAGCAATTCAAAAAACCACAGGATGGACGCTGACGTTCCATTATTGGTTCCTGAAGTAAACCATGAACACCTGGAAATAATCAATGCGCAAAAAGAGAGAAGAAATTCTGAAGGATTCATTATTACAAACCCAAATTGCTCAACTGCAGGATTGGTGATTCCATTAAAGCCATTGGATGATTCTTTCAGGCTTGACAAAGTGCATGTTGTGACAATGCAGGCATTAAGCGGGGCAGGCTATCCTGGAAATTCCGCGATTGATTTGATAGACAATGTATACCCTTTCATTTCCGGCGAGGAAGAAAAAATGGAGACAGAGCCGCAAAAAATTCTCGGAAAACTCAACGGGGCAAGCGTAAAGAACGCGGCCTTCAAGGTTTCAGCGCAATGCAACAGGGTTTTTGTAAGCGACGGGCATTTTGAATGCGTCACTGTAGAATTGGAAAAAAAGCCAAGCATTGAAGAAATCATTGAATGCTTTGAAGCATTCAATCCATTGAAGAACTTCAACCTGCCTTCAAAGCCAGAAAAACCGATAATTGTAATGAAGGAAAAAGACAGGCCTCAGCCAAGGCTTGACCGCGACAAGGGAGACGGAATGAGCGTTTGCGTTGGAAGAATCAAGGAAAGCAAAACCATGCATTACTCTTTCAATCTCTTAAGCCACAACACTTTGCGCGGAGCGGCAATGTCAAGCATTCTCAACGTAGAATTGCTTGCGGAAAAAGGATTCTTGAAATAATCCTTTTAAACTTTGGAAAGCTAGATTCTAGAACATGCTAAAGCCAATTAGAAAACCAAGCAATCCCTCGGCTGGCTTGCGAGCCGCTAAAAAAAGCGCGGTACCTGTAAAATTATGGACTGCAAAGGAAGGCTCAGTCGCAATTAAAGGAGTGGAAGCATTAAGGAAAAAAACCGCAAAAATAATCGTGCACAGAAAATTACTGGAAAAAAATGGCGTGCAAAAAGGAATCATAGGAAAACTCGATTGGTTTGGCAACACTTACTGGATTTATTACCCAAAACAAGAGCACTTCCAGACATTCAAGGAAGGCTCAAAATTTGTGATTGCTGGCGGGCCGGCAACTTTATCGCCAGGCTCTGTTGGAGTGATAAAAACCGAGCGTTTGGCCAACTCGAATACAATTCTAATAAAGAATATGCAAGCAAGCTTCAGGACAGGATTTCCTGCAGAATTGAACAGGAGCCTTGCAACAAAGTATGGCGGCTGGAGACAGCATGTCCTGGATGAAATATTCTCACACGCAAGGAATGAAGGAGTTGGAGTCGCATTTGAACTCATGCAACAAACAAACACTACTGCTTCAGAAAAGGAACGGAGAAATGTTTTCATTAATTCTGCAAGAAAAAACGGCTTCAGAGTGAAAGAAACGCAATTAATGCTATTTGCAGAAAAGAACCATCAAGCCAAATAATTCATTTCTTCCCTGAATTGTCCTTTATTTCCTGCTCTGCTGCCTTGACATTAATGTTCTTTAGCGCGGCGACTCTCTCGGCAATTGGAGGGTGAGTTGAAAACAATCCTGACAAAAAGCCAGGCCTTAAAGGATTGCTGATGTACATGTGCGCAGTGCTTGAAGTTGCGGCAGCCACTGGCCTATTGTCCTGCTGTATTTTCAATAAGGCATTTGCCAAGCCGTCAGGATAGCGCGTCAATAAAGCTCCATCAGAGTCTGCGAGGAATTCTCTCTTGCGGGAAATTGCCATTTGAATTATCATTGCAATTATTGGCGCCAAAATCGCCAAAACAATCCCAACAACCAGTAAAATCAAGCCGAGCCTTCCGCCTTCCCTGTCTCCGCCCCTGAAAAAAGTCATTCTAATCATCCAGTCGCTCAGCAATACAATGACTCCAATCATTACGGCAGTCAATGTCATCAGCAAAATGTCGCGGTTTCTAACATGCGAAAGCTCGTGCGCTATGACGCCTTCCAATTCCCACTTGTCAAGCTTTTCCAAAGCGCCAGTAGTAACGCAGACTGCTGCATGCTTTGGGTCACGGCCTGTCGCAAAGGCATTGATTGCCTTGTCTTCCATAATATAAACTTTTGGCTTTGGAATCCCGGCGGCAATTGACAATCCTTCAACAATGTTGTGAAGCTTCAAGTACTGCTTTTCGTCAGCAGGCTTTGCGCGGGAAACAGCCAATGCAATGCTGTCAGAATAATAGTAGGAAATCAAGGCCCAAATTATTGCAATGAAAAACGCGATTGTCAGCCCAATCATTCCGAATTCCATGCCGCCCAGAATAATCCCGAAAAAATAGCCCAGGACCATTACAAAAACAATCATGCCCGCAAAAAGAACGAAAGACTTGTTCCTGTTTGATGCAGAGCGGTTCCACAAAGTAGTCATGCTTAATTCACTAAAGCAATTCAGGAATGTAAAGGTTTAAAAGTTTAAAGAAAAAAGAAGCCAAAAGGCCCCAAAAGAAAAAAAGGAAAAAATTCCGAAGTTTCTAGAATGAAACTTTCGGAACTGTTTTTGCAGAAGCAGTCGCTTCAAAGAATTCCTGGTTTTTGAAACCAAAGATTCCGGCCAAAATGCTGTTTGGCAAAGTCTGGATTGCATTGTTGTAATCCAATACTGAATCATTGTAGAATTGCCTCGCATAAGCGATTTTTTCCTCAACGCCAGTCAATTCTTCCTGCAATTGCAGGAAATTCTGGTTTGCCTTCAAGTCAGGATATGCCTCTGCAACCGCGAACAGGCTCTTCAATGCGCCAGTGAACAAGTCAGAGGCCTTTGCCTTTTCTGCAACGCCTTTCGCGTTCATCATTGCAGTCCTTGCCTGAGTCACCATTGCAAAAGTGTCCTTTTCATGCTTTGCATAGCCTTTCACTGTCTCAACAAGGTTTGGCACCAAGTCAATTCTTTTCTGCAATTGCACGCTAATCTGGCTCCAAGCATTCTGCATCCTGTTCCTTGCAAGAATCAAACCATTGAATACAAGAATCAGGGCTACAACAATCAAGGCCAAAATCACAATGCCCCACAAAAGAAAGCTAATTCCTAAAAAAGCCACAAAATCCACCCTCCCTTTAATTAGAATTAAAGTATTCTAGAGCAGCAAGTGTTTAAAAGAATTGCTAAAGCTTAATTCTCAAAGTGAAACCTGATTGATTGCGGAATTTTTGCTGAATTTTGTCTTAGGAATCATTTCAGCGACCGGTCTTTTGGGAATTTTTTCCCTCATGCTTTTGGAAAGCACGGTAATTCCGATTCCTTCAGAGCTAATAATGCCTTTCGCGGGATTCTTGGTTGCTGAAGGAAAAATGCAATTGATTGCAGTGGTTTTTGCGGCCACTTTAGGAAGCATTGCGGGCTCTTTGATTTCTTACTATTTGGGAAAGACTTTGGGAAAGGAAGCAGTCCTGAAGTTTGGAAAATACCTGCTTTTGGAAAAAAAGCACTTGGACAAAGCGCACGAATGGTTTGGAAAATTCGGGGGAAAGACAGTGTTCATCTGCAGGTTCATTCCAGCAGTAAGGCATGTAATCTCAATTCCTGCAGGAATTGCAGAAATGAATTTGGGAAAATTCATCGCATACACTGCAATCGGCGCGCTTTGCTGGAATTCATTCCTCGCGATTGTCGGAATCCAATTGGGAAAAAACTGGGCCGAACTTATCAAGTACACTGAATTCCTTGACATTGCGGTTGTAATAGGAATTGTTTTCATAATCGCGTTTTACATTCAAAAAACGCGCAAAAAACAGAAAAGCGCGGTTTAAAAATGTTTTGAACTTTCCAATAGAACAATCTTATTGAATTTCAGAGGGGTTGAAAAAAAGTGAGTGGGAAGAATTTCGTCTTATTAATGCTGGGCTTTTTTGT
>JAUSFL010000003.1 GCA_030649735.1 Candidatus Iainarchaeum sp. | reverse complement strand
TTTCGCGCACATTTCATGCAATTCAGTGCCTTCATACGGAGAAAAAATGCTTACTTGGATTGCGTCAGGCCTGCACTGCCGGTTTAACTCAATTGTTTCAAAGATTGTCTTTTCTGTCTCAAAAGGCAAGCCAACCATGTTGAACGCGTAGGTTTTGATGCCCAGCCTTTTTGCGTCATTGAATGCCTTGATGATTGTTTCAGTTTTCATGTTCCGTTTTAGCACTTCATTGCGGATTTTTTCGTTTCCTTCCTCAAGCCCTATTGAAATTGACCAGCACCCGCTGTCCTTGAGGATTTGGAGTATTTCAAGGTCAATTGTGTTGGCTCTTCCATTAATACTGAATGGAAGGTTTATTTCTTTTTTGTAAAGTTCGCAAACTTCTTTAAGCCATTTTTTGTTAAGCGTGAAAGTGTCATCATCAAAATTTACCCAACTTATTTTAATAGATTTTTTTGCTTCCTTTATTTCTTCAATGACTTTTTTTGGGCTTTTGTACCTGACATAATTGCCTTTGTCTTGGTAAATTTTTTGGAAAGCGTGGTTTGCGCAATAAGTGCACTGGTAAGGGCAGCCCCTTGAGCCAATTAGGAAAAATGTAGACTTTCCTTCCAAATGCCTTTTGTCCAGCATTTGCCAGTCTGGAAAAGGCAGTTCATCCAGGTTTTGTATTAAGGACCTTACTTGATTCTGGAAGACCTTGCCGTTCTTTTTTGCCCAAACGTTCTTGATATTGCAGGTGCTTTTTTTCTTTTCAAGCTTTTCTGCCAATTCCTTCAATGCATATTCTCCTTCGCCAATGCATACAAAGTCAATGCAGTCTTCCGCAATGAGCCTTTTTGGGTTTAATGTGGCTTGCGGGCCGCCGAAAATGATTGGAATCGCATGGCTTCTCTTTATTTCTTTGGCAATGCCCAAAGCAAAAAAATAGTCGTTATTCCTGACTGAAAAACAGATGAGTTTTGGCTTGAATTCCTTGATTGCCCTGAAAAGCCCTTCCTTGTCATAACCCCAAGTGGTGTCAAAAAGCATTGTCTCATGCCCGGCACTCTTCAAAACAGCAGACAAGCTTGTAATTCCTAAAGGACTGTGCAATTGGCCAGTAATGTTTGGGTATATAAAAAGCACATTCACTAAAAAAGCCTCTTTGTTATCTTTTAAGTCCCCGTTAGATTTTTTAATGCAATACCAGCTGCAATCCGATTTCTTTTGAATCAGGAATAATTGGAAAAAAACATTAGTTCTTGATCAAGTGCGGCATTACCATGCTTTTGAAAGTAGTGTAAAACCCGTATCTTTTAACAAGCCCGACAAGCTGTCCAAAGCGAAAAATTGGCTGCCCCATTGCATCCCTGCCCTTGCGCGGGAGCCTTTCCAGACAAAAACGCACCGCATGAATGAAAGGATAGAGTGCCTTTGGCGAGTAATAGTAAAGCATGAATGTCTTGTGAAAGGAGTCAACGCTTGCTGAAGAAATTGTGGGAAGCTCAAGTGTAGTGTGAGTATAATAATTGCTGCTTGGCTCTTCCCTGATCCAGCCGTTTTTCGCGCACATTTCATGCAATTCAGTGCCTTCATACGGAGAAAAAATGCTTACTTGGATTGCGTCAGGCCTGCACTGCCGGTTTAACTCAATTGTTTCAAAGATTGTCTTTTCTGTCTCA
>JAUSFL010000002.1 GCA_030649735.1 Candidatus Iainarchaeum sp. | reverse complement strand
AGGAATGGACGAATACCATGATGCTGTCTTGCTTAATGACTTGCTTGAAAGGCAGGAAAGAAGCTTTATTTTCTCTTACACGAAAAACGCATTAGAGCATCCAATCTTGAATGATTTCAAGAAAGAGTGGCAGAACGCAATTTTCGCATTTTATTTGAAGCCAACGCAGTATGATTTTCCCTTGCGTGTTGAATTCCTGAATCCAAACAATGGAAACCCTGCCGAAAAAGCTGAAAAAATTGCTGGATTGGTTTTGGCGCAAAGCTCAATGCACAAAGAATACGCTTTTCCTGCAGTGCTGATTGAAGCAGACTTGCGTGCAGGCTTAAAGCCTGAAGAAATAAATTTAGTGAAAGACAAGATAATAGACAAGATTGGAAAAAACGCTTTTATTTTACGGAGACGGGACAGGAGGCCTTTTGCAAAATGAAAAAACAAGAGTTCGAAAATTTTGAGAAATTCTGCCCAAACTGCGGCTCAACAGATTTGGAACTTTACCAAGGCGGAATAATGGGCTGGCAGTTCAAGTGCAAGAAATGCGGCTATATCGGGCCTGCAATGGAAAAGAAAATGCTAAAATGAAAAAAGGAGTTGAAAAAATGATTGTTGAAAAGAAATGCTGGCCTGAAGGATTTGAACTGATTAGAAAAGGCGAAAAAAAGTACGAGCTAAGGCTTAATGATTTCAAAATAGGCCCTGGCGACACTTTTCTTTTGAAAGAATTCAATCCAAAAACCAAAGAATATACGGGAAGGAAAATCGAGAAAAAAGTTTTGAAAGTAGACGTGCATGACCGGCTTTTTCAAATGTATTCTGAAAAAGAACTTAAGGAGAAAGGAATTCAATATATTGAATTAGAGTGAATTTATGGAAAAAGAAGTAGGAACTGTTGTTTCAACAATGGAAGGCCCAAGCCCTTCAAGCGTTGACTTTGTGGTCAGCGCGGAAAACAAGGTGCACAGGGGACAATTCATTGAATTGGATTACTCTGAAGGCAAAATGGTCTGCATGATCAATGATTTGCAAAAGACCAATCGTTATTTCGAGCGCGCTGAAAGCGTCAAAGAATTTGAAAGTAATGGCCGCGCCTTGTT
>JAUSFL010000032.1 GCA_030649735.1 Candidatus Iainarchaeum sp. | reverse complement strand
TTCAAAAAACGCGCAAAAAACAGAAAAGCGCGGTTTAAAAATGTTTTGAACTTTCCAATAGAACAATCTTATTGAATTTCAGAGGGGTTGAAAAAAAGTGAGTGGGAAGAATTTCGTCTTATTAATGCTGGGCTTTTTTGTTTTTTTATCATTCGGGTTGGCTTTGACGCCAACGATTTCAAGCTTTGGAATTTCCCCAAAATACACTAACAATTCAGACTCAACCCCCACTTTAAGTATCAGCGCTTCAGACGCGAACGGAATGCAATTTTCCTGCGACAACGCAGCCTGGAGCACTCTTGAAGCTTACGGGGCATCAAAGACAGACTTTGACATCAAGACTGGCGCTGGATGCATTGCAGGCGACGGAAACCGAACAGTTTACTTGCGGGCTGAATCAACTGACGGAAACACTGCAACAGCAAGCGACTGGATCTTCCTTGACAACACAGTCCCAACGATTACAACAATAACTCCTTCATCAAGCAGCACAGTGAACAGCAACTGGCTTGCCTTTGACGTGAATGACGCTGAAGGAGTGAACAATGCAACAATCAGCGTTAAAGTCGGCGGAAACGCCGCAACGCTTTCAGGAACTGGCTGCACTGCTTTTGGAACAAATTATCATTGCGATTACAACATTGCATCAATTGACGCCAACGGAACTTACAACATTACAATCGACACAAACGACACTGCGGGAAACTCTGCAACACAGGCAAGCATTTCAAGCGTTATTTACGCAGACAACACTGCGCCAGCGCAAGTTTCAGGGCTTTCGGCAACCGCGGGAAACACTCAAGTCGCATTAAGCTGGAGTGCAGTCAGCGTTTTTGACTTGAACCAATACAAAGTTTACATGTCAACTATTTCTGGCTTTGACACAAACTCCGAAACATTGATAGCAACAATTGCTTCAGGCACTACAACATACACAAAAACAGGATTGGTTAATGGAACAACTTATTATTTCAAAGTAAGCGCTTTGGACAAAAGCGCCAATGAAGGCACAGACTCCACAGAAGCAAGCGCCGCGGCAATTGACACGAGCGCGCCAACAGGAAGCATTACAGTCCCGGACTATTCAAAAACTTCAACGCCAACATTGACTTTGACTGGCTCTTCAGGGACAGCGGAAATGAAATTTTCATGCAATGACTCAAGCTGGACCGGAGCAATAGCTTTCGCAACAACTTACTCTTCGTTCGACACTACTTCAACGACTTACGGCTGCAGTCCATCAAACGGAAGCAAGACAATTTACGCGCAATTCAGGAAAAGCTCCGGGACTTGGAGCTCTTCATACACTGACTCAACAATGTTTGACAATAACGGGCCAAGCATTGCATTCGGTTCGCCTTTAAACAACACGACAGTAAATTCAACCACTGTTTCATTAAGCTGCTCTGGAATGGATTCCAACAGCGGAATTTACAAGTATTATTCAAAGCTTGACACTGGGGCATGGGCTGACTTGGGAAGCGAATGCTCAAGAAATTACACTTCAGTGACAAGCGGCCTGCACACAATTTATGTAATTGCAACAGACAATGCCGACAATAATTCCTCGGAATACTCGACAAGCTTCACTGTCTCAACAAGCAGTGTTCCAGACACAACGCCGGATAATTCATCAGACGCCACAAACCCTAAAGTAACTTGGGCAGAGCCGGCAAATAATTCAACAGTTTCAGGCAAGGTTTCAATGAAAGCCACTGCCTCAGACAATAAAGGAATAAAGAAAGTCTTGTTTTACCAAGGCAGCAAGCTGATTGCAACAGTGACTTCAAAGACGGGAAATTATTACATTGCAGAATGGAACACTGAAGGCCTTGACAAAGCAACTTATGTCCTAAGCGCCGTTGCCTATGACACAAGCAATAATTCAGCAACAGACCTTTTGACAGTGAAAGTGGGAAAAGCGGCCAGTAGCAATGACATAAATTCAACAAACCTTCCAGAACTCTCAAAAGGCCTTTTGAATGCCAAATCACGAATTGAAGGAATAATTGCAAGAATAGAGAATTACAATCTCGCGCTTTCAAACCAGTCAATAGAGCACAAAACACAAATTCTTAACGAAATCAAGAATGCCGAAAAAGCAAATAGCGACAAGAACGCCGCGGGGCTTCAAAACGCATTGAACAGGATTAACGCATTGATTGAAGACTGGAACAATGACTTTCAAATGAGCGTTGAAAAGTCAGAAAAGGCAAGCATTGCGGAAAAATCAAAAACCAAAGGGCTTGTAGAGCTGGCAAAGGCATTTTTGCAGGACGGCAATGTGGACAATGCAGTTCAATTGACAGGCAATTCAGGAATTGAAAGAACAATCCAAATAATCCGGATTAAAGACCAGAATTCAGAATACTACCTGGCTGGAATTGTAATCACTCTAAAAAACAATGAAAAGCAGAAGAAAAAATTCAGGATAGTTGAAGTTGTCCCAAAAAGCTTTGCTTCAAGCGCAAGCATGCTGAAAAGCAGCCTGAAATTCACAATCCTTAAAGACGATCCGGTAATCGCGTTCGATGTAGAGCTTGCGGCCGGAGAAAGCGCGGAGCTTTCATACTCGCTGGACAAAAAATTCACTGACAAAAACTCTGCATTATTGCTTGCTTCAGCGCAGAACGCAAAAGCCTTTGAAACCCCGCCAATAGTTTCTGACAAAAACAGCCCGGCAGCAGGCAAAGGAACTGCACAGCAGGCAAATAATGGCTTCCTGCTTTTAGGCCTTGCAATTGCAATAATAATTTTGCTGGCTGGAATTGCGCTGTTCCTGAAAAGCCGCAATGACAAGGGCGGAAAATGGGGCAATGAAGGAGTTTTTGACAAAATCCCAAAAATAGAGTTTGGAAAAAGCCCCGGAAACCCGACTCCTGGAAGAAAATTCAAAAAACCAGACAATGCAGAAAAGCCAACCAATCTTCACAGCGGAATGAAATACAACAACGGACTGGATGTCTGGGATTAATTTAAAGTGAATTCAGCATGAATTCCACAGTAAGCATTATCGGAGCCGGCCCAATCGGCCTAATCACTGCAAAGCACCTGGCAGAGGCCGGACTGCAAGTGACAGTGCTTGAAGACCACCAGAAAATCGGCAGGCCTCTCCAATGCGCAGGCCTCATAAGCAAGTCAGGCGCTGCAATAAACAAGCTTCCGGTGAAAGACTGCACTTTGAATGAAATCCAGGGAGCAAGGATTTTCGCGCCAAATGGAGAAATGCTTTCAATCCACAAGTACGAGACAGTCGCGCTGGTGATTGACAGGGAAAAATTCGACATTGAATGCCTAAAAGAGGCGGAAAAGCTCGGCGTGGAAGTGAAAACAAAATGCAAGCTCATTGACTTGCGCAGCGACACAGTATTCTACCAGAATGAAGAGCGCGGAGAAATGATGAAAACAAAAATAGCCATAGGCGCTGACGGAGTGAACAGCAAAGTGCGCTCTCTAATGAAGCTTACGCAGCACTCGGACAGTTTTGTGAACGCCTATCAAATCCGCGCGAAAGGGAATTTCGAGAAAGACTTTGTTGAATTGTACTTTGGGGATTTTGCGGAAAAATTCTTTGCATGGAAAATTCCAGAAAGCAAAAGCATTGCAAGAATCGGCATTGGAACAACAGTGCAGAAAAACGCCCAGCAGGCCTTGGAAGAGTTCTTGCGCAAAAAAAGCATTGACGTTGAAAAAATTGACGAGACAGGCGGCTTGATTCCAATCGGGCCTCCATTGAAAGAGCTGGTGAAAGGAAACACTTTATTGGTTGGGGATGCGGGATTCCAGACAAAAGCCACGACAGGCGGGGGAATAATCACTGGAAGCGTTGCGGCAAGGCTTGCCGCTGAAGCAGTGATTGAAAACTTGCATCATTCAAAGCCCTTGAAAAATTACGACAAAAACCTTGCGGCTGCATTGAACAAAGACCTGCAAATCCACTGGAAAATCAGGAAATACTTGAATTCTCAAAATGACGAGTCATTAAACAGGCTTTTTGCGAAATTAAAGAACGCAAAAATAGACCAGTTTTTGGAAAAGCACGGAAACATGGACCATCCATCACTGTTTGCTGGAAAGCTCTTGTCAAACCCGAAAATGTGGTTCTTGCTGCCCGAAGTAATTTCAGCGCTAAGATAAATGCCGCAAAATGAAAGTAATAAGACAAAAATCATAAATGAATGTTTTAAAGAGCGAAAGCTAAAATTTAGTGAGAGGTAATGTGAAATGATTGAGGCAGAATTGAATGCCATGGCTTATGGTTTTGAAATTAAAGTCTTAATCAATGGGAAATATATCGGCATTAAAGGAGAAAAAAGCGAGAGCAAAAGGCTAATGTCAACAGACCATGAACTTGCTGGAATGCTAAGCTCAGAGCTAAAGAACCTGGCTTGCTTAAAGCCGGGAAAGAATACAATCTCAATAAACTACTCAAAATTAAAGGAAGCTGACAAGAACGCAAAAGTAACCATTGAAATCAGGACTGAAGAACAATTCAAGCAAGGAAAATTCGCATTCAAGTTTGAGAATAAAGGAAAACCAAGCGGGCAAATAGAATCTGTTTTTGAAATCTAGAAATGAAAAAATAGCCCCGAGGCAATTTTGAACTTTTGTTCAAAAAAGCCCCGGGTCTTGATAGCCCCGAGGAGATTCGAACTCCTGTCACCAGGTTTCTTTAATGCAATAAAATTGCATCCCCAGAGCCTAGTATGCTCTCGGCAGAACCGAAAATCTGAATTCTCGAATTCTTTGGCCGCTACACTACGGGGCTATTCAACATCAGCTTTTGTAGCTTAAGCGGATGCCTAAAACTAATAATGTTCGCAAAAGTTAAAATAGCTTGTGCAGACTGAATTCGGACAGTATAAAGCATTTTGAAACGCTCATTTTTCAGCCATTTATCAACAGAATTTCGAATGCCAAAAGAAAAAAGCAATTCAGAAACTTGCCTTGCGATTTTCTCGCTGGTGCTTGAAAATTTTACGACTTTCCTGCCTTTGGCAATTACTGTTCCGTCAGAGTCAAAAAGCCCCTGCAAGCAAGCAATAATTAATTCATTATTATTTGAGTTAAGAATTATTTCAGGAATCTCAATAACATTACTTTTGTAGCCGTTCTTAATCCCAAAAATTGCTCGAAAAAACCAGTGAAATGGCTTTGAGCAAAAACAACAAGCTAAACAATTTCGCTTTTGGCCATAAATTTTTGTTTTAACCCCTAATTCATGTAATATTATTTCCTGATAAATCCCCAAATGACTTGAATTATCAAAGAATACTGAAATTGTCCAATTTCCTTTTTTGTTTGAAGAATCACCAGTCAAGCTGCCATCCCCTAAAATTAAGCCAATGGCATAAGCCAAATCAGCAGACATTTGCTTTGGAAATGCCACAACATTTTGGGAATATCTGCAACTCGCCAACAATCCTTTTGAAAGAATTCTTTCCTTGAACTCTTCTTGAACTTGAGAATCAAAAAGCGCAAGAATCTTCTCTAATTGATTAAAAGAAATTGGATTTCTTCCCAAATGCCATTCTTTCAAGCGAGAGTATTTTACGCCTAGCATTAGCGAAGCTTTTGCCGGCCCGCCAAGTTTCCATACTAACTCATTGATTTCTGGTTGAATACCAGAAATGTAAATGTCAAAATTAAGGGAAGTGGCGTCTTGAAAGTAGTTAATAAAAAAATCAGGCATTATGAAACTTTACTTTTGGAATATAAAAGAAATTCGCGGGTAAAGTTCCGGTGGAGACCGCGCTTATTTTCCGAACCTTCGCTCTCTGGAGTTGAAGTCTTCAATTGCCAAGGCAAGGTCTTCACGCTCGAATTCAGGCCAGTATTTCTGGCAAAAGTAAAGCTCTGAGTAAGAGCTTTGGAAAGGCAAAAAGCCCGAAGTTCTCTGGACTCCGGAAGTTCGAACTATCAAATCAGGGTTTTGAAAGTTTCCGTACAAGTAATCCTTGAAGGATTCCTCGTTGATTTCATTCAATGAAAGCTCGCCGGACTTTACTTTAGCGGCAATGCTTTTGCAAGCGTCAACAATTTCAGCCCTGCCGCTATAGCCCAACGCGACATTCATTGTTTTCTTGCCGAAGCTTTCAGTGAATTTCTCGGCATCAATCATTTTCTGCTGCAGTTTTTTTGGAAACACGTTCCTTCTCCCCAAAAACTTCAACCGCACTTCATTGTCTTCAAAAAGCCTTGACTTAATTACCTTATCAAGCTCTTTCTCAAAAATCCCGAAAAGCAAGGGAATTTCCGAAGCCCGCTTGAAATTCTCCAAAGAAAGGCTCCAAAAAGTCCCGACCTTGATTTTTGGATAGTCATTAAGCCAGGAAAACACGTCCCAGGCCTTTCGAGTTCCCACTTTATAGGCTTCAAGCAAGGAAATGCCTGACTTGACTGCAAAGCGCCTGTTCCCGTCAGGAATAAACGCTATAGAATTAAGCTCCATACTAATCAAATTCCGAATACTAAATACTATACAACTATCAGTATTAAATAGTTCTAAAAAAATATATAAAGTGCTAGTCTTAAAAAATTCCAAGCACTAGTACGATAGTGAGAAACAATGAATTCAAGTTTTGACGCTGAAAAAAAGAGAAAAATGGTTTCAATAATCAAGGAATTGAAGCTGAAAATAGGCGAGCTTGAAAAATTGCGCGCAAGCCCGGAAACCAGAAAAAGCAAGGGCCGCGGAGCAAAAACACTGATTGAGGAAATTCACGTTCCGGCATTAGAAGCCTTGAAGCAAAACCAAAAGATGGTGCATTAGAAAATGGCTGTTTTTGTAATCCGCAAAGGAAAAAAGCAACTTGTCCTGGAAAAATCAATGATTGCTGACTCTTCCTTCAAGCGCTTCAAGGGACTGATGCTTGAAAGCAAGGAAAACTTTGATTACGCGCTTGTTTTTCCGCTGGATTTTGAAAGCCGTTACGGAGCAAGCATTCACATGATGTTCATGAACTTTCCAATAGACGTCCTCTTCCTGAATTCCCGCAAGGAAATTGTCGACGTAGTTGAAAGCTTGAAGCCTTGGACATTGAATTGCACTCCAAAAAAACCTGCAAAATACATTATAGAAATGCCTGCGGGAATTGCAAGGAAAAAAAAGATTAAAGTGGGGGAAAAGGCAGTTTTCAATTAGGCTTTTATACTTGGGTTTTCTCTCTCTTAAAGCATGCCTTCAAAGGAAAAGAAAGCAATTGTCGTTGCGGAAAAAGTGTCAAAAAAGTTCGGGAGTTTTGCGGCGCTTTCAGACATTAGCATTTACATTCTGGAGAATGAAGTTTTCGGGCTTTTAGGGCCTAATGGCGCGGGAAAAAGCACTTTATCAAAGATCCTGATGGGAATGATGGACGCTGATTCAGGAAATGTTAGGTTTTTTGGCGCAGACCTGAAAAAACAGCACTCGCTAATCAAGGGAAAAGTCGCGATTGTCCCGCAAGACATTGCCGCGTTCTATTCATTCAGCGTGAAGCAAAACCTTGATTTTTTTGGGACTCTTTACGGAATCAAGGGCCAAGAGCTGAAAAAGCGAAGGGAATACCTGCTTGAATGGCTGCAGTTAAAGCAGTTTGAAAACCGCAAGGTTGAAAATTTGTCAGGAGGCTATCAAAGGCTCTTGAACATTGCGTGCTCTCTAGTCCATGACCCGCGCGTGATTTTTTTCGACGAGCCAACAGTCGGCCTTGACCCAAAAATGAGAAAATTGTTTTGGGAAATCATTGAAACGTTGAAGGACGATGGAAAGACAATTTGCATTACAACGCACTACATGGATGAGGCAGAGCACTTGTGCGACAGGGTTGGAATCATCAATCAAGGAAAGCTCCTCGTTTGCGAAAGCCCGAAAAAACTAATTGAAGAATACGGCGGCTTCAAAGTGCTTGTTGTAATGCTTGAAAAAATTCCAGAAAGCGACTTTGTCGAGGCCTTGAAAAGAATACTTATCGGAAGCGAAGTCACAAGCTTAGGAAACGCAATAGTCATTGCGCTTTCGCAAGAGCACAGCCTTGAAAAAATTTCAATGATTACAGACTTCATCAACGCCAAAGGCTATGAAATCAAAAGCTCAACTTTAAGAGAGCCTGAACTGGAAGACGTGTTCATTAACTTGACTGGAAGGAAACTGAAAGACTGATTTTTATGGTTGAAATAAACTACATTGGGGGAGGACTTTGGAAAAGGACTGCGGCATTCATTGCAGACAGCCTTGTCGCGCTTGCAATCATTCTTGTTTTTTGGCAATTGAACCTTTCAATTTATTCCATTAACCTTGGCGGATTGATCGCTGTTGTGTACATGCTCTGCAAAGACGGATTGCTTTCAGGCCAAAGCATTGGAAAAAAATTGTTGAATCTCAAAACAATAAAAATCAGTAATTCACAGCCAGCAAGAATTTGGGATTCAATCCTTAGAAATTGTATATTCTTGATTCCTGGAACCGAGTTGATTGCATTTTTCCAAATAGCCTTGGCTAAAGGAAAAAACCCAGACACGAGACGAGTTGGCGATGGCTTGGCAAAGACAATGGTTGTTGATCTAAACGAGCAAATAATTGCTGAAGGTCCAAAAGAGCTTTCAAAAAAAGCATTGGAAAAAACAAAAAAAGAATCCAGAGGAAACCCACTTTTTGAAAAAATTGACGAGCTTCCGGGCTTGACTGTTTTTAAGATTGCGCTGAAAGAATTGAATTTGATAAAAAGCCAAAAGGCAGGATTGCTTACCGCGCTTACATTGGCTGTTGTTGTAATGGCAACACTGGCATTGTCTTTTGGAGGCAACAATGCAATAACCCAAGTTGATGTCGCAATTTACGCGCCAAAAAGCGTGAAAGACTTCAACATTGACTACTTTAAGCAAAGCCTTTCAAAATCAGGCCTTGTCAAAATGCACAATTTTAACTCAAAGGAAAAAGTCCTTGAGTCAATAAAAAAAAGGGAAAGCAAGGTTGGAATTGTAGTGAACAATCCAGAATCCAAGTTTGGAAAATACGTCATAGACTTGTATTATGACAATTCTTCAATAAGCAGTTCAGCAATTTTTTTTGAAGTCGCAAAAAGCCAAGTTCAAAACATTGGATATTCAATGTCCCAGTCCCTATTGAAGGAAATTTGGGGAGAGCTTGGGCAAATAAACAAGGATTTGGGAAACGAAGTTTCAAGAATTGACGATTTCATACTAAAGCTTGATGAAAGCGACAGAAAACTCAACCAATTGGAAGCAGACCTTAATGAATTGAACATTGCTGACGCCAAAGGCGCTCTTTCAAGGCAGTCTGAAAAAATAAGCCAGTTTAACGAAAAAATTGACGAATTTGATTCTGAACTTGACGGCTTTTTGGCCACTATTGAAGACATGAATTCCAAAATCAACGCTACAAGAACAAAAGTCGCAGCTTACAAAGTGAAGATAGCAAAAAGCCAAGGAGACATCGGATATTTGAGCGCAAGGCTTTCTTCAACTAGGCAAACCATTGAGCAAAGCCCAGAGCCTGCAAGGACTGAACTGCTCGGAGTTGTTGATGACATTAACGCGCAAATTAATGAAGTTCAAACAGAATTAAGCGGAGTTTACACAGACCTTTCAGGAATTGAAGTAGACCTCGCTGAATTCTCCGCAAAAATAAACCAGCCGGAAACTGGAATTCGGGCAAAACTGCAGAAAAACAAACAGGACATTCAGGCACTGAAGACTGACATTTCAGAAACGCAGAATGACTTGAACAAAATGGAAGTTTTTGTAAACAAGCTGGACCAAACACTCAGTGAAGTCAAAACCTTGATAGCAAATTCCAAAGAGCAAAAAAAGGAAGTCGGGGCAAAGCTCAAGGAATCCAAAAGAATGATTGGCTCTTTCATGGACTCACTGAAAGAGCTTGGGAGAATAAGCCCTGAATTCTTGGCAGACCCTTTGATTTTGAACAAAATCCAAGTGTTCAAGGTTGAAAGGCTTGGAATTGCAGTGCCAATTGCGCTTGTGCTATTGCTATTGCTTACCACAATCCTTTTGACTGGAGTCAGCTTTGTTGACGAAAGAAACCAAGGCGCTTACAGCAGGATGGTTTTAAGCACTACTCCAAAATCAATTCTCTTTGCAGGAAAAATTTTAGGCCAGCTGATTTTTGCCTTGATCCAGGCCGCAATAATAATTGCGTTGCTTTTGCTGCTGGACAATTTCACAAACTACAAGATAACAATTGCAGGAAGCCTTATTGAAGTGTTCTTGGCAATTGTCCTCGTCTCTTTCGCTTTCATTAACTGGGGGCTTTTGATTTCAAACTTCACGAAAAACCAGGGAACGACAATCCTGATGTCATTGCTTTTCATTATTCCAATGCTTTTCCTGAGCGGAGTCATAATGCCTTTAGAGTTAATGAACCCGATAATCCAAGGATTTGCGCAAGTCCTGCCATTGACTGTTTCAATAACAATGCTCAGCGAAGTAATGGTCAAGGGAAACACAATAGGCAATCTGGGCTTTGAGGCAATTGTCCTGCTGATTCCGGCATTTGCAATACTGGCCTTGACGCTTTTGAACAAGAACTTGCGTTAAAAGAATTCATTGTAGTGTTTCTTCCAAAACGACTGTTACTTTTTCATTCTTGGAAAACCCAAGCACTCGAAAATAGCTGTTGAAGCCAGGCTTTGAAACAGTAACCGAATAGTTTCCAGACATTAAAACTATGGATGCAGTCCCATTAGAGTCTGTTGAAATCACGTTTGTTAGCTGGTTTTCATTGCTCGGCATTATGCTAATGCTTGCATTGTTTACTGGATTTCCAAAAGCGTCAGAAACATTGAAATTAATCGAGTATTCCTTGGTGCCAATGCTGGCGCAGCCGGCAAGCAGAAAAACAGCGGAAAGCAAAATAATTACTGCAAAATTCTTGTTCATAACAGACCCTATTGAAAAAGCATTTTTAAAACCGCAAGAATTTAAGGAGAGGAAGGAACATGCATTAGAAAATCTTCCTCCCCTTTGCCTTTTGTCTTCTTCACAGAATTCGGGGTGATAACTTTCTTTTAGCCCACATAAAATACTGTTGCGGGATTTAAAAACCATTAGCTCGGCGAAAACAAAACTCAAAAACAGCGGACAGTTTGAAAAGCTTACTTTTTTGGTTTTCTTGGGCAGAATGCATTATTTTTTAAGAAGAAAACCCTTAATATTACAAGTTTTTCACGGGGTGTTATCATGGATTTGTCAAATTACTTGCGCAAAGGCGGAGTCAAAACAAAATACAGCATTACAGAAAAAGACAGGTATTGCAGGCAATGCAACCGCTTAATTGAAGACAAAGCCAGCTACTTGTACGCCCGCGGCTTTTGCAGCGAAGAATGCAACAAAAAATACACTGAATAAGCAAGCCAGTGAAAAAACCGGCAAGCTTTCTTCTAACTAACACTTTTTTTAGTACAAAACAGTAAATTTTGAGACGTTTTTGAGAAACGTTTAAAAACACAAACTGCTTTTTTATAAAAGAGTTTTTTCGTTGGGGGTTTTGGAAAATGAAAATTTTGAAGTTCTTATTCATACTTTTGGCAATGGCAGCAATTACTGGAGTTGCAAGCGCAATTCCAAGCATGAGCCTGCCGGACAACAATTACGTATATTACTCAGTAGACGCAAATGTCAATGTATTGGTCAGGGGCTTGGCGCCGGACAAAAACTACGATTTTATTCTGACAATAATGCTGCCTACAGACAGTAATGTCGCATTGACTGTTTCTAGAATAGTAGATGCAAATGTTGGAAATAAGGACTTCAATGTAATAAGAAGCGACACCAATTTACTCATAATTGTTGGAGACGGAAATATTGGAGGTAGGGCAATCAATATGGACCATAATGGAACTGATGCCAATGTTTTCTTGCGCATTCCCTCAACAGCAAGAAAAGGAATGAACATTATTGCAATAAGAGACAACAACAACCTTAACCCTAACGCAATCCAAGCAACATTGCAAATTTTTGTAACCCCTTTTTTAATGATAATTCCAGATAGAAACTCAGAAAGAGATAAAAACTTTGATATTAATTTCAATAGGGGCGCTTCAACAGGCGATTTTAACAGATTTATTTCAACACCTAATGGGCTACAATACACTCCATTTGGGGCTTTAGACAAGAATTTCCATGTGAGAGGATATGGATTTTACAAAGACCAAAACATTGCTTTAAGGATTGGAAGCCTTGATTTGAACCTTATTATTGATGGAAACGGAACAGTATATTCTGGCTATGGAAACCAGGCAACTCCAACTGCCGCGCTTTCCCGCGATGGAAACAGAGTCAGGATTGACAGGTTGACTGATATTAATGCTGGTGCAATCGGCAGAGGAATTGGAAATATTGCAACAGGAATTGACAGTAATCGCTTCATTTACATGTTTGACGTCAATGTCGTTGTTCCAACAACTCTAACCCCGTTCAGCAACCCTTACTTGCTTTATGCAAGAGTTACAGATGTTAACAACAGGATAAGGTCTGATGTTGACGATATTAATGTAAACTTGTTTGGAGGAACAACCAGCTTTTATGCAATGCCGAGCCAAACACTGGCTGCAGACATGAATGTTACAGTGCTAATTTGTGACGGAAACCACTCGTGCTATCGAAAGGAAGCAGGCGATGTAAATGCATTCAGATACCCGATAGATGTTGTCATGAAAAACAATAAAGTACAGCAGTCGGAAATTCAAGCAATGAAAGGAATGGTTGTAGAATTCTTGAATGATGCAAAGACCACTGCATTGGCGCGCATTGCAATGAATACTGACGTAAACTTGATGAAGACTCCACAGGCAAACTATAACAACAACATGACGAGGAATCAGAGCAAGAACCTGTTCGGAATTGACTCTGCACAAATGCCAGAATTCAGCATTGACGCAAACATCACGATATTTAACGTGCGAAGCCTTTCAGGCAAAATGCCTGTAATTGCAAGGGACGGCGTTAAATGTGCAAGCAATGTTTGCTCTGACTACAACTGGTTTGTTGATCCTAACACAAAAGACGGTAACATAACTTTCAAAGTTACTGGGTTCTCCAACTATGGAACCACTGCATTGGATGTTAACTTCAATACTCCGACAGTGACAACTTATGCAAGCGGAAAGAAAGGATTATTGCTTGACTTCAACTGGGCAGCAGACTGGAATGCAGTGCACTTGGCTACATCTCCCCTTCAGTCTTTCCTGCATGCAAAGCTTTACTGGAGCGACACTAACGGCGCAATGACCAATCTAATAGCCCAAGACTTCAACATTTTATCAGTAGATTCTAACGCATTCGCATTCACTTGCATACTAAATCCATTAAACTCAGACACTAACGCAAAGTACAATAATTCATCAAACTGCACTTTCAACTGGGTGCCAAGCACTGCAGACTTTAACTTAGCATTAGTGCCTGACGGAAACCACTGGATTGATTTGGACATTAACCAGCCGGACAGAAATGCTTTGGTTGTTTCCAGAAACGTCTACATTGACAATAACGCGCCAACAGTTTCAATAAGCGCTCCAACTGCAGGATACAGTTATGCAGCAGGCACGCAAAATGTTACAGTAACATACTCTGGAAGCGATACTGGAGGAAGTGGAATCAAGCTATACCAGGCAAAAGTTGATAGCGGAAGCTGGGTTGACAATTCCACTTCAACAAGCTATAATGTGACAATAGAAACTGTTGGAGCCCACACAATTTACATTAGGGCAATAGACAGGGCAGACAATAATGCCACAACAAGCGTTGCATTCACTTTAACAGCCGCAACAAGTGGAAACAATACTGGAGCAAGTCCAGGCGGCGGTAGCCCTGGCGGAGGAACAACAGGCCCTCCAGCAGAAACACCTGAAGGAAAAAAGAACATAATCCACAAGACTTCAGAAGGAAAGCCAAGCGCTGAAGACATTAGAAACCTTTTGACAAGCGCTGGAGCTTCAGAGAATGCAATTCAAAAGGCTTCAGAAGCAGTTGGAAAAACCACTGTCACAAAGGAAGTAAACGTTGACGAGACAACTTCCGCAAGCGGAGTGAAAACATACACTACAACAATAACTTTCACAGTAAGCAATCCTAACAAGACCAAAATCTTGAAGAAAGTGAAAGTATTGGTTGAAGTGCCAAAAACAGTGGCTCTAAGCGCTTCAGAACTGCAATTTCCGGCAGGAGTGAAATACAGGATTGTAAAGGACGATCCAATAATAGAGTTTGAGATTGCCGAGATTCCCGCAGGCGGAGTTGCAACAGTGAATTATTCAACTGCAAAAAACATCAGCCAAGCCACTGCTGATTCCATACCGCAGGCAGTTGTTGCAGAATTTGCGGAAGCGGCTGCAGACTTGTGCCCTACAATGAATTGTGACGACAGCAACCCATGCACGCAAGACACTTGCTCAAGCAACACTTGCTCTAATGCTGCAATAGCTGACAATTCAAGCTGCGGTACAGGCAAGGTTTGCAAGGCGGGAAGCTGCATTGCAAAAGAAGTCATTGTTCCGCCAGTGAATAATCCAGCACCTGCGCCAAGCCCGACAACAGATGCAAAGCAGAAGGAAAACAACAACCTTGTTTTGGTTGCAGTGATTGTAATAATTGTAGTCATTGCGGCAGTATTTGTAATTAAAGGAAAGAAAAGCAAGGGCAAAAAGTAAAGCCCTGCTTCTTTTTTTTCCTTTTTCTTTTTTTTAATTTTTTTACAGGCTTGGCAAGATCTTGCTTCGTCAATTGCTTAAAGTTTCGCTTTCTTTAAAATAAGCTCCTGGTTTTTTTCTTCTGGTTTAATGGAAGAACAGGCAATTGATGAAACTGCCAAGGCAGGCTTTCTTTTAGGCTGGGTTTTATGGCAGCCAGCGCGCGAAAAAATGCTGAAAACAGTTTTTG
Source organism: Candidatus Iainarchaeum sp. (assembly GCA_030649735.1). Taxonomy (GTDB): domain Archaea; phylum Iainarchaeota; class Iainarchaeia; order Iainarchaeales; family UBA10191; genus UBA10191. The sequence goes on along the minus strand of JAUSFL010000032.1, from coordinate 9,343 downwards.
AGAATGAAAGCTGCAGGATTGTTGAATTGAAAGGCAAGGAATTGCTTTACTGCATCAATCTTCCGGAATTAAGCATTCAAGAGGCAGGGCTTTTGGCCGAGGCCTTTGAAGAATTCAAGCTATTGTCAAACCCGGAGTTTGAAGAATTGAACAATTTGGAGTTTTTCTTCAAGGAATTCTGCGACAGGAATTTGGTTCAAATTGACTCCGGGCAGGAAGAATACTTGCTGGAAATCTTAAGGCTTTCAGCATTCGGATTTGGGCCATTGTCAAGGCTTTTGGAGAACGAAAGCATTGAAGAAATCGCAATAACCGGCTTGGGCAAAGAAAAGCCGGTGAGGGTTTTTGACAGAAAATTAGGCTGGCTAAAGACTAATTTTTCTTACGCAAACCAAAGCAGCGTGAAAAATGCAGTGAACAAAATGGCCAGGCGGTTGGGAAAGCGCTTGAGCATGCAAAACCCAAGGCTTAACGCAATGCTTCCTGACGGCTCGCGGCTTTCATGCAGCATAGAGCCAGTATCTTTCCTTGGGCCTAATGTGACAATCAGAAAGTTCGGGAAAAAGCCATTCTCTCCATTGGATTTGGCTGCAAACAAGACAGCAACTGCAGAAGCCTTGGCTTTTTTGCAAATTGCATTCCAGACAGACTCCAGCGTTTTGATTGCTGGAAACACTGGCTCTGGAAAAACCAGCCTTTTGAACGCGCTGTTTTGCTTTGTGCCTGAAAATGAAAGAATCATTGCAGTTGAAGAGACTCCAGAGCTCAAGATAATGCACGAGCACTTGATAAAATTGAACGTGAGCGAAGGCTTGAATGTCGGAATGAAAGACTTGATAATTGACAGTTTGAGAATGCGGCCTGACAGGGTCATTGTCGGAGAAGTCAGGAATTCCGAAGAAGTATTGGCATTTGTGGACACAATGCTTGCAGGCCAGGGAAAGGGAAGTATCTTCTAAATAAGGGCGGGATAATTTTTGTTTTGTGATTGTTTTAGAATTAGCTGTATTGGTTAGGGAGTCCTAGTATAAAATTTTAATGGCGGTTTTATGGATTGCTTGATTTTCTGGAAAAAGAAGAAAAGCGAATTGCCTTTTGGAGTAAAGTGCCCTAAATGCGAGAACGCTAACCCAGGCCTGCTGGAACTTGGGACTTTGGTTGGAAAGCAAAAGGCAGCTTTAGGAAAGTGCAAGGCTTGCGGCTATCGCGGTTTTTTAATCAAGCAACGTTTAAATATGTCTAATTCCTTTCTTGAAACGTGAAGAAAACAATCATGCTGTTAGGGCTTATTCTTGCGATCCTATTAACTGGTTGCGCTAACCAGAACACACAAAAAACAGACCTAGCTGACAAGAATATTGATAAGAATAGTAGCAGTGCGTTGGTTGAATCTAAAGAGCCAGTAAACTTTTCTTTTCCAGACTATAATGCTTATTTGACAATAACTGAGGTAGCAAATGACGGTTACGTTATTGGGATAGACTTGAATAAAGTGGTTCTTGGTTATAAAACGGCTTTTGGAGTTGGTTACGATAATAAGATTGACAATTCCAAGATTGGCTGGGTTTCTTTCCGGTATGCTAATGAAGTTTCTGACACTAACAGTATTTTGGAATATAACCAGCAAGTCCCTAAAATCAGAGAGCAAGCCAATTGGATGAGGGAAATAGACGCCCCAAAACTGGGAGATTATTCCATAGTGTTTAAAGGCACTAATTATGAGAAATTGGACAAAATCTTCAATGGCCAGCCAAAACAGCTTTATCAAGATGTTTATGCAAGAGAAGGCAACTTTGACATTTACTTGTTTTTTGTTAGAAAAAACAAATTAATTGCTCAATTAGGTTATACTACCGGGCTTAATTCCGACCAGAACAAAGTGTTTGAACGGGTTGGAAAATATTTTAATTCAGTTTTTGAAGCACAATTAAATGCAAAATCTTAAAGGATTAGTCCTGTAGTCTTGTTTGCATTCCTGCTTGTTCTTTGAGTTTTTGCCATTTTTCGTATTGTTCTAGAATATACATGAATGGTTTTGAGTGCATTTTTTCAAACTCTTCAAGAGTAACTTGGAGTTCTTTGTTTTTTTGGATCGTTTCAGTTTGCACTTTCAATCACCTGCATTAGTTCTGTTTTCGAGGTTTTTATTAGCCTTTGTCAGGTTTTCTCATGAGAAGTCTTGAGTTGCTAGTATTTATTTGAAGCCTGCAGAATGGGTTGTATGAAACTTGGAGGTTTTTTGAATGAAAGGAATTTACCCTAATATTGTTGTGGTTTTGTTCGCTGTGTTTTTGCTGGCTTTGCCTACAGTGCATGCCGCGACTGACGTTTCCCAGATTACCGCGCCATTAGACAAGATTTATGACTTGGTTAAGGCGGTTATTTCAGTAGTTGCTGTTTTGGCTATTACTTTTGCCGGCGTCAAGTTCATGTTTTCCGGCGACAATATCCAAGCTCGCGAGGGAGCTAAGTCAATGCTTGGTTATGCAATTGTCGGCTTGGTCGTGGTTTGGGTTGCGCCGTTAATGGTTAGTTTTTTGACATCCCCCGCAACAGTTTAAACTCCCAAAAACTCTCCCAGCCGGAAGGTTGGGGGAGTTCTCCCCCCGTTGCGTTGGTTTTTCAAATGAGGTTTGCGTTTTTAGTGGTGTTTTTGATGATTGGAAGTTTTGCAACTGCAATTTCTGAAAGCGATTGCTCGCGCTTTAATGACTGGAAGCTTGAAGAATGCCAGAAAATCTTTCAGGACTCTAGCTTGAACACAGAGCAACAACAAGATTTGTTCTTTAACCTTTCAAACGAACAAGGAGAATTAGGCTCTTTTAGTTCTGTTTTTGAATGGAACAAGAATCTATCTTTTACTCAACCGCCACGGAGCATTACTCCAGCAAGTAATGGAATAATCCAGAACGCTTGGGTAAAAGTGATTAGCGTTGAGAACTCTTTTTTTGACTTGAATTCTAATGAATGGTTTGCTAAACCAGCGGGCCAGGAATTCTCAAATTATGGTTTTTCTATTGTTTTACCTTCAAGCACGCAATCTTGGGATTGCCAAACAAATTACTCTTACGATTCATTAAGCGAGAGCTTGCAGACTTTCCTGAACAACCAGCTTTTAGGAAATTCAAAAGACGTCTCTTACAACATTACTTCAAAAGATTACGGAACATTAAATTTTGAAACTCGCCTTTCATTATCTGCAAGGTTGAGAACAGACCATTACAAGCTCACACAACACCGCTTTTATGATTATTATTGGACAACTTGCGACTTTGACAATACAGAATACCAAACTGATTCAGTAAACATTATTGATTCTTTTAACGCTAAAACAGTAATTGAGAATTTTAAAACCGAGTTATTGCTTGAAGATTCAAACAACTTGAAAACTTTGACAATTTTACTGGATTCTAACGCTCCAATCAATAATTTCAAACTCTCTTCAAACACTGGCTCTTTTGAATTTTCAGAAGCAAACTTTGACTTAAACTCTGACCTTGACGGAGTATTGTTTGTTACTCGAAGGTCAGAGTTTACGGAGCACGTTAATGGCTTTTTGGAGTTAGATTCTAATTTTTCTCAATCTTCAAGAAAAATCAGGTTAGGCACTACGAGCTTGGAAAACTGCCAGCAAACAATAACATCAAGCTTTGAGCAAAACACTCAAGAATGCAATATTAAAACATTGAAGCGGGCAGTTTTGCAGTTTGATACTGACTTGAATGTTTTGAAACTTTCTGACAATGCGGGAAACCCATTGCCTTTCAAAACAATTAATGTTTCGGCGGGAAGTAAATCAAGCACTTTAATTACTGACTCTCAAGGCCAAGTCCCAATAGACTTCAACTCCCAAGAATCCAATGGACTTATTACTGCCAGTTTTCAGGATTCTGAATTTTACGGAGCAGCAACTTTGCGAACTGCTCAAATAGACAATCAAAGTTTGAATATTTTAATTGGGGCTTTTGGTTTTCTTGCGGCTTATTTTTTCATTTTTTTGATTGCCAGGCATGCTTTTCGGAAGGTGTTCTAATGGGCTTGTGGGATTCAATAACCAATCTCCCGGGAGACTTGGTTAATTCTATCTTTTCTGGAATCGGTCATTTGCTTGCTGGTTTTGTGCAGCCTTTGTTTGACATTGCTAAAGCAATGCTTACAGTAAACATTGATCCTTTTCACTTCCAAAACTTGTGGCTGGTAATTATTACAGTAATCTCTTGCTTTTACTTGCTTATTTTCTTGATTGTGGGCTTCAAATTCTTGTTCGGAAGCTATGATGCAGTGCAAAGGGCAGAGGCTAAAGAGTGGTTTAAGCAAGCCCTGCTCTTGGTTATTGCAGTTAATGCTTCCTTGCTATTCTATTCACTGCTTTTGAGCTTGAGTTCGGGAATTTCAGTAACTTTATGGAATTCTAACTTGGAGAATGTTTTTTCAGTCCAAAACTTGAATGCGACAGACTTGCTTTGGCTATTGACATTGGCAATTTCCGTGTTCTTGACAGTGATTACTCTGGTTTTGCGCCAAATCTTCCTGATTATTGGAGTAATGCTGTTCCCAATCGGATTATTCCTGTACTTTATTCCACCAGTAAAAGCCTACGGTTCTGCAATCTTGCAATTGCTAGGCGCGGCAGCCTTCATGAACGTTTTAGATGTAATAATTCTGATTGCTGTGCAATTGTTTTGGACAGAATTCTCTTACCTGCCTTACATTAACTTGCTGGCTCCAAGCCTGGGTTTTTTGCTTGTTGGAATTGCCAATATTGTTTTAGTGTTTTTTGCAGTCCAGCGGGCTTTAAGTTCTGCCGGAGTTAACGTGAATTTTGCAGAGCTTGGAAAAAGCATGATTGGGCCTGCAATGATGGCTTTAGCTTGAGGTGTTTGAAAATGTGCGATTGTTCAATTTTAGTTTTAGAAATAATGAAGAAGAGGAAAGTGAGAAAAAATGCCTTATGAAATTCCACAAAACTTAAAGTATACTGAAAAAATAGTGTTCGGACTAACTTTCTGGCAAGTAACCTGGATTGGCTTGTTCGGCTGCCTAGCTGGAGTAGTATTCTTCAAGACTAACTTAGACTTTGCCGTGAAAATTGCAATTTCGCTAGTATTCATGGGTTTGGGAGTTGGCTTTGCCTTCCTGAACTTGTTTGAATACTTGAAAATCATTAAAGACTATTATTCAACCCCTAGAATTCAAGGCTATTTTGACAAAAGTTTGAACAATTTTGTTGAAGTAAAAGACATCAAAAATGACGTTATCTTCCTGAACGGGGGTAGCGCGAGGGCAGTAATCCAGGTAATTCCTATTCATTTTGCAATGCTTTCTGGCGAAGAGCAAAAAGCCATTATTAGCGCGTACAAAGACTTCCTGAATTCTTTGGATTTTCCAATCCAGATAGTAATGAGAACAGTAAATCTTTCACTAACAGAGTATTTGGCGGTTTTACAAAAAAAAGTTGAAAGCACTAAAAAACAGGGCTTACAGGTTCAATTTGAGTCTTTCAAAAGATTCATTCAAGACTTCATTAAAAAAAAGAAAATCAAGAACCGCCTGTTTTATGTCATAATCCCAGCAAGCCCGAGCAAAATTGACTTCTTTAACTTGAAAAACAAACCTCAAGACTTGAAACTATTGGAAAGCCAGTTAGACATTAGAGTAAAAGTTTGCAGGGAAAAGCTAAAACGCTGCAATTTATTAACTGAAAGATTGAAAACTCAAGAGCTTGTGAGCTTGGTTTCAAACTTTTTTGAAGGCTTTTTCGAAGCCCAGAACGATTACTTGAGTTCATTGACGGTTTTAAAGGAGAGTGAGAATAATGAGCAGAACCAAAAAACAGAATGGTTTTCAGCCAGCGGAAGCAAACAATAGAATGATTGAAGAAATCATAGAACAAGTGGGTGAGGAAATTGTTGAACAGTTGAGAATTCAGAACAAAATTCAAGCACTTGCGGTTGAAGCATTATTGGACAAGAAAATCGAGAGGGAAAAATTATGACAACACTTGCAGATTTGCTGAAGCCATCTTTAGTAAAAAACAGTATTGATTCAATACAATTGAACACAAATTACAATAGAGTCATTTCTGCTGTTGGCTATCCTCGCCAGATTAAGGAAGGCTGGCTAAATAACCTCATAACTAGTGAGGGAAACTTTGACATTAGCATGCATGTGAAACCAGCTCACATTCAAACAGTCCTAACAAAGTTAAATCAAGAATTAGTAAAGCAAAAAAGCGACATTCTAAGTTCAGAAATGAAAGGAATAGTAAACCCAGTCTTGCAAGTCCAACACAATGACACACTAAAGACACTTGAAAAGTTGCAATTAGGCGAGGAAAGACTTTTTGATTTCAGCCTTTACGTTAATGCTCGTGCGCGCTCAAAGAAAAAACTCAATCTTTTAACCAAACAGATTGAAAGCGAATTGAACAGTATGATGATTATTCCAAAAACCCCGTACTTTCAAATGCTTCCTGCATTGCAAAGCATTCTTCCATTGCAAAAAGACAAGTTGAATGAATCTCGGAATATTACTTCTAATGCTTTGGCTGCTTGCTTTCCATTCACTTCCAGCTTTTTGAACATTCAAGAGCAAGGAGTAATGTTCGGGCTAAACCAAAGCAACAACATTCCAATAATTCTAGACCAGTACACTTTCACAAACTACAACGGCCTGATTATCGGCTCTAGCGGAGCTGGCAAGAGCTTTTTTGTCAAACTCTACATTTTGCGAAATTTAATGAATAATGTCAAAACCTTAATAATTGACCCTCAAGGAGAGTATACTGAATTGACTAAAACTTACAATGGCCAATTAATCGAAATTTCCCGCAATTCTGAAACAATCATTAATCCTTTTGACTTGATGGGGCGGGATTTTGGGGAAAAAATGATGTCCTTGATGGACTTGTTCAAAATTATGTGCGGAGAATTGACTGAAGTGCAAAAGAATGTTCTGGATAAGTGCATTAACCAAGCCTACAATACCAAAGGCATTTACTCTCACGATCCAGAAACTTGGAACAAGCAACCGCCAATAATGGAAGACCTCTACCAGCAATTACTCAACGAAAAAAAGACTGCCAGTCGGCAAGAACTAATGACTTACGAAGCCCTGGAAAACAGGATTAGAATTTACGCTAGGGGAACATTCTCTTTCATAAACAAGCAAACCAACCTAGATTTGCAAAACGACCTAATTTCCTTCAACATTGCAGACATGCCAAACCAAGTCAAACCAGTAATGATGTTCTTGATTTTAGACTTTATTCACAGGAGAATGCAGGAAGACAAGGCCAGAAAGCTCTTAGTCATTGACGAAGCCTGGAGCTTATTAAGATACGGAGAACAAGCCACTTATTTGTTCGAAATCATCAAAACAGCAAGAAAATACGGCCTCGGCATGGTAATAATCACTCAAGAAGCCAACGACCTATTGTTTTCCAAAGCCGGACGCACAATTCTAGCCAACACAGCCTGGAAGCTCTTGCTAAGGCAAGAGCCAGTAGTCATGAAAGAGCTAGGAGAGCGTTTTAACCTCAACCAAGAAGAACAAAACTTCATTTTAACAGCCCAAAAAGGCGAAGGCCTGCTCTTCGCAATGAACGACCGAATCCCCATAACAGTAGTCGCCTCAAAAAAAGAGTACGAGATAATAACCACAAACCCCGACGAAATTCATGCTAAAGAACAAACTCGCAAACAATTTGAACAGAAACTAGAGCAAGAACAGATGCCAAAACAAAACGCTTTCAAACTTGACAAAAACTATTATCCAACTGAAGGCCTGACAACCAATGAAGAACGCTACCTAAAAGAAAACAATTTCAAAAAAATCAAATTCGCAAACCTTGAAGGAAAAAACCAATCATTCTACCTACATAATCCGCCAAGTAATCAAAGCCCGGCACACTACTTCCTCGCCGAACTAATCGCTGAAGAATTGCGTAAAAACTTTGACTTTGTGAAGACTACAAATACTGTTGATGCAGACATTGAATTCTCACACAACAAAACAAAATACGCTTTAGAAATCCAAACAGAACACGACATTCAAAAAGACAAAACCAAACTAGGCATTAAAATCGCAAATTTAGAAAAGAATTACGGAAAAAACTGGGCTTTCGTAGTAACCCAAGCAATAATCAAACAAGATTATGAAAAATACGGAGCAACAATAACCAGAACCGAAGTGAAAGAATGGACTCAAAAAATAAAATCAGTTGCCCAAACTGCAAAAGCCTAAAACCTTACATTCTGGCTTTTTTAGGCGGTAAAAAGCCAGTTGGAAAGTGCAGGAAGTGCGGTTTTGAAGGGTTTTTGAGGGGTGTTTAGAAAGATTTAAATACTTTTGTCATATAAAGTGATTATATGACAAATAACTTATATGACAATTCAGGTGTTGCTAATAGGACTGGAAGATTGGCGGTTAAAATAGTTGATAAATACCCCCATTTGAAGTTTGGGGTTTGGGATTTGTCGGAATTCCTGCCTTATTTTCATAATGTGCGTAGAACAATGATTTTTATAGAGTGCGAGAAATCTGCCAAAGATTCTATAATAAACTTTATTGCTGGGGATTCGGAATTTAGGAATTGCTTGGTTTATGAGGGTGAAAGAAAGCCGAAAATAATTAATGAAAGTTGGGCTGCTGCCAGAAGTAATGAAATTCGGGACGTGATTGTTATTTTGACAAGAACAGACTTTGAGGAAACAAAGCCATTAATGGCTGGGAAAAAAGAATTTTCCAACATTAGAGTGCCTTCTTTAGAACGAATGCTTGTTGATTTATTGTCTTACTCTTTAAGAGAGTGGCTGCCTATTCCAGTAAAAGAAACTTCTGAAGTCTTTTTCAATTTTCTCAAAAAGCCAATAATTCGTTATGGTGTCTTGTCAAGGTATGCTACAAGAAGATACTTGGGTTGGTTTGTTGACATAATGCTTTACAAGCTCTCATCAAAGAAAGATAATTATTCTTTTGACTTACGGCATTTATCTAATGGAAAACGGTATTTGGAAGCAATTAACGAAGTTGATTATTCATGAATGTTGAATTCAATAAACGGCAAGAGCAAGTTTTTGAAATTCTTGAAATGCTTGCAGTGAAAGCCAGAGAGAATAAGGAAAGCTTTGTTTTTATCGGCGGCAGCGCTGTTCAATCACTTCTGGAAAGGCCCAAAAGATTGTCAATTGACTTAGACGCGTATTATTCCGGAAACACTGGGTTGCTTTTGGACTGCCTAAAACCAGAATTTGAAATTAGTGAAAGAAAATCCAGAAATGAAGAACAATTCAAATTTTTTGAAGCAAAAAAAGACAATATTCTAGTAAAAATAGACTTGGCA
>JAUSFL010000029.1 GCA_030649735.1 Candidatus Iainarchaeum sp. | reverse complement strand
TGGTTTGGGATTGTCGGGAAAGCGTGGGTTTCATACTTTGCAAGCCCGTGGCCTGAAAGATTGTAAACTGGATTAAAGCCAAAGCTTTTGATTGTTTTTTCAATCTCTTCGCCAATTTTTCCAATCTCCAATCCTGGTTTTACCAGCGTTAAGGCATTTTCAAGCGCTTTTTCGCTTGCTTCAACAAGCTTTTGGTTTTTTCCCGAAAAGTCTACTGTGCAGGCGCAGTCTGCAATGAATCCTTCAACATGCACGCCAATGTCAATCTTTAAAACATCATTTTCCTGGATTTCCAATTCATCATTTATTTTTGGAGTGTAATGCGCGGCAACATTGTTTGCCGAAAGATTCACTGGAAAAGCCGGCTTTCCGCCTTCTTCAATTATTTCTTTTTCAATGCATTCAGCCAAATCCAAAAGTTTCATTCCAACTTTCGCGTGCTTGCGTGCGTTGGCTTTCACTTTAGTGGCGATTTTTCCGGCCTTAATGTAGCATTCGAATTCTTGCTTTTTCATAATTAAAAATTCCTTGCTTGTTTTTTTAAAATGAGCTTTTCTTCAGCAGTTTGTCCCGATTTTGTCCGCGGCTGCTTGCAAATCTCGAAGGTCTATTTTATTGTCTCCAGTAATGTCATAGCTTGTGTCGTTTTGGTTTATTGCTTTCACTATTCGGGTGAGGTCTAGGATGTTGATTGTTCCGTCTTTTTTTGCGTCAGGACAGGCGCTTGTTGGGACAATAATGCATTGTTTTTGGATGTCGCATTTTTTTCCAGCGCCGCAAGCGCTGGAGTTAGGGCAGTCTGTAAAGTCTGCGCAGTCTATTAGAGAATCTCCATCATCATCTATTCCATTGCTGCAAATCTCTGTTGGCGGCGCTGCTATAGTGCATAGTATTTCCGGAAGTTTTGAGGTTATTGAGTAAGTCCTGTCAATGTAATATTGGCTTCCTGTGGAAAAGTTTGCTGTTGGATAGTTTGTTGGATTTATGGCAGTTATTGACAGCGGAGTTCCTCCGGAAGTTTGCGGTTTTGCAATTATAAAGTAGTTTGAAACCTGACTTTTCAGCGGAGTGCTTGCTGTTCCTGCTGGAAAGTTTTTTGAGATTAAAGAAAGCGTTCCGTTGTTTGATGCTCCGGAGTCTGTTACTGAGATTGTTTGTCCAGTGCTTGTCCAGTCTGTTGGAATTGCTGCCCTCAAGTCCCATGCCAAGTATGCTGTTATTGGGTGGTTTACTGTAAAGGAGACTGCTGAAGGATTTGTGTTTGTGGTCTTGATTCCTTTAACTGAAGTGCAGGTTG
>JAUSFL010000024.1 GCA_030649735.1 Candidatus Iainarchaeum sp. | reverse complement strand
GCAATTATTGGAACTGGTTTGACCCAATTCGGGGAATTGTGGGATAAAGGTTTGAAGGATTTGCTAGCCGAAGCACAATTGAAAGCTTTGGATTCTGCAAAAATTTCTCCAAAACAAATCGACATGATTTTTACAGGTAATATGATTTCCGGAGAACTTACTGGCCAAGAACATTTGGGAGCAATGGCTGCCGAAATTCTTGGAATTAATGCTGCATCCACAAGAGTTGAAGGTGCTTGCGCTTCAGGAAGTTTGGCATTGCGTGCTGGTGCTTTTGCAATTGAATCAGGCCAAGCAGAAATTGTTTTGGTGAACGGTGTAGAAAAAATGACTGACTGTTCAACAGAACAAGTTACTACTGCATTAATGGGTGCAGGAGATGAAGAATGGGAAGAATTCCAAGGCGCAACATTTCCAGGACTTTATGCTTTATTCGCACGCAGAATGTTTCACGAAAAACTTTTGACGCGAGAACAATTAGCAATGGTTTCAGTCAAATCCCACAAGCACGGGACAATGAATCCAATTGCACAATTCAAAAAAGAAATTACTATTGATGATGTTCTGAAATCTCCAATGGTTGCAGACCCTTTAACTTTGCTGGATTGTTCCCCATTTTCTGACGGTGCTGCATCAATTATTTTATGCAAACCAGTATTGGCAAAAAAATTTACAGACAGCCCAGTTTATTTAACAGGCTCAGGTCAGGCATCTGATACTTTATCATTACATGCCCGAGATTCTTTGACAGCAATTAAGGGGACAAGAATTGCTGCACAGCACGCCTTCAAGCAAGCAGGAATTACAGTAAAAGACATTTCAATTACAGAAGTTCATGATTGTTTTTCAATTGCTGAAGTTTTGGCAATGGAAGGCCTTGGGTTGAGCAAGCCAGGGGAAACAGGAAAACTTGTTGCAGAAGGGCACACATTTTTTGATTCAAAAATTCCAGTCAACACTTGCGGAGGCTTGAAATCTTGCGGTCATCCAATTGGCGCAACAGGAATCAAGCAGGCCATCGAAGTAGTTCATCAGCTTCAAGGTGAAGCAGGAAAACGCCAAGTCAAAGGCGCAAAAATAGGAGTAACTCATAATGTTGGCGGAACAGGCGCAACAGTCGTAGTTAATGTTTTTCAAA